>JAFWDK010000015.1 GCA_017513085.1 Clostridiales bacterium | reverse complement strand
TTTTCCGGCATGAGAACCGTTGTTTAAGCGGTAAAACCGCTGTTTTTCAAGGAACTATTGGCGAACAATTATTGTTCAAGTATCAAAAGGCATCAATTTCGCCGGTTTGTATAGTACGGCGAATGGGGAAAGTTTTAATTAATACTGGTGCTACATTATTGTGGAAGGGTATAACTAGTTGCCATACTTTATGTAAATATCTCTAACCAGAGATTGGTCTACTGAAACAGATTTTGAATATTCAATCTCAGTAGAATCAATTTCTTCGTTATCCCTTGCTTTTTGAATAATTTGATCATTGCATGGATATTTTCCATACCATCTTGATGTCGGTGTATACAGAGCATGTCCTCCCTCAAATCTCGAAAGGAAAAGAATGTATGTACTATCTTTTTTTGCTGGATAGTATGGACCTAGCGTTGAAAGAATTGTAGTCCCGTTGTCATCATCATACATATAGCAGAATTCCTCAATTTTGATTAGGTCTCCCTCTCGTACATCATTCCCTAAATATGCTTTCTCCACCCGGACGACACTTGTCGTTGTACCTTTTTGAATGCCCATCTCCACTAATTCAGGATCCTCATCTCGAAACTGCTCTTTTTCTATAACAGTACCTATAATGATACAGTCACTCTTAGATTCTAGGTCTTCTAAACTACGAATCAAGAAATCCGAGCTCATTTTCCCATCATGTGATACGATTTTCGCTCCTTGAAGTCGAGCATTATAATCTTCTTTCTCATTTGTCGATGATCTTTCTTCTGGCGTCAAACTCGATACATTCACAGCTTCTGTACTGTCTGTTAAAGAGTTGACAGAATACTCAGTTTTCGAACATGACGTCATTACTATAGTTGATGCAAGAACGACGGATATGCATAATACTTTATTCATAACTCTTCTCCTCAATACTTATTTTGTAACGTCTGCTTGTCGTGTGACGTTGGTTTCGGGTAGCAGTAAAATTCGTATTGTTGCATTATGCACACAGTTGGATCCGCAGCAAAATATTCATTGATTTTTGCATGATGAGCCAAGCCAAGTGCATGACCAAGTTCGTGCGTGACTATTTCCTCCTTAGTGTCACTATGAAGAGGTGAAAAAATCGAATCTGAACGATTATTGATATAAATAACAGCATAAGTCCATGTGCTATTCTCGTCCACTTCGTATCCTGACGAATTGTAAAATAATGTTAATGCATATAAATCTATCATATCACTACTGGTACTATTTTGAATTCGAATTTTCCGATACTGTGATGACGTTCCCGAATAAAGAGTTCCCATAATCACATTGGAATCTATGCCACTCCAGTTTGAAAAAGCGTTATATACATATGAATTTGTATTGTTCGTGTACCCATCAAATGTATATGGTGCACTTCCGCTCCAATGCCCAGCAAAAACATTATCTGCCGGTGTTACAGTTGAATAAGTTATTGACAGTTTTGGTATATATTGTGTATTAGACGAGTCCGATGAATAGAACGTTGCCCAGATATTTGTATTGCTTTCGGTTGCATCAGTAATAACAAATCCATAATTGGAATAGTCTTGATTATAATTGTTTTGAATGGTGTACAACACATTGAATGTGTATGTGTTGCCCGATACTGTCGGAGATATAGAAGATGTTCCAAAGCCATCATTATTCCTATTATTGGTATTTGTCGAATGGTTATATACTATTTGATTTGATTTCCAGTATCCGAGGCTTACGTGAACACGCGGATTAATCGCTAACGACCCTTTTGAATACAAAGTCAACTGCAACGAAGCAGCAGATATGCCATTAGCTTTATAGCCGGATGGTAGTTTAAAACGAATATACGAACGACGTACTCCATAAGGGGTATCCTTTCCAGTTCTAAGGTATTCGTTTGTAACATAATTAGTTGAGGAATTATTGGATGATACGTAGGTATCAGAAGTATAATTTGTACCTTTAGTAATAAATGTCGGATCTACTCGTACCGGAAAGACAGTAGTATTCGATTTTAGAAAGTCAGCATCGATATCTATTGTCAGAATCGTTTTTTTGTTGCTAGTATCAATTCTCCATTTCAGATTTGTTGAGGATTTTCCTTCAGCATCTTCCATGTAAGGATTTAGCATTTCAAATACTTGAGCATGTGATAATCTATCAACTAAATACAGTGAACCTTCTTCTTCCTGAAAACATAGATTATCTGTAGTATTCAAAAGGAAAGAGTATTCAAGAGGCGCATCGTTACTTCGTAAAATGATATCTTCCTTTACCCCGTCATGGAGCGCAGTATAAACATAATCAACGTTTGGTAATATTCCTTCATACCAAACTGATCTATTGTCATTAGATAGTATTCTTTCAAATTCACATGTTTCTTGATCTTGCGTTTTTGATAAATCTTTTGATAAAACTGGACTTATATCGTTCTGTGAATAATCTAAAAACGCTGGAGTAATATCCAAATCATAATCTTTGTACTGAAGTATAATCATTGGATTATCAGTGGAATACGTATTAAAATACGAAGTGTAGGAATTGGCCTTATTCATATAAAGACAGTCTTTATCATCTGAAGGAACAATTGTATTGTCTATCTCTACAAGATTTCCGCTATCTTCATAGTATTTGTCCGCACCATATATATCCGTTCTATACTTTCCATCTGATTGAAGATAAGTTTGACTGTTATTTGTTCTTAGTTGCAGCAGTTCTTTCTCAGAAGCTCGAACACTAGAAGTATTGCAGAAGAAACAAATAATAGCAATAGACAGAAGAAAACTGCAAACACACCTAACTTGTTTCATATAATCACACTCCTTTTTCTTTTTGCAATAATTTCTGATCGTACTTTGTACAATCAGAATATCGCCAGTAAGTAATACTCTATTCAACTAAATGTACGAATCATCGGTTATATAGCAGTTCGCAACTATAGATATACTTTCTTCTTCAATTCTCCAATATATCCTTATTAGAATTAACGGCTATTTCAAATACAGTTCCAGTCCCATCGATACACCAAACGCTGACAAATAGATTTGTTGAATATCATTCCGTAACTACTCTTCTTCTGTCAGCAGTTTGGTATGTCGAATTCGTTTATTCTCTGATTAATATCAACTTACTTCTTCGGTCTCTTCGGCTGGTGATAAAGAATCAAACATCCCGGAATCTTCGGATCAGTCTGCTTCTTTGCAGCTGCTTTCACCGCCTTCAAGATCTGTCTCTCTGCATTCTTCATATGCTATACCTCCCCTCTTTCGTATTTCTAACAGCATTGAAATTGCACAAACTACAATTCCGTAGCTGATAAAGAACCGAATTTTGATCGAGGTATGCAAGGCTGCCAACAAGAGCAAAACAGATGTTTCGAAAACTGTTATCGTTCTGGACAACCGTCTTGCACTTTTATACTCGCAATCGCTCCAATCTATATTGGGGTTGTTGATAGAGCCAAGAATAATCAAAACAACTATTGACATCACAACCCCCCCTTGATATAATAATATGTTATGTTCAACAATCGGCAGAAGCATCATACCAGAAAAAGACACAAGGGCAGAAATAATCAAACAAGACTTAAAGGTCTTGCAATGGATACCGCCACTATACTTCCTGAGAATTGAGAAGGAAACGAAGAATAGTAAGATTTCCAAGAGCTTATGCATAATCATAGCCAACACAAAAAAGATGGCATAGGAAATGACCTTTTCGAGTATAACCTGAACACCATAGTTATAAAGATCAGATTCTTCTTCTGATATTAAATCAGCTGACACCATCTTAATCACTATTTTCGTCGCAACCTGCTCCATTTGCTTCTCCTTTCATCTAAATCTAAGTACTGTATAGCACATGATTTTGACGAATAGAATAGAAAAAACAGCATTTGGCAAGTATGGTCAAAATTTGGCAAGAACTGCACTAATCCGGGATGGTTTAGCCGGAATTATACTTGTTTTATATTCATTTCTAGAGAGACTAGTTACTGCCTGTAGTTATCCTATCGGAAGAATAACTACTGCAACAAATTCCTGTCCCTCTTTACTAAAGATACAACTTCCTTTATTACGATTTACTGCTTCTTTTATGTTCTCTATCCCATACCCATGAGACACTACATCTTTCTTTTTACTTCTCATTTCCGGATCGAGGTCATTTATGTACGAATTCCGACAAGCAAAGATAAACTTACCGCCCTCAATTACTGCTTTGACGAATATGATTCTTTTTCCCTCAGGGCATTTCTCAGCGGCTTCGATAGCATTGTTGATCATATTAGAAAGAATCACTATACAATCTCGATCTGCGATTATCAACTTTGAGAGATCATTAATAACAAACCTAAAAGTGATGTCTTTTTCCCTTGCCTCAACATATTTCGTATTAAGAATCGTGTTTATCAGCCGGTTTCCTGTTTCAAACACATTGGTATTGTTGATCAGTTCGGTATTCTGAACACCGAGAATCTCCCCCATTTTGTCATATTGCTTATTTGCATATAGCCCCTGAAGCGCAGAAATTGTATTCTTAAATTCATGTTCCCGTTTCCCCAGAACATCGCGTTCTTTAGTTATTTGGTCGTATAACTGAACAATACCCTCAGCATGAGCTATTTCAATATCATTTTTCTGCGCATCAAGAGCTCGTCTTGATTCTTGCTGTATAAACCAATATATGAACAGGTTTATCAGCAAAAGTGAACTCGCTATATATGTAAACGCATTGGCTTGAGAAAAACTGATAGGGCCATCGAAGCTATACCCTAACAGGACAACTAAGCTTACAGAATACAAAGGGAAAATAGTATAGATCATCCATAATTTCGATTCTATTTTGGCAGTTCTCACTTTTCGGAAGATTTTCCGAATGATAAAAACAACGATAAGTTCCATAAACTGGCTTACAACACCCATGTACACGTATATTTTGCTATCCATCAGTTTTTCAATCTTTAATTCAGGATCAAAATACTTATGAATAGCAACCACAAGAATCTCGCAGGACAATCCCGTCACATAGAATAATATTGCAACAGCTATGGTCTTCACTAATCTGTTCTTTTTATAGAGAATCAAAAAGAACAGAATGTTAAGCATAATAGCTAAAATGATTCGAATAACCAGCACTTCTTCCAAAAGAATAGAAACAGCAGATCCCAGCATTATCCAGAGAATCGTAGTCATCCCACTAAAGAATGCAGACATCTCTTCTCTCTCAATAAAGGCCGAGCAGAATATTTGAGCCAAAATAACATATCCAACTGTATTTATAATGCTGTAGATCATTTAGAACTTTCCCTTCATCAAACAATACTTCTCATTAACATCATCGTATCTATTTCTCGAAATCGGAAACTTTAACGGTTTGCCATCACTCTTCGGTATTGTTAACTCATATCGCTGAATGTTATCTACGTACTTAAGATTGATTATGAACCGTTGATGAATTCTGACGAAGTATTGAGGTAATTCTGCTTGGATGTCATCGAGGCTGCATCGCCGCTCAAAATATGTCGAATCCCTGTCTTTGATGAAAAACCTGATATAATGCTTATCACTTCTAATATACATTATTTCATCGATATTAAGTTCTTTATTTCCATCGCGTAATTCAATAACGATTGTCTTCTTAGGCTCCTTTTCAAAAAGAAGATCCACGCACTCTTTTAGTTCAGATGCAAATGTTTTCTCCTGCTTAACAAGATATCGTACTGCGTTATACCTATAACCTTCTCGGGTAAAGTCATAGTAATTGGTTGCAAAAGCTATTTTTGCTTCAGGAAATATATCGTATATTTTCCGTGCGGTTTCAAATCCGGTAAGTCCATCCATATCATAGTCCAAAATGAACAAATCATAATTCTTGATAAGTATGCCCTTTGCCAGAAGTTCCTCCCCAGATATAAAAGTATCACATTGACTAAGCACATCTTTCTTAGTCAAATGGTCGTAAATTACTACACTTTCATATTCCAAAAAAGACCGGTTGTCATCACAAAGCGCTATTCGAAACATGTCTACCCCCATAAAACCATCGTCATATTCTATAAAAAACATCTCTTAATTACTTGTCAAGAGAGTTTCTAGAATCATAACTGAAATGATTTTTCTGTAATTAGTTCTCAGTCTCTTTCTTGTGATGTATCCACGCTCTTACTCCTGAATATACAAGGAACACCAGTATCTGAATCAGAAGTAGATTTAGTGGTAGCATGCTTGAGAACTCTTCCGAAAGAAAGAGCGTAACGGCAAGAATCACAACAATGGCAATCACCGTATATCTGTCCCATAGACTTTCATGCAAATAGTCCCAATATGCGAAACCAATGTAGAGTATTCCGAGTCCGGCTACTCCGATTATCGTTCCGGTCACGACTATATACAGGAGTCCGTGTAGAATCGTGGAAGCGGAAGGATTGGAGATATAGTCTGCAATACTGGCCATACCCTTCCCTGCGTTATTCGCAAGGTGGAAATAACCTGTCACTCCATTCCACAAGCCGCGGAAGAAAGAAATAAACTCTTCGACTATTATTGGTGTAGTCAGGACCTGCATCACTGTGGATATCAGACCGTAGAGTAGCAAGGCCGTGAATTCGGCCTTGTGTGCTACGGTCATTTTCTTATATTGGTTGGAAAGAAGAGATTCTCTTTTTTCGTAACTGCTTTCCATCTCATTTCTACGTTTCTTATACTCTTGTTCGAGGCTCTCTCTCTTTTCTTTTGTGATTTCTTCAGCTTTTGTAGTGATCTCTCGGGAGAGGTTCGCTTCACAACTGCTTACTTTCCTCTCCCGAGCATCCAGTTCTGACTTTTTCTCATTAAGAGTTTTTCTCTCTTCCTCACAAGCTGATCTCATATCCTCGGCTTCGCTCTTGGCTTTCATCCCTGCTTCGAGTATCTCCTTGCTCTTCTTCAGATTGAGATCGCTCTTGCTCAGCGTCTCGATCTTTCCGTTCAAAGAGACTATGGTATCGCTTTTCTTCTGAAGCTCGTTCCTGAGCTTCAAGTTCTCCGAGGAAAGACTCGATATCGTCTCGAGTGCATCGGAGTATTTCTGTATCTGTGCTCCCAGTTGGTCCTGCATCTTCTCCATCATGTCGAGAAGATCTTCTGTCTTGAAGTTTTCTGAATCGTTCATGGATCTTTACCTCCTTTTTGTGTATCGCTTCTCTTAGTTTTGCAATTCGTGTATCTGTTCCTGCAATTTCCTGTTCTGCTTCGTAAGCTGCTCGTTTAATTGCAGAGATTCTTCCAGCTGCTCTTCCAAGGAATTCTTTATCTGATAGAGTTCCTCGATTTCCGCCTGCTGCTTTTCCAGGATCTCCTGCATCTCTTCCTGAGCCTTCAGGATCTCCAATAGTTCTTCTAAATTCCTTATATCGTTCATATATGTTCCTCACTTTCTCGGCGACCAGTTTCGTGATCTCCGATGCTATCTTTCTTATCTGTTCCCGTATCGAATTCCGTTCCCGGATCTCACGGTTGATCTGACACCTTTCTGCGTTCTTTCCTTCTTTTTCCATCTGTCTTGCCACGACTCCCTCGTGGATAGTGGGTTCCTTTTCTATTCCCTGTCTTTCATAACTTCTGTGATCTATCATCTGTTCCGGGTTGAGATATCGGTTGCAGTGTTCTGCCCAGGATGCTCTCCACTGTTCTGCCTTTGTGTGTTCATTCCAGTCATTCGCGGGAATTGAAATCTTTTCCCACAGGTATTCAGTTCCTTTTCCTTCACGGATACGGACTTTTTGTTTCCCGTCTTTGTCCAGTTGCGGTATCCGATACTTCGAAGTCTTTTCTTTGTTTTTCGGATCATAGGACGGAAGAGAAGGATCATATACCGGTCGTCCTTTTTCATCTCTACTGTTAGCAAAAACCGTCTTCTGTTTCTGAAGCCACTTCTCATGTTCGTCGAGTCCTCGGAGAGTCAGCAGGATGTGTGCATGAGGATTTCCTTCTCCCTTGTCATGAAGTGCCCAGTCAGCGATCATGCCATCGGAAACAAAGTTGTCCCGGATATAACTCCGGACACATTCGATCTGATCCTCTCTTGCCATTTCAGATGGAAGAGCGACTTCGATCTCACGTGCGAATTGTGCATCCGATCTCTTTTCGATCTGCTGGACTTCATTCCACAGAACCTCACGGTTCGAAAACCGCTCCGGTGCATTTTCCGGAAGAAGGATCTCACTCATAATGACTCCGCCCTTACGGGTAAAGTCGTGCGTCATGCCGGTCTCGCCGTTATACAGTTTCTCGCCGGATCTGTATGCCGCAGAAGCCACAGCGGATCGGCCACCCGCACGGCTGATGATCTTTATCGAGCAATGGTATATTGACATAAAGCATGCCTCCTTTCTTGTGATGTGCTGTTGCGAGATAAAGCGCCGTCCGCAGGACTCCATCCAAGTGAAACTTGGTCCAGGTCAAGGAGCGAAGCTTCCTTGTAGGATTCCACAAGGACAAAGTCCTTTGGTGCCGGCTGCATAAGTCCCCTCGGAGAGCGCGCTTGGATGTGGGCTCCGCCCACATATAAGTGCGCCCTTAACAAGTTAAGGGAATGGGGTAGGGTTCTCTTAACCTTCAACACTTTTCTCACCTCCGGGGATCTGTTCGTTCATCGCTTTGGTGAAGAAGCATCCGTTCTTCTCCTGACGGTTTAGAAAATTCAGAAGTCGGATTTTATCTTCGTCGGTGGTCGGTCTTCCGAGCACCGACTCTACGATTCCGCCAAGTTCGATCAGCCGTCTGGTGCGCTTCTTGCGATCCTCTTCGGACTGCTTTTTCTGAAGCGCCCGCTTCTGCGCTTCGAGCTGTTCCTGCTTCTTTTGAATCTCCGCAATACGGTCTTCATACGATCTCTGTGTCATGTTCTCACCTCCCTTCGAATAGGTAATCGATCATCTGGAGGATGATCCTGATCCGCTCCGCGTCGACCGGATCCAGTTGTGTCAGATCGGGATTCCGATCGATCTTTTCGGATAACTCCTGAAGTGTCACTCTGATAGCCGAGAAGGAGCGGATGTTTCCTTTTACAAGAACCTTCTGGTAGAGACAGCTCTCGATGAAATATGTCGATCGCATCAGTCCGGATTGAGCTATGCGGGCATCGATCAACGCCTTCTCACATGGGCTGACCCGAAAGTTCACGATGACCTTTCTGTGCCGGTTGTTCTCGTTCTTTCTCTTCTTCACGGGCCGCTTCTGCTTCTTGGTGTTCCCGAAATACTTTCCCATAATCAAGCCTCCTTCGGTGTCATAAAGGTTTCGTTTAGTTTGTCGGCCATTTTTCTCTGTACCGACGGATACAAGTGCGAATACCGCTCTGTTACGGTGCTGCATTCGTGACCCAATCTTTCGGCAATCTGGATCGGTGAATACCCGAGTTCGATCAGAAGTGCACAACTCGAATGTCTCAAATCGTGGATCCGAATCCGTTTTACGCCGGCAGCCTTTGCTCCCCGATCCATCTCGTGAAGAAGAAAATACTTGCTGAAAGGAAAGAGCCGGCTGTTGTTGTCGAGTTTGTAGATCGAATCAAAGTAATCTTGCATCTCGTCACAGAGAAATTGCGGAAGTTCGATCGTACGGTTGCTCTTCTCGGTTTTAGGGGATGTGATCATCTCTTCGCCGTCCACCGTCTGATACGTCTTGTTGATCCGCAGAGTTCTTTTCTCGAGGTCAAAGTCTGCCCGTGTCAACGCCAGCAACTCTCCTTCACGGATCCCGGTCCAGAAAAGAATCTGAAAGGCGTAATACGACATCGGCTTGTCCTTGATGATACCCGCGAACTTAAGGTATTCATCCTTCGTCCAGAAGAGCATTTCTTTGGCGTTGGACTTTCCCATCTTCTTAAAAGACTTGCAGGGGTTCTTCGGAAGATCGTAATACCGGACAGCATGATTGAAAATTGCTGTCAGCTGGTTGTTGATCGTCCGAAGATACGTCTCGGAGTATCCCTTACCGTCTGCGTCCCGCTTCCGAAGAAGCTCGTTCTGCCACTGAAGGATATGTGTTGATGTGATCTCTGAAAGGCTTAGATTCTTGAAGTAAGGCCGAACGTGCATATCGATGATCTTGATCTTATTCGCAAGGGTACTCTTCTTCAGTTGCGGTTTCACATCGTCCATATAGAGATCTATAAAAGAATCAAAACTCATATTGATATCTTTGGATGTCTTCGCCATAAAGACATGCTCGTACTCGAGAGCTTCCTTCTTTGTATCAAAACCTCTCTTAATGTGTCTCTTGCGTTCACCGGTCCAATCAGTGAAGTAGCAAGAGACTTTCCATTTTTTACCGTCGTATCCTTTACCGTTATCTTTATAAACTGCCATATTAATCACCTCCTTTCAGACAAGCTTCTTCGTACCAGATGCGGTTTACTTTCCCCGCCACGACGATGGCTCGGGGATGCTCTTTCTTCAACTGTGCGTTGAGTTCCTTGATCACGTCGTACGCCTTGGCCCGCGATACGCCGAGATCAAACATCACTGTGTCTACTCCAATAAAGAGTGGTTCTTTTTCCTTGTTCATAGGCTTTACCTCCTTCCTGTTAGATTTTGTGGTAGACATATTTTTGTGTCTGTTGACGATATATTACATCCATTAATATCGCCTGTCAACACTTTTAGATACATTTTTATATCTGTTTTATCTTTGGGGTCTTCCATTTTGTGTCTGACGTGCTATAATGGAGGCACAGTTTGCATACAAACGAGGTGTTCAAGGATATGAAATTGGGTAACAAAATCAAGAAGTACAGGCTTTTGAACGACCTTTCCCAGAAGGAACTGGGCATGAAGGTAGGTTTCTCGGCTGCAACCGCAGATTCCCGTATAAGAAAGTATGAAAGCGGTGCCATGGCACCCAAGGCAGATATCCGTTCCAAGCTAGCCGAGGCTTTGAATATAGATATAGAAGCTATCTCTGATATTGATATCTCTTCATTTGCCGACATAATGTACGTTCTTTTTGAATTGGAGGAGAACTACGGCATCAGGATTGAAAAAGGGAACGGAAAGACTTCCATCGTTTTCGATGACTCTGACAAAGAGCTGGAACCTCTCACGAGTTTTCTGGCTGCGTGGAAGGATAAGAAAGATTCCCTGGATTCAGATAGTGGACTGGAAAAGGCGGAAAAAGAGTTGAAGAAACATGAGTATGAAGTGTGGAAGTCACATTTCGTATCTGACATTCGTGATTACTATAGAAGTAAGGAAGAAGAGATCGGAAGTTTCTACAAGAAGTCTGTATCTTCTTACAAAGGTTCTTATGCGGAGACCACTTCGGATATCGTAAGACTTCTACGCAGGGTGGTAGAATCCGGATTCTCGTTATCTGCACGTTCCAAGCATATTTCTGTAGGTTGTCTGGCCAACGGATTTACTTTCAAGGTCAACGAATTACTTAATCCACCGAAAGAGGATGCCCAGAAACTGTTCGCACAGTTTCTGGCTGAGTTTGAGCATTTCAGGAAACTGGGTGCAAAGGTATATACGGATGTGCAGATGCCGGATGGGTCCTTATCTATTACTTACTATGTAGTAGTAAGTTCGTTCAGTGTGATCGTAAGTCAGATCAACGATTTTCTTCGCCACTACACGAACATGAATGATCAGAGCGAGTTCTCGATCGATGCTTTTGAGCATCGGTTCGAGGATGATCTGAAGACGTACAACAATAACATCAAGGATGAGATTGCGAACAGCCTTCACTAACCCAAATAATGAGTCTTGGGAACATTTTGGGAACACAGAAAAATGAAAGTCCCACAAATAGGGGCTTTCAAAGGATTTTCCATTACTCAAGCTCAATCGTGGCCGGTGGTTTCCCGGTGCAGTCATAGAGGACTCGGTTGATGCCTTTGACCTCGTTGACGATTCGGGAAGAGACTCTTCCGATGAGGCTCCACGGGAGTTCGGCAAATTCGGCTGTCATGAAGTCGGTCGTGGTGACCGCGCGGATAACGCATGCATAGTCATAAGTTCTTTCATCACCCATGCAGCCGACGGAGCGCATGTTGGTAAGAGCTGCGAAGTACTGGTTTGCATTTCTGTCGAGACCTGCTTTTGCCATCTCCTGACGGAAGATCGCATCCGCATCCTGTACGAGGCGGACCTTCTCGGCAGTCACTTCGCCGATGATACGGATCGCCAGACCCGGACCCGGGAACGGCTGACGGAAAACGAGATTCTCCGGAATACCGAGCTCCAGGCCGGCTCTTCTTACTTCATCCTTAAAGAGGAGACGAAGTGGCTCGATGATCTCCTTGAAATCGACACAGTCCGGAAGACCACCGACATTGTGGTGGGACTTGATGACAGCGCTTTTGCCAAGGCCGGATTCAATCACGTCCGGATAGATGGTGCCCTGGACGAGGAAGTCGACCGCACCGATCTTCTTTGCTTCTTCTTCAAATACACGGATGAATTCCTCACCGATGATCTTTCTCTTCTTCTCCGGCTCTTCAACACCGGCGAGCTTACTGTAGAAACGCTCCTGGGCATTGACGCGGATGAAGTTCAGGTCGTAAGGACCCTCCGGACCGAATACTGCTTCGACCTCGTCACCTTCGTTCTTTCTGAGAAGACCGTGATCAACGAAAACACAGGTGAGCTGCTTACCGACGGCCTTAGAAAGAAGAACTGCCGCTACAGAGGAATCGACGCCACCGGAAAGTGCGCAGAGAACTTTACCGTTACCGACCTTCTCACGAATCTCTTTGATAGATGTCTCGACGAAAGAATCCATCTTCCAGTCGCACTTGCATTTGCAGACACGCTTCAGGAAGTTCTCGAGCATCTTGTTGCCTTCCACAGTATGGGAAACTTCAGGATGGAACTGCACGCAGTAGAGTCCTTTTTCCACATTCTGGGCAGCAGCGACCGGGCAGGCCTTCGTGGTTGCCGTAACAGTGAATCCCGGAGCTGCTTCCGCGATATAAACGGTGTGGCTCATCCAGCAGACAGTCTTGCTCGATACATGGCGGAACAGTGCCGTCTCATTATTGACATCGACTTCGGTATGGCCGTATTCACGGACCGGAGCGGTGGCCACCTTACCTCCGAGGAGATAGTTCATAAGCTGGGCGCCGTAGCAGATACCGAGGACAGGGATACCGAGCTCGAATATCTCTTTGTCGCAACGTGGTGCATCATCTTCTGTGACATTACTTGGACCACCGGTAAAGATAATGCCTTTAGGCGCCATCTCCTTGATTTTTTCGATCGGCATATTGTACGGATGAACTTCGCAGTACACATTCAGATCACGGACTCTTCTGGCAATGAGCTGGTTGTACTGGCCTCCGAAATCGAGGACAAGGATCATTTCATTCTTCATGGGGCGCCTCCCTATATCTGCACAGATTAACTATGTCGATATAATACTCCAAAAGCACTTCCTTTTAATATCCGTAATCTGCACAAATTTGTGCGTGTTTTTGAACTTTTTGCCGTGCGTGGATAGTCGGAGTTCGAAAAAAGGAATCTACGTGCTATCTACTAACGAGATAATCAATTCCAGTCTGCTTTATCCTTAGTGACTTTTTCGCCCCAGCGGGATGCCCATTTTTCACAATAAAACCTGGTGTAGGGAATATGCTTGTCCTGACGGATCTTCTGGCATTTGGGAAGACCTGCCCAGCAAACAGATGGTATACCGATGACCAGCAGATAGAGCGGACCCAGAAGTAGTGCCTGGATCGTATGACCGTATTCATGCACGGCCACCCTCTCGCAATACTCACGATCGGCTTGCGCGCTCAAACTCTTGTCGTCAAGCGATGGTTCCTTTGGAGTGAAGATAAACATGCCCAGAGACAGGCCGGCAGATGATGGCCAGACTGTGCGAACAACGCCACGATAATAGAAGTGCCGGGATTTACGATACCAAAGATAAATGAAGAATCCGAGCATAGTCTGGGCATTGCCCCATGTCCAGTGAATAAAAACGGCCAGCGGATAGTACCAGCGGCGGTCCTCCCTCCAGAGGCTCTCAACTGCCAGATACAGGCCGATCAGAAAGAGACCCAGAAGATAGCAAAGGCCGTCACGAAGATCGAAAACACCGCCCAAGGCAATACCTATGGGCGAATCCTTGCTGATCCCCATCTTTTCCACAAAGTGAAAAGCCTGAAGTACTTCAGCGATCCAGCCAAGGGCATAGGTCAGAAACGGAAGGACATATACCGAGAAGATCCCGTCTTTCGCAAAAATAACGGCGCGAAGGAAGAAATAGATCGTCGGAATGACCAGGATATCTCCGACATAACTTCTCACAAAACCTGTTCCCCACTTGGCAATGGCGACCTCCGTAAGAAAGAATACGATAAAAGTTATGGCGTACTGGATCCGGTTCTTCAAGTGCTTCTCTCCCCTTCCGGCTCATTCGTCCAAACGAATCTGTTGTGATATACTGGAGTCCATATTACCAAAGGTGGCGAAAAAATGACAGCATTTGAATGGATAAAACTGATTATCATAGGCATAGTGGAGGGCATCACCGAATGGCTTCCGGTCAGCAGTACAGCACATATGCTCCTGATCGATGCGATCCTTCCTCTGGCCCAGAGTGAACAATTCAAGAATATGTTCTTCGTCGTGATCCAGCTTGGCGCCATCATGGCCGTCGTCGTGACCTTCTGGAAACGATTATGGCCATTCGGTTATGCAGAACAACCTGGCATGTCCGGCAAGAAATGCTATATTAAGACCAACATCTTCATGATGTGGTTCAAAGTCGTTGTCGCCTGCATTCCAGGCGTAATTGTAACATTGTTATTCGACGATTATGTGGAGGCGCATCTGCAGACCCCCTATATCATCGGTACTGCGCTGGCTGTATATGGTCTCCTTCTGATCATCGTTGAGCAAAACCGGAAAGGAAAACTTCCTCGTGTAGATTCAGTCGATGAACTGTCTTTCAAGGATGCTCTGGTTATTGGTCTGTTTCAGTGTCTCTCCCTCATCCCGGGTACATCGCGTTCAGGATCAACGATCATCGGTTCCCTGTCTATCGGAATCTCCCGTGTTGCCGCTGCAGAGTTTACCTTCTTTATGGCTGTTCCGGTCATGTTCGGCTTAAGTTTCATCAAGCTCTTGAAGTTTGGACTTTCTTTTAGCGGCACCGAGCTTCTTGTCCTTCTGGTCGGTTGCCTCGTGGCTTTCGCCGTTTCCATGTTCGTTCTGCGGGCACTGCTCAACTACGTAAAAAAGCACGACTACAAAGTCTTCGGCTGGTATCGTATCGCTCTGGGTATAGTCGTAGTTTTATACTTCACATTGATCTGAAGTATAAACATCAGCAGGACTCAGACACTCTTGCGCTCTCCCGGAAAAACCTGCGTATTATTCGTCGTCTTCTTCCTCAGCGTCTTCATTCTCTTCCGGAATAACATGGAGAAGCAACTTGGAGATCCAGTTTTCTTCGACCTGGACTACCTTAATCTTGACATTCTTATACTGCACTTCCGGCGTTTCTCCGTGATCCGGAACTCTATCGAGAAGACTCAATGTAAGACCTGCTATCGTATCATAATCGTCGCTCACAAGATCGACGCCGATAGCCTCTTCCAGATCGCTTAAGGTCATATCGCCCTTCACCAGGAAACCTCCATCATTCATCTTCAGAAGCTCCGGCTCTTCCTCATCGAATTCGTCTGTGATATTTCCTACGATTTCTTCGAGCATATCCTCTATGGTAGCAATACCCATTGTTCCGCCATATTCATCAACAATAACTGCCAGCTGCATCTTGCCCTTCTTCATTTCGTGGAACAAGTCAGAAATCTTCTTCGTCTCGTGAACAAAAAGCGGCGGTCGCATGATCTTCTCCAACGAGAACTCTCCATCCTCTTTCGTGATTCCCAGAAGATCCTTAATATGCAGGATACCGACGATCTCATCGATCGTTTCCTTATAGATCGGAATACGCGTATATTTTTCGTTTCTCGCAACATCCATGACCTCATCGTAGGAAGCATCGATCGGCAAAGCAACGATCTTCTTTCTGTGCGTCATGATCTCCACAACATCCTTATCGTTAAACTCAAAGATATTCTGGATCATCTGCTTTTCGGAATCCTCGATAGAACCTTCTTCCGAACCGACATCGACCATCATGCGGATCTCTTCCTCTGTGACATTCGTCTCTTTCACTTCCGGATCGATATGAAGAAGTCTGAGTACTGCATTCGTAGAAAGTGTCAGGAATCGGACAAAAGGCTTCATGATCGTACCAAAGGCACGGACGATGGAAGAAGAGCGGAAAGCCAGTTTCTCAGCATTGTTCTGTGCGATACGCTTCGGAACCAGTTCGCCAAGGACCAACGAAAAATACGACAGAATTATAGTAACACCTACCGTACAGACTGTTCCAAGAAATGAATACTTCCCGTTCGGATCCAACAAATATGTTAATCTTCCGGAAAACTTATCTGCTGCAAAAGCACTCGACAAGAATCCGGCAAGCGTTACGCCGACCTGGATAGTAGCTAGGAATTTAGCCGGATTTTCGATAAACTTCAGGATCCTCTTGGCTTTTTTATTGCCATCTTCCGCCTGTTTTTTTACTTTGGCATCATTGAGAGAAATCACCGCCATCTCGGCTGCCGAGAAAAAGGCGTTGATCAGAATAAACATTAATACTATGGCTAGGTCGAATAATATCGCACCTATACTGTCTTCGGGCACTTTCGTTCCTTTCCTTCCCTATGTTCTGCGGATCCTTCCACAGTAACCTCGTGCACTAACGAATAATATATTAAAGATGAATATATCAGATTTAGCCGGGTATTTCAACA
This sequence comes from Clostridiales bacterium, assembly GCA_017513085.1. Classification (GTDB taxonomy): domain Bacteria; phylum Bacillota; class Clostridia; order Saccharofermentanales; family Saccharofermentanaceae; genus Scatonaster. The sequence continues at coordinate 190,147 of JAFWDK010000015.1, read as the reverse complement.
TTGTGTGTTATTATATAGAGACAAGATGCACTCTTATCCATCTGCAATAAGGAAGGATCATGTCGGAAAAACAATCGCCACAACCCAAGCACACCCGGACTGTTTTACGGGACCTGTTTGCATCAGAACGGAGTTTTCCTCTTCTGTCTGCTTCTCTTTTCTTCATTCTGTGGTTTTGTTTTTTCCAGCTCACGTCAGTGTTTCTGAATACAAAAACTTGCTTCGCCTCAGAAGAGATCGCCGCTCTGTCTGTTTTCCGCTATAAACTGTTTCACGCCGATTTCAGTAACTATTCGTTTCAATTCGGCCTGGGCACCAATCTTCCACGCATAGCATTGCGCGGATTCGGTGGTCTGCTTACGATCCCCTTCAGTTTACTTCCGGAATCGGTCTTTCCGCAGGCTATTCTTGTCCTAAGTGCACTACGTCTAGGACTCTCCGCTTTCTTCTTTTCAAAACTGCTGTCCTTGTTTCTTCAAAAAAATACCCTGCTCCGTCATCTCTTCTTCTCTCTTCTGTATACCATAGCCGTCTTCTCCATTTCTTATATTCTTCATTTTCCTGTCAGCGGTGTTTATGCTATGCTTCCTCTATCGCTTTTTCTTGTTCAAAAAGCTTTCCGCGAGCCGCGCTGCCCTTTCATTTCTATTTCCTTGCTTCTGTCACTCTGCCTGTATCTGGTATCCAACATTATCTTGGCTCTGATCTTGCTACCTGCTCTGATCTGCGCTTCTCTATACCTCATCACAAGGAGAAAAGATAATAACTTATCACAAACTCTACTGCGCCTCATGGCACATATCCTCCTTTCCGTCAGTGTATGCGGGTTTATAACTATCCCTGCTTTTATGCAGATTCCTTCTCTGATGGAAAAACAGGATCGCACATCTTCTTTCCTGCAGAAGATCGGTTCTGACACATCTTCCCACAAGACTGATATGACCATCGAATCTCCAATTACCGACTTACTTTACGGACATGGCGGTTCAATGGTGCTTACCGGCCACAATGCAGCAAACTTTTCTACAGAAACACCTTATACTGATCACTTTGCTTTATTGAATGAATGGATATATTCACTATGGCCTTATCTTCCTAGTGTTCCTTTCCAAACTTCTACTACTGCATCGACCACGCCTGAATTTACCAGTGCCGGGTCTGTCCGCTTCACAGTATCGACACTCTTTTCTGATCCGTTATATGCTGCCATTACACTTCCAAATCGTTCTCATCGGGTTGACGTGTTTCTGAATGATAACCCTATCGATTCCATATATTTCAATAGCGGAACCGTTCTGATCCGGCTTGGTACATTTAATGCCGGACAGCTCCTGACTCTTGATCTAAAGTCCGATCACCCTTCCGATTTAAAGGAAGTGAATGTGCGCTTCGGATACCTCAATTCCTTCGATTGGAACAGATATACGGAAAGCGCCAATTTCGGTGTCTTGGAACAAGAACTTTCCCAAGACGGTCTCTCCGCTGTTGTACTCGCCGCTTCCGATTCCCTGATACTAACCAATATCCCTTACGAAAAGGGCTGGACCGTATATCTGAACGGTATACGATCTGACATTTCTTCATACGAAAATGCTTTCATCTGTGTGCCGGTATCTGCCGGAAATTATCAGGTCTTTTTCCACTATCAGGCTCCGGGGTTCTTCATCGGAGGTATTCTTTCAGCCGTATCTTTCCTGTTTCTTGCTATATACTTTTTTTCCAAGTCATCACCGAAAAAATCATCCATGAAATCGCAGAAGATCGAATCTAAATAAAGATAAGAAAAACCTACTAAACCTACGATCATAACTATTGATAACCACATCGTCCAATTCCTCCCATTTCCTGTTCATATGCAATCGCTAAAACTCGCAATTCATCGTCACATGTAACTTCGATGGTTAGATTATGGACTTGTCACTGTACCATTAATGGTACTTTTGCTTTCTTATTCGGTCAGGATTTCTAAGTCTGATGTGGCTTCAGTTACCTTATAATCCATGCCCTGCTTCTGGATCTCTTTAAAAAACGGAAGCGGATCAAATTCAGATATCATATGTACACCCGGCCGCTTCCAGATCCCAAGCGCAATCAGACCTGCTCCGGCAACAAGCGGAGCGGCCGCCATGAAGTCTGTTGAGGAAGCGCCATACTTTTCAAAACATTCTTTGTGATCCACCATGCTATAAATCAGGTATTTCTTTTCCTGGCCGTCCTTGCTTCCTCTTACAAGCACGCCGATACCATTCTTTCCTGTAGCAGTGGCAGCAAGGTCTTCCTGCTGTGGCATAACTTCATAAAGGAAATCCAGTGGCGCGATCTGCTGACCATCGATATCCACCGGCTTCGTAGAAGTCATTCCCAGATCGTCAAGTACTTTGACCATAGAAAGGAAAGGCTCTTTAAAAGCAGAGAAGAAACGGATGGACTGTGCCTCAGGAAGCTCTCCGCTAAGCGCGTCGATCACTTCGTGGTCGACCATATACAAGTTTTTCTTGCCGATCTCCGGGAAATCAAAGGCGGCTTTGACACTTGTCGGCGGAACACTGACCAGTTCCCCGGATGACCACATGCGGCAATCTGATGAAATCTGATGCAGACTGGTCATCATGGACGTATTCATCAGATACGGGTTGGCGTTCTCGCCGGCATTCATATCGATAACATCGACAGAATCTATGTTGTCGAGAAGTTTGATAGCAGAATACTGGGCAAAAGCATTGATCACTCCGGGATTAAAACCGCAGCCGATCACGGCAGTCAGACCTTTCTCCTGGAATCTCTGGTCAAAAGAGTACTCCTCATCGATATCACATATGGTTTCACCCTTCGGAGTATATAAAGATGCATCAATATAATTGGCTCCAATATCCAGGCAAAGCTCCATGACAGTTGTATTCAGATAAGAAGGTGCCAGATTAATGACCAGATCAGGATGATAAATATTCGCCATCAGACGGGTCTTTTCTTTATTGCGGACATCGACAAATGCAGTCATGATCTTCTGCTTGTCATTGGAATATTTTGTCTTATATACGTCACACTTTTCCTTTGAACGACCGGAAAGGCAAATCTCTCGGAAATAGACCGAGTTCTTGGAAAGCAACGGTATAGCAGCTCTTGCAACTTTACCGCATCCGATGATCAAAACTCTTTGCATGACACGACAACCCCTTTATTTCAGTAATCTTATTATTTCTTTTGTCCCTTACTCTTCCAAATAATATTCTAATTCTTCTTTTCCCAGAAAGGAAGCATCAAACGATAAAAAACGGTCTGTGATAGTTCGTATTATCGATAATGAAATCCTTATTCTCAAATGGGTTATGTCTGGCAACATACATTTTCTGCGCCGGAATAGTCTTCTCCTTATATTCTTCCAACGGATCGTCTCCGTAAATCGGCGCATCGACCAGAGATACCCGATGCTCGGCTTCCCGATAATCCACACGGATATATACCGTCGTATCAAAATAACGCATCAAAGGTTCTCTGTACATCATGGTTCCCAGTAGGATCATGACACCATCTTCGGAAAGCGTATAGTGCCGTTCATTCACAAAAGAATCATTGGAAATATCAAGACAATATACCGTCTTGTCGATCTTTCCCTGCTTCCTGTATGGATGAAGGACCTCATCGATCAGCTTCTCGTTATTATATCCGTTAAAATAATAAGCTTCGACCGGATCTTCTCCTTTGTAGCTCTCCTCCACGGCCCGATGGTAATCTTCCAGATCGACGATTATGTTTTCCTGTCCGACAAAATCCATATAATGGGAAATCTTATCGGCCAGTACTTTCTTCCCGGCAAACGTGATGCCATCGATACCAAGCACGCGTGATTTTTTGTCGATCGTCTTTTCCACGATATTGAAGATCAGGAAAGTTATCCGGACCTGCTCCTCGATCTCCATAGGGCTCAGTGCCGAAGAAAAAGCCAGCGGGCAGACGCTTGCCCACTCTTGTCCGTAAGCAATGGATGGGATCCGAACTTTAGATGCCGCACGGATGATCTTTTCTTCCGAACCGACATAAACGGCAAAATCACCCGTCGCACGTTTTTTGTTCAAGGCCTTAGCCATCGTATCTTCAGTCCGGGCACTGACAAAAGCATCGAAATAATCTATGATCTCAAGTTTATTCAAGCACTCTTTGATCTGTGTCTGGGGGAGATTGTCACAAACACACAGGCTGAAACCGGAACTCTTCAACGCTTTCAGCATATCAATGATTTCCGGATCCAAAACGGCATGCTTATCCTTAAGAGCCCGTAAATCTTCCTTATTTGAGACGATCACGCCACCCTTGGAAGCAAGACTCTTACTGACAATAGATTCTTCCGACCAATAGAGAAAAACTCCAAGATCAAAGAAAACCAGATTCATTCATTATTCCCCCACAAACGATATTCCATAGTATTATAACTCAAGTATAAGGCAATTTGCACAAACACATCAAAAAACTCTTTAAGATTTCGTGCAATTCTTCACAGTTGGCTGTATATTTCTCTAATTCGTGATATACTGTCACTATATATTGAGGGAATAGAAAAGACGTTAAAGGAGCACACTATGCGGCGGACGGCAAACAGGGAAAGAGTATTGGAAGAGGATCTCGAGCAATCACAGTCCATTCGGGTACCTAAAGCCACAGAATCCAACCCTTGGGTGGAAGAATTGCATCACGTTTCTTCCGCATCTGCACCTGCCTGGAAAATGAAGAGTTCCGTTGCTGCTCCTAAGAAGAAAGAGACTTTAGTCGATGAGCGATCTGCTTTTTTCTCCATCGATGACGATTTTTCCAAATCGGACGAGCGCCCTATGGCTCCCGATAACGCATCGATCCTGACAGAGAAAGAAGTGAAAGACTATTTCCACTTTTCCGATGAACAGCTGACTTATACGAAAGATATGAAATTCGGGACGCGCGTCATCGTTACACTGCGCAAGATCGCAGTCTGGTTTTCCGACCAGTGGGATAAGTACAAACTGTTGACGAAGCGTCTCTTCCCTGCCGCCTACGAAACACACAATGCACAGACTTTCACGATCATCGGTATTATCGTTCTGATCGCACTTCTCATCGTTTTTGTAATCGGTGCGATCGCCCTTCTCTGATCGACTTTATCTGTACAGATGGAGATACTATGAAAAACGAATCATCTGACGCCGAATTCTTCCGGTCCCTCTCGAAGGAGCAGCTTTTTTCTGCCTTTCTGAATCAAGTCGATTTCTATGTGTTTTTTAAAGATCTTAACGGGAAGTTCGTACTGTGTTCCGCCTCATTTGCAAGACTTTTAGGGTACTCTTCCCCATCCTCTATTGTGGGAAAAGAACTAGCCGATCTGGTTGCGCCTTCTCAGGCAGAGAAGATCTGTGCAGAAGAGCGCAGGATCATTCGTCAGCGCACCCCCGTCGTTGGTCTCGAAGAGCATGTTGAGCTTCTTCACTCCAAGTCTCTTTCAGACGATGTCTGGATCTCCACATCCATCTATCCTCTGATCGACACAAACGGCGATGTTTGTGGTGTCTGGGGCATTTCCCAGGACATTACTTCTGCTAAGAACACCGAACAGAAGCTGATGCAGAAGAATAAGCAGTGTGATGAACTCAATTCGAAGATCCTTCAGCTTTCCACGATCGACGAGATTACCGGGCTATACAATCGTCGGTATTTTGAATCGAGCATTGATAGAAATATGCGGCTCTTCTCACGTGTCCGCGGACGTGGATACTCCACCGGCTTTTCCATTATATTGATGGATATCGATGGATTTACCGACTTCTGTAATAAATTCGGTCCTCTGTATCGGGATGTCGCGTTAAAGCATATGGCTGATGTTCTCCGGAGATGTTCCCGTTCTTCAGATGACATCTTCCGAGTAGGCAACGACGAATTTGCCATGATCCTTTCGGATACAAACCTCGAGGGCGCCCAGACACTTTCTGAAAGGATACGGGAATCCCTGGCCCGTGCACCGCTGATCGCAGAGGACAAAGAAATCCTCCTGACCTTAAGCTTCGGGTATTCTTCCTATGGAGACCAGCTGGATTCCTCCGAGATGATCATGCAGGCTGACCAGAGTCTTTTTGATGCCAAGAAGCAGCGGAAGGGCCGGAAGACAGAAACAAATAAGCAGGATCCCCTGAACTGATCCGAGGAAGCGCTTGAGCAGAATATGCTCCTAAATCAATCCTGTTGCCAGGGAACTCCGTCCGGGAAAAGATATCCATAGTAGTTTTTATCGATTATATGCGCCGAGTTATAGAATAATTCGTCCACATATTCAATACAGGATCTGAGGTACTCATCAGATATCTCTTCGTCCACAAGCATGGTCACTTTACGGCTGCCCGCATCATACATGATCTTGTCATTAATGAAGCTCTTGTCATCGAAGATCACATAGTTCGGTTCCGGTGCTAAAATGTCGGTACCGATATAAAGACGTGAATCATACGGCAACCCGAAAAGATTGGCCAGTGTAGGGGCTATGTCCATACTGCAGCAATACTTGTCGACCACGACCGGTTCTTCCATGTCGCCACACCAGAGAATAAACGCATTCTCAAAGTAAGAGAACGGATATGTGACTTTCTTTCCTGCCAGTTCCCGATACTCGGATGCCGTCAGGCCATACGGATTGTGGTCTGCGCCTAGCGCAATGACCGTGTTTTCCAGTTCACCGGCAGCCTCCAGTTCTTCGAGAAGAAGCGCCAGTGCATGGTCAAGTTCGATCTGACAGGCGATATACGCCTTCACGCCATTGCTGTAGTCCAGATCTTTTACGAGATCCCGGTTTTTGGAAGACATCTGGTTGTCGCCGAACGCATAAGGAAGATGACCGCTGACCGTCATGTAGTAGACATGGAAAGGCTGACCGTTAAGGTATTCCGGAACCGTATCCTCAATCATCTCCACATCCGATTCCGGCCACTGCTTTTTTACGTTCAGACCATTTCCCAGGCCACGGTAGGTATAACCCATGACCGGATACGAACGGTCCCGGTTGTAGTATGTGTAGGTATTGTTATGGTAAGCATAGGTCTGATATCCTAAAGCCTTGAATTGATTGCCGAAAGCAAACGGCATATAGTTTTTGGCAATCTTCGTATAACTCCACACACCGGATTTCGGAATCAGTCCGGTGGTCTCCACGAACTCTCCATCAGAAGTACTGACATACCATTCCGGTGTATAGAAATTATTGAAAACAAAACCCGTCGTCGAGAGTTTATAGAGAGTCGGAGTCAACGTCGGATCTATGACGAATCCGGAGAAAGCTTCCGCCGTGATCAGGATCAGGTTTTTCCCTTTAAAACGCCCGGTAAACTCGTTCATAGTGGTCGGTTCGCGCTGGGAAAAGAACTCGTTCATGTGCCGGTAGACTTTGTCATCCTCTTCCAGATCAAATTCAATATCCAGAACATTTTTCGGATACGGCGTCGGGGAAGGCGAAGGTGTCGGAGACGGAGAAGGAGTTGCTTCGGGTGCTTTTGTCGGAGGAACAGGCGTCGGGGAAACAGTTGGAACCGCCGTTGTTTCCTGCGGTACGATCGTCTCGATAACAATATCGCTTATGTCCACATTCGATTTTTCCTGCCAGGAGATATCCAGAACATTGTATCGGAAGTCCAGACCCATGGTAGGCAGAAGCCCGAAAGCACGAAGAGACGCTTCCTGGGAAAACTCAGTAAGATACAGGCGTCTCGGACTGGCGGCGCCTTTACGGTCAGATACGACCAGGCCCGTTCCAAGAAGCGTGACTGCGACAAAAGCACTTGCCACCGTAATACTGTATTTCTTTTGTTTGGCAGGGATCGACCGGATCAGCTTTCGTCCGTACGACCAGTAGAAAACAGAGGGAACCATAAGGATCAGAAGGCCCCACCAGCCTTTGGTAATAGCGGAGATCACCACACCGTTGTATTCGATCACGGCATTACTCCCTTGAAGCGAGGCCCAGATGAAGATTGTGGAAAAGATCCTGTAGTAGATAAACTGCGCAATGTAAATAACGGCAAGAAGCGTGGTGAAGATACCTGTGGAGATCACGCGGAATCGCGTTTTCGGTACAAGAAGGATCAGAAGGGAGACGAATAGAAGCATGCTCATCGCAAGGAGCAGCATATTGACCGTTATCCGGTTTCCGATCATAAGCGCGAAGCAGCATTCGGAAATGACTGCCACGATCGGCAGCCAGAATGAAGCAATCAGACTTTGCCATAGTCTTGCAGATCCATTTTGGTTTTCAGAAGAAACGACCGCTCCTTCCGGTTCCTCTTTATCACGCATAACTACCCTTCTTTCTTCCCGATGGGATGGATGTCGAAGGACTCCAGAAAATCTTCTCCTTTCTGCACTTCACAAAATGAAAGATCCGGATAGTCCAATTGACGCATGACTTCGTACAGAGCGATCGCTACCGCATTGGACAGATTCAGGCTTCTGCAGTTTCCGGACATCGGGATGCGGAAACACTGATCCAGATGCGCAGCCAGACGGTCGTAAGGGATACCGGTGCTTTCCTTTCCGAAGATCAGATAGATCTCTCCTTCCACCTTCGTAAAATCAAAACCACTGTGCGGTTTTTTACCGTAGCGTGTCATATAAAAATATGTGCCGGGATTCCTGGATTCAAAATCCTCGAAGTTTTTATAGATCGTGTATTCGGCCATTTCAAGATGATTTGAGGCCGATCGTTTCAGAGACTTGGGCGTCAATTCAAATCCGATCGGCTCGATGATATGCACTTTCGTATTCGTTGCCACACAAGTCCTTAAGATGTTTCCCGTGTTCTGCGGGATCTCCGGTTCAAATAAAACTACATGTACTGCCATATATTATTTCTTCTCCAATAACTCTTTCATCTTTTTCTTCTGCTTGATCTTGGACACCTGATAGATCACTTCGACGATCAGCGTAGCGATGATCGTAAACAGCAATACCCAGGCTATCACATATTCCAATCTCTCCAGCATCTGAGATCCTGATAGCTGTGTCCGCTCCTCCCAGATATCCAAAAGCCAGATCAACGGCACGGCAAGCGCAGAGCATATATAGATCATCCCGAGCATCTTCCGTATACTCCGTTCGGATTCTTCTTCCACACAAGAATAGAAAAGCAACGGAGTCTTCACTTCCTGATTCCGATAAGCCTCCAGGTACAGATCCTTGGCTTTCCCAAGAAGGACCGTCTGGGATTCTTTACGGATCTTACGGCCGGAATAAGCCAGACTGCGGTAAAGATTCCCGATGAAGACCGTCACATTGGAAGCACCGAGTTCTTTTGCCCTCGAGAAAAGCCGTATCGACTCCGGAATATCCTCCTTATGCAGGCATGCATGGATAAGTCCTTGGAAAAAGAACTTCTCCTTCGATTCCGGAAGCGTATCGATAGCAGAAAGCAGTGTTGTATCTTCCGGATCGGAAAGCCTCGAGTCAAACACCAGTATCTTCGCCAGCGGAAGATAGATCCTGGCTGTTTCCACTCCCTTCTCCGCCAAGGTGGACAGTTGCTCCAGACAAGTCATCGCTTCTTCTTTATTCTTCGGATCCAAAGGCATCTTTAATTCGCCCTTCGTCTGTTTATTCGGATACGTATTCCCGATATTCCAATATTTCGTCTCATAACGGGTAATGATCCTCGTGATCGCTGCTTTGGCAGAAAGTTCCTCTGACTCCAGTTCATCCGCTGCGTACTTAAAAAGCGCACTGGCTACGGGAATGTTGACCGACATTCCGGCTCCCCAGAAATGACGGCCGGCTACTTCCACGGCAGCATCCGGTATTCCTCCGGTCGCGGCGATGCTCATGTAATGAACATAACGTTCCTCGTCCTTTTCCGAAACTTCGTGCATGCCGGAAACTTTATTTTCCGAATCCGATGTTTCAAGAGAATGCGTCTCTTCTTTTGGAGACAGGTATTCTTTGGCCAACTGGTAGGCCGCAAGCGGGTGGTGGGCATCCGCGCTGTAACGGTATAGCCGGCGGATCTCTTTCTGCACTTTTTCATCGCCACGGTTTTCTTCCGTATTCAGCAACTCTGCCAATTCAAAAGCAGCAAAGGTATCTCCTTGAGAGGCCGCCTGACGATAATAGAACTCGGCCTTTCCTTTGTCCGGTCCCGTCTCCCCGTCCTGAAGGAAGAAAGACGCCATTTTCATAGAGGAACGGTTGAAACCTCCTCGGGACGCCACCATTTCCAGGTTCACCGCTCGCTCATCGTAAGGATCCTCTTCAAAAAGCGTCAGCGCCAGGAGGTGATAAGCACGTGTATTCCCCATCTTGACTCCGAGTTCAAGAAGATCTCTGGCTTTAACCGGATCCGGATCACAACCGATGCCGCTCCGATAGCACACGGCAAGACAGACCACCGCAGTATGCAATCCTGCATTCGCCGCAATCTCATAGTAGTGAAATGCCTTCTTCGGGTCTTTTTCACACCCGTCGCCGTTCTCGTACATCAGACCGACTTCCAGGCATGCCGATATATAGCCCTTGTCTGCAGCTTTCAGGAATAACTCGAAGCTCTTCTTTTTATCCTGCTTCACGATATCCGAACCATCCCGATAGTCGAAAGCAAGACGATAGAGCGCTTCCGGAACACCCATATCCGCGGCTTTAGTAATATACTCGAAACCCTGCTCTTTATTCTGATCGCAACCCAGGCCCATCTCGAGCATCATGCCGACATTGAACGTTCCCAGAGCATATCCGTTCTGGTCTGCTTCTTTAAATAATTCAAAAGCTTTCTTATAGTCTTTCTCACAACCGATCCCGTCCCCGATCGCTTCTCCGAGGACATAGCTGGCCAGGCCTTTATTCAATTCATGTGCTTGTTCGAAAAGCTCCAGCGCGCGCTTCGGGTCTTTGGGAACGCCCTCTCCGCTGGCATAGTGTTTACCGCTTCCGATCATACCGAGCGGATGCCCTTTACCGGCGGCACGCTCTAACCACATATGGGAAAGCTGCGGATCTTTGTCGACATAGATACCCAGATCAAACATTCTCCCCAAGGCCACCCAAGCATTGATATCTCCGCCGGAAGCGCCCTTCTGGTACCATTCATATGCTTTCTGAAGATCCTTCTCCACCACACGGCCCTCTTCATAACAACGGCCGACACTGAAACATGCAAAAGGCTGCCCTGTCTCCGCAGCTTCCCGGTACATTTGGAAGGATCGGTCATCAACCTCCTTCTTTCTCCACTGACGGTCATATGCCGTCTGTGCCAATGCACCGGGTTCCCGGAAGATAAAAGCATGGATCGCGCTCTTGGCTCTATCGTAGATATTTCTCTCTTTTTCTTCCATTTCCGCCTTCCTGCTCTCCCTCAAGGACCCTTTGTATCACTATTTTACTCGCTCTCGAGGTACTCCTGCAAGACTCCTTCCAGTATAGAAGGATCGGCTTTTCCCTTCGTTTCACGCATCGCCTGACCAAGCAGGAATTGTTTATTCTTAAGCTTTCCGGAACGGTATTCGGACAGCGCCTTAGGGTTATCCTCCAAGACTTTTTTCACGATCGGGCGTAAGACCTCCTTGTCCCCGATCAGCCAGAGATCCCGTTTCTCCGCCTCCTTCTCCGGAATCGATCCGTCCTCATAAGCAGAAAGCAGAAGTGCTTTTGCCGAAGCACGGGAGATCCTTCCCTTCTGCAAAAGGAGGATGATCTCGCCCAAGGAATCCGGGCGCAAATCGAAATCTTCACCACTATTCCCATGGTCATTCAGGATCTTCATGAATTCTCCCATGATCCAGTTCGAAGCTTCTTTCGGATCCCCGCAGAGTTCCGCCGTCCGCTCAAAAAGCACTGCCAGTGGTTTCTGTGAAGTCAGGATCCCTGCATCGTATGCCGGAAGGCGGAGCTGTTCAATATATCGTCTTCTTTTGTCTGAAGGAAGCTCCGGTATTTGTTTTCGGACCTCCTCGATCTTTTCGTCCGTGATCCGTATCGCCGGAAGATCCGGTTCAGGAAAATACTTGTACTCAGAAGCGTCCTCTTTCTTACGCATAGGGAAAGACATCTCTTTTTCTTCATCCCATCGCCGTGTCTCGCGAGGGATCCGGCCACTTTCCGAAACGACCGCCCATTGCCGTGCCGCTTCATAGCCGATGGCTTTTGCTACAGCACGGAAGGAAGCCAGATTCTTCATTTCGGTACGGTTTCCCAAAGACGTTTGACCGATCGGCCGTACAGAAAGGTTAACATCCGCACGAAGAGAGCCCTCCTGCATCTTACAGTCCGATACTCCCAGGAATCTCAGCATAATGCGCAACTGTTCAAGGAAGGCCACCACTTCTTCTTCGGATCTGAAATCAGGTTCGGTCACGATTTCCAGAAGCGGCACCCCGCAACGGGAAAAGTCGATCTTCGTAATATTCTTTATCGGGTCGTGGACCAGTTTCCCCGCATCATCTTCCATATGCAGTTCATGGATACGGATGCGTTTCTTCAGCATCGAAGTCCCGTCCTTCTTGTCCGGATACTCGATATCTACATAGCCGTCCCGTCCGATCGGCGCATAGAGCTGGGAAATCTGATAGCCTTTCGGAAGATCCGGATAAAAATAGTTCTTCCGGTCAAAACGGCTTTCCCGGGTCACTTCGCAGTTTAGCGCAAGCGCTGTCATCACCGCATGATCCACTACCTTTCGGTTCAGACGCGGAAGCGCACCCGGAAGGCCGGCACAGACCTCGCAGATATGGGCATTGGGCGCACCACCGAAAGCCGTTGGACAGGAACAGAAGATCTTTGATTCCGTTTTCAACTCTACATGGACTTCTAACCCGACGACCGTCTCAAAATCTCTCACGCGTCACCCCTCCTTTCGAGGGAAGTGCAGTGCTTCTCATGGAAATACGAAGCACCGAGGAGCTCCTGTTCGCCGAACTTACGGGCCATCAATTGGATACCGCAAGGGAAACCTGTACTGCTTTGGACCGGAATACTGACCGCCGGGATCCCCGCAAGGCTCGCCGGCACCGTACAAAGATCCGAAACATACGCCGCCAGCGGATCTTTCAGGCTCTCTCCGAGCTTGGGCGCCACCATCGGCGAAGTAGGGCTAAGAAGCAGATCGTGCTCTGAAAATGCTTCGTCAAAAGCACTCCGGACCTGATCTCTCGCCTTTTCCGCTTTTCTGTAGCAATCTTCAAAATGCTCCGAAGAGAGTACGTAATTCCCCAGAAGGATCCTTCTTTTTACCTCCAGCCCGAATCCTTCACTTCGTGTTTTCGTATAAAGATCTGCCAGGTCCTTCACGTCTGAAGCCCGATATCCGTATCGTATTCCGTCATATCGGGAGAGGTTGGAAGATGCCTCGGCAGAAGAAAGGATATAGTACACAGCAACCGCGTAATCAAGGATCGGCATATCGATAAGATCGATCCGTGCCCCCGAAGATTCCAATTCTTCTATTGCAATTTTCATGGCTTTCAGGATCTCCTGATCCATCTTCTCTTCCGAAAAAAGCTGTTTGGGAATGCCGATGCGCTTCCCCTTCGGCGAATACTGCTTCATAGCCAAAAGGTCCACAGAAGGCGCGCAAACCGAGGTCATATCCTTATCATCCGCACCCGTAACAATGTTATAGATCGCGGCCAGATCGAGACTTGAACGTGTTATCGGACCTGCCACATCCATCGAGGAAGAAAACGCCACTAAGCCATGCCGGGAGACCGTTCCATATGTAGGACGAAGACCGAACAGGCCACAGTATGCGGCCGGCTGCCGTACAGATCCGCCGGTATCTGTTCCTAATGCTGCAAAAGCACTGCCGCTTCCTACTGCTGCGGCTGAACCTCCGGACGAGCCTCCGGGAACACGTGTCGGGTCAAGAGGATGGATCGTTGGTCCGAAAAAGGAGTTTTCCGTAGAAACACCCATGCCGAACTCATCCATGTTCGTCTTTCCGATCACGATCGCGCCGGCTTTTTCCAGTTTCTCCACACAAGTCGCGGTGTAAGGTGATATATAGTTTTCCAGCATTTTTGACCCGCAAGTCGTCTTTTTCCCCTGCAACAAAAGGTTATCTTTGATTGCAACCGGAACACCCCAAAGCGGCGGCAATTCAGTGCCTTCAGGCATTTCACGAACGAAGGCATCACGTTTGCGCGCAATCTCCGGAGCATCCTCACGGAACACGGAAACGTAAGCATGAAGATCGGTTTCAGTTTTATCTGTTTTTTCCAAAACCGCTTCAACTGCCTGTTCTGATGTGATTTCCTGTTTGCGGATCGCCTTTGCCAGCTCCAATGCAGAAAGGTGAAGTATCGTTTCTCTTTCCATGCCGATACCTCACTCCACCGTCCGTGGAACGATGAACATTCCATCTTCGTTCTCCGGAGCCCCGGAAAGAATGTCGGAAGCGATGGCCGGACACACCGCCAGATCCTCGCGAAGAGGCGTCTGCATAGAAGGATTCACGACATCCGGCGTTTTTTCAATATCCAGCTTTGTTATGCACTCCATATAGTCGATGATCCGCTTCATATCCGAAGCGAGGAGTTCTCGTTCCTTGATCGACAAAGAAAGCCCGCTAAGGCGCTCGAGACGTTCCAGTTTTGTTTCATCAGATGGAAGCATGGTTTTCTCCGTTTTCGTTAATCTATATCACCATTTTACAACAAATCACGGATGATCTCTTCTTAACATGGAGCAAGTGCTTTTTCTGTAGTAAAATAATGCGGATAGATCCTGCACATCCGATGCCGGGATCGACAGACGGACAAGTTAGAGGAGATCGTATGGTTTCATTTCTGATTCGAAAACTGGTACCTGACTATAAGCAGTCCCAACAACCGCATGTCCGACGGAAAGTCGGTGAGATCAGCGGTGCCTGCGGGATCTTCTTCAATATTCTCCTGTTTCTCGGAAAACTGATCATGGGTATCCTCACCCACTCCATCGCCATCGTCGGTGATGCGCTGAATAACCTTTCCGATGCAGGATCGTCCATTATCACCATGATCGGATTCCGCCTCGCGGGCAAAGCACCTGACGCGGACCATCCGTTCGGACATGGCCGTATCGAGTATATCTCGGGCCTCATCGTTTCGCTCCTGATCTGCATCATGGGCTTCGAACTCGGCAAGTCTTCCATCGAGGGCATCATCCATCCGACGGCGGTGGACTGCACGCTTCCCGCGATCACCATCCTTCTGGCTTCGTTGCTCGTAAAAGCATACATGATGTACTACAACTTCCACTGGGCCAAGATCATCGATTCTTCCGCCATGAAAGCTACTGCCATCGACAGCCGGAATGATATGATCTCTACAGCCGTTGTTCTCCTCGCCGTGATCTCCACGAAGTTTACGGATCTTCCGGTCGATGCCTATATCGGTGTCGCACTGGCCGTCTTCATACTCTATTCCGGAATCAATGCCGCACGGGAGACCATCGAACCTCTTCTCGGCACCCCGCCATCCAAAGAGTTTCTGGATAAGATCTCGGAGATCGTTCTTTCTCACGAGTGTGTCAGCGGACTCCACGATGTAGTCGTCCATGACTACGGTCCGGGCCGTAAGATGATTTCTCTCCACGCGGAAGTGTCCGCATTCCAGGATATGTTTTATATCCACGACTGCATCGATAATATCGAGATGGATCTGGCCCGGGAACTGGACTGCGAAGCCGTGATCCATATGGACCCTATCGATACCAAAAACAAAGATCTCATGCGTCTGCAGAACGAAGCCCGCGAAATCGCCCGTTCCATCGATCCCCGGATCACCATCCACGACTTCCGCATGGTTCCGGGAGAGAGTCATACCAATCTCATTTTTGATATGGTCGTGCCTCACGACGTAGATCTACCTGAGCGGGAATTGATCAGAAAAGTACATGATGAAGTACTTCGCGTGCATCCTCATTATTATTGCGTGATCAAGATCGACCGGTCCTATGTCTAGACTAACGTCACTATATGGAGAAGATGATGCGAAAAGAAACTGACCCGAAAACAGATACAACTCCTTCTGTCCAAGTCTCTTCCGCAAAAGGTGATTTTTCAAAAGGAAAAATATCGTTTCTCATTCTGAAACTCGGGCTTCCGATCATGCTGGCCGAGCTGGTCGTGGTTCTCTATAACATCGTTGACCGCGCCTACATCGGACATATGGGAGACAGCAGTACGTACGCCATCACAGGCCTCGGAGTATGCTTTCCCCTGATCACTTTGATCGGTGCTTTTGCCAACTTATGCAGCACCGGCGGATCCACCCTGGCCACCATTGCACGTGGCGAAAAAGACGATGCCAAAGCACAGCGCATGCTGAGTACTTCGTTTACTCTTCTTCTTCTGATCGGCGCAACTCTTACCATATTGCTTTTTATCGCAGCGCCCTGGCTTTTGGAACTTCTCGGCGGAGACGAGTTCTCGCTGCCCTACGCCGTCGGCTATTTCCGTATCTATGTGATCGGTACCATCCCGGTCCTTATCAGCCTCGGTATGAATCCTTTTATCAACGCGCAAGGCTTCCCGAAGATCGGCATGATGACCGTCATCATCGGCGCCGTCATGAACATCGCGCTCGATCCTCTCTTTATCTTTGCTTTCGGAATGGGGATCCATGGCGCGGCACTGGCCACGATCCTTTCCCAGAGCGTAAGCGCCCTGTGGGTAGTGCTTTTTCTTCGGAGTAAACGGCCACCGCTACGACTCACCAGACTCCTGATCGACAAAAAACAGATCGGCGGTCTCATCAAGCTCGGCGCAACCGGCTTCACGTTCAAAGTCACCACCAGTGTGACGCAAGCCATCGTAAACATCATGCTGAAAAGCTGGGGTGGTACGCTGAGCACGCTGTACGTAGGCGCCATGAGCCTTAACAATTCCGTCCGTGAGATCATGAGCCTTCCTCTCAGCGGGATTACCGGCGCAGGCCAGAATGTCATGAGCTACAACTACGGCGCCAAAGAACGTCGCCGTGTCTCGGAATGCATCCGTTTCATCTTCTTCAGCGGCCTTACCGTAAATACTCTGATGTGGGCATCGATCCTTCTGGTTCCCGGACCGATCATCCGCATCTTTACGGACGATCCCGAACTGATCGGCCTAACGATCCACTGTGCCAGGATCTACTTCCTCGCCTTCCCGTTCATGGCATTGCAGATGAGCGGACAGACCACATTCGTCGCCCTGAATTATCCGAAGCATGCACTATTTTTCTCCATGCTGAGAAAGATCCTTCTGGTCACACCTTTGACGCTGCTTCTGCCCGGCATCGGGCTTGGTGTAGACGGCGTGTTCTGGGCCGAATGCATCAGTCAGTTCACCGGCGCCAGCATCTGTTTTACGACCATGTATTTTGTGATCTGGCGGAAGATGAAGCGCGCATAAAGAGCCGATTCAGCATTCCTGCATTAAAGGCGCATGAGAAAATGTTTTTGTTACATGATAAATATTTAACGGATCGCGCTCTCGATAAAGCGGTCGAACATCTCACTTAAGTGGTCGACTTTCGCATCTACATCGTCT
The DNA here is from genome assembly GCA_017513085.1 of Clostridiales bacterium. GTDB lineage: Bacteria > Bacillota > Clostridia > Saccharofermentanales > Saccharofermentanaceae > Scatonaster. Next base: position 172,659 of record JAFWDK010000015.1, on the reverse strand, counting down.
TCCATCTCATCCCAGATATATTCCAGGAAGAACCCGATAAAAGCATATGTATAGAAGCGTGCGATCTCGCGGACCTTGCTCTCCGACACGTCTTTGCCCGCGGCTTTCTTGCGGACATAGCTGATAAATACTTTATCGGTGATCTCGAAGATATAGTGCTCTAATTGCTCACGTGAAAGCGAGTCCACGATGTGGTGGATCAGCCTCGGATTGTCGTGGCACATGCGGAAAAAGTACTTGATGCGTTTCTGCCAGCCGGCGTAGTCGTCGTCATCTTTTCGGATGTCACGAAGCTTCATGCCGAACCACTCGTTCAGCAGTGCATATTTGTCGCAATAGTGATAGTAGAAAGTATTCGGACTGATGCCGCTCCTCTTCACAAGTGCAGAGACCGTGATCTTATCGAAAGCCATCTCCTCGAGCATTTCTTCAAAAGCGTGCATGATCGCACCCTTCGTCAACAACGCCATTGTTTCTTCCTCCGTTCTTTCTCCTAGAAAGCATGATACCACACTTTCCCGTTCCTTCCTCCGGCATTTCAGAATTTGCGCAAAAGTATATTTTTATCCTATTTTTCATGCTTTTTCATTTTTCCCCAAATTTGAATACTTTGAGGAAGTTGCCCGTTCCTGTTTAAGCACCGATTGATTAAACTTTATTCGAAATCATGCTTCAGAGATTTGTTGCGAAGTAATGGCAAGGATAGGAGAAAGCAGAAATGGAAACGAGACGAGTAGTTATAACTGGTATGGGTGCGGTCACTCCGCTTGGCAATAATGTGCCCGCTTTCTGGCAGGGCTTGAAAGACGGCACCAACGGAATCGGCCCCATAACGAAGGTTGACGTCTCGGAATCCCCCATCAAGCTGGCAGGCGAAGTTCGTGGATTCGATGCCCGCGATTTCATGGATTTTAAGTCCGCCAAGCGTATGGAGCTTTTCTCCCAGTATGCTGTCGCTGCAACAAGAGAAGCATTTCAAAACTCCGGTCTGGATCTTTCCCGTGAGGATCCCTATCGCATGGGCGTTATTGTCGGCTGTGGCATCGGCGCCATGCAAAAACACGAGAAAGAGATTCCGAAGTTCCTTAGCGGAGCCAAAACCGACCCCCTTTACATTCCCTTGGTAATTACCAATATGGCCTCCGCTAATATTGCCATTCAGTTCGGCCTTAAAGGCAAGAACATGGATATATCCACTGCCTGCGCGACCGGAAGTCATTGCATCGGCGAGGCCTATAACGCCATCCGTCTGGACGAAGCAGACCTGATCGTTGCCGGCGGAACCGAAGCCGCTATTACAACATCCGCAATCAACGGTTTTTCTGCTCTAAAAGCACTCTCCACCTGTTCTGATCCGAATCTGGCTTCACGTCCTTTTGACAAGGACCGGGATGGTTTTGTACTAGGAGAAGGCGCCGGTATTCTGGTGCTTGAGGAATACGAGCATGCAAGACGTAGAGATGCGAAGATCCTGGCAGAGATCGTCGGATACGGCGTGACCAACGACGCCTACCACATCACTTCCCCGGCTCCGGATGGAAGTGGAGCAGGTATGGCCATGAAGATCGCCATGAAGCAGGCATCTGTCCTTCCATCGGATATCGACTACATCAACGCCCACGGAACATCGACTCATCTGAATGATCTGTATGAGACCCGCGCCATCAAGTTCGCCATGGGAGATTCCGCTGAAAAGATTTCTATCAATTCCACCAAATCCATGACCGGACATCTGTTAGGCGGGGCCGGCGCGATCGAATCGATCGTTTGCGTCTGCACGATCAACAACGGTTTCGTTCACGTGACCCGCAATTCCAGCGCATGTGAAGAGGAACTGGATCTGGACTATACTTTCCGTCAAGGAAAGATCCGTCCGGTCCGCTATGCTATGAGTAATTCTTTAGGGTTTGGCGGGCATAACGCCTCCTTGCTTTTCGCAGCAGTCTGAAAACCCGGAGGGACAAATCTTCATATAGTAAAAAGCACCTTCTGGCAGGTGCTTTTTCTTTATTCTGTCATTCTTATATTTTTCTCGCATACGGAATGTCGTAACTCCACGGACAGATCTCTTCAAAGGTCTTTGCCGCCGCCAGTACGTCTTCATCCCGGAATTTCTTTCCGATGATCTGCAATCCCACAGGAAGGCCCGCCGATGTCAGCCCGGCAGGTACCGAAGCGGCAGGATTGCCCGTAAAGTTTTCGAAGAACGTCTCGCAGAAACCGATCAACGGCTCGATCTTTCGTCCGTTCATTTCCGTCGGTCCTTTTGTATTGCCATCTGTAGCATTTAGGACCGGAGGGCAGATCGTGACCGGCGAAAGGATCAGATCGTAGTGATCGAAGATGTCCTGCTGGGCATCGAGGATCTCGGTGCGCAGTTCATTGAAATAACGATAATCCATGACCGAAGAACGAAGCGCCACTTCATTCCAGTAGATGAATTCCTCAGGGATCTCGTCTCTGTGGTCGCGTACCAGATCCAGCCCGTCCTTCTTCCAGAGCTCCATATCGATCGCGGTATCGATGCTGATGCTTCTGCACCAGAGTTCGGAAAACTCCATCTGGCTATGCTTGAAATGAAAGTGCACTTCTTCCACTTTCGCGCCGGCAAGCTCCATCTTCCATGCTGCTTCCCGAACGATCCGGGCCACTTCAGCGTCAACCGTAAACACGTCGAAATCTGTCGTAAAAGCAATCTTCCAATCGCGGATCGGTTTGCGCATGAGTTCGGTAAAGTCCTTCTTTCCGTGATTCAGACTCAGCGGATCTCTCGGGTTATACCGCGCCATGTAGTTGAGCATGAGCGCGCTGTCTTCAACCGTTCTCGTAATTGCACCGTTGAAGCAATAAGGATGCGTCGCGGTCCATCCGTCCGGTCTGCAGATACTGGGGATCGTGCCCACAGATGCCTTAAAGCCGAAGCAACCGCACCAGGCCGACGGGATACGGATCGAACCGCCACCATCGGAACCTTCCGAGATAGGAAGCATTCCGTCAGCAACCGCCGCTGCAGACCCACCGGAAGATCCTCCGGAATTATAACGTGTATCGAAAGGATTGCTCGTCGGACCATACATCTTATTGTCACAGGTTCCGCGGAACGCAAATGCCGGTGCATTCGTCTTTCCGACCGCAATCGCACCTGCTTCCTTTGCCGCGATATAGAACATGGAATCGGCTTCGTCTTCGCGGATCAAAGAACGGACGCCACCATGGGAATTGGTCCAGCCTTTCTTCGAAGGAAGGAAATCCTTAAGTCCCACAGGCACACCACAAAGCGGACCCACCTCTTCTCCTCCGGCAAGCCGCATCTCCAGTGCTTTTGCCTCGGAACGGGCTTCGTCAAAGCGTGTATAGGTAAACGCATGAAGACTCGGATCTCTTTTTACGTTCCGGTCTTCGAAATAATCGATGACTTCTGTCGGGGTGATGTGGCCGCTTCGCACCTCGTTCCCAAGGGCCAATCCGGATAGTTTCTCTAGTTCCATAGGATCGTGACCTCTGTGCGTCTCTTATGCCTGTGCGGCGAGCTTTTCCATACGGTTGATATATTCCTGTCCGATCTTTTCTTTCTCCCAACGCGTGGACACACGGTATCCGACAGGTGAAAAAACAGCTTCCAAAATCAGCTCGACAGCCATGGATGTCGTGGAGCAGATCAGGACCTGTGTCCAGTTCCAACCGAAGAATACGTGCGATACCATCGCGGAAAATACGAAATTATCGACCCACTGGGCGATACCCGTCGAGATCAGAGACCGCTTGGCAAATCCGCTGTAATGACCATTGTCGGTCTTTTTGCCGATGAAGTGATTCAGAGAAGAATTCACCAGAGTGGAGAGAAACATCGCTACTGCGGAACCGACTACAACATACCATGCACCGCCGAAAGTGCTGTCCACACCGGAAGAGACCAGCGCGCCTGTTGCTGCATCCGGAGCCGAGTAATAAGCCGCCCAGTTTCCCGGAGCCATGCTGAAAAGCTTCAGGATAACTACGCAGATCACGTTTACGCCGATAGCCAAAATAGAGATCTTGGTGGCGGCTTTCGGACCGAATCGCTTGCAGATGCAGTCCATGCACAAGAAAGAGATCCAGGACAAAGCCAGACCGCAATTGAGACAGAAATATTCCGACCGGTATAATTCTTTACTGGCCATGAGGTTCATGAAGACTACGGAAAGTATGAAAGCTACCGTCACCATGGATGGTACGCTACGTAAGAGAGTACGATAATCCTCTCGAATACGACGAATCGTTTGCATATAATTGCTCCTTTGGTTTTAGGTTTTACAAGCAGGATATCGGACCCGAACTGCTTGGCGGCGGAATCTCCGCGCATGATTATTATAGTATGGATCAAAAGATTTGCAATCTTGTTTTTCTGATTTTTCCGAAAATCGTGTTACTTTTTACATCGCTATCTTGTCTATAATAGTGAGAGAACGAAAGCGAGGGTGGAAAATGGAAGACGAAAAGATCCTGGATCTTTACTTTGCAAGGGACGATTCTGCCATAACGGCATGCTCGGAAAAATACGGTGCATACTGTTCTACCATCGCGCAGAATATCCTTCAATGCCGCGAAGACTCGGAAGAGTGTGTCAATGACACATGGTTCCGGGCCTGGAATGCCATACCACCTGCCCGCCCTTCCCGCCTCTCGGTCTTCCTTGGCACGATCACCCGAAACCTTGCGTTGAACCGGTACCGCAAGGATCATGCACAGAAATATCAGGGCAGCCAGACCGCACTTTGCCTGGATGAACTGGGTGAATGCATCGGAAAAGAAGACAGTGCCATCGAAGAACAGGTGATCCTGAAGGATCTGATCGAGAGTTTTCTTCGAAGCCTGAACACAAAAGACAAAGACATCTTTCTCTACCGTTACTGGTATTTTCTTTCCATCGAAGAGATCGCAGAAAGATACAAGATCTCCGAAGCCGCCATCAAGATGAAGCTTGTGCGGATCCGAAAGAAGCTGAAAGATCTACTGGAAAAAGAAGGTGTATAACATGAAAAAGAACGAAGAATTATTAGATGCCATCGGAAAGATCGACGAAAAACTGATCCCCAATCTGTCTCCCCGTAAAAAGAGCCACAAGGTCCTCTTCATCTCTTCTGTGGCCGTCGTCGTCGCCGCAGCAGTACTGCTTCTGGCGCTTTTCCCTCCGAAATTCGTCAGCAATCTCATCGGAGAAAGCCATGCTACCGCGAAGGTCCTGGCCGCTCCGAACTATCCGGAAATGGCCGAGTATCCGGACGAAAAAGCTTTGTCCTTCTCTGAATTTGACAAACAGTACAAGCTCTGGCACGAAACCCGTGAAGTGCTTTTACAACAGCCGACCGGCTACCAGACAGCCTATTTTGAATACTTCAAAGAAGTCGTCAGCGCCATGTCGGAACCGGACAGTAAGGAAAACTTTGTGTTCTCTCCTCTCAGCCTCTATCTGGCTCTGGGAATGACCGCAGAGATCTCTGGTGGACAGAGCCGTCAACAGATCCTGAACGTTCTCCACGAAAAGGACATAGATTCCCTCCGAAACCACAGCAAGTCGCTTTTTGAGGTGACGTATGCGAATGATGGGATGGCCACCTGTATCCTCGCCGATTCACTTTGGACGAACAACAAATGCAAGTACGATTCCAAGGTTCTGGAAAACCTGGCCGCCTATTACTACGCTTCCGCGTTCACCGGTGATCCGGCATCCGAAAAATACAATGAAATGTACCGCTCCTGGATCAACGAACAGACCGATGGTCTTCTTTCCGATTTTGTACAGGATCTGAAGCTGGATCCGCAGACCGTTCTGGCTCTGGTGTCCACGGTGAATTATTCCGCAAAATGGGACTTACCGTTTAATGAACAGGCTACCAAATCCGGCACTTTCCACGCACCGGACAAGGATCTGACCTGTGATTTCATGAAAGCCGAAAATCACACCATGTTCTACCGTGGTGAATCCTTCGACTCCATTTCTCTCGATACGAATGGAAACGGTTATATGCGGCTGATCCTTCCCAATGAAGGAATCTCACCGGAAGCACTTCTGTCTGACGAAGAATGTCTCGGTTTTATGCTTAACAAAAACAATGTCGCAAAAAAGGACATGCTCGTCACGCTTTCTCTTCCGAAGTTCGATATATCGAACTCGCTGGATCTGAACGGAAAACTGAAATCGATGGGTATCACGGATATCTTCGATTCTTCTAGCGCTGACTTTTCCACTCTTGGAACAGGGCAAAACGATCTCTGTATTTCTCAGGCCATTCAGAACGTACGCGTCACGATCGATGAAGAGGGATGTAAAGCCGCAGCCGTTACCGCAATGATGCTCGCGGGTGCCGCTATGCCGCCGGACGATCGGATCGAACTCGTCTTTGACCGTCCATTTATCTTTGAGATCGTCAGCCCCACCGGAGTACCGCTGTTTATCGGTATCGTCAACCAGCCCGTTGCTTGAATTTGCTCCTTGCGGAATTCGTGGCGGAATTCGTGAAGGTGGGTAAAAGGGGAAGTCGACATTGGACGTTTTCGCGTTTGCGACTTTCTTCTGACAAAATAAAAAAGTCGAATCTCCTGAAATCAGGTATTCGACTTTTTTTCTCCTCACTCGTTCAACTGCTCCTGCTCGTAAATGATATTCAGCATCTTGGCAGTCGCCTTGATCGCAGCCGCGACCTGATCTCGGTCGAGGCCTCGTGTCTTAAACTCATGATCGCCGTCCCGCCAGGTGATAACACTCTCGACAAAAGCATTCGTGCGGCCTCCCGGTGGAATCGTTACCGTATAGTCGGCGAAGAAAGGAAGCGTTCTTCCGAATTGTTGATAGATCTTCTGCAAAGCGCGCATGAAGGCGTCAAACTGACCATCACCGGATGCACTCGCCTCATGGACTTTATCGTCGATCTGGATCCTCATCGTCGCAACAGGTTTCAGATCCCGGGCATGGCAGACATAGTAATTCAAGATCTTAACATTGGATTCCCCATTGCCCTTGCCCAGCACATCGGCCACGATATACGGCAGTTCATCCGTCAATACACTCTCCTTGTTGTCACCCATCTCGACGATCCTGGCTGTAACTTTTTTCAAGGATTCTTTATCCAGATCCAAACCGAATTCCTCAAGGTTTTTCGCAATACTGGCCCGACCGCTGGACTTTCCGAGTGCATACCGGCGCATGCGTCCGAATCTCTCCGGCGCCAGCTTATTGCAGTATAAAGAATCCTTCGTATCACCATCTGCATGTACACCACAGGTCTGCGTAAAAACACTGGCACCCGTGATCGGCTGATTCTTCGGGATCCTCATTCCCGAAAAACTCTCGACCAGCTTACTTACATGATTCAAAGCAGCCTCTTCGATACCGGTCTCACGGTCCTCACAAAAGTCCGCCACTGCACCGACGATTGAGGCCAACGGGGCATTTCCTGCACGCTCACCAAGTCCGTTAACTGTAACGTGAACGCCCTTAGCACCTGCTTTTACCGCCATGATCGTATTTCCTACCGACATGTCGTAATCGTTATGGGCATGGAAGTCGAAGTGCACTTCCGGAAAAAGCTCTGTCATCTTCGATACATATTCATACGTCATATCCGGTGTCAGAACTCCGAGAGTATCTGCCAGCATGAAGCGCTCGACAGGAAGGACTGACAGTTCTGAGACGAGCATCTTAACATATTCCGGATCCTTCTGGATCCCATTCGACCAGTCTTCCAGATAAACATTGATGCGCATGCCACGTGAATTAGCATCTTCAATCACCCGACGGATCTCGCCTACATGCTCTTGAGGCGTCTTTCCAAGCTGAGCCGAAAGATGATGCAGAGAGCTCTTGCAGAGAAGATTGACGACATGCCCGCCGGCATTCTCGATCCAGGAAAGAGAATGACCACGGTCAACAAAAGCCAATACTTCAATACTATCCAGGTAACCCTTCTCTTTTGCCCATTCTGTGATCTTGCAAAGCGCTTCAAAATCGCCGTCGGATATACGTGCAGAGGTAACTTCGACGCGGTCGACCTTAACCTCATCAAGCAATATCTTTGCTATGCTGAGTTTTTCGCTCGGGGAGAATGATACTCCCGGGGTCTGTTCGCCATCTCTGAGGGTGGTATCCATGATTTCCAATTTCATACTAGCACCTCTGCCTCTGTAATATAGACACAGTATAGCAGAAAGTCCGCTTCACCGCATTTTTCTATTCCTTTTTTCACAACTTTTTGAGATAATAAACGCGGTGGTTTGTCTTTTCATATGCCCCGATCGGGGAAGGAGTGGAAAAAATGGCTAAAGATAACAACAAATCTTTTTTCAATAACGAAATGATCCTCGAAATCATCCGTAATTATTCAAATGATACGATCTATTTTAAGGATAGCGATTCTCGTTTCGTCTGGAACAGTAAGGCTCATGCTTCTCAGTTTGGCATAGATGATCCGAAACAGATGGTGGGGAAAAGCGATTTTGATTATTTTCCCAAGGAGTTTGCCACACGTGCCAGAAAAGAAGAATTGGAGATCATGGACAGCAAAACTCCTCTCATTTCCAATATCGAGAAACTCGAGAAGCCGGATGGCTCCGTGATCTGGTACTCCGCATCCAAATATCCTGTCTTTGACGATAAAGGAAAAGTGATCGGTACCTGGGGTATTTCGAGAAATATCACCGCATTGAAAACAGTGGAAGAAGAGCTCAGCCGTACCAATGAGAAACTGAAGAGACTATCCCAGGTCGATGACCTGACAGGGCTTTTCAACAGAAGATACTTTTACGAGATGCTGGAAAAAACTTCGTACCAGTACAACCGCCGGGTGAAGACCGGAAATCCGGATGATCCGAAAAATACTTTCTCGCTGATCTCTCTGGATATTGATTTCTTCAAGAAGATCAACGACCGTTTTGGAAACAGCAAGGGTGATGACGTGCTTCGTGTTATTGCAAGCATCCTGACTTCCCAATGCCGAAAATCCGACATGGTGTTCCGCATCGGTGGAGATGAATTCATGATGATCCTGCCGGATACCCCGCTTAAGGGCGCAAAGACGCAAGCAGAGCGCGTCCGTTCCGCACTGGCAAGCAATCCTCTTTTTCTGGATGACAGCAGTGAACCGATCCGTCTCACGGTAAGTATGGGAATTGCCTGCTATGCAGATTGTAATGATGCAGGAGAACTGATCCACATGGCTGATGATCGTCTCTTTACATCGAAGAATCTTGGCCGCGACCGTACCACATGATCCTTTTCCTGTAGTAGTCCTTGCTACGAAGGTCAGCCTCAATACTTACGGTGCAGTATTTCCTTTCTCCTTGTACCGCAGTAGTGCTGCGCGCGCAAATTCCTCGGTTTCCATAGAGAGTTCAGGAAGCTCGTAGTCTTCGCCATATCTGCGCTTTAACGCGATCCTGATAAGATGATCTGTCATACGAGGGTTTTTCGGAAGAAAACTGCCATGAGAATAGGTACAGAATACATTGTTGTATATTGCCCCCTCATAGCCGTCTTTACCATTATTTCCGGCACCTTCCACCACCTTTGCCATTGGCTTGACGGAAGGACCGAGATAAGTGCGTCCACTATGGTTCTCAAATCCATAAAGGCGTGAACTGTCCTCTGCCTTGTCATCTTTGAGAAAATCCGCTTCATAGACCGTATCCTGAATAAAGCGCACATCTTCCCCGACCGTATAAACATCGATAGCTCCGAGACACTCGATTTTTGTACCATCATGCTCCTGATAGTATTTACCCAGCATCTGATAACCTCCACAGATACAGAGAAAAACCATGCCATGCTCGATCGCATCTTTGACCTTGGGTCCTTTTACCTCAACAAAATCCCTACGGATCACATTCTGTTCGGCATCCTGACCACCGCCCAGAAAAACGATATCGAAATCCTTCTCGTCGAATTCATCACCGATCGAAACAGGTACCAGTTTCACTTTGATCCCGCGAAGTTCCGCCCGACGGATCAGACTCAGGACATTTCCCCGATCACCATAAAGATTCAGAAGATCCGGATACATATGACATATACGAAGTTCAATTTCACGGTTTTCCATGTGCCAGACACTATCCTTTCATCATTTCCAAAAATCTTTCAGATGATACCTCTTGACCAGGATCGATCGAAGAGCCAGCATCGAAGTATAGTTCGGCAGGATATAAAGACACTTTCCAGGGGTTGAATCGGAAATCGCCTGATCAAGAAGATCCGCGCATTCCTCCATAGGTTTTGCCACGATCTGTGAACGGTCCACTCCTGAATAAACGATACGAAGCATCATGTCTCCATAACGGTCACCGGAAACATAGACCTTCTTCGGAAACTCTTTCGACTCGAAGTCCACGTCCCAGATCCAGGAAACGTCCTTGCCATCAGCAATATTACTGTTCAAAAGCATATATATGCCTTCTGCGTCGGAGGCTCCGGCTACAAAAGAAAGCGCTCTGTCCAATCCAACAGGATTCTTGACAAGAAGGACACAGATCTTTTTGTCTCCGATACTGATCTTCTCCATTCGTCCAAACGCAGCTTCCACATGTTCCAGAGCGGCAGCACATTTTTCAAAAGAAAGCTCTTCCTTATCTCCGATGATCTCGCCCATACGGACACAAGCCGCCACTGCAGAAATGGAATTATAGAAGTTATGCATACCCGGAATCGGAAGCTTGACTTGCTTTTTCTTTTGCGAAGATCCTTCTCCATCGCAAAGAGACAGCTCGTATCCTTCATCCGAAGGATTTCTCGAGAGATCGTATTCCACATAGAAACGTGGTTTCTTTCTTGTCTTTCCGCATTTTTCACAGGAAAAAGCACCCAAGTGTCCGAAGCTCCGTGCGGTGTATGTGTATTTTGTCCGGCAGCCGGTACAGTATTCCGCATCGGAAGAAGCCGGAAGCACACCGGATTTATCCGGATAGGTCACATTATTGTAGTGCATCGATTCTTCGGAAAGACCATAAAATACAGTTCTTTTCTCACGTCCGGAATATAACTCGGAAACCAAAGAATCATCACTATTCAGAAGAATATCCGCATCACAGCTGTCCAATCCTTTTGCAATCAATTCACGGGTATGGGCAAGCTCACCGAAGCGATCCAGCTGATCTCTGAAAAGATTCGTCACCACAGACACCTTCGGCTTGATCTGACAGGCTATTTTTCCATATGCCGCTTCATCAGTCTCTAAGACACAGATCACTTTCTTTCCCGCTTTTTCAGCCTTTTTGATATCTTTCAGACCGAATATCATGGAAGTCGTAACACCGGAAAGAAGATTGGCTCCGGAAACATTCGTAACAACAGTATATCCGCAATTGCGGAAAATATCCGTGATCATGTGGGTTGTCGTCGTCTTACCATTTGTCCCCGTGATCGTTACACAATTTCTTCCCTCGCAAAGTTTCTGAAGCAAGAGAGGATCGAACTTTACCGCTACTTTTCCGGGCAAAGTTGTGGCGCCACGCCCCATGATCCGCAAGGCCAGTCGTGTGGCTTTAGCGGAGAGGATGGCAAAATGATATCGAAATGAAGCCATTTATTTATTCCTTCCATTACTTTAAATCAGATGACCGATGATCAATAGTCTGTGAGTCGCAACACCCAATGGCGTACAGGTAACAAGCGTGACCTGTGTTCCCTCACCATCATCGATATCCACATAATCTTCGAGATTTTCAGGCTTTACAGCCTCTAAAATCTTGTCGACTTTATATGTGTATACCGCACCATCGATCGTAGTGATAATAATATCGTCACCGATCTTAACATCACCCAATCTGTTAAAAAGTTTACCTTCTGCACGCATTCTGTGGCCAAGAATGACCATGTTTCCTTCATCTCCGGGATCAGCTGTCTTCTCCAGTCTTCCTGCCCCATATCTCAATGATACCTTTGTTGCTTCATTCCAAAGCGGAATATTGATCTTGACCGAAGGAATATTGATCCAGCCTAGTGCTGTGAGAACGGTCTCATCCGGTAATTCCTCGATGATCTCCTGGTAATTTCCTCCGGCATTGTTTAATTCTTCAACACCGAAATCGTACTCGTATTCTTCGCCATTGACCTCGTTCTCATCAGATTTTACTACGAAAACAGCCTGGCTTCCTTCAACGATGCTCTCCATCATATCGTCTGTAACTGCCTGTCTTTTCATATTCTTGATCGGATCGATCAGAAGAAGGATCACGCCGATGACCAGGCAAATGACAGCCAAAACGATCAATATCACATTTCTAATGCTTATTTTCTTATATGGATCCCTTCTGGACATATGTTCTGTATTATCCTCTTTTATCGTAGTTTTATAAATCCCATCATACATTTCTATCCTTAACGATGTTACAATCTCCCTCATTAAGGCAAATTTGTTCGATAAAATTATGCACTTTATTATATCAGATACTTTCAAATAGTGGGAATTTCTGCTATCATTATTCTTACTTTTTACCCCTGAGGGGGGGTAAACATTCTGACGTGATACGTTTTGGATTGGTTACGGGGACTGGTATGGACGCGATTACAATTTGGAAAAAAACTCTGGATATACTGGTATCAGAGCTTACAGAGGTGAAATATAAAACTTTCATCCTCCCTATTGAACCTACTTTTTCCAATGACAGCCTCATCATACTTACCGTCAAAGATGCCTTCAGCCTGGAACAAACAGAACCGATGAAGAGTCTGATCGAAAACTGTATTGAAGTAGCAATCGGCAAGAAAATGGAAGTTAAGCTTGAATTGCCGGGTTCCGACTTTACACTTGCTAAGATCCATGAGGATTCTTTCGAGCAGATGCCGACTGTTTCCTCCAATGCTTCCAGATTAAATTCTAACTATACTTTTGATTCTTTTATTGTAGGCGACGGTAACCGTTTTGCACACGCAGCCTGTGTTTCTGTTGCCGAAGGCGGAAAACAATATAACCCTATTTTCCTGTATGGTGGTTCCGGTTTAGGTAAGACACACCTCATGCATGCTGTCGGCAATTACGTTACAAAACATAAGCCTTCCGCCAAAGTTGTCTATGTAAATTGCGAGCGTTTCGTAAATGAGTTCATCGCAACCATCAAGGAACAAAAATACGATGAATTCAGAGAAAGATACAGAAATGCAGATTATCTTCTCATTGACGATATTCAGTTTCTGGAGAGAAAAGAACAGATTCAGATTGAGTTTTTCCATACTTTCAACGATCTTTACGATTCCGGAAGTATTATTCTCATGACCTGTGACCGCCCGCCTCAGAGCCTCTCTTATCTTGAAGAGCGTCTTCGTTCGCGTTTCTCATCCGGTTTGATCGTAGATATCCAGCCTGCGGATTACGAGACACGTATCGCCATCCTAAACAGAAAAATGCAGGAAGATAATACACATCTTTCTGACTCTGTAATTGACTATATTGCTTCTAATTTCGCATCCAATATCCGTGAGCTCGAGGGAGCCTACAAGACTGTAGTCGCCTACTGCATGCTGGCCGGTTCTTTTACATTGGATGACGCTAAAATAGCTCTGAAAGATATGATTTCTCCTAAGCAGGCCCGTCAGGTCACCCCTGATCTGGTAGTAGAAGTCGTAGCCCGTGCTTTTAACATCACTGTTAATGACATAATGTCAAACAAGCGCAGCAAGGATATCCTTGTTCCGCGTCAGATCTGTATGTTCCTTTGCCGTTCGGAATTAAACATGACTTATCCTAAGATAGGCGAGTATTTTGGAGGCAAAGATCACTCCACTGTTCTACATGCTTGTAACAAAATTGAAAACTGCGTGAAAGATTCGGACAACGAAGTTTTCGTCCATGTCGAGTCTATAAAGAAGCGCCTTTTCACTTAAAGTTTTCCACTTTTTTTAGTTGAATTGTGGAAAACTTCAAGAGGATTTCCAGTTAATAAAATGTGCATAACTTTGTTGTGTTTATCATGTGCAAAAGCACTTCTTCTTTTTCACCGTTTTTAAACTCTTTTTACACACAAAAAAGCTTGAAATGTAAGCCTTATAAGTACTTTTACCACTTTTCCACACGACATAATAATATAGATGAATAATTCCTTATATTCTTGTTGTTTTTATTTGTTTTTATGCGTTTTTTCATCTTTCCGTCATCTCTTCATATTTTTTTAAATGTGGAAAAGTGTGGAAAACTCTCAAGCCTTGAAATACAAGAGATTCTTTGGATTTTTATCACTTATATGCCTCATTATTTGTAGCATTTTTGTAATTTTCCTGTATAATATATAGAGATAATTTATTTAGAAGTTATGGAGGAAAGAAAACGATGAAACTTGTAAGTTCCAGAGACAATCTTGTAGAGGCGATCTCGATCGTACAGAAAGCAGTTTCAACTCGTTCTACTTTACCTATATTAGATGGTATTTTAATTGAAGCGGACAGCAAGGGATTAAAGCTGACCGGATATGATTTGGAAACAGGTATTGAAGCATTAGTTGACGCTGACGTGATGGAAGAGGGCTCAATTGTAATCCCTTCCCGTATTTTCGGTGAAATCGTCAGAAAACTTCCGGATGAAGAAGTTTCAATCTCTTCTAACGAGAGAATGATGATAGATATCGAGAGTGGTAATTCGAAATTTTCCATTAATGGTATTTCTGCAGAAGGATTCCCGACGATTCCGGTAGTAAGTGATGAGAATAAGATCATCCTGAACCAGGAGATCCTGAGAAATATGATCAATCAGACTATTTTTGCTATTTCTACGGATGAAGGACGTCCGGGTCTGAATGGTTCTCTTTTCGAATCTGACGGAAAGAATATCAATCTTGTATCAATCGACGGCTATCGTATGGCTCTCCGTAAGAAAGAGATCGGAGACGATATTCCGACAATGAAGTTCCTTATTCCAGGTAAGGCTCTCCATGAAGCAGCACGTATTTTGACTGGAAAGGATGCAGAAGTAGTTATTTATGCTTCTACTAACCACATTCTTTTCGATACTGGCAAATTCCGTATTGTTTCCCGTCTGATCAATAGTGAGTTTATGGCTTATCAGTCAATCATTCCTAGTAACTCCTCGACAACGATGATCGTAAACAAAGATGAAGTTCTGAATGCTGTAGAGCGTGCTTCTCTTATTATTCAGAAGGAAGACCGTCGTTGTCCTGTAAATCTTTCTATGACAGACGAAGAGACACTGGTGATCCGTTCCAGCACAGAACTTGGTAATCTTCGTGAAGAAGTTAAGTGTCAGATCACAGGTGAACTGATCAATGTGGATTTCAATCACAAGTACATTATGGATGCACTTCGTTCTATTGATGATGAGTCGGTTAAATTTACACTTTCCGGTGCCAATGGACCTTCTTTGATCGTTCCTGTAGAAGGAAATGAATTTATCTATCTGATCCTGCCGCTTCGTAAGTAATCTTTCACGAAGAATTACTCTTTTGAAGGGCGGAAGGTATGTATATACGCTCCATTGAATTAGAAAACTTCAGAAATTACAGAAGGCTTGACCTTGAGGTTGAGCCTTCTGTTAATGTTTTTTTCGGAGCAAATGCCCAAGGTAAAACGAATATTATAGAAGCTATATATTTATGTACTTCTACTCATTCTCATCGTACAAGTAAAGATCAGGAACTGATCACTCATGGTGAACACGACTATAAAGTAAAACTTAAACTGACTTCTTCTTATAATGCATATGACGAATCTGTTTCTGTCATATATACTGACGGAACGAATAAAAACGGGGATCTCTCCCCTTCTAAAAAAGCTAAAAAGACAGTTTTCCATGATGATGTGCCATATGAGAAAATGTCCGAATATTTCGGTATTTTTAACGCTGTTATATTTGCTCCGGAAGACTTGATGCTCATAAAAGAAGGACCTTCTGTACGTCGGAAGTATCTGAATGTTCTTCTTTCTCAGGTCAAGCCGATGTACTTTCATGAGCTTACCACTTTTGCCCGACTTCTTATGAACCGTAACCGGATCATCAAGAATGCCAGGATAAAAAACAGCAAAGTGATGGACAGTGCTTTAAAAGAAGAATTATCGATCTGGAGTGAACCGATGGCACGGGCAGCTGCCAGGATCATCCGGGATAGGTATATATTCTCTCTCAGGATAGATGCTTTTGCCAGAAAACACCATGAAAGCATTTCCCATTCCAGTGAAACTCTTTTTGTAAAATATAAGACATGTGTTCCTGTTGATATGCTTGAAAATTTCAATGAAGAAAAAGTTGTGGAATACTTATATCAGAAATGGAATGATTCTGTTGAAGATGATTTTCAGCATGGTATAACGAATTTCGGACCTCAGAGAGATGACCTTTTAATGTCTCTGGATGGAGATGGTCTTCGCATGTTTGCCTCCCAGGGACAGCAGAGATCGGCCGCATTATCCATGAAATTGGCCGAATTAGACGTTGTACGTGAAGAAACGAAAGATTCCCCTGTTCTTCTGCTCGACGACGTTTTTGGGGAATTAGACGCCCAAAGAAGGAGATGTCTTTTGTCGGAGATTGGTGATGCTCAGATTTTTATAACGTGCACCGATAAATCCTTTATTGAACAAGAACTTGTCGACTCCATGCAAGAGAACTCGAAAATAGCCTTTTTTGAGGTAGTTAAGGGTGCTGTGACAAGGGTGTAAAAGTTAGAAAATATTACTATATTTTCCCTTTTATGGTATAATATTAAAGGTCAAAATTGAAGGATAAGTAAGATTTGTGAGGCTTTTGCATGTACGTTCACATTGGCGGAGAATATACGATCCTGTCAAAGTCCATCGTTGGCTTGATCAATCTTGAAACTGTTCCGGCTTCATCTTCTGATATGAATTCTTTTCTGAAGATTTCTGAAGAGGATAATATTCTGGAATATGTTTCGGAAGAGATACCCAGATCTATTGTCATTACAGGCGACCGTGTGTACGTCTCTCCCCTTTCGGTTTCGACTCTAAATAAACGAATAAGGACGAGTAACATTGTTACAGATCCTTAAAAATCAGTGCTTTTCGCCATTTCAGAGTTTATGCCCGGATATATGGCGGAAATAAGGAAGGAATGTAAAAAATGGACGATGAGAAGAACCTTCAGAATACTTCTGATGACAAGAATCGTGAGTTTTACTACGAGGTACAGGAAGAAACAGATGGTCTTGTAAACCTTGCTGCAGACCCGCGAGCTCTTACTGAGGATTATTCAGAGGACTCCTTGGAGGATCTTGAGGTAGCTACCCAGGGTCAGGATGATTTCGATACAACTAACAAGAAGGAATATAACGAAGAAGATATTCAGGTCTTAGAGGGTCTGGAAGCTGTTCGTAAACGTCCTGGAATGTATATTGGTGATACGACTCTCCGTGGTCTTCACCATCTTGTATATGAAATCGTGGCAAACTCTGTTGATGAAGCTCTGGCAGGAAGATGCGATACCATCAATGTTACTGTCAATAAGGATGGATCTGTAACCGTAAAAGATAATGGTTCAGGTATTCCGGTAGGTATTCATCCGAAGATGGGTATACCAACAGTTGAAGTCGTTCATACTGTCCTTCACGCCGGTGGTAAGTTCGGTGGTGGAGCCTATAGTGTTTCCGGTGGTCTTCATGGTGTAGGTGCTTCTGTAGTTAACGCATTGGCCTCTAAAATGGTCGTAGAGGTACGTCGTGAAGGAAATATCTATCACATTGAATTCGAGCGCGGAAAGACCACTTCTCCCCTTGAGATCGTTGGTAAATGTGATGAGAATGATACCGGTACGACGACGATCTTTACACCGGATCCGCAGATCTTCCCAGACTGCAGATTCGACTTCGATGCAATGATCACACGTTATCGTGAAATGGCATTCTTAAACCGCGAAATCACCATTATTCTGCGTGATGACCGCGCTGAAGAGCCTGCAGATAAGGTACTTCACTACGATGGTGGTATCATCTCTTTCGTAGAGTATCTCAACCGCCATAGAGAAGCACTTCATAAACCACCGATCTATATTGCCCAGAGAAGCGGCGAATGCTTCGTAGAGGTAGCAATCCAGTATAACGATTCCTTTGCTGAGAATGTTTATTCCTACGCAAATAATATTGCAACCGTAGAGGGTGGTTCTCACCTCACCGGCTTTAAGAGTGCTTTGACAAAAGTAATCAATGATTATGCCAGAAAATATAAGTATATTAAAGACTCTGACAGAAACCTTCAGGGTGAGGATACACGTGAAGGAATTGGCGCTATCATCAGCGTTAAACTTCCTGAACCACAATTTGAAGGTCAAACAAAGTCAAAACTTGGAAACGCCGAGATTAGAACGCTTGTAGAGAATGTTATGTCTGAAAAGCTTGCTCAATATCTCGAGGAAAATCCGAACGTTGCAAAAATCGTCATGGATAAATGCCTGTCCGCTTCCCGCGCTCGTGAGGCTGCTCGTAAGGCTCGTGATATGACTCGAAGAAAGAGTGTTTTCGAGTCCAATACTCTTCCTGGTAAGCTTGCTGACTGTCAGGAAAAGGATCCTACATTCTGCGAGATCTTTATCGTTGAGGGAGACTCCGCTGGTGGTTCTGCTAAACAGGGACGTGAAAGAAAGTATCAAGCTATTCTTCCTCTGTGGGGAAAAATGCTGAACGTTGAAAAAGCACGTATTGATAAAGTGTATGGTAATGAGAAATTGCAACCGGTCGTTATGGCACTAGGTGCAGGTATCGGTGATGATTTTGATCCTGAGAAACTTCGTTACCACAAGGTAATTATCATGGCGGATGCCGATGTCGATGGATCACATATCAGAACATTGCTTCTCACCTTCTTCTTCCGATATCTGCGTCCCCTTGTAGAACTTGGATACGCATATATCGCTTGCCCACCGCTCTATAGAGTATATCAGGGTAACGAAGGTTATTATGCTTATGATGATAAGGAAGTCGAAGAGATCAAGCAAAAGACTGGATGGAAAGAACCTAAGATCCAGCGTTATAAAGGTCTTGGAGAGATGAGTTCTGAACAACTTTGGGAGACAACAATGAACCCGGCTACAAGAAAACTTCTCAAAGTAACAATTGAGGATGCGCAGGCTGCCGACGAAGCAATGACACTTTTGATGGGTGATCAGGTGGAGCCAAGAAAAGAATTCATCCAGGCCAACGCAAAGTTTGCACAGCTGGATATGTAAATAGAATCACGTTTTAATAATATTAGATTAAATGAAATGGATAATGTTTCACGTGAAACATTATCCATTTTTAAATTCTGTTATAGATTACTGTTTCACGTGAAACAAAGATGCTAAAAAATGCAGAATTATCTGAAATACTGTTTCACGTGAAACATACACCAGACAAATTTGTTTCTAAATAGAATATATGTAAAGTAAATGACATATATAAAAACACAAAATCTGATAATATAGAATAAGAAAGAATAGTAAAAGGAGCACATATGGGATACGTAATTTCAATTGTAAATCAAAAAGGCGGAGTTGGAAAAACGACCACAGCTGTCAATTTAGGCTCTTTTTTGGCCGCCAAACGCAAAAAAGTGCTGATTTTTGACCTTGATCCACAAGGAAATGCGACCAGTGGATATGGTTTTGATAAGATGGAACTTGAAAACACAGTATATGATCTTCTTGTAAACGAAGAAGACATTGAGAATGTTATTCAGCACACAAACGTGAAAAACGTGGATATGTGCCCGACAAATATCAATCTGGCCGGAGCAGAAGTTGAATTAGTGTCTGCAATTAGTCGTGAGACGATCTTGAAAAGAGCAATTGAGCCAGTCATAGATGAATACGATTATATTATTATCGATTGCCCGCCGTCTTTAGGATTGCTTACAATTAACGCATTATCTGCATGTGAAGGTGTAATTGTACCGATTCAGGGCGAATATTATGCTTTGGAAGGCCTGACACAGTTGATTGATACTATTAATATGATTAAAAAGAAACTCAATCCTGTAGTTGGAATACTTGGTGTAGTTATAACCATGTTTGATAGCAGAACGCAACTCACAAAGCAAGTTGTGGAAGAAGTAGAGAAGTATTTCGGTGACAAGGTATTTAAAACGCACATTCCTAGAAATGTACGTCTTGCTGAAGCGCCAAGTCATGGAAAAACAATCGGAGATTACGATCCAAAGTCAAAAGGAGCAATTGCATATCAGGAATTAGCTCAGGAAGTAATTAAGAGAACAAAAGATAGATAAGCATCAATATATGAGGTGAGAATATGGCTGCAAATAAGGGATTAGGTAAAGGGTTAGGCGCATTATTATCGGTTGATGGAATTCCGGAAACAAATAAAGATTCTGTTGTTGAATTAAAGATTAACGATATATCTCCTAATAGTGATCAGCCTCGTAAGAGATTTGATGATACTGCATTAGCAGAGCTTGCTGATTCAATTAAAGAAAATGGGGTAATTCAGCCGATTATTGTTGCCAAGAGAGGTACTGGATACCGAATCGTTGCAGGTGAGAGACGTTGGAGAGCTTCCAGGCTTGCCGGCTTAAAAGTAATACCTGCTATTGTAAGGGATCTGACTGATCAGCAGACTATGGAACAGGCGTTGATCGAGAATATTCAAAGACAGGATCTCAATCCTCTTGAAGAAGCTTTTGCAATGGATAATCTTATGAAAGAGCATGGACTCACACAAGAAAAACTTGCAAAAAAACTAGGAAAAAGTCGTCCTGCGATTGCGAATACACTTAGATTGATGAACATCGATGAATCACTTCAGGACTTCATTCGAAATGGTGATTTATCTGCCGGTCATGCAAGAGCTTTGTTGGCGATTACTGACAAGGAAGAACAGAAAAAAGCAGCAGATGTAGTGATTATAAAAGAGTTAAGTGTCCGCCAAACGGAAGAATACGTTAAAAAACTCTTGGATCCTAAACCTACAGTCAAAAAGAAACCTGTATCTTCAAACTCTGCTGTAGCCCTCAGTACAAAAGATGTGGAACATAAGCTTACTTCTTTTTACGGGACCAAGGTTAAGCTTAAAGTCAAAGATGAGGAGAAGGGAAAAGGCTCGATTGTAATCGAATACTATTCTTATGATGATCTTGATCGTCTACTTGAAATGATGGGAAGTTGAGAAGTTAAGCAAATATATGAGTGAAATAGGAACACCTGAAAACTACTATTTGTAGTTTTCAGGTGTTTTTGGATGAAATGTAGATTTATTGACAAGAAACGTGAAAGTTAGTAAAATTAGCAAGTTACAAGTGATGGAGCTGTATCGAAGCGGTCATAACGAGGCGGTCTTGAAAACCGTTTGCCCAAAAGGCACGTGGGTTCGAATCCCACCGGCTCCGCCAGTATAAGATCCTGGATACTCAGAGATGAGTACTCAGGATTTTCTTTTTTCCTCGTTAGTGCAAACACCTCTACATAAGTGCAAAGAATGCACTTATAGTTGACAGGAAAGTGCAAATGTTGCACTATATAGTTAGCGGAGGTGCAATATGAGCGCTATTAAAGAAATAAGAAAAGAGCAGAATCTAACTCAGCAGCAGGCAGCCGAACTGATCGGTATTTCGATACGCTCTTTTAAGTCTTATGAGAACGATGAAAGTAAAGCGGGCACCCTCAAGTATAAATACATTCTGGACAAACTGAAAGAACTCAACCGTCTGGATGAAGATCATGGAATCTTATCGATAGATTCTATTACACAAAAATGCAAGCAGGTATTTGATGAATATCCAGTGCATTATTGTATTTTATTCGGATCCTATGCCAAGGGAAATGCAGGTGAATCCAGTGATGTAGATCTTTTGATATCGTCTGATGTTAAGGGTCTGAAGTTTTTCGAAATGGTCGAAAAACTCAGAGAGACTTTGCATAAACGTGTGGATGTCCTGGATTTAGACCAGCTGAAAAACAATCTTGAATTAACAGATGAAATACTGAAGGATGGTATTCGAATCTATGCACAACGAGAAGAATGATCAGTACTATATTGTAAAAATAAAAGCAGATCTTCTGTTCATCGTGAAGCATATGGAGAAGGTTGATATCCAGAGTCTTAAAGAAAACGAAGTACTTCAAGATTCGATGCTTTTCCGGATGATACAGATATCCGAGAATGCGAAGAAACTTTCAGAAGATTATAGAAGGCGGAAAGATAATGTTCCGTGGCAGGCAATATTTGGGTTAAGAAATAGAATCGTCCATGATTATGGAAGTGTAGATTTGAGAGTATTATTTGATACTCTGATAGATGATATTCCTGTTCTGTTAGAACAGATTAACGAGTAAATAGAGATCGAAGGAAGATAGAAATATGAGTTTCCCGGAGTTTATGTTTAGAGAGAAAAATAGGATACCTGCTTCGCAGCAAAATACTCCTGATATTGAAGGGTATTACTATACTGCTAATGATGGAAGTCAGATGGCATTCTGGATCTATAAAGCAGATCGGATATCTAAAGAGCATATGCATGATTACGATGAGTATATGATTTGTGTTGAAGGAGAGTATATCGTCACGATAAACGGGGAAGAGCATATTCTTCATGCAGGTGATGAATTGTTTATTCCTAAAGGAAGTCTTCAAGGCGGACGAGTAAAGGCCGGGACACGTTCCATTCATGCATTTGGAGGGAAAAGAGTCGTATAGATTGGACTATGAAGGAGGTCTACAGTTATGAACGATTTTCTCTCAGATAAACATGTTATATTTTTTGACGTCGGATATACGATAGATTATCCGGCTTCCGGAGATTGGATGTTTACGAACCGGTTTTATGAACTAGCCGGAGAACGTCTGAAGCAATGTTCAGAGACAAAGATCAGAAAAGCAAGAGAAGCAGGAGCGGGTTTTCTGGATAGGGATCATTTGATCCGTACGCAAGAGGAGGAAGCCGAACAGTTTTATCAGTACTACCGCATTGTATCTGAAAGCCTGGAACTGGAACTGACTGATAATGAGCTCACTACAATAGCCAGAGATCGGACATACAATATGGATAACTACATCATTTATCCGGATGCGAATGAGGTTATTCAAACGCTCAGCAAAACACATCGTCTTGGAATTATCTCAGACACATGGCCGAGTATTGAGAACCAGCTGCGTGCTTTGGATGTTTTGCAATTCTTTTCCTTTGCCACATATAGCTTCTCTTTGGGGGTGTTTAAACCTGATAGGCGGATGTATCTGGATGCACTGCAGAAATGTGGACACGATGCAAAAGAAACGGTTTTTATTGATGACAGCCCTTGTAATTTGGATGGGGCGGCTGAGATCGGTATTACACCTATACTGATTGCTGCAAATCCGGCATCCGATGTAGATACGCCATACAGAAAGATTCATTCTCTTTCTGAGTTGATCTGATCGCAAGATAATCGACAAGAATTACCACATTACTTTAAACTGAACTCGGACAATATATTTTCGATACAATTTGCAGGTATGATAGACTCATAAAGCTTAAGGAGGGCGGATTCATGAAGAAACCACTGAGAAAGTATGCGGGTTCACGGCCTTACTTTTTGGGCTGCATGGGTGTTGCAGTTGTCCTGTGTGCAATAATCACATTTCTTGCATTAAGCTATCTTGTTCTGGTTTTCGAAAATAAGCTGAGTATTGTATATGAACGCAGGTTACGCGATGAGCAGAGAGATTTTGAAACTTCCTGTTTCAAAAAAATCAACGAAGAAATTAATGTGATCAAAACGCATCGCTCAGAAAACGGTGAAGTAACTGCTGAAAAGTATACGATCGTACTGGATCGCACAGAATTCGAAAGCAGATTAAGTGATATTATCTCTTATAAGGTAGAAAAAGAGTATCCTTGCATGGTATATAGCCATGTCGAGATCGAGAGCGATTCTATCGGGAATTTCGAAAAATGCAATCTTGCAGAAGATGAAGTTGGTGTAGTTGGCATTTTGGAGTCTGAGTCTCATCATATCGGATATGATGAACCCGGTACTTCCTTTACCGAGAATCATTTCAGATACATGAAATCTAGGTGGGATTCTGATTTTGAGACATGTTGTTTCTATTATGGTCCAAGTAACTATATAGCATTCTCTTACCGTGCGATATTAGAAAATGAGAATAATGACCATATGGTCTGGGATTACTATATCAGAGTGAACAATGTCTACTGGGTCGTCTGGAAGGATTATGCAGAAAAGTTTATCCTTTTCTATGTATTCTCCCTTGCACTTGCAGCACTTGCAGGCAGGCATCTTTTCATCAAGAGCTCAAAGTATGAAGGCAATGCCTACAGAAGGCATATGATGTCAGCCATGATCCATGACCTGAAGTCACCTCTCATGGTGATCTCCTCTTATGCTGAGAATCTTAAGGCAAATGTTCATTCGGAGAAGAAGGATTATTACGCGGAAGAAATCATAAAAGGAACCGGGAAGCTGAATGACATGATAATGAACAATCTTCATCTGCTTGCCCTCGAAAATGAGCAGATCGATCTGAAACTCGGAGAATATGACATCGTCAAGATCGCTTCGGATAAGATTACATCCTACGAAAATATCCTTAAGGCCAGAAACATCGAGACAACAATAAAGGGAAAGATGGTGGTACGCTTGGATCAGAGACAGATGCAGGCCGCTTTGGGGAATATAATCTCGAATGCTGTAGATTACTGTAAGGATGGTGGAAAGATCGATATACTGGCATCAAGAGAAGGCAGAAATGCCAAGCTTACGATTTCGAATACATCTGACCCTGTCGATAAAGAGCATCTGGAGAAGATCTGGGAGCCGTTCGTCAAAGGCGACAATGCCAGGAGCAACTCCCGCAGCAGTGGACTTGGAATGTCAATTGCAAAAGGCGTTTTCGAAATCCATAAGTGGATTTGCAAAGCCGATTACGATGAGAAGACAAAGATGTTCACTATTACGGTATTGATCCCGCGGAAGAGATTATGATACCGGTTGCAATATTTTGATATAATCTGGTAGTAGGTGCTTTTCAAGGATCATATGTAAAGGATCGACGGTTCGGGACCGGGAAGGAAAAGGGGTTATGCAGAGGGTATTACTGGTCGAAGACGATGCGAACATCCGTGAGGGTATATCCGATTACATCACAGGAACGATGAGCGATGTTTTTACGCTCGATACCGCATCTGACGGGATCGAAGGCTTGAATGCGGTAAGGAATACGCAATATGATCTTCTGCTTCTCGACATTATGTTACCCGGTCTTGACGGATTTGCCCTGATGCGCGAGATCAGAAAGACGAGCGATATCCCCGTTATCTTCCTGACGGCCCGCGTAAGTCTTTCGGACAGGCTATACGGATACGAATTGGGTTGTGATGATTATATATGCAAGCCTTTTCTCGTTGAGGAGCTTTGTGCCAAGATCAAGAACCTTTTAAAGCGCGCCCGCAAAGAGGATAAGGACAGAATCCTGACTTGTGGTGATATTACATTGGACAGAAGAACACTTCGCGTGACGTCAGACGGCATTGAAGTAGAACTCCCGCCCAAGGAATATGGAATACTACTGCAGCTGATGCAGAATGCCGATACGGTTCTTACCAGAGATCAGCTTATGGATCTTGTCTGGGGAATGGATTCTTTCTGTACAGACAGAGTAGTTGATAATCACGTCAAAAACCTCAGAAAACTACTGGGCTCTTCAGGAAAAAAGATCAAGTCAGTATACGGAAGAGGCTATAAGATAACGCCGGCGTGATGGTGGAAAAGGACGGAAATAGGACGTTTCCAGTCCTTTATCTTTTGCTCGCCAAGTTGCCCATTTCGTGGATATATTTTCATCATGCCTGTGATATAGAGAATTGTCACCTTTTTTCTCTTTTGACCGTCTAATGTATAGAATAGAAGAGGAACGATAATCTTGTTCTTCGGGAGGACGGCCGGTTGGATCTGGAACGAATCGTAAATGAATATGGTGATGGGCTGCTTCGCATGTGTCTCTTGTATCTCAAGGATCATGCGATGGCAGAGGATGCGGTTCAGGAAACATTTCTGCGGGCATTCCGGCACCAAAGTGATTTTCAAGGGAAAGCATCGGTCAAAACATGGATCACACGCATCGCGATCAATGTCTGTAAGGACATGCTGACGGATCCATGGATGAGACACCGGGCCGATGAAGAGCTTCCGGAAACGACTGCGCCGGAGCCGGGTCTCTCTTCTGAGGAACGCTATGTGATATCCGGGAAGATCGCAGATCTTCCGCCGAAGTACAAAGAGGTCATTCTTCTTCATTATTATCAGGAACTGAAACTTGCCGAGATCGCGGAGATCCTGGGTGAATCGGAGGCAACGATTAAGACACGTCTGAAACGGGCGAGAGATTTGCTTCGCTCGGAACTGAAGGAGGTGTTTGACGATGAATGATCTAAAAAGAAAAATCGATGAAGAATTGAAAGATGTCCGCCTATCTGAAAACTTGAAAACACGGATACTGGAGAAGGCTGAAATAACGAAGATGACGCAACCCGAGGAGCACTATGGAACGTCAAGATGGAGATGGTTCCTGACAGCGGCGGTTATATGTATCCTTGTTATGTTGGTGCCCGTGACGATATTTGCCGTCTCAAGCCTATATCGGATCTCATTTAAGAAAGACACGAACAGCGAGAGTTATCTGACAGTTGTCGTAGCGAAGGAAAGAACATCTTCTACAGAGGAAAATACAGGTTTCGAACCGACGAAAGAATCGACAACAATTATTTGGCAGACCGTTATCGAAGTGCAGGAGAATCCGGATGGATCATTCAGGTATTTTCCCAGAAAGGAAGCATGGATCGAAGAAGGAAATCAAAGAACGAGAATCGAAGTCGATATGTCGAAAGAAGACTTCTATTTTCTAACGTTTTCCTATCTTCCTGAAGGAATCCGAAGGAATCCGCTAGAACCGCAAAAATACGAAACGGTTTCAGGGGATTTGGGGATTACGCCGGTACTGGTCATTCTGGATGAAGATCAGAAATGGGAGTTCCCTTATAGAGGAGGTACCGATGTAAAAACATTTGAAGTCAACGGGCACAGTGCTTTTGCCGTATATAAGACAAATGGGTTCTGCGAGGTGGGAATGCTTCTTGAGGACCGGAACCTCATGCTTGATATGTTTGTTGGAAAAGAAATCAGTGAGGAGGAGATCGAAAAGATCCTGGCCGGCGTCGTGGTGGAGGAGAAACCATACTGTGAAGAGGGATTTGCCGAGATGCCGGCGATCATTATGACCTATGAAGAGTTTGTGAAAATGTGGGGAGGCGGAGCATGATGAAAAATAGAATGAATATGCTGGCGGTTCTGCTTATACTGTCTACATTCGTGTCAGCTTGTTCTAAGCAAGTGAGCCGGGAATCTTCTGTAACGGACAGCCTTTCGGTAAGCGGGACACAGACCGGGGTCAGTATGTCGGATGACGTGGAATCGATCGCGACGGAAGAATCAGAAGAGGAAAGATCTATATATTATTTCCTAAAAGAAAATGAATCGGGCGGACCCACACTCAGTATAGAAAAGAGAATAGATCTGATGCAATATACATTTGTGGTATATACACCGGCAGAGGACGACCGGAAAAGCGTGGGGCAAAGAAGCCAGAGAAGCTTGACGGAGGCCATCGAGAAGGACGGGAAAACGCAGTATGTGATGACATATATGGATGGTTCCCGCATAGATATACCTCCTGCTCATGTCGAATGGAAATCTTTGCCGGATGGGGTAACACGGAATCCGGGAGATACAAACAAATTCGAGAAAGAGGGAGAGAATCTCGGCATCTCACCATTTCTGGTTATGCTAGATCAGGATGGTATGCTTGCTTTTCCCGTGGAGAAAGCGGAACGCTATGAGATCGTAGAAGTGGACGGAAAACCCGGCTATATCATGTATAAGCCGGAAGGATTTGCCTACGACAAGGAAGTCGGGATCTTCTGCGATGATGTTTCTTATCTTCTTGTGATGTATCTCGGAAGTGATTATTCGTATGAAGAAGTGCTTCAGATTATGAACGACGCCGATGTTTCCATGGGGGTCAGCGATGTGTTCCCGACGCCTTTATACACATATGCCGACTATATAAAAATGCATGTCAGCGATCAGGATCTGGCAGAGGATTGGGATCTGTGAATAGTCAGAGATGAGTATCCGGTTCATTATTGTATTCTATTCGGATCGTATGCCAAGGGAAAGGCTCGCGAATCCAGTGATGTGGATCTTCTGATTTCATCTGATGTCAAGGGTCTGAAGTTTTATGAATGGTTGAGAAACTTAGAGAAGTTTTGCATAAACGAGTGGATGTTCTGGATTTAGACCAGCTAAAGAACAATATAGAATTAACAGACGAAATACTAAAGGATGGTATTCGAATCTATGTCTGACGCGAATAAAAACAAGAAAAAAGAAGGATTGTCTGTAAGATCAAGCGCATCGGAATATCTTACTTATATTGCATCTACCGGAACCGATGGTGAAGATACCGGGATTGAGATGCGTTATGAGGATGAGAATATCTGGCTTACGCAGAAACTAATGGCGCAGCTTTATGATGTTGAGCCTAATACTATCAATTATCATATTAAGAAGATCCTTGCAGACAGTGAATTGCAGGAAAATTCAGTTATTCGAAAATTTCGAATAACTGCCCTAGACGGTAAAACTTATAACACCAATCACTATCTTTATTTGCGACTTCACCAAATCAATTATTCTAGAATCATAGTGCGGAGGCAATATCTTGAAGACATTAATTTTCAATGGGTCACCAAGAGTATCAGGTGATACCGCCAATCTTATTGACTTGATTGTTTCTAAACTTCAAGGTGAAATTAAGATCGTGAATGCATACCGATGCGATATCTCACCGTGTATGGATTGCCGGTATTGCTGGACGAATCCGGGCTGTGCCATTAACGATGAAATGCAGCAGGTGTATGAGTATATACAGGACTGTGACAACATACTGATTGCATCTCCGGTGTATTTTTCGGAACTGACAGGAAAAACACTTGATGTCGGAAGCCGTTTACAGACATACTTCTGTGCCAGTGCTTTTCGAAAAGAAAAACCGATTCCGAAAGTGAAGAAAGGCGCAGTCATTCTGGTTGGTGGTGGGGACGGCAATATGGAAAAAGCATTTGGAACGGCGTGCACACTTCTGCATCACATGAACTGTCGTGATATTCACGAGCTGGTATCTAGTCATAACACGAACAGCGTGCCGGCGATCCGGGATGAGAAAACCGTTCAAGGAGTTATAGATATTAGTAGTTTCTTTAACGATGGAAATGCAATGGCATAGCGTATTAATAGTAGAGCCGCGCTATTTACAAAATGGTATAATGATTGGGACAAAAGAAGGTCCTTTGTTGGATTAATGATATAGGATAAGGAAGCTGAATATTATGAAATGTCCGTTTTGTGGAGAAGAAATGGTTCATGGCTTTTTATATTCCGGTCAGGGAAGTGGATTTCCGTGGTATCCGGATGGGGAAAAACCTACAAGATATGTACCTGATATCAGGGTAAAGAAGAAGGGAGCGAAGGTTTTTGGTAACCCCGACTTCGAACCCGGTCAATTTGACTCCATGTCATTCTGGCTATGCAATACGTGTAAGAAAGGCGTAGCAGATTCTCTTTTTGAAAAGAACGTAATTCGGATGTTTTAACAAAGACCGCTATCTTTTAACAAAACTAACTATAAAAGCGGGCATGGATAAAGACAAGTTTTCAGAAAAATAGAAGTGACAAAGGGAGCAACAACGCGGACCGTGATACGCGAAGTGAAAAACGTAGAATTTGAGATCATCGAAACGGCGGACCCGTTCACCCGATTCCGAGAAGATATCGAGACCGTGTGGAAAAAGCACTGCTTTCATAATCCTTCTGCGTTCAGCGAAAAGATCCTGAATCTTTTCGATAAAGAAGAGACTGAAGATGGCTTGAAACTTCGTATCGGATGGATCAATTACTACGAGGCTTTCTACAGTAAATATGTCGGCAACATCCTGACAAGAAGCCTGTTCTCGGGTGGCTACATCCTCACAAGCGACGGATACTATTGCCTCGCTGTGGACTGGGAAAATCAGATCAATCTTATTGGTGGTTTGGCATCAAAAGACGACTTCAAAGATGGCCGGTTTGTTCCTGAACTTTGCCTCATCAGAGAGAGCAAAGAAGAGATGGGTATTGATATCACTGACGAGCATTTCCGATATGAACTGAAGTATCTTAAGACCAGTTCCGACGATGAGTATTATTCCCCTGTC
Organism: Clostridiales bacterium; assembly: GCA_017513085.1. Classification (GTDB taxonomy): domain Bacteria; phylum Bacillota; class Clostridia; order Saccharofermentanales; family Saccharofermentanaceae; genus Scatonaster. The sequence goes on along the minus strand of JAFWDK010000015.1, from coordinate 142,442 downwards.
GGTCTCCTCTACGAAGTGAAAACGGATCATACCAGAAAAGAACTGGAAGATATGTTTATGCGTAATTCGCACGATAACGAATTACAGACAATTCAATTCGTACGCCCCGATAATCCGGAAGGTTGTGTCCTGAATACCAGGAGAAAGTACATCATCGAACTATTCAATCTGATCCGTCTGAAAACGGAATCACCTGCTGAATGAGGAGAGAGGAAATGAGAATGAGCATTCTGATTAAAGATACGACAAGAGAAGAACGCGAAAGGATCGTTAAGGAGTCGCTGGGAAACATTGATGGTGCGTGTGACGGCTGCATGGCCGGGCTTGCCGAGATGTATCAGGACTATATTGACGGAAAGAAAGAGATCCGTGAAATCAACATGGAGTTTAATGCCCGTTATGTTTCCGGAAATGACGGACCGGAAAGATCCGGATGCAGTTATGCAGACTGATCAAGACGAAAGATAATGAGATCACCTTGTGGATAAGTCTGAGAAGAGTATTATACTTGCAAGTTCTTGTGATCTTCCTTTCTACGCAGTTCAATATAACTGTGAGGTAGGTATAAGACAAAAGCAAATACAAATTCGACAGATGGTATGACTTGAAGTGGTATCAGAAAGTGGTAACGGATGAAATTGAACACTCCGGTTCCGATGGTGTATTATTCAACAAACAGGCAAAGAAAGGACATAGATGATTATGGCTACTCCAACTCCCCCCTGGATCGATGAGATCCCTGAAGGTGCTTTTATTTCCACAGAACCATCGTATGAAACAGGTAAGTATTTCGACCGCTTTAGGAATGATCAGGCGGAAGGACTGAAGTACTATTTCTTCGATCCTTCTGAGCATGGTTTCCCGAAGAAAAAGGACTATCCGCTCCTTATCTTCCTGCACGGAGGATCGAATGCGCTGGTTGGTGAGCTCTGCATTAACTATACGGGTGCGGAATACTATGCTTCGGATGAGTACCAAAAGACTCTTGGTGGTGCATATATCCTGATCCCGATTGCAAATGAATACAGGTTAGAGAGTGGCGGCTATGCGGGCAGTTGGGATGAAACTTATATCGACCCGGTCATGAAATTGATCAATGTTTTTGAAGAGAAACATACAGACGGTGTCGGCGTGAAGTTCTTGCTGGGAAATTCTGCCGGCGCGAGGTTCACGTTTGCGCTGGCGACACATGCCCCGGATAAATTTGATGTGCTGGTTCCCGTCGGAACCGATGCGATCCCGGATGATGACGTGATAGACGAGCTGGAAAGAAATGGTGTTACACTATTCTTTGCCGACGGTATACGCGATGAAATCGTAAGCCACGAGAAAATCGAGGCAAGGCGCGCACGTATGGAAAGGATGAAAAACAGTTTCATCTATACCCCGGATTGGGTTAGAAATGCGGACAAGGGCATCGCTTCGATCAACTTCGGCTTCGAGATGGGTCAGCATTGCCTGATGAACGGTGTGCAGTCGAACCTTATGTTTTTGGACGGGACTCCGATGGATCCGCGGCTCCCGAAAGGGATGACCGGCTGGATGGCTGAAGAGCTGAAAAGACGGAAGGGGACTGAATAAGCCTATAGTTAAGGAAGCATGCAAAGACGGGGAAAAGCAGTTTTGTTTTCCGTATCGGATATCTATTGTGGAGGTGATGAGTCATGATCACGGATTCATTTGATAACAAAACAGAGGAGATCATTAAGGTCTGGAAGAACGAAGATGCCAAGAAAGTGGATGCGTGTATCCTGACTTTTTCAAATGAGATCTTCCGGTATGTACTGGAAGCATTTGACTGCGCAAAAATAGGAGATCTGTACTCCTCGAATGGTCCCAAACCGATATATGGTTTTACGTACAAGGGAAAAGAATTTGCCGTGTATTTGTCCTTTATCGGAGGACCCGGTTGTGTGGGCGATATGGAAGATACTATGTCTATTATCTACACGAAAAAATACATCGTTTTCGGTGGAAGCGGATGTCTGAATAAAGAGATCGCAAGAGGCAAGGTCATGGTTCCGACAGCGGCCTATCGTGACGAAGGAACATCGTATCATTTCGCTCCGGCATCGGATTATATCGATGTGAAAAACAGCGATGTAGTGGCCGCATTCATGGAAGAGGCAGGCCTTCCATATATTCAGGGAAAGACATGGACAACGGACGCTCCGCACCGTGAAACCAGAGGGAATTTTGAAAAGAGAAAGAGTGAAGGTTGTATCTCTGTTGAGATGGAGTGTGCCTCGGTGCAGGCCATGTGTGATTTCAGAGGATTGAACGTTTACTATTTTCTTACCTGTGGAGATCTTCTCGATGCACCGAAGTGGGATGCAAGGATGGAGAAAAACCAGAAGAAACATACACAGCACGACCCGGGACACTTTGATATCGCTCTGGAACTCGCGTGCTATGTGACGGATTGAGTTCGTCGGAGAAAGCAAGGATGAAGAACAACGATCATGGACGAAAGAACACTACAAGAGATACTAACGGATAAATATGGAATCGAGTCCCCTTCTCTGGAATTTCTGCGAGAAGGAGGCACCCACACCTATGTTGTGAATGGGAAGGGGAAATTTCTCCTTAAGGTTATTAGTTCTGCTTTTTCCGATACTGCAATGCAGTCGGTTTCTATTATGAGATATCTGGAAGGCTGTGGATTCCCGGTTCCCAAGACGATACTGACGAAAGACGGGGACGCGATCTTCCTTGCGGGAACTGTCACGGGGATCTGCATAGAGGAAATCTTCTTAAAAGTCCGGATGGAAAGATCTACCTTATCGACTTTGATACGGTCTGCCGTGCGCCCATCATGTTTGATATCATGGTGATGTGCGATATGACGGACTATTTCATGTTGAAACCGGAGGACATCGAGCTTACCAAAGAAGTGTATCAGAAGTTTCTTTCCGGGTATTCGAAATACCATGCACTCAGCCTTGAAGAAGTGCTTTCTTTTCCGGATTGGGTAGCGATCCGGCATTTCCAGCTTCAGGCCACGATACTGGAAGTACATGGAATAGACTGCATCGATGAACAGTTTATCGACTATCAGCTGTACTGGCTGAATCAATGGCAGGAGAGCAACAGATTATGATTCTGATCTTCGACTATTTTGAAACTCTTCTTAACACAAAGAGTATGGATTTTAACCGTTGTCTTTATGAGTTCTGGAAAGACTACTACCAGGACAAATGTCCGTTCGAGGACATAAAGAAATACGGCGAGGACCTGTTCCAGGTGCTGATGGAGAAACACAAAAACGGGGAAGAGTATCCTTTCGTGAAAGAAGAACTGCCTCTTTATGCGCAGAAATTCGGTGGGGATAAGGTCGATATGAATGCGGAGGAAGAAGCCGATTTCCTGATGCAGTGCAATGAATTCGAACTGGATCCGGAAATTGAAAGATTCCTTCAGCAATGCAGTGAACGGAATATCCCGATGTAGTCGGAGCGCATAAGGCCGGAATTAAGTCGGCGTGGCTCAATAAGAAGGACAGAAGCGATGAGAATGGCTGGGCAACGTACAACTGTACATCTGCGAGTCAGCTTTTCGGAATCATTGAACCTGGATGAGGTGAGAATTATGTTCATAATCCTGTATTGTATCGGACTGGCAGCTTTTGTGAAATTCTGGGGCATGGACATGCTCCGTGATCCGAAATCAGCGGGCATTTTTATAGCGGTGGCCGTTGTCGGTTTATTCTTGGCTGTGGAGATTAATTCAATTCCCAAAAAACTGCGTGCTAGAAAGAAACTGGCGCATCTTACCGAAAGAACGGAAGGCCGGATCACAAACCACTATGAGGATACATATCAGACGCGGGATGAAGAAGGACGTCTTGAAACAAGATCGCGCGGTATGGTCATTTTCTATGAATTTGAGGTCGGAGAAACTACATACAAGGGAAGCGGGTATGGTTCCTGGGCGTTTGGAAAAACGAAGCAGCAGACGATATGCTATGATCCGAATAATCCGGATGATAACCTTCCGCTGGCCGATTATAACAGCCAGACGAAGACCCACTTTTTCGGGAGCCTTTTGTACCTTGCCATTTCGGCAGCATTCTTTTACGGAGTCTTTAAGTTTTTCTTCTGGATCATGGGAAACTGAGAAAGGTCGAGTATGAGTATTGAATTGAGGCCTCTAAGTGAAGCGAATAAAGAGGAATGCTTTCGCATGAAAGTGTCGGAAGCGCAGACGGAGAACATCGCAACGAACGCAAGTTCATTTGAAGCAGCGAAAGAGCACCCGGATGTCGCCAGACCTTTTGTGATCTATGCAGATGGGATAGCAGTCGGGTTCACCATGTTTGCCTTTGACCTGGCATGCGAAGATCCCAATGACCGGTACTGGTTATGGAGATTCATGATCGATGAGAAGTATCAGGGCCGTGGATACGGGAAAGAAGCACTGAATAACATTGTTACATATTTCAAAGACAATGGGGCTACAAACATCCGACTTTCCACAAAGGAGAGCAACGTCAATGCGATCCGATTATACAGATCCGTCGGCTTTGAGGCGACCGGTGAGGTCATCGATGGCGAGAAGGTATTTGAATACGATTTGACCACGTGATTATACCTGTGTTCTAAAATGGCATTTTCGTCCGCACAACATGATATGATATAGAAAAAGTATGAGGAAGAAGATGACCGAATATGAACGAGTTATGTAAGATAATCAAGGATATGGTGAAACCGAATTTCCTTAACATAAGAACTTCTATCCAGGCGTATGACAGAGATGCTCTGTGCTGTGGCGCACCGTGCTGGAGATGGGCTTTTCACGCACTTCATTCTGCGGACAAATGGTTTATCAACCCGTGCGTTTTTGAAGAACCGGAATTCTATGAGGAAGGTATGGATAATCCGGATAACCCGACATCTGTGGTTCTGACTGACGAACAGCTGCTGGAATATCTGGACAACATCGAAAAGAAGACAAATGAGTATCTCGATTCGCTGACAGACGAGATGCTTTACGAGTGTCCTGAAAACTGTGAGCATACACGATTGGAGCTGGTACTTCGCCAGTTCAGACATATTTCCTTCCACACCGGAATGCTTAACGGACAAACTGCGCTGGCTACGGGAAAGTTCCCTATGTGGGTCTCTCAGGCGGACAAGTATGTCGACGATGGTATTCTGTTCGGAAGATATCGGAAAGGCAGAGTAACAAAATAATGGCAACGCAAGATATTTATGAGATCTGGAACAAGGATGGAAGCGGCGTTCTTTCGAAGGAACCGCTGATCTTTACGGCATGTAAAGAAGGAAAGCTCGGGACAGTATTGTCATATCCGGGCGGCGCGATTTACAAGACGATTTTTACGTATTTGTGCGGAAAACCGGATGAAGCATTTCTCGCAGAGAATCAGGACTTGATCTATAACACAAGACTGGTCTGTATGAGTTCTGAATGGGAGGAGTATATCCGTAAACTTCCCATCAAGTTTATCCTGCGAAGAGAGTTGATGGCTCCGCTTCGCTGTGCATCGGATAAGAAACTGCAACCACTTCCGAAAGGCTACAGCATCAGTTCTTTTACAGAAGAGATCTTTGAAGCACATCCATTCGATCATGGGCGGGGATATGCGGATTACCAGGACTTTTCGGAAAGAGGAACCGGAGCGGTGGTGCTTTTTGACGGGAAGGTCGTGTCGGCATCGTCGAGTTTCCTGACTTTCGAAGACCATGTGGAACTGGACGTGTTTACGGATGAGGAACACAGGGGTAAGGGACTGGCCGATCACTGTGTCTATGAGATGATCCGGCAAAGTCATGCTAAGGGTCTGACCGTGCACTGGGATGCACAGAATACGATGTCATCAAAGATGGCGGTCGGTCATGGTTTTGTACCTCAAGCCGAATACGCGGTATACTGGTTGGAGAAGTGACATCACGGCCGGTGTCGGATATGAGCAGGCGGAGCTGGAGTTATAGAACTGGTATGATCAACAAACTTAACAAATACTATAGGAACGAGAGATTTACATACTGGTTTTTAAGCCTGCTGCCTGTTATTTTTCTGGCAGAGATTTTTGTATATTTACATGAGACATCCGACAGGCCTTTCAGTTTAGATTTGTTTTTCCGTTTTCTGATTGCTATAGCAGTGGTTACAGGATCAGGACTTTTCATATATCAGATCGTTTCCAACGTAAAATTCTACAAGAGTTTGAAACTTTTGCCGGAAGAGATGCAGGAAGCCGTCAAGAAAGAAATACCCGATACTATCAAGCGTGGAAGATATCTTCTGACTAAAGATGTGCTGGTGTATTTCGGTATGTTCAACAAGAAAGTTTTTAAGCGTAATGAGATATCGAGATGGAAAAGAAATAAGGGCATCCATACACAAATTGCTCCGAAAGCCGGACGGGTATCGGTTCCGTATGATAATACGATAATCTACTTTAAAAACGGACACGGATACATGGATAAGATCGAGTATCCGGTCGATCCGCTTGAATCTGAGGAGAGGACGAAAGGGGAACTTCCCTGTACGTCTGTTCTCGTCGTTTTCATATCCATTGTCTTCACGCTTTCAATGATATTCTATCCGAGATTTCTTTCTGCTGCGGCACCGGAAAACGCGATAGAACGGTTCTTGTTCTACTCATCGTATGAAGTAGAGTATTTCCTGAAAGCGATCGTGATTACTGCAGTATCGGCACTGGTGGCATTTATAGTCCGCTGTTTTATCAAGCCGATACATTTTAAGGACAAGTTAACCAAGAGAAACCGGATCACAGTTACGGCGATATTACTGATCGTAATAGCCATGTTTTTGGCCGGGGCGATCGGGACATGGTATCAGGATGCGGAGCGGGCCAGAGAGGACTATAGGTCGTATAAAGCAGGCGAGTTCTGTGCTGTCGAAGGAACATACAAGGAACTTGGAGCGTGTAACCGAAACGAAGTCGGCTGGACAGAGTATGAATATGCACAGCGTCATTCTTTCCGCCCTGTTCTTACATCCAGACCAGGTAGCAGATTGATCCTGTTACGAAGTGCTTTTGGAGAACAACCGGAAGAAGGAAAGCAGTACAGGATAGAATATCTGGAGAAAACGAAGATCATAGTGTCCTTTACGGAAATCTAGGTTTTAGAGATATTATATGAGTATACCCGATGAAGGAGGTCTCTATGGATGAACCTGCATGGAATATAATCTATCAAGATGATGAAATCAAGTTTGGACAAGCGGACGGAGAGTATGCTCTTTTCTATGATGGGAATACCTATCGTCTGAGTCCGATCAGATATGAGCCCGGAATCAATATCGAGGGACCTGACAAAACTCCGCAAACGAGGAAATGTGCCCTTTACGGATCTCGTCCATAATGGACGTGTAAGAAGGAGGACGAAAGCATGGAATGGATCGAAGCATTACAGAAAGCCATCACGTATATGGAAGAGCATCTTCTCGAGGAGATCAACTATGAAGACGTAGCCAGGCAGGTGCACACGTCGAGCTACGAGTTTCACAGAGCTTTCAGTTTCGTGACGGGCTTAACGGCCAACACATATATCAGAAGCCGCCGCTTGTCTCTGGCGGGAAAAGAACTGGTGGAGACCGATGCGAAGATCACGGATCTGGCGATGAAGTACGGCTATGAGACACCGGAAAGCTTTACCAAAGCATTCACGAGGTTTCACGGTGTTGCTCCAAAAACAGCCAGAGAAGAACCCGTCAAGCTGGTGCTTTTTAATCCGCTTACGATTACTTTATCTGTGAAAGGTGGTAAAAGTATGGATTACCGTATTGTTCAAACAAAAGAAAAGAAGTTTATCGCACTGGTAAGAGAATTCAGTAACGCGATCATTAACGACGAAGCCAACCACGAGGTGGCGGATTTCTGGGGCGAGGTCAACAGCAACCAGATGCTCTCTCCGATCTGGATGCTGCGTGAAGATGGAAAGCGTGATCTTTATGGTCTTTGCTCTCCGACGACTGAAGGAAAAGATACCTTCGAGTATGGCATCGGAATCATCATCGATGAGGACACGAAAGAGTTTGACCAGGCGGAACTGGAAAAGAAAGGCTTCCGCATCTGGGACGTTACCCCGGGCACATATGTGGTCTTTGACTGTGTGGGAGAAGACGGCGATTGCATCGCGAAAACATGGGTGAAGTTCTATAAGGAGTTCCTGCCGCAGATGGGCTACGAAGCATCGGAACAGACGGACTACGAGCTGTACTTCGACGGCACACATCCGGAGGTCTTCTGCGAGCTGTGGATCCCGATCAAGAAGAAGTAAGAGAGGAAAGAAAAATGGCAGTGAGAACGATCAAAGTGGTTCCCTATGATTGCGCTTGGGAGCAGGATTTTTTGAAGATAAAGTCGGAGCTTGAAGATGCGCTCGGAGATCTGGCGCTTCGGATCGAGCACGTGGGAAGTACTTCGGTAAAAGGACTTTCTGCCAAACCAATCATCGATATCGATGTGGTGATCGAGGATGAATCCGTGTTTCCTTCCGTGGTGAGTGCTCTTTCGAAAATCGGGTACTACCACGAAGGAAACAAGGACATTCCGGGACGTGAAGTGTTCGGATATGAAGGGAAAGAGCACCTCCGAAATCACCACATGTATGTCTGCTGTAAGGATGCATCGGAACTGAAGCGGCATGTTTCTTTCCGGGATTATCTGAGGGCTCATCCGGAGGCGGTCGTTGAATACAGCCGCATAAAGGAAGAGGGAGCAGTGCTTTTCCCGCATGATATCGATCAGTATATCCAGCATAAGACACCCTTCATCGAAGGGATCTATAAGAAGCTGGGTCTCTAAGAGAAGAGCGGAAGCACTTGCTTCTCGATGAACTCCACGCGGTCAAAGATACGGGGTTTGAACGTACCTGTCATGCCGACAGATACGTTTTTCTCTTTGTTGACGTAGATGATGTTTCCGCAGTCACCGATGGCGGCGTGGATCTTCTTTCCGTCATAGGGTGTGTACCACAAGTAGCCGTAGTTCATGTTGCCGAAACGCTCGCCGAGCTTAAGATGCGAAGCGGTCATGTCCTGAAGATATTTCTTCGAGATGATCCTTTTACCTTCGTATTCGCCGTCGTGTACCACAAGCTGACCGATCCGTGCCAGATCTTTTGCCGAAGCGCAGAGTCCCCAGCCGGCAGTGACGGCGCCCTGAGGATCGGAGTACCACTCGTTCTTTCGAGGATTCTTGTTCATGAGAAAGTCGAACTGATCCTCTTTCGATGAATCGCCGTGAGGGATGCGCGCGGGAAGACCGAGGGGAAGAAAGAGAGTTCGGTTCGCGAAATCAATGCACTTCTCGCCGGTGGCATGCTCGATGATCCCTCCAAGGATCTGGATGCCGAGTGTGGCGTACTTAAACTCGCCGGTGATGCCTTTCCTGCCGCCGAGAAAGTCCAGTACGGTCAAGGTCCAGTCCTGGGAAGTACAAACCTTCTTCCAAGGTTCTGACTTGTATTTATATGGTGCGGTCATCGTGAGAAGGTGACGGACCGTGACCTCGTAGATCGTCTTCTCGCCGCGCTTGACTTCGTAGTCCGGGAAGAAGTCCATGACCTTCTGATCTACGCTCTTAATGTAGCCCTGATCGATGGCGATGCCGGCCAGAAGACCTATGATGCCCTTCGTCACGGAGTTGACGTTCATGGCATCCTCGGTCGTGAAGCCGCGCCAGTTGTCTTCATAGACGGTCTTTCCGTCCTTTATGGCGTAAATCTGGCAGATGTTGCTCTCGTTTCCTGTACTGTTTTCTATGAAGTTGTGAAGCTGTTTCTGGTTCATTCTGTTTGCCTCGTTTAATGTAGGATTTGGACGTCCTGATAAAGAGGCTAATATGATTAAAAATTCTTTTCAAGTACTTTTTTCGTAAAACTTCTATGCATTTTTCGGGAACGATTCAACCGTTGATATAATCACTTCATTTGTGCCACTTTTTCTGTGATAAATGCTATATAATTGAACAAATGAATCTCGATCGGAGGCAGGACCATGAAGGAATGGAACAATGAAGGTAAGGTTTTTCTTGTGACCGGAGCGTCTTCCGGTATCGGCAGAAGCTGTGTGGAGCAACTGATCCGATCCGGGGCCAATGTCGTCGGTATCGATGCCAAAGAAAGTGACCTGAAAGATCCTCTTTATTCGCACTACGAAGTCAGCGTCACGGACGATGAAGAAATCGCCCGTGTGGTAAGTGATATAGAGAACAAGTTCGGGAGGATCGACGGACTTGTCAATGCTGCCGGAATCTGGGGAAACAGTAAGCCTTTCTACGAGATCGAGACATCGGATTGGGAAAAGATCCTGTCGGTGAACCTTACAGGAACCTATATCGTGTCGAAATATGTCTCGAAAGTAATGATCCCGAAGAAGCAGGGCAAGATCGTGAATATCAGCTGCCTGCGTGCAGGAATCTTCAGGAATAACATGACTGACTATGCCGCATCGAAGGGCGGTATCGTGGCCCTGACTTCGGCGATGGCGCTGGATCTGGCGCCTTTCCATATTCAGGTGAATTCAGTCGCGCCGGGCTTTACTTATACCGGCATGACGAAGAAGTCATTCGATAATGAAGAGGTCAGAAAGCAGTCCGAAGCCCTCATCCCGGAGGGTAGACTCGGGCAGCCGGAGGATATCTCCAATGTGGTGATGTTCCTTCTTTCGGATCTTGCGGACTACATGACCGGTACGAATGTCTATGCGGATGGCGGATACCATATCCAGAAGTGAGCCGATTAAATTGAGGAGGTATACGTGTTCGGAAAGAGTGCGCACGAAGGGTCATTTCCGGAAGATGACCAGCTGGGCGTACTTATCTTTCTGTGTTCCGATATAGGTGAAGCCCTGCTTCTCAAATCTTTCTCGGAATTCCTTATCCGAGAAGAATTCTCCGTTGATGTTCCGGCAGAGGAAATTCACAAGTTTTCTGACCGGATGCGGAAGATTCGGATCGGCAATATAGAGGCGTCCTCCGGGTTTTAAGATCCGGAGGGCTTCTTTTTCGAAAGCTTCTTTATCCGGAAAGTGGTGGTAGGCCATGCAGGCTGTGAGGGTATCGAAGTATGCATCCTCATAGGGAGTGTTTTCGCAGGAGCATTCACGGATGTCCATGTCGGGGCATTTCCTTCGGGCGACCTCCAGCATATTCGGTTCGACATCGATGCCGTGCCCGTCGATATTCTGAAAGTCACGGAATGCCTTCAGGATCGTTCCGGTACCACAGCCTACATCCAGTACTTTGTCTCCATCGGATAGACCGGTAAAACGGTATAGAAGCGCATAGAATCTTTTCGATAGTTTTCCTTCGAAGTGGTCGTCGTATTTGTCGGCGCGCTTATCGAATTTGAAGTCTCTTTTTTCTGTGTTCTTTTTCATGTCTCTTTCCTCTCTTTCTCGGCAGCGAGATAAGCCCCTGCCGCCATGATCATGAATGAAATAACAAATAGTACAGAAGGGATCTTCGGGAAGATCGCGATGGATAGAAATGCACCGATGAAAGGTGCCAGGGCGTAGAAAGCAGATGTCCTGGCCGCACCGATGTAGCGCTGGGCGTAGACGTAGGTATAGACACTTAACCCGTAAGCGATGAACCCCAGAAGCAGCGCCAGAGGAATGTAGGGGGACAGCGTGATATGTTCTCTACAGATCAAGGAAACAATGACGGATCCGGTACCGGATCCAAATCCCTTAATGATCACGATCTTCGACGGCGCACTCTTTGAAAGCATGCGTGTGCAGTTGTTTTCCAGTCCCCAGCAGCAACAGGCCAGGATCGCAAGAAGTGAATATGTGGAGAAGGACAAAGAAGAGATGTCACTGAGCGAGAGAAGTAGACTGGCGACCGTGATCAGAAAGATAGCGAAACCTAACCTGGGAGAGATCTTCTCTTTAAAGAGAAAAAGAGCGATCAGCGAGGTGGCGACGATCTCGAAGTTATTGAGAAGTGACACCGATTCTGCCGAGGATCTCGAGATAGCGATCATGAGAAATACAGGGGCAAGGATATCGAGCACGACCATCCCGATGAGGTACGGATAATCCTTATGGGTGAAGGGCTTTCCTTCTTCTTTCTTCCCTTTGGAAAAGCACTTGAGAAGGCACATTCCGATCGCGGCTCCGAGGTAGAGGAGCCCCGCCAGGAAGACCGGTGGGATCTCCTTTAGGAGGACCTTTGAAAAGGGCGTGCTGATGGCATAAAGAAGTGCGGCATATATGGCATATCGGATGGCTTTTCTGTTCGTCATAGGTTTCACTTTCTAAGCAGAAGTTTCTGAACACTCTGTTCGATAAAATGATATAATCTACGTGAAACAGATAACAGAATCAGAATCGGCGATATGTCTATTACTGAACAGAATCGCGAAAATGTACGGGAACGGAAATATGGACAGACGACAGATCAAAACAAGGACAGCCATCTACGATGCATTGACGGGACTTCTTCGGAAGTACCGTTTCGAAGAGATCACGGTACAGCAGATCATCGATGAAGCGAATATCGGAAGAAGCACTTTTTACTCGCATTTTGAGACGAAGGACCAGCTTCTGGAACAGATGTGTAAGGAAATGTTTTCGCATGTTTTCTCCGATACTCTGACGCCGGAAAAGAGTCACGACTATTCGAAGAATCACGAAGATATGCGGGCACTTCTGGAGCATATCCTGTACCACATTCTTGACCATAAAGAGAATATCCGGTCGATCATGAACGGCGAGTCGGAGAAGATATTTACGAGATACTTCACCGAATATCTGGAAAGTGCTTTTGGCGAAGTCATCGTGCATATGGATGTGGATGTACCGGATGCTTTTAAGAAACAGTTCGTCATCGGAAGCTTCATCCATACGGTCAAATGGTGGATAGCAAGGGGCCTGAAAGAAAAGCCGGAAAAGATCATCGAATCATATATGAAGTGTTTGCCCGGAAAACATCCGTGAAAAATGATCACATACGGCCGGTGCTTCTCACGCCGAAAAAATCTTCGATCAGGGCATTCACTTCTAGTGCTTTTTCATGATTGATCCCGTGTCCGGCGTCTTCTATGAATTCAACACGCAGAGGATATCGCTTCAGTTCCTCTTCCAGATGTGCGCCGCCGAGCATGATAAACGGATCTTTCTTTCCTACGATACAGAGCAGCCGATCAGAAAGAGAAAGGATCTCTTCTTCGGAAAAACCAAGCACCTTGTGATTCATCATGGCACTTCTCCGGAACCCGGTCATGAGCTGCTTGAAATGATGAAACACGACCTCGTTATCTGTAAAAGCACTGTAATTGTTGCCGGTCATCTTGCGGATCAGTTTCCTCACATTTTTGTCAGTAGGAAACAGCGCTTCCGGAAGGAAGACTTTCATCATTGCCTTCATGGCGGCCTTTTTGCCGCTGCCGGATGTTTTCACAGGAACGCCGGCCATGCTGACGCCCTTGATCACGCGCTCGGGATGCTTGATCATGTACATCTGAGTCAGATACGCGCCGTTGGAGACCCCGGCCATAAAGACCTTCTCCAATCCCAACTTATCCAGGATCTCGGTAATCCAGACGGCATCATCAAAAGTTTTATCGTACCCCTCTCCGGGCATACTTTTTCCGGGGCCGCCGATCGTATCCACGGCAAAAATATGGAAGTGCCGGCTCAGCTCCTCCGCATTATAGACCCACATAAGCGCGGCATCATCTCCCACGCCGTGAAAAAGCACCAGCGGAGGTGTATTTCTGTCTCCTGTTTCAATCACGTGCGTGGTTCCATACTGACCGGAAATATCCCGTTCTTCGATATCGGTTCCCCACATCTTGAGAAGCGCATCGTAGCTTTCCCGAATCGCTTTTTCTGCCTTCGCATTTTTATATACTTTTGTCTGGCTCATGCCTTGATCTCCTTGTAAAAAGCACTGACATTCCGGGCGATTTCTTCGCATCCGGCGAGGATCCCTTGATCCACGTCGGTGCTTCCAAGAATATGTCTGTCGAAGGCCATCGTAATGATGCCCAGATACTCTTGGGCCAGAAGATCCGCCGGCATATCTTTTATCAGCTTTCGCTCTGCCATCTGGCGGAAAACCTTATTGCATTGTTCCAGGGGCATCTCGTACATGATCTTCAGGTACTTATCATTGGCGATGGGATCCGACAAGCGCTCGATACTTAACATGCAGATCAATCTGCGGATATTCTTGTCGCAATAATAATGCGCGAAAAATCCTTGCGCCACACCTGCCATCTCTTTCGTGGAGACCTTCTTTGCTATGGAGAAAGCCGAATCGAAACGCTCGCGCATCCTGTCGACCAGCTGATCTACTTGCTGATAGAGATATGTCAGGATCGCTTCCTTGTTCTTGAAGTGGTAGTAGAGCGCGCTCTCTTTCAGGTTCAGTGCGCCACAGATGTCTCTTACGGACACAGCCGAGAAGCCGCGCTTCGAGAAGAGATCCAGGGATACATCGATAAGATTATCTTTGTTGTTCATATATGCATCACTCACTTACTTAACGATCGTTAAGTAGAGGATAGCACAGAAGAATCAAGGTTGCAACAGCCGTATAGATAAAAAAGCTGACTATTCAGGCTAACCGCTTCAGGTACGCGTCGATGGTGTTCCGGATATCTTCCAGTGAGTCTTTCATGCCATGGTCGACCCATTTGAATATCACATTCCAGATGGCGCCGATATTAAATGCGATCAGGTAGTCGGAATCTAATCCGGTCATAAGCTTGGCAAAAGGATTCCGGCTCATGTCTGACTTTCTACTGTGTTCAGGAAGGACCTCGTTCAGTTTCAGAAGAAGAAGGTACAGCATATTATTCTTGTGAAGAAGTTTCAAAAGGTCTTTTTTCTTTTTACAGAAGTTGAAAATGATGGCGATTGGTTCATCATCGGATGAAGAAAGAGCCTGCACGTATTCTCCTATGATCTGGTTCATTAGGGCGTCCAGGACGTCGTCTTTCGAACTGTAGTTCAGATAGAATGTTTTCCTTGCGAGATCTGTTTCTAAAACGATCTGCTTGACGGTGATTTCCGAATACGGGTATTTGCGCATCAGATTTAATAGCGCGGATGTGATCTCCTGCTTGGATCGGATGGAGGATGGATTGCTGCTTTCTTTCATGTTTTTCCCCTTCAAAAAGTACACATAAACACGAGATTGTGTATCTTACTGGAAATCTGTTTACGAACTTTCTTTTCCATCGTATCCTCTTTTTCAAAGATACACAAGTGTGTAGTTTGGAGTTTTAAGATGAAAGTACTGATTTTTAACGGAAGTCCCAGAAGTAAAGGGGCCACTTCGACGGTCCTTCACAGGATCGAAAAGGAGTTGAAAGAACGTGATGTGGAAGTGGATTTCTATGATCTCGGAAACATTGAAATGTCTCACTGCACAGGATGCTGTTCCTGCTATCGAACCGGTGCCTGCTGTCTTTCCGATGATGCGGAGATCCTTTCTCAGAAAATCAGTGAAGCAGATGGGATCGTATTGGGTTCACCTACATATGCGAGTAATGTATCCGGGCTCATGAAAGACTTCATCGATCGGGGACATTTCGTCATCGAACAGCTGCTATATGGAAAACCATGTATCACTGTGGCGACAGGAGAAAATTATGGAAACAGATCTGCGCGAAAAGTACTGGATAATCTGGTCCTATATTCCGGTGGAAAAATAAGTGATCACATCTTACTGAAGATCCCGTTTAACGGTATTTCCGGTATGGAAAAAGCGATCACGAGGAAAACTTTTAGAGCATCGGAAAGACTGATATGGGAGATCAAAGGAAAGAAAAAACATTTGGTCCAGTGCTTCTGCCATAGGATTATTTTCTGCCTCGGAATCCGCCCCTTTGTAAGGAAAAAAGGTGATGCCTATGCGGGTGTGGTCCGTAAATGGAGAGAGAGGGGAATCGTATGAGAGAATATATATTGCTTCTTCCGATCATGTTTATCGTCCATGATATGGAAGAGATCATCGGCTTTGGACGTTTTTTTCGGAATAATCCACAGCTGTTCGAACGGTTTCCCAAAGTCACGAAGGCTTATCGGAAGTTCACGACGGAAGGCATGGCCCTCGCCGTATATGAGGAATTCATACCGTTTTTCGGCATCAGTCTTCTGGCGTATTATTTTTCCGGGTATGTTCTGGAAACGATATGGTTCGGGCTTTTGCTTTCTCTTACCGCGCATTTTGTGATCCATATCGGACAGAGTATGTACATCAGGAAATATATTCCTTCACTCATCACCAGCGTGATCCTTCTGCCGGTGAGTCTTTGCATCCTCATCCGAAGTGCAGAGTATATCGCATTTGATCTTCTGACGGTCATGATCATTTCTTCAAGCATCTTTCTGATGATGGCAAACCTCAGATTCGCCCACTATCTCATGCATCGGTGTTATGAGAAAAATGAGGGCAAGGGAGAATAAGGTTACTTCTAAAATTCCGAAATGAAAACTATTGTACCGGTAGTGTAATTTCTGTGAAGCAGCGGATCTTTTCTGTATAATCAGAAGTGAAGTAAAATGCTACGGCCAGGATCATTTCTGAGTGACGGAACATGGAGCGGTTCGAAGCGGAGGAGTAGACCATGAAACATATCATTACGGTACAGCATACGCAGTCGGTCCATCACACGAACGGGATGGTCGGTTCCTGGACGGATTGGGATCTGACGGAGCTCGGGCGCAAGCAGGCGGAGAATATCGGAAAGAAGCTGAAGGAAGAACTTCAGGGAAAGAAATTCGTGATGTATTCTTCGGACCTCAAGCGTGCGGCACAGACGGCGGAAGAGATCTCGAAATCCCTTGGCGTGGAAGCGATCCTTCGAAAAGAACTTCGCGAGAGAAACCTGGGGAAGTGCTGCGGGAAATCCGTGCAGTGGCTCCGTGAAAATATTGAGACACCGGAGAACACCGTCGATGACTGTCTGTTCTCTGACGGCGAGAGCCGCAGGGCTTGCTGGAACCGCCTTCTTCCTTTCTACGAAGAAGTGATGGAAAGTGATGAGGAGACGATCATCATCGTGTCCCACGGTGATCTTCTGAGTCTTTGGAATCTCATGTATCTGGGCCTTCCGGTGGAAGCCTATTATGACGTCGATATCCACGGGCCGGCCGGAGGCGTCTCTCACATGATCGTCGGAGATGACGGGAAGCACCGCGTACGGCATATCAACGATATGTCTTATGTTTCATGGAAAACCGAAGGATGAGTCTTATGAGCAAGACAGGTATCGAACAATGGAATGAGGCGGCAGGTGCTTTTGCCAACGAGCAGGAGCAGTCGGCGTTTTCCGAAATGAACAAAGCTATCGTGAAGGCAAGGTTCCCGAAACTTTCCGGAGAGAAAGTTCTCGATCTCGGATGCGGATATGGCTATTACACGGACTATTTCCGGTCGATCGGCGGAGACGTGATCGGCGTGGACGGAGCGCCCGCGATGATCGAAATAGCGAAAGAAAAATACCCGGACAGTGCTTTTGCCATAGCAGATATAACCGGAAAACTCCCTTTCGAAGATGGGGCATTCGACATCGTGTTCTGCAACCAGGTGCTGATGGATATCGATCCCGTGGGGCCTGTTTTCGCCGAATGCAGGCGGGTGCTGAAAACAGGCGGGATCTTCTATTATTCGATCGTGCATCCGGCTTTCTATACCGGCGAATGGAAGGTGGACGAGGAGACCGGACGGGCCGGAAAGATGGTGACATCCTACATTACGCCCTCCATCTGTGAGAACCGGTTCTGGGGCGAAACGAAACACTATCACCGGCCGATGTCTGATTACCTGAATGGCGCCGCAGAAGCGGGACTGGTGCTGGTGCATGCCGACGAGCCGAAGTCCTATGAAGATCCGGGGAAGAACGAAGAAATACCGCTGTTCTTCTTCGCGGAATATAGAAAAGTGGGAGAAGTGTTTTGGGGAACTTCTGAGAAAGAATAAGCAAGAAAAGTTCCCTAAAATTGTATTGGTAGGAGCATAAACATGGTGAGAATGATTTTAACAGATCTGGATCATACACTTCTGAGGCAGGATGGGAGTATATCCGAGGCGTCTCTGGATGTGATTGCTGCGTGCCGGAGGAAGGGGATCCGGCTGGCGATTGCGACGGCGAGATACTGGATCGGCGCGGAGCGGTATATCCGCCTTCTGAAACCGGATTATGAGATCACCACGGATGGTACGCTGATCCATGCGGAGGAAGGGTGTATCTATTCGAAGGCCTTCTCGATCGAGGATACGAACCGGATCGTGCGAAGTGTGAAGGCACGGATGCCGGGAACGGAAATCTCCGTCGCCCATGGGAAAACAGTCTTCTGGAACAGCCTGCATATCGCGGAGTCGGAAAGACTTCATAAAGCGGTCTATAACGATTATTCGCGGGACCTGGAAGTAGGGGCGAATAAGATCGCCGCCGTGCTGGCCGGCGAACAGATGGCGCAGGAGATCGCGGATGAAATCGGATGTAAACTACAGTGTTATCGCGGAGAAAACATGTATGCATTTCTGCCGGAAGGCTCAGGAAAGATCCAGGCGATCGAAGCACTGTCCGAAAGAAGCGGGATCGCGATTTCGGATATCGTGGCTTTCGGAGATGATAAGAACGATATCGATATGCTGACGATGTGCGGGAAAGGCGTTGCAGTCGCGAATGCGATCCCGGAAGTTCTGGCCGTCGCGGATGAGATCACTGCTTCCAATGACGAAGATGGCGTGGCGGAATGGATGAGGAAAAACTGCCTTTCATAGTGTAGAATAGTTGCAGGAAAAAGTGCTTTTCGAGGAGTGGAAAAGAAGATGAAATTCGATCAGTTCGTAAAGGATATTCAGGACAATAATTGGAATGTATTCGGTGCGGAAGTGTATGAGAATGGCGAGTTAACGCATAGCTTCGGGGACACATCGGGCATTCACGAGATCTACTCGGCGACGAAGACGGTGCTGTCCGTCGCTGTCGGGATCCTCTACGATGAGGGACGCATCGATCTAGACCGATCGATCCTGGAATATCTTCCGAGTGAAAAGCACTTGTCTCTTTCAAAAGAGCAGAAAGCCCGCTGGGAAAAGATTAGTCTCCGCCGTCTTCTGACGATGTCCGTTTCCGATCTTCCGTTCCGCGCGGAAGGGGAAAACTGGCTGGACTTTTCGCTGGCATGCGAGATCGAAGATCCGGAAGAAACTGGATTCAACTATAGTAATATCTCGTCATACCTGATCGGTGTGGCGCTGACAGAGGTGCTCGGCAGCGATCTGGGTGCTTTTATCGAAGAAAGGATCTTCGCGCCGCTGGAGATCACATCCTTCGAGTACGGAAGATCGCCGGAGGGATATTTCTACGGCGCTTCTATGATGCGTCTTTCCGTTCATGACTTAAGTAAGTTCGGGCTGCTTCTTTATAACGGGGGCGTGTATAACGGCGTCCGTATCCTTTCCGAAGAATATGTGGATATGGCCACTTCCGTGCAGCAGATGAATAGAGAAGGCGGGTACGGTTTCTTTATCTGGAAGTATAGAGGAGGCTTCAGCATTAACGGCAAGTGGAAGCAGAAATGTTACGTTCTGCCGAAGCAGGGGATCATCGTGACGTATCTTTCGCATATCGAAGATGATTCCCACGATCTTCTGGAAAGCATGGAGAAGAATATACTGGGGATCGGAGAAAACGAGAAAAAGGCCGTTCAGCGGATCACGGAAATGGAAGAGATCTTCGAAAGAGTTACATCCGGGAAGGGTGCGCCCGAGGATCTGAAAAAACTGGAAAAGTACTACACCGGTGTTGATTGGAAGAAGGACTTCGCACTGGACGAAGCGGGATTACTTCCTGCCAACCTGAAGCGTGGCGTCCTGTCCGAAGATGGGATCTACAATCTTTTGGATGAATGAAAAATTGCCCGGTTAAGGGGGAAGAATCATGAAGATGTTACTGAGATTGAGTCGGGAAGCGCTGAAGTATAAGGCTTTATATGTCATCGCGATCCTATCTACACTTCTTCTGACCTTAGTGAATCTAGCGGCACCGAAAGTGATGTCGGAGATGACCGGTATCGTCAGTGCCGGAGTCACGGATGCGGGGCTTTCAAGGATCCGGATCTTAACTCTGATACTTGTCGGGCTTTTCCTTTTTCGCGTACTTTTCCGTTTCTTAAGTAACTACCTCGCCCATAAGGCGGCCTGGTATCTGGTCGGGGATCTTCGCACGCGGACATACGATAAGCTCGAGCGGATGCACATCGGATATTTTCACGATAAACAGACCGGCGATCTCATGAGCCGTATCGTCAACGACACGAGAGATTTCGAACTTCTCTACGCGCATATGATCCCGGAAACCATAACGAACATTGTTACATTCCTCGGAGTTTTGGCCGTTTTGCTCATTATCAACTGGAAACTGGCTCTGATCACCTGCGCTCCTCTGCCGCTGATTTTTATATCCGGAATCATCTTCTCGAAGAAGGTCCGACCCTTTTTCAAGGTCTCGCAGAAGAAGATGGGCGAGCTGAACGGCAAACTTCAGGACAATCTTTCCGGGATCCAGGAGATCCAGTCTTTCGGAAGGGAAGAATACGAAACGGAGCGTGTGGACGAGAAGAACTTCGAGCATATCCGTGCCATGTTAAAAGCACTGAAGATCAGTGCGATCTTCCATCCGACCGTGGAGTTTATCTCTTCTCTCGGAACGATCCTGGTCGTGGCTTTTGGCGGATATCTGGCCTATAAGGATGGCCTTTCCGTGGAAGATGTCGTGGCATTCCTTCTTTATCTCGCGTTATTCTATGCCCCGGTGACGGGCCTGGCCAATCTTCTGGAGAACATGCAGCAGTCGCTGGCCGGCGCGGAAAGAGTGATCTCTGTATTGGATGCACCGTGCGAGATCAAGGATACGAAAGAAGCGACTCCGCTTGAGGATGCGAAGGGGGAAATCGAATTTGATCATGTAAGCTTCTCGTATGAGACCGGTGGAAAGATCCTGGATGATGTTTCTTTTACCTGTGAACCGGGAAAAATGCTGGCTATCGTCGGCCCGACCGGTGTGGGAAAGACTACACTGACAAGGCTGATCTCGAGATTCTATGAACCCACGGAAGGAAAGATCCGGATCGATGGTCATGACCTCAATGACATCACCATCGACAGCTTAAGACAGAATATCTCACCTGTCCTTCAGGATACGTTTTTATTCAACGGCACGATTGCGGAAAACATCGGATACGCGGTTCCGGATGCCAGTCGCGAGGACATTATGGAGGCGGCAAAAGCGGCCAACATCCATAAGGACATTATGGAGATGCCGGATCAGTACGACACGCTGGTCGGCGAGCGCGGACTGCGCCTTTCCGGCGGTCAGAAACAGCGGGTGGCCATCTCCCGCGCCATTCTTCGGAAGTCGCCGATCATCATTCTGGATGAGGCGACGGCTTCGGTGGATGTGGAGACGGAACGCCAGATCCAGAATGCCATTTCCGGAATCGCAGGAAAAAGGACGATCATCGCCATTGCGCACCGTCTCTCAACTATCCGGAATGCAGATCAGATCATCGTGATCGAAAACGGAAAGATCGTGGAGCGCGGCACACATGAAGAACTGATGAAAAACGGCGGAAGCTATGCGCACATGAACAGGCAGGCGGAAGATTAAAAGGCGGAAGATCAGGTGACGTTTTTCTTCTTCAAGAGCTTTTTCACGCGGGCGAAAAACTGTCGGGGGATCCCTTTCCAAAAGATCAATAAAGCGCCAAGCCCGACGAGAAGAAGTGCGACCACACTTATGATCCATGGATCGTAATACATGTTGAAAAGATCCGCACATTTACAAACGTCTTCTCCGTTATCCATATAGCCGTTCATGTACATTAACGGGAGGACGACCCAAACGAGGAACGATAACGTGGTCGTGACACAGAAAAGGAAGCAGAAGGCGTGATAGAAAAAGTTCTGTATTTCTTTTCTGTATGTGAATGCAACAATATACGATACGAAAAGAGGTAGCAACGAGCCGTTTGCATGAAGCCATAAGGTGCTGAAAAGATCATAGTTTCCTCCTTCAAAATTCATATGTGGCTTTAATGAAATAAGTTCGAATTCGGTGATTTTTGATCCGGCAGAAAGTGCTACGATGGTATGCCCGCTTTCGTGCAGAAATACGTAGAGTAACAGCACGAAAAGGACGACAGGTACCACACGCAAGCCGGCTTTGATCTTGCGTTCCATATTTACCTCCAAGATGAGTGGATATTTGATGTCGATAAGAAATGAGCTTTTTTATTTCGATACGACCAGTTTTACATCGATCCTTTGCTCCCAGCTTCCGTCTTCACCCGTGAAAACAAAGGTGTTGCCTTCAAGCGTAAAGTTCGGATCCAAACTTTTACAAGCTTCTTCAAATTCTTCTTCTGTGCAGTAGTATTCACTAATAATCGTATAGTCTCCTGTTTCTGTCAGTTCGAACTCCATCTCGCATTCTCCCCAGTCACCGGAAGTCCAGGCTTCTGCTTTTCCACTAGGTGCGACGATCTTGGTCATGGTAAGGAAACTGTATTTTTCAGAACGGTTTCCCCACTTGAGCATTACTTTATAGTTTGTTCCTGATTCATTGTAAAACTCCACGCTCGAACGGGTCGCGTCAAGTTTCCCGTCTTTCATTTCGACCTTGTCCGTATAGGACAGATTCAAGCGGTTTTTCACTTTCTTGCCATGAAAACCCAAGTACCCGAACAATACGGTCAGACCGATGACCAGGGCGATACCGCCGCCGAATAATACACTCTTCATTGTCTTATTCATTTTCTTTCTCTATCTCCTTCTGGATCTTAAGTAGTGCATCGGTCATTGCATCGGTTTTCTTTCTTTCGATGAAATACCGGATCGTTGAGGCGATGAAATAGACGATTCCAAACACGCCAATAATGAATATCAGATTTGTTTTGTAAGTGTTTTCAAGACACGCCAGATTCTTAATACCAATCACGGTAACTCCCAGATAGAAGGGAAGAGCGATCAGTCTCTTGATCCAGTATGGAATTCTTCCAATCCTTTTTGTTCCTTCCAAAGATAGATACAGTGTGCGGATGATAACTATGCACAAGAACATCCATGTCAGGATAAAGATATTATCAGGAGAGAGCAGTTTTCCTGTTCCATACGATACAAAGGCCAGAATGATGATGCACAATGAGAATGCACAAACACAGGTGGAAAGAGCTTTTTGAAAAGAAGATATGATCTTGTTCATTATTTGCCCTCCTTCATGCCTATGGCCTTCTTCAGGTCGCTGACGTAGTTTTTCGAAACAATGAGGGATTCCTGGTTCCTCAGTTCGATCCTCACGCGTCGCCCTTCTTCCGGCCGGATGTTTGTGATCATTCTCAAATTAACGACTGCTGACTTGGAGATGCGCACGAAATGATTGCTCCGGTAAGTGCTCTCTACTTCGTACAAAGCACTTCTGATCTTGACGATCTCTTTCTCGAGATAGGCAAATACCTTTCCCTCGATCGCCTCGAAATAGAAGATCCTGACGACAGGTACCTGACAAAGATCGCCATTCTCTTTTTCACCGATGATGAAGCTCCCTGCATTTTTGATCCCCGCGATCAGATCATCGACTTCTCTGTCGCGGATCCTGCAACGGATCTCCACTTCGGTTTCTTTTACATCACACTTTTCTTTCACAAACAGTTTCATGTTTTTTTCTCCGTCAGGCTGAGATTATCGTATTTCTCGGCCATGTTCAACGAATAATGGATAAGAAGGACATTCTTGCGGATAAGCGGGACATTTCCCCGTTGAAAAGAACTGTCGGGGAGCAGCCGGATCCTTTTTTCTTCGTATACTGATTACATTATACTATTTCAGATCCATCCATCTAAGATTCATCGCCGAGGAGATATATGTTCTGTATAATGAAGGTAGCAGAACTGCAACTGCCGATTGGTGGTGGAAGCGGCCGCCGTCAAGTATATTGTTTTCGGAGGTGAGAAGCATGATCTTTTCCGAGAAACTTCAGATATTGAGAAAGAACAAAGGATATACGCAGGAGGCGCTGAGCGAGAAACTGGGTGTGTCAAGACAGGCCGTGGCGAAATGGGAGTCGGGGCAGGTGTACCCGGATATTGCCAACCTGATCCAGATCAGCGAGCTGATGAATGTCAGCGTGGACTATCTGGTGAAGGACCAGGAATGCGCCATGAGTATCAAGGCATATGACGATCCGGATCTCGATGAACTGATCTCCTTCCGGCTCGAAGCAAACGTCAATACCTATGCGGCTTTTATGAACGAGGCGGATCCGACAAGACCGGCGTCCCACGATTTCCGTTACGAGAACGGAAGGTATATGTACCATGACACATATGTCGGAGGCGAGAAGTTTGCAGGTGAAGAAGCCATCTGGAAAGATGGCGCCACGGTCTACGCGATGAACTATATGGGAAGGGTTCTCGGCGACGGGTTCAGCGGGAATTTCCTGAAAGAAGCGCTTCGTGCCGCAGATAAGAATATGCCCTATAGAGGACCGGAGATTATCCAGTCGGGAGAGTACACATACCGATGCAAAGTCACCGGTGATTTTACCTGGTTTCAGGGCTACGAAGAGATCTATCTCAATGACACGAAAGTCTATGAATGCGTGTTCCATGGTGGTCTGGTCAGCTAAGCTGTTTAGAAATCATCTCAAAATGGGTATTTACATTACTACGTATACGTGGTATTATTCTCTCACGATACTACGCATACGTAGTAAATGTATGTGCAAGTGATTCTCCTGATATGAGGTGATTGTTTTCGTGAAAGAACTATTTAAGATGAAAGTGACCCGGGATACGTGGATTGCCGTTGCTGCAGGGCTTCTGATGATCGGCCTGAGCCTTCTGATGCTCCCTTTCTCGGGGGATTCGATGAGGGATACGATCGTGTCTTTTCTCCTTCGGGATGTAGTCATGATCTTCGGACTGGGCATCGTTTTCGTATCGATGTATGTGGATAAGAAAGGAAAAGAGGTCCTCTCGGACATCGGCTTTTCGAAGAAAAAGATCAAGCTGAGCCTTCTGCTGGACACCCTTTTTGCAGCAGGGCTTCTGGCCATGTTCATGGGAGACGGGATCCCCGAGGGAACAGTGCTTTTGCAGAAGAAAAATCTGTATGCGGCGGTGTATATACTCACGGCCGGCATCTTCGAGATGCTGTTTATCTACGGTTTCCTTCGCATGAGCTTCGAAAAAGCATTCGGCATTATTCCGGCGATCTTACTGACCAGTGCTTTTTACTCATTTCATCATGCCGGATTCCAGCCGGAGTTCCTGCATCTGTTCCTGGTCGGCCTGATGTACTCCGCAGTATTCTACATCACCCGGAATATGCTGGTCATTTTTCCGTTTTTCTGGGGAGTGGGCGCGCTCTGGGATGTTATAATATCTTCGGAAGCAGGTGACGGGATCAAGAGTGTCGAGTCGTTCGTGTTTGCCCTGATCATCTGGCTTCTGATCGTGATATGGTTTTGGTACCGGAGAAGAAGGAGTAAGAGAAATGCTGTCGAAAACATCCATAGTGATCATGGGGATCCTGACCAAGGGCGAGAAAAATGCGTATGACATGCTGAAGGTCATCGATCAGATGAACATGAAATACTGGCTTCCGATTGGCGCGACGACGCTCTATGAGACCTGCATCCGGCTTCAGAAAAAGGGCTTGATCGAGGATACGGGAGAGGCCGAGAATAAGGCAGTGTATTGTATTACCGATGCCGGGCGAAAAGAACTGAAGAAGACGATTTGCGATCTTTTCGAGAGGGTCGATTATGATTCCGTCTGGTTCTGCCTGGCCGTGATCTTCTCCGATGTGCTTACTAAGAAAGAACTGGAAACCGAGAAGAAAAAAAGACAGGCGATCCTGGACGAATACGAAGCCGGGACGAAAGCGAATAAAGAGCAGATGCTGGCGCATAAGATCCCGTATTCCGGCATCTGCGCCATCGACCGCATGATCCATATCATCGAAATGGAGAAAGAGACATTAAGACAACTGTGAGTTCAGATCGGAAGTCGAATGTCTCTTCGAAAAGGAGAACGGACTTGACTGAATCAGAACTTTACAAAGAACTCGGAAAACTTACAAAAGAGAAGGAATATTGGCCGGAGAGTATACCCTATCTTTCCACACTTCTTACTCATAAATCCACGAAGATAAAAGCAAAGACGATCTGGATGCTCGGGGAGATCGGGCTTGTGTATCCCCACCTGATTTCGGACGTTGTCCCATCGATCTATTCCTTCTGTAAAAGCTCAGAACCGCTTCTTCGAGAGCGTGCGGTGAATGCACTCGGAAGGATCGGGCGCGGGTGCTTTTCCAATATCGAGATGTATTGGAAAGAAATGTTTTGTTTTTCGGAGGATGCGGATCCGAAGGTCCGGCTCAGTTTTATCTGGGCTTCTGAAAATATAGCGACGAACACGCCGGACATCTATGCGGAACATATCCCGGTATTTGCGAAACTTCTAAAAGATGAGGATGACAAAGTCAGGATGGAAGCGCCGGAGATCTTCCGCGTCCTCGGGAAAAGAAGACCGGAGTTTGTGCGGCCGTACATTTCTGAACTGCAGAAGCTTTCTGAGACAGATGAAAACCGCGTTGTCCGGATCCACGCGTCTGGGGCGATCAGGGCTGCAGATCCAAATTCGCAGATTATTTGCAAAAGTCGCTGAATACGTCGCTGATGAGGGTGCATTTGTCAACAGATGTGTCGACTTGGTATATCGTATTGCATTCGGAACGCAAATATTGCACTATGTTATGGATGGAGGTGCGGCGTGAGTACAGTACGGTATATCGATAAGACAGATGATAGACTGGAGATCAGCAATGTCTATGAGCAGAGCTGGAAGTCTGCATATAAAGGAATCATTCCGCAGGATTATCTGGATAGCATTCCATCCGGAAGATGGGCGGCGAAGGTGGATAATCCTAGTTGGCATACACTGGTATGTGTTGAAGATGGAAAGATCGTCGGAACCAGCAGTTTCTGCGAATCGAGATTTGATGCGTTCCCGGGTTATGGTGAAGTGATATCCATCTATCTTTTGCCGGAATATGTGGGGCGCGGTTACGGAAGACAGTTGATGGAAAAAGCGTTAGCCGAGCTCAAGCAAATGGGATATAAGAAAGTAATGCTTTGGGTGCTGGAAGAGAATACGAATGCCAGAGATTTCTATGAAAGAATGGGATTTCAATTGGCATCCGAGGTGCGTGATGATTCGATTGGCGGCAAGAGTATACGAGAAGTGAGCTATGAAAAAGACTTGTGAAAGCAGACGCTGTATGGATAAGAGTTGGCTGACTTCCGAGGAGGCGTTTCTGATTTATGCGCCTTGCATGTATCAGCCGACTTATGAAGATTACAAAGCGCTGATGGAGAAGTTTTTATCGGATCCGTCTGTGAAGATCTTCGTATGTGATATGGATGGCGAAAAAGCCGGTATTCTGGTGCTGAAAGAGACAGAAGCAGCGACGGGGTCTGAAACGGGTGTCGAGGCGGAGATCCTGGGGATTGCTGTGAGAAAAGATCTGTGGGAAAAGGGTGTCGGAAAAGAAATGATATATCAGGTGATGGAAACTGAGCACCTCAAGAGGATCACGGCGCAGACAGATGACGATGCGATCGGATTCTACCGGAAAAGTGGTTTTGAAGCGGAAAGAGTTGTCGTCGAGTACCCGAATGGATCTGTGGTCCGATATAATTGTAGTCTGACTATTGAATGATCGCCTTCCTGGTGAGCATTATAGTGAACGGGCGGGAAAACCCACGGTTTTAACCGTGGGATGAAAGCCCTGACATTTTGTAGATATGTCATGAAAATACATCTACAATGTGATATAATATATTCATGGATTACGGATATAAACATACAAAGACCACAGTATCTCTTCTCAACTACCATTTTGTTTTCTGTCCAAGGTACAGACGAAAGATTTTTTCAATAGACGGTGTTGAAGAGCGTTTTAAAGAACTTACGAGGATAGAATGCGAAAAACGTGGCATAGAAATCCTGGCTTTGGAATGTCATGTTGATCATGTACACATTTTTGTCAGTGTATTACCTACTATGAGTGTTCCTGACATCATGAAATATATCAAAGGTGCATCTTCAAAAGAGCTTCGCAAGGAATTTTCAAAGCTTAAGGCTATGCCGAGTTTGTGGACACGAAGCTACTTCGTAAGCACAGCCGGTAAAGTAAGTTCAGAAACGATAAAAAGGTATGTAGATACTCAAAAAACGAGGCCGTGAATATGCAAAAAGGCGTAAAGTTTCGTATATATCCAAGTAAAAGCCAGCGCTCCCTCATTGACCGAACGCTCGGCTGTGTGCGCCTGATCTACAACAAGGGCTTGGATATGAGAAAGACGTCTTACGAACAAGGACAGAGATGCGGATACAAGCAGACATCATCCATGCTGACTACCATAAAACTTCAGGAAGATTTTTCATTTCTTAAGGAAGTGGATTCGATCTCGCTTCAGCAGTCCCTTCGTGACCTGGATACTGCATTCAAAAATTTCTTTTCACATCGTTCTTTTTACCCGAAGTTTAAAAGCAAACACGATAACCATCAGTCGTATAGAACGATCAACCAGCAGGACAACATCCGTTTTGCCGGGAAATACTTAAAACTTCCCAAGCTCGGATATGTGAGGATAAAACAGTCTATGCCGGTCGGACATATCCATAATGTAACTGTTGAAAAAACACCGACAGGGAAATACTTTGCAGTATTAAATGTTGACTTTGAACCGGAAGACCGCCCTAATGCGGGGTGCGTCGTCGGGATAGATGTAGGGATCAAAGACTTCTTTTCTGACAGTAACGGGAATACTATAGAGAATCCGAAGTATCTAGAAAAGACCGAAAAGAAACTTGTCCGTGAGCAGCGCCGTCTTTCCAGAAAACAGAAAGGTTCGAATAACAGAAACAAACAGCGTATCCGTGTTGCAAGAGTACACGAAAAGATCACAAACCAGAGAAATGACTTTTTACAGAAGACATCTACGATGCTTTTGCGCGAAAACCAAACCATCTGCATCGAGGATCTGAATGTAAAAGGCATGGTAAGAAACCATAAGCTGGCAAAGCATATTACCAGTACGTCATGGTCAAAGTTCTTTTCTATGCTTGAATACAAAGCTGAATGGTATGGGAATGAGATTGTTCGGGTTCCAACGATGTACCCGAGTTCTCAGACTTGCAGTATCTGCGGGTATAAAAATCCGATAGTAAAGAATCTTTCTGTAAGAGCTTGGAAGTGTCCGAACTGCCATACCAAACATGACAGAGATAAAAATGCAGCCATTAACATACTGAAAATGGGAATGTTAATGACTGCAAATAACCTAGTAGGGTAGGACATACCCGAATTTACGCTTGTGGAGACCATGTAAGACTAAAGTCCTCGGACTAAGCAGTGGTCGATGAAGCAAGAATCCCACGGCTTTAGCCGTGCGGAGTGTCAACTATACATCACAAACAGGATTTACTCAAAGATATGCAGAATGGATCAAAGAAGAAACGTCAGCAGACGTTTTTGATCTGAAAGAGGCGAAGAAAAAGAAGGCGGACTATTTCCTTTCTTATGATGCCATTCTTTACGGTGGCTGGGTGAATGCCGGAAGAGTCACGGGAGCCAAATGGTTCTTCAGTAAAGCGGCTTCGTGGAACGATAAGAAATTGGGCCTGTTCGTCGTGGGCGCAAGTCCGGCAGAGAATCCGGAAGCAAAGAGTGCAATGGAAAAGGTCATCCCGGAAGAACTGAAGAGCCGGATATCAGGCTTTTACCTTCAGGGCGGCCTGAACTATGACCGGATGGGTACAGGTTCCAAACTTGCCATGAAAGCGCTTCTTTCTATCATGAACCATAAGAAGAATCCGACTGAAAAAGACAAAGCCATGGCAGAATTGATTTCACATTCCTACGATATTTCAGACAAAAAATATATTGCACCTATTGTTTCCTATATGAGATGATATACTTGATATATAACTATCTAAGCTAGTAGTGATCTCGATCAGGAGGAGTAGTGTTATGCCGTATTGGATTTTAGGTATTGTAATGTGCTTGCTAGGCCTTTTTATGGTAATCTGCCCGAAGCTTTCCGTAAAAAAAGAAATGCGCGAAGACCCCAAAGCCGTATCCGGCATGAGAATACGGGGTTTCATTGTAATTGCTTGCGGTATACTGGTCTTTGTGATCAATTACTTCCTGTAAACATATGCGATCCACTTCCGACAGATGAGATTTCCTACCTGAAAGAATAACAAAATCGGAGGAAGTCAAATATGAAGGAATTCTATATCAACAGCGATGGCATAAAGCTTCATGCGAAGATGGACCGTCCGGACGAATCGGTCAAAGGGCCGCTCTGCATCCTTGTCCACGGATTTACCGGCCATATGGAGGAGCCCCACATCGTCGCGATGCAGCAGGCTATGAACGAGTGCGGGATCTCCGTGCTCCGCGTGGAGATGTACGGACATGGTGCCAGCGATGGCGAGTTCCGGGACCACACGCTCTACAAATGGGTATCGAATATGATCTCCGTGATCCACTATGTCAAGACACTGGATTTCGTCACGGATCTCTATCTGTGCGGCCATTCCCAGGGCGGACTTCTGACGATGCTCATCGGCGGAATGTTCCCGGATGATTTCAAGGCGATCCTTCCGATCTCGCCGGCCTGGATGATCCCGGAGTACGCAAGGAAAGGGACGCTCCTCGGGCTTTCTTTTGACCCGCTGCACATTCCGGAAGTGCTTCAATCCTGGGACCGGGAACTGTCGGGCGATTATTGCCGTGTGGCCCAGACGATCCATGTGGAAGACGAGATCGAAAGATATAAGGGTAAAGTCTTCATGATTCACGGTGACGACGACGATACGGTTCTCTGTTCCTATGCGGAAAAAGCACTGGCCCTCTATCACGATGCGACACTGGTGAAGATCCATGGGGACGACCACTGTTTCACCCGGCATCTGCCGGAGATGGTCGAAGCGTTGAAGAGCTTTTTCATAAAGGAGTAGAAGAATGAAGGAACTGGATCTTAACGGAATCTCCTATCTGCGTCCCCTTGAGGGCACATCGGAGTGGTACTATGCGCTGGACTATGCCCGGGGCGATCTTTATGAGGAGCAAGAACTCTACGAGGAGGGAAAGACTCTTTCAGGGAATCACTTTTTCCTCGTACATTTTCCGGATGGGGAGAAATTCTGCCCCTTCCCGCCGACAGAAAACATCGCTTTCAGCGACCCGGTCTACGACGATCAGAAGATATCTTTCCTTGCGGTGGATTTTGAAGCAGGAAAGATCCGGATCCAGCAGTTCTCCTGTACAGATCACACGGTTGAAGAACTCGACGTGCTGTCGCTTGATTCCGTAAAAGATTGCTATAATCTGCGGCTTACTGTCCATCCGCTGACATTGACCCGTCAGCCGAATGACGGCTCGCTGGAGCTGATCTGGCCGGAGAAGAGGACTATCCCGATCCATGAGCGGGAAAGCTATTACTATCGCGACGGGAATGACCTGTATTTCAGTATCTGGTACGAAGATCCGGACTACAGAGAGGAAACGGTGATCCGGGACGCCGTGACCGGAGAGATCCGGAAGACTTTGCCCGGCGATATGCAGATCATGCCGAACGGGGAGATCTGGTATCTGAAGTGACCCTGAGGCAGAAGATACATCCCGACTTGCGAACGCAGACACGAAAGAGAGGACATCATGAAAAAGCAGGTTTTTAATCCATATCTTCCAAGCTACGAATATATTCCGGACGGCGAGCCCCGTGTCTTTGACGGGCGGCTCTATATCTACGGAAGCCACGACCGTTTTAACGGTGACGTATACTGTGCCAACGACTATGTATGCTGGTCATGTCCGGAGGACGATCTTTCCGACTGGCGCTTTGAGGGAGTGATCTTTAAGAAGACTCAGGACCCCAGAAATCCGGATGGTTCCCATGCGCTGTGGGCGCCGGATGTGTGTCGCGGAAACGATGGAAAATACTACCTCTACTATTGTTTGGATTTTCTCAAAGAGATCGGAGTCGCCGTGGCGGATTCACCGATTGGTCCTTTCGAGTTTTTAGATTTCGTAAGATATCCGAATGGAGACATTCTCGGTTCACGTCCGGACGAGATCCGACAGTTCGACCCGGGCATCTTTATCGACGATGACAAGCGGATCTATCTTTTCTCCGGAAACAGCCCACGATATAAACAAACACCTGTGGATAAGGACAGCCTCAAGATGGAGCTGGAGCAGGACATGATCACCGTGAAAGCAGGACCATTCCATAACTTGCCGATCATTAACGATGCGGACGGTACGGAGTACGAGGCCCATCCTTTCTTCGAGGCCAGTTCTGTACGAAAGATCAACGGCAAATACTACTTCATCTAT
The DNA here is from genome assembly GCA_017513085.1 of Clostridiales bacterium. Classification (GTDB taxonomy): domain Bacteria; phylum Bacillota; class Clostridia; order Saccharofermentanales; family Saccharofermentanaceae; genus Scatonaster. The sequence continues at coordinate 110,008 of JAFWDK010000015.1, read as the reverse complement.
TCTTCCTGCTGGATGCATGAGCTCTGCTGGGCAGTCGCCGATTCGCCTCTGGGTGATTATCATTTTGGCGGCGTGCTGGTGTCGAATGCCGACATCGGCGTGAACGGAAATACGGAGGCCATGAACTACCGCGGCAATACCCACGGAAGTGTGGCATTCGTAAACGGGAAGTGGTATGTGTTCTACCATCGCCAGACTAACCGCCATTTCTTCTCCCGCCAGGCCTGCGCGGAGGAGATCAAATTCGACGGGGAAGCATTCCATCAGGCGGAGATCACGTCTTGCGGATTAAACGGCGGACCGCTCCGCGACGAGGGTGAATATGAGGCCAGGATCGCCTGTCATCTCTTTAGTAAGAATGGTACGACCGAGAGCCTTGCCGAGCAGCAGGATGAGCATCACCCGGCCTTTACCCAGGAGGGGGAAGACCGCGAGGATAACCCGAACCAGTACATCAACAACATGGTGGATGGCGCGACGGCAGGTTACCGGTATTTCGATTTCCATACTGCAGAAGCACTTTCCGTGAAGGTGCGTGGTACGGCGGATGGTGAGTTCGTCGTACGCGATGGACGAGGCGGGAAGATCGTCTCCCGGATCAGGATCGCACCTTCGGAAAACTGGACGGAATACACGGCGCCACTGACGATCGGGAACGGAAAACATGCTCTCTACTTTACTTACGAAGGAAGCGGGGCGGCGGACTTCTATTCTTTCCGCTTCGGACAGTAGAAGATGTGACATAGTGAAGGAAGAAACAATATGCGTAGTGAGAAGAACATGACCATCATCCGTAAGATCACCAATGTTGTACTGGTGATCCTGGTTTCGATCGGCATGTACATGACCATGACATACCGAAGCGCCTGGATGGAGTTTCAGTTGCGGGGGATCATGTGCCTTCGGTACTTCACGGTGCAGTCGAATCTTTTTGCCGGGATCGTCGCGCTCATCGCGCTCTTTTATGAAGGCAAACCGACGAAAGTCTTAAAGCTGATGTCTGCCACAGCGACCGGACTGACCTTTACGGTGGTGGCGCTTTTCCTGGGGCCGGTATACGGGTATGGACGCATGTATAAGAATGCAAATCTGTTCTTCCATCTGATCGTACCGCTGATTGCCATGGTGGACTATGTACTTCTTCCGGGGGTAAAGAAAGAGATGAAGTGGCGGATCCTGTCGGCGCTTCTGACCCTGGTCTACGGCTTTGGTTATATCCTGAATATCCTCATTAACGGCATGGGGGGAAGATACCCGCATAACAACGATTTCTATTTCTTCCTGCGCTGGGGATGGGGCGTCGCGATATTGATCTTTGCCGTGATCGTGCTGGTTTCTTTCGGAATTGCGAATCTTCTTTGCGCGCTGAACGGTAAAGTGGGCGGAGGCCGGAAGACTTCCCGTCCCGCAAAGGGAGAAACGACAGCATGATCTATCTTCAAAGTTTCAAGCTGAGCAGCAAGCGCCTCAATTGTCCTAACATTTATCCGTACAATGTTTTTCGCGGAAGAGAAGGGGTGCAGTTTTTCTTCGACCGGATCACGGTGCTGTATGGAAGTAACGGGTCGGGGAAATCGACGCTTCTCAATATCATCGCAAATAAGCTCTCCATAAAGGGAAAAGAATATGCCACGCCGAATACATTCGGATCGGAGGATTTCTGCGGCAACTTCGCGAGAGAATGCACGGCCGGACTGGGGGAAGATGAATTCGGGAAGACACTTCGGGTCCTTCCTTCCGACAGCCGTTACATCAAGAGCGAAGATATCCTCTATGAGGTCAAGAAGATCCAGCAGATCCCGGTTCTCGACGAAGGGCTTCTGGTCGACCAGATCAAGAGCGGTAAGAGCAAAGAAGAGGCACAGGCTTTTCTCGGATCTGTGGACGGATGGAAGATCCGGGAAGGGGCCAAATTCTCGCAGGAGAAATACTCGAACGGAGAAACCTCGCTTCAGTTCTTCGATGACTTTATTCGCCCGGATGCACTGTATCTTCTCGATGAGCCGGAGGTGTCGCTGTCTCCGGATAATCAGGTGAAACTGGCGGAGAAACTCAATGACATGGCGAGACTTCTCGGATGTCAGTTTATCATCGCGACGCATTCACCTTTCATGCTCGGCACACTCAGCGCGAAGATCTACGACCTGGACTCCGGTTCTTTTGCCGTGGCGGACTGGACCGAGCTTGAGAATGCGCGGTACTTCTATGACTTCTTCAAGAAGCACGATAAAGAGTTCAAATGAGTGGCATTCGTGAAACAAGAATTTTATACTGCCGGGAACTAGTATTCCCTATTTCGTTTCGATACAATGGTTAGAAATATTTCATAAAAAGGCAGGTGTAGTAATATGGTCATCCGTTTCGCAAAAGAAGACGAATTGGAGAAGATCAACGTGCTTCGTAAGCAGGTCAATGATCTTCATGTTGAAGGAAAACCGGACGTGTTTAAGCCCGGATTCAGTGAGGAGCTTCAAAACTACGTTTACTACATCTTTAAAGATCCCGAGCAGAAGATCGTCGTCGCGGATAAAGACGGCGAGCTCTGTGGATTTGCGATCCTGCATCACATCTATAAGCCGGAAAATCCCTTCATGAAGGTCCGTGATTTTCTCGATATCGATGAATTCTGTGTCGATGAGAAACATAGAAGAGAAGGGATCGCCACGGCCATGGTCGAGTTCATCAAGAACTTCGCCATCGATCAGGGATACCATCGTCTGGAACTCAATATGTGGGAGTTTAATCAGGACGCGCTGGCCTTCTACGAGGCGGCCGGTTTCGAAACTTTCCGAAGATATATGGAAATGTTCATCTAATGAAAACGCATAGCTGGGAGGACAGAATATGAAACAGGTCATACACATTTTCGGTGCATCCGGCGCGGGAACTTCCACACTGGGAAAGAAGATCTGCGATGAACTCGGGTATTTCTTCATGGATACCGATGACTATTTCTGGGAGCCGACCGATCCGAAATATACAGTGAAGCGAAGCTTTGAAGAACGTCTCCGTCTCATGAAAGAAGATATCGAAAAGCACGATAAGATCGTGATCTCCGGTTCTCTCGTGGACTGGGGAGACGAGTTGATTCCACTCTTTACCCTGGCGATCCGCCTGGTGACGGACACGGATGTCAGAATCGAGAGACTTCGCAAAAGAGAGAAAGAAGAGTTCGGCGACCGGCTCCTTCCGGGCGGGGACATGTATCAGAACCACCAGGAGTTCCTCGAGTGGGCAGCAAGTTACGATACGGGAGATGTGAATATGCGCTCGAAAGCGAAGCATGATGAGTGGCAGAAGCTCCTTTCGTGCAAGCGGATCGTGATGGATGGCGCCGGTGAACTCGATGCGAATTTCCAATGTGTGAAGCGCGAACTGGATAGAAAAGAAAGCGGTCCGGTGATGCCTTATTACCGGGTCCACACATCAGATATCGCATACATGACGCAGCAGCCCCGGGGGATCTTCACCGCGGTATGGAAACTCGTGGAAAATAAGACGCTCACGGAAGAGGAAGAGAAGGAATACTGGAAGAACAGAGAGTATTTCGAGGAAGTCCTTCCGGTTCCGCCGTTTTACGAGCAGGGCAATCCCGATAACGCGACCACATGGTTCAAGAACGCAGAAGCAGGAAACGACATCTGGAAGCAGATGACTTTCTACCGCGATATGTGTAAGAAGTATGGCGTCCGGCTGTATCTGTCAGAGAGCGAGGACCTTCCCGGAGAGCTCGTCTACGAAGATGCTTTTCAGATCGGCATCAAGAACACCCGGCCGAATCATACGGTCGTGACGCAGGTGCTGAAGTAAAGGGTTTATTGATATACTTTAGTTAGACACATAAAGATGCATAGGGAGGCGCTGATGAAAAGAATACGCGCTGTTTTTACTGACCTTGATGGAACCGTTCTCCGGAACGATAAAACGATCTCCGACCGCACGATGCAAGCGATTCGTGCTTTTCGGGAGAACGGCGGAATCTGGGCGGTCGCTTCTGCCCGGCCCGAACGGGCGATCTCCGCGATGTATAAAGAGTTCACCGAAGCTGATGCCCTGATCACCTTAAACGGTGCGCGGATCAAGTTCGGAGACACCGTTATCAGTAACGGTTTTTCTTCTGATTCTGCGACAAAAGCACTGTCCGCTGTTCTTTCCCATGATGACCTGATCGTGGTGCTGGAAACAAGCAAAGGCATCTTCGGAAATATCGAGATCCCCGAGTGGGATACACCGAAAGTACCGGACCTTCTTTCACTTTTGAAAGAGGTCGATCTGTATAAGATCCTGATTGCAGGAAAAGAGCATAAACTTTCTTCCGTGACGATCCCGACAGAACCCCTTTGCCCGTCTTCGGAGATCCCCGAAAGAATACGGGGGATCCTTTCCGAAAACGGTCTTTCGGAAGATGCGTATTTCACGGTCGCAGAAGGGTGGCTGTTTCAGATCATGAGCACCTCTGCGACCAAGTGGAATGGCGTCAGAAGACTTCTGGAAAGAGAGAATATACCAGTGTCAGAAGCGGTCTATTTCGGAGACGATCACGATGATGTGGAGAGCATAAGAAATATCGGATATGGCGTGGCGATGGGCAATGCCATCGAGGAGGTAAAGAACGTGGCCGATACGGTCACCGCCACCAATGAAGAAGACGGTGTCGCGCAGATCCTTGAGCAGATCTGAATTCAGCTACGGCAGATACTAAGGAAATCCGAATCCGCAACGGCAGAAATGGAAGTAAGAGGAAATGAAAATGGAAAAAGGGAAGATCATATTTTTAAACGGCGTAACCAGTTCAGGGAAGACATCTATCGTGGATGCACTGCAGTCACGAAGAGATGTATTCTTCTATGTGGTGGCGAATGACCTGTTTCAGGAGATGGTCGGTGAACAGTATCTTCAGGAAGATTACTGGAAGTATTTATCGGAAGTGATCATCATGATGTATCACACCGCAAAACTATATTCCGATATGGGAAAGAACGTCCTGATCGACGGGATCCTGGTGGAGCGCGACGAGATCAAGCCCCATTATCAGAAGCTTATGGAGATCATGAAGGACAGCCCGCTATCCATCGTGGAAGTGTACTGTCCGCTGGATATCTGTAAGCAACGAAATATCGAGCGGGGAGACCGCTACGAGAGCCAGTCGGAAGAACAGGCGCAGCTGATGAGTCAAGATATTCAGTACAGTCTCACTGTCGATACCAGTGTCCTTTTCCCGGAAGAATGCGCTGAAAAAATCGTGCAAGCGCTTTTCTAACCGCAAGAATCGGAATCAAGCCAGAAGCGTATGCTTGGGAGATATAACTATGAAAGAGCAGAAAGAAATCATTCAGGAATACTACGACAGCCACCCGAAAAAAGAATGGGACCGGCTGCAGAAAGATCATCCTTATGAAAAATATATTACGGTCCACATGATGGACCGGTTGATCCCAAAAGGCGCCACGATCCTCGATATCGGGGGCGGACCGGGACAGTACTCGGTCTACTATGCCAAGAAAGGCCACGACGTAACCCTTCTGGATCTAAGCCCGGAGAACGTGCGCTTTGCCAAGAAAAAAGCACACCAGTATAAAGTGCATTTTGATGCGGTGCAGGGCGATGCCATGGACCTGTCGCGCTTCCCGGATAACACTTTTGACGTGGTATTTCTCATGGGTCCCATGTACCATATCATGAGCGAGAAGAACCGGATCCGCGCGCTGGCGGAAGCGAAGAGGGTCCTCAAACCCGGCGGGCTTCTTTTCACCAGCTTTATCCTGCTTTTCGGGGGCGTGGTATATGGCCTTCGGGATCTGCAGGAGTCCATCTGCCGGGAGAATGAGAAGATGTATTATGAGGCCTGTGCAAGAGACGAAAGTCTGTCTTTTGAAGCCTTTACCTACTCGTATATGGCCACCATTCCCGATGCAAAAAAACTCCTTTCGAAGATCCCCGGTCTTAAGACGGTGAAGATATTCGGGCAGGAGAGTATCCTCGCACCCTACCGCTGGAGCCTGGCAAAAAGTCCGAGAAAGATCCGGATGGCGTGGTATGACTATGCGATCCGCTTCTGCGATAAAGAAGAGTATCTGGCACATACGGAACATCTGATGATCGTTTCGAGAAAAGAGGGAAAGAAATGAGAAAGCAACTGATCGGTTTATTCAGCGGGTTCCCGGATCGTCACTTCACGGCAGAGATTGCAGCACGGCTTCAGGCAGAGCTTCCAGTTCGGAAAAGCCTGGTTTTCATCAGTGCGTGGCCGGAGGAATATGAGAAAAATGACGACGATTCGGACGGCATGCACGTCATGTTTGAAGAAAAGAATATGCCTTTTGAAATGCACTGTGTCATCGACGAGCGGACATCTTTTTCCGAGGCATCACGCCTGATCCAGGAAGCATCCTGTATCTTCCTCATGGGCGGAAATGCCACGGCGCAGATGGCGCTCATCAAGGAGAAGGACATTGCTGATGCTATCAAAGACAGTGATGCCGTGCTTCTCGGGGTCAGCGCAGGCTCGATGAATCTCGGAAAGACTACTATCGATATCTGGGAGAAAATGGAAGCCTACGAAGGTCTGGGTATGGCGAATATTACGATCCTCTCCCATTTTGATACGGCAGATCAGGAGCGTCAAGAGAAAGTATTGGCGGCATCGAAGATCCATCCGGTCTTCGCCATGGATGATCTGAGTGCGATCTTCGTGAAAGAAGGACGCGTCGATACCGTCGGTGCGATCCACTATGTGGAAGACGGAATTATCCGTCCCGTTGACGAGGAGCTCGTGAAAGAAATGGAACAGGAGGAATTCCGGAAAGTCTTCGATACGATTCCGGATCAGTTCGATAAGTTCCGACCGAGATATAGTGAGGAACTCTTTTCTGATCTGATCGATTATGCGAAAGTCGGACCGGGAGTCAAGGTCCTGGAGATCGGCCCGGGAACCGGGCAGGCGACGGATCCGATCCTTCGCACCGGATGCGAGTATCACGCCATCGAACTGGGTGAACATCTCTATCGGAAAATGAAAGAAAAATACGGAGCTCTTCCGAACTTTCATATCGTGAATGATGACTTTATCACCCATGATTTCGGAGAAGAAAAATATGACCTGATCTACTCGGCGGCCACGATCCAATGGATCCCGGAAGAAATTGCCTATCCGAAGATCTTCTCCCTTCTGAAGCCCGGCGGAGTTCTCGCCATGATGCTCACTTCCTCCGAATATAAAAGCAATGATGAAGTGCTCTATGAGAAGATCCAGAAGCTCTACGATGAATACTTCCAGCCGGACATTCCCTATACCCATGGCGGCTTCCGCTATACGGCAGCGCCGGAGTACGGATATGAGGAAGTGGAGAGGCGCGAATTCCCCGGAAAAAGAGAACTGAACGCTGACGAATATGTAGCCTTAAACGGCACGCACTGCACGCATATCGTGATCCCGGATCCGATCCGGGAAACATTCTTCCAAAAACTTCACGACGCAGTGGAAGAAGCCGGCGGAAAGGTCGTCTTTAACGACACACACATACTCTATCTTACGAAGAAACCGGACTGATTTTTCAGTAGAATATAGAGCGGAAAAAGGAGAGAAAATCATATGCTTAGATTGAGACAATATAAAGAAGCGGATGCAAAGAAGATCGCGCAGTGGGTGCAGGATAAAGACGTGTTCCACAAATGGGGCGGAGATCTTTTCGGTGAGTATCCGATCGATGCGGAGATCATCGCGGACATGTTTAAGAATAAGAACGGACTTTGCGAGGAACCGGATAATTTCTATCCGTGGGTCGCTTTTGACGACGAAAACGGCGTGGTGGGAAGCTTCATCATGCGTTACTTAAACGGAGATACGAAGTTGCTCCGTTTCGGCTGGGTCGTCATCGACTGTACGAACCGCGGTAAGGGTTACGGTACCGAGATGCTGCGTCTCGGAATGAAGTATGCCTTCGAGATCCTTGGTGTCGAAAAGATCACCATCGGCGTTTTCGAGAATAACGACCGGGCACATGCATGCTATAAAAAGGTTGGTTTTCACGATGCAGGTATCACGGAAAAAGAGCCGGTCAATGTCATCGAGATGGAGATCTTAAAAGAAGAATATTTTCGCTGAAAGCTGAGGTAATGCGATGAATAAGAACGATTTTTGCCCGACTCCGCCGATGGGCTGGAACAGTTACGATTACTACGATACGACCGTGACGGAAGAAGACGTTAAGCGCAATGCTGATTATCTTTCCGAGCACCTTCTTTCCTACGGTTGGGAATACGTGGTGGTGGATATCCAGTGGTACGCCCATGGTGCCGGAACGAGAAGAGACGAATTCCAGTATATTCCTTTCTCGAAAATGGAGATGGATGAGTACTCCCGTTTCCTTCCGGATCCCGAGAGGTTTCCTTCTTCGACGGATGGTTCAGGGTTCAAAAAGCTTGCTGACTATGTCCATGCAAAAGGACTTAAGTTCGGCATCCACATCATGCGGGGAATTCCGCGTCTTGCGGCGCATCTTCACGGCGCGGTCCTGGGAACTTCAGTCACAGCGGATGAGATCGCGGATCCGTCATCGATCAGTAAGTGGAATCCGGATATGTATGGCGTAAGAAATACCGAGGCCGGGCAGCGCTACTACGATTCGCTCCTTGAACTTTATGCGTCCTGGGGCGTGGACTTTATCAAGTGCGATGATATCTGTAATACCAATGCTTATCCCCATGATCCTTACTCGGCAAGGCATGAAGTGGAGATGCTCCACCGCGCGATCGAAAAGACGGGACGGCCGATCGTACTGTCGCTTTCACCGGGACCGGCCCTGATCGATGAGGCGGCACACTATGAGAGATTTGCGAATATGTGGCGCATCACGGACGACTTCTGGGATCACTGGGAATCTCTTTTGGACATGTTTGACCGCTGCCGGACCTGGAAGGACCATGTGAAGCCGGGGTGCTATCCGGACTGCGATATGCTTCCTATCGGTAAGTTGGGGAAGGGCTTCGGGAAAATAAGGCCTACGAATTTCACCTTTGAAGAACAGAGGACTATGCTATCCTTGTGGTGTCTTTTCGGTTCCCCGCTCATGATCGGTTCTGAACTTCCTGCCATGGATGAGAAGACGGTGAGCCTTCTTACCAATCGGGAGATCCTGGCAATGAGAGAACCGAAGTATAAACCGGAAGTTCTTGTTCAAAACGATGAAGAAGCTGTGTGGACAGCGGTTTGCGAGACTGAAGACAGGCAGTATGTAACACTGTTTAATCTAACGGATGCGCCACGGAGAAGTGCTTTTGCCGAAGGATCCGGCGCGGAGAAAACCGGATACAGTGAGCTTTCGAAAATCACCGAGCTATGGAGCGGGGAGATCTTCGATACCTGGGAAAGCATTTCAAAACAAGAGATCCCGGCGCATGGCTGTCTGGTCCTGCGTGTGGAAAAGAAATAAGTTTAGTAAGGAGCAAAAGGAATTTGAAGACGCAACTGGTGATATTTGATTTTGACGGAACGATCATGGACACACGAAAAGCAATCGTGTATGCTAAGCAGGAGACTATGCGGAGGATGCATCTTCCCGTGGCTGACGAAGAAGCTTGTGCGGCGACGATCGGTTATTCGGCTAAGACCGGTTTTCAAAATATGTATCCTGAACTTTCCGAGGAAGAAGCCGATCTTTGCGTGAAGCATTACCGGAGTCTTTTCGATGAGACGATCCGGAAGGACCCGCCGACGCTTTTTCCCGGCATGTTGGAGATCCTGGATCAGTTGGAGGAAAAGGGTATCACATGCACGATCGCGACATCCCGAAACCGTAGATCCCTGCTTGGCTTTTTGGATCAGTTAGGGATCGTCGGGCGCTTCTCCTATATTCTCGCCCAGGAAGATACAGAGCTTTTGAAGCCGAATCCGGATCCGGTCCTGAAAACCTTGAAGGATCTGTCATGTGAAGCAGATCAGGCTTTGGTTGTAGGGGATATGCCTATGGATATCCTTATGGGTAAAAATGCCGGTGCGCGCACTTGCGGCGTGACTTATGGAAATGCGGACAGGGAAACGCTTCTTGCCGCCGGAGCAGACTATGTGATCGATACGATCAGTGAATTAGCGGATATATTGGAGGAAGAAAAATGAAGCATTGTGGAACAAAGATTTTAGAAACAGAAAGATTGATCCTTCGACGTCTGACTATGGACGATGCGGAAGCGATGTTCAGAAACTGGGCGTCGGATCCGGAAGTGACGAAGTTTCTGACATGGCCGACACATGAAAATGTGGATACAACGAAATATGTGCTGGGTATGTGGCTTCCGGAATATGAGAAAAACGACTACTATCACTGGGCCATCACTCTTAAAGAGAATGGAGAAGAAGCCATCGGTACGATCCACGGGCTGGTCAATGACAGCACGGAGTCGATCCAGATCGGATATTGCCTGGGAAGAAAGTTCTGGCATCAAGGGATCATGTCGGAAGCGATGCAGGCACTCGTGGATTTCTTCTTCGATGAGGTCGGAGCAAACCGTATCTGCAGTTATCACGACCCGAGAAACCCGAATTCGGGAAAAGTCATGACACACTGCGGGTTAAAGTTTGAAGGCACGCTCCGAAGCTCAGACAGAAACAACACGGGCATTTGCGACGCCAGCTGGTATTCGCTCCTTAAAGCGGAACGCTAAAGTCACAGCCACTTTTTCTTCTTGAAAAACACCAGACATGCGACAGCGATAAAGATGCATACGCCGATCACGATCGGATAGGCCGCCGGTTGTGCCAGTTCAGGCATATGTACGAAGTTCATGCCGTACCAGCCTGTGATCAAGGTCAGCGGCATGAAAATGCTGGTTACGACGGTAAGGATCGTCATGATCTTGTTCTGCTTCAAGTCGATCTGCGCCTGATTGAGGTCACGGATATGGGCAGTATAATCGGAAAGTGAAGAAGCCATCTCGTGTAAGGACTGTACTCTCTGGAAGACCAGATGGAAATAGCGCTCGTTATCTTCTTTGAAATAGTCGTTTTCATTCTCTTCCAGTTCCTGGCTCAGATCCATAAGCTGGGCGTAATGGATGCGGAGATCGCGAAGTTCACTGCGGATATCGGTCAGCTCCCGGATGGAACCTGTGGAGTCTTCATTTAAGACATCCTTTTCGATCTGGTCTAATCTTGCGTCATAACGTTCGATGATCTTATAGTCTCTGTGGATAATGCTCTCAAGAAAATCGTAAAGGAAACGCTCCAGGCAAGGGTTGATATACTTCTTGCTCTTGGAGATCTTATCGATGATCTTCAAAGCAAATCCTTCGTCATCGACAAAAACAACACCTTTCTCGTCGAGTGCAAAAGCAAAGTTGTGTTTGGGTCCGGAGATGTTTTTGCGGCTCGGAATGGAGAACGTTCCTGTCAAAGAATCGATATTCACTTCTGCGTGAGTATCGGTTATTTCATCGAGGTTGATATCCCACTCGATCCCCATACTGAACTTCTTATTGTTCTTGATCCACTCTTCGGAACTGATTACGGCTATATATTGAAAATCCAGTTTATCAAAACTCTTCGGTGTGAATTCTTCGATGCGCTCACCTATTTTGTAGTACATATCCGATATACCCTCTCCTCTTCCGGCGTGCAGGATCGGTCTCCTGCGCGGATGTATGCTTTTTGCATTCCTATTTTACAACAAAGAAGCGCTTCTTTGTAGAAGCAAGGGAAGGATTGTCCTTTAGGGTGGGATGTTTTGACGGAAAATGCGAAGAAGCAAAGACGAAGCGGGCTTTACATGGTATAATAGCTCCTGATTTTGCTTAGGAGAGGATATGACGTATGAGTGAGTTTCGACCGATGCGGAGATTTAAACAGCAATTAAGTGAAGAGGAATGCCGGGAAGTTTTACGGACAACGAAGCGCGGTGTTCTCTCTTTGATCGGCGAACAAGGGTATCCTTACTCGATCCCGTTGAATCACTGGTTTTGTGAGGAGGACGGACACATCTATTTCCATGGCGCCAAAGAGGGACACAAACTGGATGCACTTGATGAATGCGATAAAGCATGCTTCTGCGTCTACGACGAGGGATTCCGTAAAGAAGGCGAGTGGGCATTGAACATTAAGAGCGTGATCATTCGCGGGCATATCCGTCGGGTAAATGACGTGGAGATGGCTATCCGGATCGGAACTGCCATCACGAAAAAGTTTACGGATGACGAAGCATATCTTCAGCACGAACTGGAGCATGCGCTTCCCCGCGCGCAGTGTCTGGAATTCATCCCTGTTCATATGAGCGGGAAACTCGTCAACGAGGCCTGATCGGTCTTCTAGGGGGATGAAAGTTTAGGAATATGCTTGCTTTTAAAACTGCTTTTTTAAGTGTGCTGGTCGCGCTGATGTATATGTGTCCGGGTTATATTCTGGGGAAAGCGAAGAAGGCATCCGCGGAGCATCTTTCCACGATGTCAGCGGTTCTGATCTATGTGCTTTCGCCGTGCATGATCGTCTCGTCCTTCTTTTCGATGGAGTTTTCCTGGGATGCGCTGCGGGATATGGGAGTATTCTTCCTCGTTTCCTTTGTGTTTGAGGTGGCCTTCCTTCTTTCGCTGTTCCTGATCCTTCGGAAAAAGTTTCACATCAACAAGTACAGGATGCTTGCCATCGGTTCCGCACTTGGCAACTGTGGTTTCTTCGGTATGCCCCTTATACAAGCGCTTCTCCCGGATCATCCGGAGGTGGCCTGCTATTCTTCGATCTACGTGATCTCCATGAACATCCTGGTTTTTACGGCGGCCGTGTACTGCCTGACGTTGGATAAGAAGTATATATCGCTGCATTCGGCGATCATCAACCCGGCAGTGCTTTCGCTTCTTGTTGGACTTGTGCTTTATATCGTCGGGGCGCCGGAGCATATTCCGGGTACATGCAAAAATGCGATCGAACTTCTCGGCAAAATGACAACGCCCGTATGTATGCTGATCTTAGGCATCCGTCTTTCGACGATCAAGTTCAAAGAACTTTTCTCCGAGCCTTTCGTGTACCTGATCTGTGGTGGAAAACTAATCCTGTTTCCGCTTATTTCTTTCGCAGTCGCATTCTTCCTTCCGGTACCGTATGCTTTCAAAGCGAGCCTTTTCATCCTCGGCGCTGTACCTTGCGCATCGGTCATTCTGAATATGGCGGAGATCCATGGCAAAGAACAGAAGATGAGTGCGAACTGCATCCTGCTTTCCACGCTTCTTTGTATCTTTACGATCCCTGCGATGTCCATGCTTCTCACTTTTTTGTAAAAAGCACCCGCGATCGGGGTTCTTTTGCCTTTGCATAGCGTGTCTATACTTTCAGACTCTGTTCTTTTCACATATGGTTTGGTACTATTTTTCTATACTGTGTCTTATGTTGAAAGGATATACCGAATATGAAACATGCTGTTTTAACTATGGATGATATTGCTTCGAAAAATACTCGTGCGATCGTGGATTATCTTTGCGAGAAGAAGATCCCGGTCCTGATGTTTGCCTGGGGCGAAAGAGTTTTAGAGCACTACGATAATGCAGTCTATGCGTTGCAGAAAGGCGCCATCGTCGGCAACCACAGTTACACGCATCCTTTCTTCTCGAAGCTGACTCTTGAAGAAGCGATCGAAGAAATCGAAAAGACGGAGAAACTCCTGGACCAGCTTTATAAGGATGCCGGCGTGGAGAGAAAATACCGGCCGTTCCGTTTCCCGTATGGCGATAAGGGCGGGGAGAATAAGGACGCACTGCAGGACTATCTCCGGGAGCATGGCTTCAACAAGGTGAAAGATACCCAGATCCCTTATAAGATCTGGAAAGAGATGGGATTGGATAAAGATATCGATACATTCTGGACATTCGATTTCGCAGAGTACGAGATCCGTCCGGGAAGCGGTGTCACGATGAAAGATATTCTGGCCCGCGCGGAGATGGTCAATCCGGAGCTGGGAAAGTCCTTGCTTACTGATGAGGACGGAAGCCATTTTCTTCTGATCCATGCTCACGATGAAACAGAAGAACTGGTGCCGGAGTACTATAAGACCCTTATCCAGCAACTTCTGGATAACGGATTCGTCTTCGACGAGCCGGAGTTTTTTGACTGAAGATCCGAAAAAACACAGTTTCGGATAATGAGGAAAGAAAAAAAGCGAGGGAAACATGAAGATCCTGGATATAATCGGTGACAACTATTTTGGAAATTGGACGAGCTCAAGAACCGGCTGCCGGGCAGTGATCATGAAAGACGGGAAGATCCTGATGTCCTATGAGACGAAGAACGATCAATGGATGCTTCCGGGCGGCGGTCTCGAAGAGAATGAAACCGATGAAGAGTGCGTGATCCGTGAAGTGGCGGAAGAGTGTGGCGCAGTGATCAAAACTTCTCCTTGTGTGCTTCAGATCGACGAATATTACGAAGACTGTAAGTGGCTCAACAAGTATTTTCTCGCGGAAGTGACGGGTGAGACCGAGCGCCATCTGACCGATCGGGAGATCGAAGCCGGCATGGAACCGAGATGGATGCCGCTTGGGGAGATCCTTCAGATCTTTTCCACCCATGCGGAATATGACGGCACGGACGAGATGCGTAGAGGTATGTATTATCGCGAATACACAGCACTCCGGGAGATCCTTCTCTCGGAACTTCCGGAAGGCATCCGGGAAAAAGTATCCGGCAAAGAATTCCGGATCGACGACATGGGAAAATCCGGATCGAGGATCTTTCTCTTCGATGACTGCGTCCTGAAGTGCGAGAAGATCCTGGATCCGGCCGATATGGAAGAAGGACCGTTCTGCGAAAATCAGGATCAGACTGTCGAGGTCATGCGGTATCTTAAGGGAAAGCTTCCGGTACCGGAGGTCCTCGCCTATGAAAAAGACGGGAAGTACCGGTATCTTCTTATGAGCAGGATCCCGGGCACCGTTGCCTGCGATCCATACTATATGGAGCATCCGAAGGAGATGATTCCGGTCCTTGCAGACGCGCTTAAGCTTCTCTGGAGCATCGATATCTCCGGCTGCCCGAGAAAAGAAGATCTCGATACGCTTCTTTCGGAAGCAGAGTACCGGGTGAAAAACGATCTGGTGGACTTAAGCGATGTGGAACCGGAGACCTTCGGAGAAGGTGGATTTAAAGACCCTTCCGAGCTTCTTTCCTGGCTTAAGGAAAACAAGCCTTCTTATGAGCCGGTGCTGTCTCACGGCGATTTCTGCCTGCCGAATGTGTTTATCAAGGACGGAAAACTCAGCGGACTGATTGACCTCGGTAATACCGGAACCGGCGATAAGTGGATGGATATTGCTCTTTGCTACCGGAGCTTAAAGCATAACGCCGACGGGAAATGGGGCAGCAAAGTCTATCCGGACATTCGGCCGGAAGTGCTTTTTGAAGAGCTTGGAATAGAGCCGGATTGGGAGAAGATAAACTACTACATCCTTCTGGATGAACTGTTCTGATGGAGACGGAGAAAAGAAAATGAAAGCTTTGTATGGAGAATCATCGGACATACAGAACTGGATGGCATTGGTTCGAAAAGTGCGTGAAGGTTTTCCCGGACTGGAAACGGAAGAGGCGCTTCTGGAGCATCAGAATACGGTTTTGAAATTCATGGGAAAGAAGCAGGCGGTCTGCGTAAAGAAAGAGGATACCATCGCCGGTGTGCTTCTTTTCTCCAGGAACCGGAACATGATCTGCTGCCTGGCAGTCGATCCGGAATTCCGTCGGCAGGGCATAGCTTCCATTCTTTTGCAAGAAGCTCTGTCTGAGCTGGATCTTTCTTCTGACGTGACGGTATCGACTTTCCGTGAAGGTGATGAGAAGGGTACGGCGCCACGTGCGCTTTACCGGAAGTTCGGTTTTATCGAAGGCGAACTGACTGAAGAATTCGGTTATCCGAATCAGGTTTTTTACAGACCGGGAAATTCTCCTGCCGCATACTGAATGATCCATAAAAACAGCACGTGTAATATTGTTACAAATCCCGAAATACGAAGATGTTGTATACTAAGAAGGTAAAGCATTTTCTTCCGCTGTAGTCTATTATGTAGACGACAGAAATACAGTACTTGGGAGGTACTATGATTAGATTTATTACCGATTCAAATGAGAAGAAGACGATAACCCGCGCGATCCTGGAGGCACTTCCGGAGTGGTTCGAGGTGGAAGAAAGCCGCGAGCAGTATATTCGTGAATGTGTGGACTGGCCCTACTGGGCGGCGTGCGAGGACGATAAGCCGGTTGGTTTTCTCTGCCTGAAGCAGACGGGCGATGCCACGATGGAACTGGCCGTGATGGGTGTCCTTAAGACCTGCCATAGAAAAGGATACGGACGACGTCTCTTCGCGGCAGCGAAGGACTATGCGGTGCAGCAGGGCTTTTCCTTCATCCAGGTCAAGACCGTGAAGGAAGGCATGTACGCGGATTACGACATTACGAATGCGTTCTATAAGAGCCTGGGCTTCAAGGAAATGGAAGTCATCGAGAGCGTCTGGGACGAGGCGAACCCGTGCCAGATCTATATCATGGGGCTTCGTAGCGCCCTTCAGACCATCGCCACGAGACACAGCTATAGAGGTGCTTTTGCCGACGAAAAAGTACCGCAGGAGGACCTTAGGGCGATTGCTTCGGCGGGCATCGACGCCCCGTCCGGGTGCAACAAGCAGACAACGGATGTAGTGATCGTGGACGATAAAGAAGTGCTTGACCAAATCAAGGGTGTGCTGGATCCGCCGGTGGCGCAGACGGCGCCTGCCATGATCGTTGTTCTGACGCGCCGGATCAATGCGTACCGTGACCGATGCTTCGCGATCCAGGATTATTCCGCAGCCATCGAGAACATGCTTCTGGCCATCGTGGAGCTGGGCTATCAGAGCTGCTGGTACGAGGGTCATATCACGGACGAGGACCGGATCTGCGATAAGATCGGTGCGATCCTGAAGGTACCGGAGGAGTACGACGTGGTCTGCATTCTTCCCGTGGGAAAAGCACTGGATGATTTTCATGCGCCGAGTAAAAAGGCTTTCTCCGAGCGCGTGAAGTTTAACAGCTGGTCATGACCGGGGCTTCCTGCCTGTGTTGAAATGACCGGCATGGCGCCTTTCGGAGGCGCCGAGAATAAAGGAGTTAAGAAAAATGAATACATATGAGATCGTTCCGCTTCCGAAAGAGGAATGGAAAGGAACGCCTATTCCGATGCGCTACACAACGGAGGGGTACTTCGACGTGGAGATCCGTGAAGATGCGGATTCATTCCATGTGGATATGGTAAAGAAGTTATTCGATGAACCGGTATTGCATGAGCCGGATTTCATGGACGGGCTTTATCCGGACTACTGGCCCGGTGCTGAAGCCTGGGGCATCATCGGAGAAGAGACAGGTGAGAATGGCCTTCCGAAGAAGAAGCTTCTCGCCTGCATCGAGTGCTGTCCGGAAGAGTGGAGCAACCGTCTTATGGTCACCGAAGTGTGGGTGGCGGACGAACTGCACCGTCAGGGCATTGCAACGAGAATGATGAATCTCGTGAAGGAAAAAGCTCAGCGGGACGGACGCCGTGCCATTATGCTGGAGACCCAGAGCTGCAATCTTCACGCCATCGCTTTCTATCGGAGCCAGGGCTTCCGGCTCCTGGGTATCGACAGCTGCTGCTACGGAAACTTCGATATTGCCCGTCATGAAGTGCGCATCAACCTGGTGTATTACATCCGGCCGGATGTGGTAAGGGCAACGAAAGAAGATCTGAAAGAAATCCTGGATCTGCAGTATCTCGCATACCAAAGCGAGGCAGCGCTTTTTGGGAATAAAGATATTCCGCCGCTGAAGGAGACGCTCTCTGAACTGGAAGAAGAGTTTGAAAACGGCATTGTTCTGAAGATGGTTTCCGAGGACGGAAAGATCATCGGATCCGTCCGCTCCTGTGCCAAGGATAAGACCGCTTACATCGGCAAACTCATGGTGCATCCGGATTTCCGCGGCAAAGGTTACGGCAGTAAGCTTCTCCGGGAGATCGAGTGCTACTATGTCGATACACGCTACGAACTCTTTACCAGCACGAGAAGTGTGGATAATATTAGACTATACGAGAAACTCGGTTACAAGATCTTCGACGAGAAAAAGATCACCGATGAGCTGGTGTTCGTGTATATGGAGAAGATGCCGGTGTAACTCGGAAAATAATGCCCCCTGACCGATCAGCGGACGCGGGGATACATATAATGGAGGGCGCGGATATGTCGGAATATGCTTTTGGAAGACCTATTGGGAAGATCATTCATGGTGGAGATTATAATCCGGAGCAGTGGCTGGACCGGCCCGATATCCTGGAAAAAGACATCGAGTACATGAAGCAGGCCGGCGTCAACGAAGCGACTCTCGGTGTGTTTTCCTGGGCCATGTATGAGCCGAGAGAAGGCGAGTTCCATCTGGAGTGGCTGCATGAGATCATGGACCGGCTCTACGAAAACGGGATCTATACGATCCTGGCAACGCCTTCTGCCGCGCGCCCGGCGTGGCTGGACAGTAAGTATCCGGAGGTCATGCGCGTCGATGACATGGGTATCAGAAGACGCCATGGCCTTCGCCACAACCACTGCATGTCTTCCGAAGTCTATCGTGAGAAGGTAGGCATCATTAACAGAAAACTGGCAGAAGAAGTCGGCGATCATCCGGGACTTCTGGCATGGCATATCTCCAATGAATTCGGCGGCGAATGCTTCTGCGACCTGTGTAAAGCGAAGTTTCAGGACTTCCTCCGGAAGCGCTATAACGGCGATATCGAGAAACTCAATCACGAATGGTGGGCGACATTCTGGAGCGCAAGGTACAGTGATTTTTCCGAGGTAGAACCGCCTTATGCGAACGGCCAGATCGCCATTATGGGACATAAACTCGACTGGCGGAGATTCACCACGTGGAACTATGCGGACTATACGAGATCCGAGATCCGCGCGATCCGGGAAGGCTCGAAGAAGAAAGATGTCCCGATCACGACCAATCTCATGAAGCGGTTTTACGACATCGATTACCGTGTTCTGGCAAAAGAACTCGATGTGATCTCCTGGGACAGCTATCCGCTGATGCATAACGACTGGGAAAGCTACGAAGATACCATGATCGAAGGTGCTTTTGACCACGCGATCATGCGGGGACTTAGGAAGGACAAGCCGTTCCTTCTGATGGAGAGTTGTCCGGGAAGCGTGAACTGGTCGGAATATAACAAGCTGAAAAGACCGAAAGTCCATGAGCAGTTCTCACTGCAGGCGGTGGCCTGCGGGTCGGACTCGGTGCAGTATTTTCAGTGGAGACAGTCCCGTGGCGCATGGGAACAGTTCCATGGTGCCGTGGTTAGTCATCTGGGGACCAATGACACGAGGATCTTCCGCGAAGTGGCCCACACAGGAGAGACACTAAAGAAGATCGCGGAGGTGGAAGGCAGTACTTCAAGAAGCGAAGCGGCGATCATTTTCGAGTGGGAAAACTGGTGGGCGATCGACTATTCCGGTGGATTCAGCGGGAAGACGAAAAAGTACGATACGACTTGCCAGAAATACTGGGAGGCCCTGATGCGCCGCGGCATTGATGCTGACATCATTTCCGTGAACGATGATTTTGACGGCTATAAACTCATTCTTGCGCCGATGCTCTTTTCCGTGCGACCGGAGACGGCGGAGAAACTGAAGGCCTTCGTGGAAAAAGGAGGCATCCTTCTCGGCACTTACATGACCGGCTACGTCAATGAAAATACACTCTGCTACGAAGGCGGTTTTCCGGGTGCGGGATTGAAGGAGCTTTTCGGAGTGATCGCGGAAGAGATCGACACGCTATACCCATCAGATAAAAATGCGATCTGCATGACCGAGGACAAGTGCTTCTCCGTAAGAGATTATTGCGAGATCCTGCGTGTCTCGGATGCGGAAGTGCTCGGGAAATATAAAGATGATTTCTATTCCGGAACCCCGGCTATCACGTGCAAAAAGAACGGGCAGGGTAAGGCCTATTATCAGGCGGCCCGGATCCTTCCGGAAGAGCTAGTGGGATTCCTCGACATGCTGATTTCAGATGCGGGGATCAAGACGCGGGAGCTCCCATCGGGCATCGAGTGGCACAGGCGGGTCGGGGCAGATGCGACCTATGATTTCTACCTGAATCTCTCGGAACAGGATGTAACTCTTTCGGGATTGAACGGGATCGATCTGGTCACCGGCGAGACGATCAACGGCAATGTCACGATCCCGGGAAGAGGAAATCTGGTAGTGAAGACGGTTTGAAGTTAGTTTAAGGTTCGCCTCCTATACTGGTGTCATAATCCAGAAGGGAGACGACGAAAATGCTTAACCGAAAACACTTAAATACCCTGTCCCTTTTACTGACCGCAACCATGATGATCTCCATGACGGCCTGCTCGAACCGGAGCGAAAAGAATACCGATACAACCACCTCTACATCGGCCGCGGAATCCGAGCCGGACGGAAGTGAGACTGAAGAAGAGTCCGAATCCACTGTCTCGAAAAGTCCGGATAGAATCGCTACAGAAGAAGAAATCTCCAATAGCAGTGATGGTGAACATGCCATCGAAGCAGATGGTGAATCTGCTTCCTATTCCAAAGTCCGTGTCACCAAAACCGGCGATTCGGAAGAAGGTGACGAGGCGGATTTCTACGGCGACAATGCCGCTATTTTTGCCACGAACGGAGCGACACTGGATCTGTCGGATATCGTAGTCGATACGGATGGAAAACATGCCAATGCGGTGTTCTCTTACGGCGAAGGAACGACGGTAAATATCAGTAACTCCGAGATCAGAACATCCGGGAATTGTTCCGGCGGACTGATGACGACCGGAGGCGGCACGATGAATGCCGAGAACCTTACGATCCATACTACGGGAAATTCTTCCGCGGCGATCCGGTCGGACCGTGGAGGCGGAACCGTAACCGTTACCGGCGGCTCTTATACGACGGACGGAAAAGGATCTCCGGTCATCTACTCGACGGCAGATATCACGGTCAACGATGCGAAGATGGAGTCCACTTCATCCCAGGGCGTAGTAGTGGAAGGAAGAAATTCCGTAACGCTGAATAACGTGAGTCTGGTGGCGGATAACAACTCCAAGAACAGTGATAAATCGTCGTGGTATCAGGCCGTCATGATATACCAGTCCATGTCCGGTGATGCGGCGGAAGGCGAAGCCGCTTTTTCCATGAAAGACGGATCGCTGACAAATAAAAACGGGGATATCTTCTTCGTCAATAATACCGTCACAACGATCACACTTGAGAATGTGGAGATCACCAATCAGGACAGCGAAGGCGTGTTCCTCCGTGCAGCTGCGGCCGGCTGGGGATCGGAAGGAGCCAACGGCGGAAAGGTCAATCTATATCTTAAGAATCAGAAACAAGATGGGGATATCCTGGTAGACAGTGTCTCGGCGGTGAATATGTATCTTACATCCGGTTCGACTTATCAGGGTGCGATCGACCCGGATAACGAAGGAAAAGTTTATGTAGAGATCGAGTCGGGATCAAAGTGGATCCTTACCGGGGATTCCTATGTTACCTCTCTTACCTGCGATACGGATGCCATCGACCTTAACGGACATACTCTCTATGTAGACGGTGTAGCGTATGGCGCAGGAACGGCATCAACAGGTGAGGCGATCACACTGGTGACAGAATCTTCTTCTGATAGAAGTAAGGGCGGACCGGAAGGCGGAGACCATGATGCTCCGCCTTCCGGGGAAAAGCCAAAGGGTGATCCGCCGTCCGGGAAGAAGGAGGACTCCTGATCCTTCTTTACTTCACCGGAAAACACACTTCCGTGACGAATTCGTCGGGGTTCTGTGTCTGAACCGGACCCACGTGATAGATGTTGAACATCGGGCCATTGGCTTCATAGCCATTGGCCTTGATCCAGTTCACGATCGTGGGTACGACTTCGTTCATCTGCGCGTAGCTGCCCTTCATGATGCAGCTGGCAACCTTTACTGCAGGAAGTGTCTGAAACTTCACGTGCTCGGTATCCTCGTAGGTGCCTTTGACGGTCATCCAGACCACGATCTCCACATCTTTTTCTTTGTGTTCATCGTCCAGAAACTCGGCGGCGGCCAGGCACGGATCGGCCGGCACCAGAGACGGTCCGATCTCACTCATGTAGCCCCATGCCATGCCTTCATCTTCGTAGCGGGGAATGACCGTGTGCACGGTGGCGGCGTATCTTTCGGGAATGGTTTTTACTGTCACATCGTAATTCATTTTTTGCTCCTTCCTCAGCCTGTCTCGGGCTGACTCCAGAAGCATCAGTTTGTAAGAAGTCTCTTCTGAAAGTTTCCGAAGTTCTTCCTGTCTTTTTAAGAGGAACTTCTCCATCTTCTCTTTATCATCATAGTTTTCCAGGATGCGGACGATCTCCGCAAGGGAAAACCCCATATCCTTTAAGGAAGTGATCCTTCCGATGGTGAAGAGCTGTTCTTCCTGATAATAGCGGTATCCTGTGAACTCATCGATTTCGGCGGGCTTCAGAAGACCGATATCATCGTAATGCCGGAGCATTCTGATGCTGACTCTGGATAGTTTTGAAAAATCTCCTATTTTAAGCATTTGTACTTACCTCCATGGATGTGTTTTCCTTGAGCTCAAATCAAGGATAAACCCTGACACGATGTGAGAGTCAACACTATTTATCCATTATCGAAGATACTTGTCCGTTATGTCGGAAAAGAACTCCGCATCCCATACGGACAGCCCTTCTCTGTCGTGTTCATTCAGGAATACCTCAACATCCGCTCTGGCACTATCGTAATCGATCTTTTCAAATCGATCTATCAGCATAGTTTTCAACTTTTCTAACGTCAGTTCTTCCCTGACGTCCCACTTTCCCGATTGTTCCAAGCGTTTCTGAAGATGAAACAGATTGATCTGACACCCTTTCTGCAAATACCAGACATAATCATAGAAATCTCTTCCCTTCACCCGGTTCTTATAATCCCGGCATAGAACGGCGTGTGTCTTTCCAGCAAACAATGAAGGCAGATCATATAACCTGGCTCGGTACGGTGTCGGATTGATGGCATTCAGATACTGATAGGATGCTCCCAGCGGTGGATGGGTATCAATCTCAAACTTTATCTTCACACCAGCATTGGGGCTTATCCCATATACTGCAGAATCGGAAGATGTTATTTCAAGAATGTTCTGTACTGTATTTCCTTTAATAAAAGCGGACTGAACTGCAGAATCCTTAGTCTTTTCCTTCTTTCTGACAGTCAGACTGAAATTGTACGCGGCAAGTTCTTTCTCAACGTATGGAATGTATTCGCTCAGATCAAATGTATCATCCGGCTTATCCAATGAAAAATCCATGTCCTCACTGAAACGCCTCAAGCCGTGAAAAATCCTCAATGCCGTTCCACCGTAAAAGGATGCTTGGGTAAAAAAGCCACTTCGGGAAAGGCCAACAAGTGCAACCTCCTGCACGATTTCCTTCAGTGCATTTTCATAGTCTTCACTGCTCTTACAATCGTATCTCGTCATCATCGACATTATTGCGTCATTCATCGATTCTTCCTTCTTTCTATAACCCGTATGAGTCTGTCCGGATTTGTCTTATGATACAGCGGTGCGATCCTTGAGATCCTGGTCTCGTCAAGACTGTCAAATTCATCTTCGTCAAGACGCATCCCGTCAAAAAGATATTCTTCAAAATCGGCTATGCCTCTGATCGGCGAAACAATACTTACCATATCGCACAGTGCTTTTTCCTTCGTCGCAATTAAAAACGGTCGGTCTCCGATTACTTCTCTGGTATAGAAATACGGATATACCTCAAGCGGAATATCCCTGTATCTGTATGTCCCAAAATCATTCTTGAATTCATGTATTTTCCTTTTGCCAAAGGTTGCCGATGTATAAACTTCTACTCTCTCAGGAATCATTCCGTAATATGATAAAGCATACTCGAAAGATAGATATGATGGACCTAACAGTACATTCGCCAAAAGATATCCCGGTGTATCCTTATCCGTTTCATACATGCCTCTCTTGATCGGTATAATCTCACCCTTTCGAGCCATATTGAATATACGGTGCTTAGGATCTTTATACATCCTGTTTTCATATAACAGCTGTTCTGTAGTGATAACCATGTCGATTTCCTCCGCTTAGTTGATATTATAGTCAACTTTCAGGAGAATATCAACGCTTTGCGACCTGATCCACATTTTCGGATCGATGCGGATCTTGTCGTCTGCACGGGTGTGGCGGAAAACGAGATCGACCTTCCTGCCTTGACGTTTTTGCCACCCTTCATGATGCAGCTTTTTATTGTATCTCATTTCTACGGGAAGTTGTCCTGTTGATCAAAATCATTACTGCTGCAATGAGAAGATAAAGGACTGCATAAATCACCACAACAAAGGGCATTCTGTTCTGATCAATAATGACGAGTGCATTCAGGAAGTTAAACAACAGGTGGATGATCGTACAGTAGATCAGATTCCTGTGCTTTCCGTAAATATATCCGATAATAATGCTTATACCTATTACTGCTCCCATGAAGGAAACCGCATATATTACCAGATTCAACGGAGAAAATCCTTCCATTAACCAAAGCGGCGTGTGCCACAATCCCCAAACAAGGCCCGTGATGACTGATCCTTTCAGTATTCCTCTTTCAGCTGACACTTCCGTAAAGAAGTATCCTCTCCATCCCGGTTCTTCAGCAGTAGGGCCCATTAGAAGCTGCAGGACAAACAGAAGCGGAAAGGATGCATAATCCCGATTGATCAGTTCACCTACAGGTTTTCGATCGACCACGCTAAGAACAATAACAGTAATGGCAAATACAGCGGAAGGGATAATGATCGAGATCAAGACCCACTTGATTTTCAGTTTCTCGGCAAATAATCCCTTTAGAAATTCTTTTCTCGACGAACCTTTAAGCAACCGTTTTGCCCAGATCATCAGCACAGCCAAAGACACCCACGAAATGACTACCGGAGCATATTTTGATATGCTTTCCATAGGCACGCCGAAAGCTGCAATTACCAAACACATCCCCAGTGAAATGTAAAATAACACATACGTAAGAATAACGAAGAAAAGGAGATCCTTCTTTTTTGTTTCCATGATACATACCTCTTTCTTTATGGTCTTATGCTGTAAACCATAAAGTATGGTATCGTACCAAGGTCAAGCATTATTTTTCGATCGGCGCAAAAACTTCCAGAAAACTTTCCGTGCTTTTTCCAAGATGCGACACAAGAAGAGGTCTGATATAGCAATACCTGCCTAATTTGATATTATTCTCGCGGACCCACTGCATACACTTGGCATACTCATCCATCAGAGGATCGTATTCGGCACTGTCTCTTACTACGGTATAAACGCACTCGATATCCTCTTCTCCGGTTTCTTCCGCCACAAAAACAGCATTCTCTCCTATACCTGCAGGAGTCAATTCAATACGTCTTACTAAGCTTCTGATTATGATCATTTGCTCATCGGATTCCGTCCTGAACTTCGCACCTGTTTCTGTGCTGACCAAATCATCTATCTTATCGATAAGCCGTAATGATTTTACTTTCCTAATAGTGTATTTTCCGAGGTGATCAGTTATTTTCTCACAGTCATCGATACTTCTTGATACAATGTCTTTCTGATATTGTAATTGGGCCATCTGGAGCAGAAGTTCCTCCTGACGTCTCTTAAAAACATGGCATATCTTTTCTATTGAGTCGGAATCCTGAATCTGCTGGATCTCCTTTACTCCGAGATCCATTGATCTGTACAGCTGAATCCCCAGAAGCTTCAGTACTTCTTCGTTATCATATTCGCGATAACTGTTATCAGTATCCCGGACCGGTGAAATAAGCTGCTTCTCTTCGTAGTATCTTAACCGGTCTTTAGATATTCCTGTTATCTTCTCCACATCACCTATCGACAGGCCCATTCTTCTTCCTCTTTGTTGACATCTTCTGGTTTTTGAGTACATTATACTATACCTGGCAAAACAGCCTTGGTCTTCTTTATCAATTCTTTACCAGCGTTTGACGATGACTTAAACACTTTCAAATGATCTTGCGAGTCATTCTTCAAGGAACTAAGGATTCAAAGAAGGAGCTTACGAAAGAAAATCAAGAGAAGATTAAGACAGAGAACGACGATATGACTGTCATCAACATGAACATACATAACATGTGAAGTAAAGAAAAAGCACTTCCCTGAGTTTTCAGGGAAGTGCTTCGCCACTTTTTCTGAAATGAAGATAGGAAAGAATTCCAACCGGAAGAAAATATACACACCACGCAACAAGGGCTAGCCTTCCGCCGAGTCCGTCCCCGCCGGAGGACATCCTTGCGAACATTCCCGTAATCGGCATAAATGTGCAGCTGAAGTAGAACACGCCGTGTATCATCAGCAACGCTTTGAGCCACTTATCCGTCTTGCTGCCCGGCTTCAACGAAAGTCCCGTGAAGAAGGTAGAAAGTGCCATTACACCGTAGCCGAGAAGGTCGTAGTTGAAGATCAGCCCGAACTTATTAAATTCCAGAAGTTTTGCCGCTTGTTCATTCAACTGTTCGTTATGTACCGTAGTCAGCTGTGAATAATAGACGAGCATAATAAACGTGCCATACACCGCCGAAAGGATCAAACCTATATTCGCTGAGACTTTCCGGTCACCTTCGCACTCGTTTTGCAGACCTGCCGTCATCATGATAAACCCTACCGGAAGGATAAGGCAGACAAAGTAGCTACCCATAGAAAAATCGATCAGCAGAAATATCGCAAATAGAAATACTGTCACTGTTACTATCGCTGAACCTGCTTTAGAAATCATCTTGTTCAAATCCATATACTCTCTCCTCTCGTGATTCTGATTCTACGAAATGAAACACGGCAACAGAAGTGCAAAAAGTGATGATTTGGATATGACTTTCGTCATGAAAAGAACAACAGATTCCCAATTCTGATATAATCCTTGGAGATCAAGTAGTCATTCTTTGGGAAACATAACTCAGGAAGTTTTTTTCTTTTTCTTTGCGACCAGTATTTTCCGCGAGAGCTTGGCAACGACTCTGTAAGGAAGAGGAGAAAGCGCTTTGTTGGCTTCCTTCAGTTTCTCGCGAATCGGAATATTCTGCGGACAGTGTTTCTCACATTTTCCGCATCCGACACAGCGGGTCGCGTCTGCCGGTTCCAGACGTAAGGCGATCGTCTGATAGTATTCTTTCCGTCCGGAGGATTTTTTCTCGGAATACATGTGATTGTAGCAGGAAAAAATACTCGGAATGTCTACACCGCGAGGGCAGGGAAGACAATACTTGCATCCTGTGCAGCCAACCTTCGTATTTTCGTTGATGTAGGTACGGATCCTGTCGATCATGGCCATCTCTTCCGGTCCCCATGAATCGGCTTCCGTGGAGGAGGCGATACGTATATTTTCTTCAATCATGGGGATCGAATTCATGCCCGAAAGCACGCAGGTGATCTCTTTCTGATTCCAAAGCCATCGGAATGCCCACTCGGCCGGTGTCCAGCCATGTGGATCCGCGGCGATTTCTTTCTTCGCTTTTTCAGGCAAAAGATCTACAAGTTTACCACCACGAAGAGGTTCCATGATGAAAACGGGAATACCTCTTTTATATGCTTCGGCAATTCCTTCTCTTCCTGCCTGAGAGTTTTCATCCATGTAGTTATACTGGACGAGACTTAATTCCCACGAATAAGCGGAAAGGATTTTCAGATACATCTCCGTATTTCCGTGAAAAGAGAAGCCGACGTGACGAATCTTTCCTTCTGCTTTTTTCTCTTCGATCCAGTCTGTTACACCCAGTGAAAGCAAGTATTCCCACTGCACGATATCCGTCATGTGATGGAACAGATAATAATCGAGGTAAGTGGTGCGCAGACGCTTAAGTTCTTCGTCCAGATACTTATCCAGGTCTTCGCGCTTTTTGACAAGATACTGCGGGAGTTTTGTCGTCAAAGTGATCTTCTCACGAAGATGATGCTTTTCCAGTACTTTTCCTATGGTATCTTCACTTCCGGGATAGATATACGCCGTATCAAAATAAGTGATCCCCAGATCAAATGCGCGGAGGATCTGTTCTTCTGCTTTTTCAAAATCTATACTACGGCCTTTCGTGGCAAAGCGCATGCAGCCAAAGCCCAGGATCGGAAATCCGTTACGTGTATTCATCCGGTACCTCCATGACAGAAATCTCTTGATATTAGAATAGCAGCATTTTGTAAACTGCCCGTGAATGGGAAACGAGTTTTTTAAATGCCCAAAAGTATAGAAGCCGACACATGTGTAAGTGAGGGATTCAGAGATCTGATCGGGATTTAGTAAGGAATGCCAGGATCCGCTCTGAACGTTCACGACTGATCTGATCTGCCCAGTCGCGGTTCTTCTTTCCTCTCGGACCCAGATAAATGCCGTCGCTGAATTCGTAGTGGACGAGTTTTCTGTATTTTGTTACTTCCACATTCGTACAGCCGTGACGTGAAAGTCCGGCATTTGATTTGAAATTCAGAATGCTGCGTAGGATCAGGATCGGGGTGTCCGTAAATGAATAGGTGAGGGGAACAAAGAGTCCTCCGTCCAGATTTACGGCATATCGGAATGTGTTGTTTTTTAGAGCCGTCGCGATGCCGCAGCATCCGCCGAAAGAGTTTCCTACGATACCTATGTCAGAGACATCCAGGTGATCGCGCCAGAACGGATCTGTCTGATTCAGGTTTGAAAGCATGTCCCTGGCGGACAGGAAGTCCTCATACCAGAGGGGTTCGACCGTATCCAGTTTATGGCGGATCTTACTGAAGGGCTCGGGATCTTCATATATACTTCCATCGATATACGTCACGACTTTTGAGCCGCGAGGATGACCGATACTGACTACGACATATCTGTAAGAAGCCAGATCTGCGCAAAGGACGGTACTCTCCATTTCATACCCGCAGAGACCATGGCTGAAAAGGATCACAGGGTACTTATTCTTGACTTCGGCTAACGCTTCTTCTTTTCCGCAAAAAGTGTGTACTCCGTTGTCCGGATGATCCGGCGATTTCTGCCAGACCGGATCCTGATACGGATACTCGGTTTCCCATCTGATAGATGGATAGAAAATAGTAAGAGGCACTCTTCTTTGCGTTGTTTTTCCGGTTACCGTAGTTTCATATCTGCGAATGCTGACAGGGAGTTCTCCCAACGGTTGTCGAAGCATATATGGAGCCTCCTTCGGATTTCTGTCTTCATTATAGCACCACATTTTCTATTGAAAGGAAGGGGATAAAGAAACATGAAAAGGCTGCCTCAAAACGAAGTGTATCCAAAGTTGTTGCCAGCTTTAGGGTCACTTCAGTTGAACGATGCACCATTTTTGGAGTGTCGTTCAAGAAAAATCGGTTCATACTTTTTGAGGAAAAAACGGGAAAAAGTATGAATTCACTTGTGCTCCGTCTATGAGAATTCATACTTTTTGAGGAAAAAACGGGAAAAAGTATGAATTCACCTGCGCTCCGTCAAAGGGATTTCATACCTTTTGAGGAAAAAACGGGAAAAAGTATGAATTCACCTGCGCTCCGTCAAAGGGGATTTCATACCTTTTGAGGAAAAAACGGGAAAAAGTATGAATTCACCTGCGCTCCGTCAAAGGGATTTCTTACCTTTTGAGAAAAAAACGGAAAAAAGTATGAATTCGTTAATTCAGGACTGAGACAAGTACATTCTTTTGAGCTCGAAACTTGCAAAAAGTATGAATTTGCCCCTGCACCCTTGACTCCTGCGCCCCTGGGCCCCTGACTCCAGCCCCCCCTGCACTCCAGCACCCATGTCCCCTTACGCTCCCCGCCCCACCCCCCAGATCGTTGAACGATGCACCATTTTTGGAGTGTCGTTCAAGAAAAATCGGTTCATACTTTTTGAGGAAAAAACGGGAATCAGATCATTCTTTTTTCGAACAATACCCCTTTATGATACATCTTTGGAAAAAGCACTTGACTCTGACGTTACGTCATAGTTTATAGTAAAGCTACCAAGCTAAGTGGAGGACGAAAACATGATGACGGTACATGAAGTAAGTAAGCTCGCCGGGGTGAGTATACGCACCCTGCAGTATTACGACAAGATCGGTCTTTTGCATCCGACGGGATACACCGATGCGGGATACAGACTGTATGACGATACGGATCTGGAACGCCTTCAGCACATTTTACTGTTTCGTGAATTGGAGTTTCCGCTTAAGGATATTCAGGCAATCTTGAGCAGCCCGGACTTTGACAGAAACAAAGCTCTGGATCAGCAGATCGAGCTTTTGCGTCTTAAGAAGGAGCACATCGAGAACCTGATGAATTTCGCGCTTGGAATAAAGAAAGTAGGAGTGAGGCATATGGATTTTAAAGCCTTTGATAGAAGTAAGTTAGATGAGTATTCCCGCAAGGCAAAAGAACAGTACGGGAGCACACCGGAGTTTCAGGAGATGCAGGAGAAGTCTAGCAGCCGGACGAAGGAAGAGGAGAACCTCATGATGGACCGCTTCATGCTGCTGTTTAAGGAAGCCGGAAAGATGAAGGAGAAAGATCCGGCATCACCGGAAGCACAGGACATGGTGAAGCAGCTCCAGGGATTCATCACGGAAAACATGTACACCTGCACCCCCAAGATCCTGCGCGGCCTTGGAAAGATGTATTCCGGCGGCGGTGAATTCACCGAGAACATCGATTCCTGGGGCGGAGAAGGCACAGCGGTTTTCTTGGACAACGCGATCCGGATCTACTGCGATCAGGCAGAATAAGCAGTATAATAAGATACGAAAGTTCATAGAAGAGAGTCGGGAAACCGGCTCTCTTTTGTGAGAACTGATTGCTGAAGTGGAAGGATAAGGAACAGGATGAAGATAGAATGGATCAAAGGTAAGACGGATAACTGCTACATCGTATCAGAAGGGAAAGAGGCGATCCTCGTGGATACGGCCAGCGGGGAGTCTTATGAAAAAGTGCTGGAAGAATGCAGCAAGTATAACATGCGCCTTATCGTACTGACACATGTGCATTTCGATCATGCAGAAAATGCGGCGAAACTTTCAGAACACTTTGGGGTACCGGTTGCTTACCATGCAGCAGACGAGAATCTTTTCGAGAGCTTCGATAATCAGCCGATGAAATCCTACGGAATCGTCGGGAAAGTCGTATTGGGAATGTCACTGAAAGTTCTGCGCAATACCGTTGTGAAAAGACCTGAAAATGTGATCCATATCAAAGAGGGAGACGATCTGTCCGAATATGGGATCAGCGCGAAGATACTGGAATTTCCCGGTCATACGAAAGGCTCGATAGGCGTGGATGTGGAAGGAACGGACCTGATCGTAGGCGATGCGCTGGATAACTGGATCACACCGGCCACCGGACACTTGTATTGTGATAAGGATGCCCTTAAGGCGAGCGCAGAGAAGATAAGAAGCCTAGGTCCAAGAAAGATCTACTATGGTCATGGAAAACCGACAGGACCAAAGTAATCATACCTATGGGCATTCTCAAGTAGTTTATTCAACAGAAAAGTAAGTTTTTTACCAAATCGCGATTTGGTTTGCTGATATAATCCCCTCGAATATTGTTCATCGAGGAAAAGGAGAATGATCGGCGATGCATATCGGATTATATGTGGCCTGTATTTTAGGCAGCTTTTTCGGCCTGTGTGTGAAATGGCTGTATAAGCCGGCCCGCCGTGTAAGAAATTTTCTTCTGACCACATTCATATCGCTGGTCCTTCTATCCCAGCTGGAAAGCCTTTATCTCATCGCGTTGAGATCACCATTTTCTTCTATGATCGCGATCATTCTTTTTGACCATTACTGGTTCTATTTCAGGCCCTTCTATCCCAACAGTGACGCGGCGGGGAACGGTATGGCACGCGGTTTCCGTTCGTTCTATGTGACAGTTACAAGTGTGATCCTGGGTGTGATATCTTTCCTTCTGATTCAGTTTTTCAAAGTGAACGGAAACCCGATCGGTTTATATATTGTGTTAGCTTTTGCTGCTTTGATCAGTATTTCTATTATGCTGATGAACCGGGAGTCACATCTTTCCGGCGATGCATTTGATGACCATGCAAGATGGGCTAAGCTTCGCACGGAAGACTATCGAAAAGCACTGTTCCGGGAAAGTATGCTGGAGGGAAATGACGAGTGGGAAGGAAAAGAACTGGATGCGGTCCCGATTGAACTTACGCACTGGGATGTATATGGAAGTAACAATATCAGTGTGAAGACGTATGGTAAGTTGTGTTTTTTTCTTCTGGAAGGGAAATTCACTTTTTCAACCGAAACACATAGTGTGTCCAGCTACGGTCTTCTTCGCGGCTGTCTCGGATTCGCAGGTGATGAGGGCGGAGATTCGCCGCCTGTGCCAAGTCATGTGGTAATGGCATGGTATGACTTTTCTGAAGGGAATACGTATAAATTAGATGCAGATCTTCCGGATGAGCTGAATCGCTATCTGGATGATGAAGAACGATTCAGATGGGATTATATCGAATTTCAGATCCTGCCTCATGGAAAAGTGGTTATGTATCATAACTGGCGTAACCAGATCCATAACATCATGCTCGATTATCCTCTTCAGGGGGAATTGACGAAGGAGTATGAGCAGAAGGTGTCGGACTTTCTGAAAGAGAAAAAGAGCAATTTCATTACCCACGAGAGAACCGGTGATGAGATCGGCGAAGTATCCGGAGTTCCTTCTCTTGAAACCATCAACAACTACCTGAAAAGATTCCACTATACGATCCTTTTCCGTCCGGAAAACGACCGCTTCAAAATCACGAAAACCATCTGCCGTTTTTTCAACGGAGAAAAGATCCTTTCCGGTGGGGAATGGGAAGAGAAGATGGATCCTGCCCGCTTGAAGGATGTGTTCTTACGCTTCGAAGATGAGAAAGAGAAATACTCCTGCTTTATTTACTTCAATAAAGAGGAGATCCTGCGGGTTTTTGACGAGGCGTTCGGAAACAGAGGTGACTCCCTGAAAGGAGAATTCATCATCCGTGTCGGAACCGGGGAAAGTGCTTTTACATTCGAAATCAAAGCAGGCGGCAAGTGCTATCCGCTTCATGAAACCGAGATCCGGCTTTATAGAAACAATAAAGATGATGCCGGGAAACTCGTGTTTAAGAGCTATAATGGAAATCATAAGAACCTGATGTAAGGGGTAGAAAATGGCGAAAGATAAGAAGATAAGCGGCTGGTCGTGGGATCTGTTTATATCCGATGATGAGAAACTGACCGCAACGAGTAATGGCAGAAACGGTATCTATGTTTATGATCTTGAGACACTAGAGCCTGTACTTAAGACGAAAACCGTCAGCAATGTTGGATATGTTGCGGTATCTCCGGACAGAAAACTGGTAGCGGCAAAGAACACCAGCGGACTTCTGGCACTGATATCCATGGAAACCGGAGAAGAGATCTTCAGAAATAAAATGTTGAAGTGCGAAGGCAATCTCATGACGTTCACCGACGACAGTAATTACATTCTGGATCTTGATAATGGGAACACGATGCTTCTGGATATGGAGAATCATTTCAGTATTTTAGACGATGGGTTTAAAGATGAGAAAGGACATACCTTATATGCGTATCTGCATTATTAGAACTATCGTCCATGAAACTGGTGCGTGAGTTTGAATATGAATACCTTGCTGATTTTAAGATGATAGACGAGGATCGGAAATATATTATCTCTACCTGGCTGGGAACATATATAGGCAATATATAAACTACCAGTTTCTGTTGCAATGAAACCGGGTAGATTATAATGACAGAAGAATAATCGAAAGAAGGCATGTGCGATGCAGGTGATGACAAATACGATCCGTCCGGATGAATACATGGCGATGAGAAAAGCAGTCGGCTGGCATGAGTTCCCGCTGGAACAGGCTGCCGAGGGCTTGAAGAACTGCTATATCTGGTGTATCCGTGAAGATGACCGCCCGATTGCTCTGGGAAGGATCATCTGGGACCATGGATATGTGATCTATATAGCGGATGTCATCGTGCTTCCGGAGCATCAGGGACAAGGCCTGGGAAGAAAGATCATGGAGACCATGATGGACTTCATCCGTGCCCAGATGAAACCCGGATATCTGTTTATGGTGTCCCTAATGTCCGCCAAAGGAAAAAACGAGTTTTATAAGAAATTCGGATTTGTGGACCGTCCGTCGGAACAGTTCGGACCCGGCATGCATCAGTGGCTGGAAGGGGATAAAGAAACATGACTATTAGAACAAAACAATTTCAGATATTAACAGACATAGATCTTGCATGGAAACTCATGACAGATGTCTATGATCCCGAGGGAAGTAACGGACCTGCGGCACCGTTTCTGGAGTATGCGATCACTTGCTGCTGGATGGATAAAGATTATCTCCGCCTCAATCGTTTCTGGATGGATGGAGATATTCCGGTGGCTTTTGTGTTTTACGAGAATCCTGTTACTTCCACATACTTTGTTCTTCGTCCAGGCTATGAATTTCTGGCCGGGGAAATGATCGAGTATGCAGAAAAGGCTTACCCGAAATTTGATGAACCACGCGAGTTTAACCTGTACAGCAGCCAGACCGCGCTGATCGAGGAAGCGAAGAAGCGCGGCTATCAGGTAACTTATGAAGAACCGGAAAACTACTTCGATTTCCGTGAAGGAAAACTCGACTATCCGCTTCCGGAAGGATACCATTTTGTAGATTCAAAAACATCGGATCCACTCAAGTCCGCCAAGTGTATGTGGGACAGTTTTATGAGCGAAGATTTCGGAGAGTTTACGGATGTGGAGACCCCCAAAAAGAGCGGTGGCGCAAGTGCCCATGAACTCTTTCAGGATGTGTATGGCTGCACGATCGCTCCTTCTCCGCATGCCACATATGATTACACCGTGATCATCGCCGATGAGAACGAAGAATATGTCTGTTTCTCAGGTATGTGGTGGGTGCCGGAAAATAAACTGGCCTACATGGAGCCGCTCGGAACAGTTCCTTCCCATCAGCACAAAGGACTTGCCGCCGCAGCACTGTCCCGTCACGATCAGGTGATGCGTAAGCTCGGCGCCGAGATCATGACCGGCGGAGGAAATCTGTTCTATAAAAAGATCGGCTACCAGAAGGAAAAGAAGCTTCTTCACATGCAGAAAAAGCAAGAGTAAGTGGTCGAAAATACGTTCCTTTTGTGATATAATGTAACTATTCGAGGGAAGCAAGTTAACTGCTTCCTGTCTCCATTATACTTGCATTTGCTGACTTTGTAAGTCGGAAAATGTTAGTAAACTGTTGATCGAAAGGAGAAGCGCGATGCACTTTGTGGATGCAAAAGGGATCCTGACAAATAACCATGGTTCCTGCGGGATGAATATCTACCGTGGGTGTACGCACGGGTGCATCTACTGCGACAGCCGTAGCACCTGCTATCAGTTTAAGCATCCTTTCGAGGATATCGAAGTGAAGCAAAATGCACCGGAGCTTCTGGAGAGAGCACTCCGCTCGAAGAGAACTAAGTGCATGATCGGCACCGGTTCCATGTCGGATCCGTATATGCACTGCGAAGCGGATCTTCACCTCATGAGGAAGTGCCTGGAGGTCATTAAGAAGTACGGTTTCGGTGTGGCGGTACAGACGAAGTCGGACCGGATCCTCATGGACATCGATCTTCTTTCTGAGATCAACGAAGCAAGTAAGTGCGTCGTGCAGATGACGCTCACCACCTACGATGACGATCTTTGTAAGATACTGGAACCTCATGTCTGTAACACGAAGCGGCGCATCGAAGTGCTGGAGGAGATGAATAAAAGAGGCATCCCGACCGTTGTGTGGCTGACGCCGCTTCTTCCGTTCATTAACGATAACGAAGAGAATGTAAAGCCGATCCTCGAAGAGTGTTCTAGAGTCGGAGTGAAGGGCATTTTATCTTTTGACATGGGCGTGACCCTTCGTGAGGGTGATCGGGAATATCTCTATGAAAAGATGGATCAGCACTTCCCGGGGATGAAGGAACGCTACATGAAGAACTTCGGAAATGCGTACATTATCCCGAGCCCCAGGTCGGAAGAACTGATGAGGATGTTCAAGTGCTTTTGCAAAGAAAAAGGGATCATGCATGACCCGGACGAGATCTTCCGGTATATGCACGAGTTCCCGGAAAAATACACCCAGATGAGTCTTTGGGATCTTTAAGGAGAGAGAAAAATGCAGATCAGAAGAGTAGAAGAAGAGAACGAGAAGATCGGTGAGTTTATCGGAGATGGATTCGCGAATTATTCACTGCAAAACGGCGTGGATGTGAACTACGAGGATTACTGTTTTGTCGCAGAAGGTGAGGATGGGAAGATCCTTGGCGTGATCACTGGAAGAGCCTACTATAACGAGGTGCATGTCGGCGATCTGATCATCGCGGAAGACCAAAGAAGAAGCGGACTCGGAAGCAAGCTCGTGCATGCTGTGGAGGAGGCATTCTCCGGCAAGGGATACGAGAAGATCACGCTGACGACCTTCGGGTTTCAGGCGCCGGAATTCTATAAGAAACTCGGGTTCCGGGTGGAGTTCATCCGCGAGGATAAAAACCCGAAGCTGACGAAGTATTTCCTGGCAAAAGCACTGGCGTGATCTGATGCGGTGATATAATGAATACATCGGAATGCGTGTCTTCGCGACTCCGTAAGTGAGATTATTACCGCAAATGAAGGAGGGTCTTCCTATGTTGTATCGAGATTTTCAGGACATTAAGCTTTCTGCTCTTGGCTTTGGCGCGATGCGTCTTCCCGTGATCGACGGAAATGACAGCCAGATCGATGTGGAGCATACACAGAAGATGGTGGATGAGGCGTTTGACGCAGGAATCAATTACTTTGATACAGCATTCGGATACCATAACGGCAACTCAGAGATCGTCCTTGGCGAGGCGCTCCGGAAGCACCCGCGCGACAGTTATTATCTTGCGGATAAGTTCCCGGGATATGACCTCTCGAATATGCCGAAGGTCAAGGAGATCTTCCCGAAACAGTTGGAGAAGACCGGTCACGATTATTTTGATTTCTATCTTTTCCATAACGTGTGTGAGATGAATATTGATGCGTATCTCGATCCGAAATACGGCATCTACGATTACCTGATCGAGAGAAGAAACGAAGGCAAGATCCGTCATCTCGGGTTCTCCTGTCATGGCGAGCCGGATGTGCTCCGCCGCTTCCTTGAAGCCTATGGAAAAGATATGGAATTCTGCCAGCTGCAGCTGAACTATCTGGACTGGACGTTCCAGCATGGTCAAGAGAAGGTGGAGATGCTGAAAGAATACGG
This sequence comes from Clostridiales bacterium, assembly GCA_017513085.1. GTDB lineage: Bacteria > Bacillota > Clostridia > Saccharofermentanales > Saccharofermentanaceae > Scatonaster. The sequence continues at coordinate 72,702 of JAFWDK010000015.1, read as the reverse complement.
CATCCCGGTCTGGGTCATGGAGCCGCTACGTGGCGGAAAACTAGCGAAGCTTCCGGAGAAGTTTGAATCTGAGTTACGAGCACTGCGTCCGGAGGAAGAGATCCCGGCGTGGGCGTTCCGTTTCTTGCAGTCGATCCCGGAGGTGACGATGGTTCTTTCCGGCATGTCGGATCCGGAGCAGCTTCGTGCGAACATCAAGACTTTCTCGGAAGATAAGCCTCTTTCCGAAAGTGAAATGGAAGGACTTCTGAAGGTAGCTTCCGAGATCCTCAGTATAGGTTCCGTTCCTTGTACCGCATGTCATTACTGCGTGAGTCATTGCCCGATGGAGCTGGATATCCCAAGATTGATCGCGCTCTACAACGAACATAATGTTACGGTTGCCGGCGGCGGATTCGACTTCATTGCTCCGATGGCGGTGAGCTCGATGCCGCAGGAGAAGAAACCTTCCGCATGCCTGCACTGCCAGAGCTGCGAGCAGGTCTGCCCGCAGAGTATCGGTATATCGGAGATCATGGAAAAGTTTGCCGGGATCGTGGGATGAGATGGAGAGCGGTATGTCAGAGCAGATGATCTACCACGGAGAAAATGGTGGGTCCTTTTCAAGCTGATTCATAAGAAGGACGGATAAAGGATCTGCACAATAGTAGAATAGATACATCAGCCTTCGAAGGATAAGGAGACAAAAATATGGTTTTAACGAACGAAGAATTAAAGAAGATCTATTTCGGCGCATATGAATTCGAGGAGACGGAGGACGGGTATCTCCAGGCCTTCCAGTACACCAAGGATCAGATTGAGTACTTTAAAGGTGCTTTTTTCATGTGGTACGAAAGATGCACGGCTACTACGGCAAAAACACTGGAATTCACCACGTCTGCGACGAAGCTTTCTTTCGACTATAAGACCATCTGGAAAGGATCTCCGGATTCCTTTGAACTCCTGGTGAATGGTTTTGTTACGAATATCGCGCGGGTCAAGGATATCATGGATGTCGGCACTTTCGAGTGGGAACTTCCGGAAGGCGAAAAGTCCGTCGTCATTTACCTGCCGGCGGATGCGACGGTCTTGATCCGTAACTTCACCATCGATGCGGAAGTGACACCTGCCAAGAAGAACGAAAAAGTCCTGTGGCTGGGCGACTCCATTACTCAGGGATACGGCCCGCTCCGTTCGTCCTGCACCTACGTCAGTGTCGCCAACCGGATCCTGAATTACGACATCATCAACCAGGGCATCGGCGGCTATATCTACGATAAGAAGTCCCTCATGAAGATGAACGGTTATACTCCGGATAAGATCATCGTGGCCCTTGGCACGAACCAGTACGGCGAGAAGGATATGACCCCGGTCGAGGAGTACTACGAGACCCTGATCAGCATCTACGGAAACGAGATCCCGATCTTCTGCATCACTCCGCTCTGGCGTGGTGATTCCTGGGACGGACTTCCGAAGCTGATCGAGTTCTGCGGGAAAGTGAAGGCTATCGCAGAAAAGTATAACAATGTTACTGTAATCGACGGAATGCAGATGGTGCCGCATTTCCCGGAATATTTCCTCGACAATCTGCACCCGAATGCACTGGGCTGTGAGATCTACGGAAGAAATCTGGCAGAAGCTATCCGGAAGGCGGAAAAAACGGCGGCAGGTGAGACGGCGAAGGAGTCGGGGAAAGCATGATCGACGGACACATCCATATCGAAAGGGGTCCGTATACTCTTCCCTGGATCCAGGAGTTTGTGGATCAGGCGGTGAAGATGGGGCTTTCAGAGATCCGGCTTCTGGAGCATAACTACATGTTCCCGGAGTTCGCTCCTATGTACGATTCTACCCGCGCGGCAAGTGATTTTGTCGACAACTGGTTTCAGCGAAAGGCCGGGAAGAAGTACTTTAGCGAGTATCTGGAACTGGTGGATAAGGTGCGGCAGCAGGAGTATCCCGTGAAGATCAAGTTCGGACTTGAGGTCTGCTACTTCGAAAAATACGAAGATCTCATCCGCGAACTGACGAAGGATAAGGGATTGGATTTCCTTCTCGGAAGCATGCACTTCGTAGGTGATTTTGCCTTCGATCATAATGCAGATCTGTGGGAAGGGATCGACGTGGACAGCACCTACAGAAGGTATTTCGAAGATTCCGTGAAACTTGCGGACAGCGGGCTTTTCGACGGGATCGGTCATCCGGATACCATCAAGCTTTTCGGGCATAAAGCGTCTTTTCCGCTCACGGAATATTACGAGAAACTAGCGGAAGCCTTGGCGCGAAACGGCATGTATGCTGATGAAAACAGCGGCGCCTACCGGCGCTGCCCGGACACCGCTTCCCTTGGAATGGAACCGGAACTGATCCGCATTCTGAAAAAGCATAATGTGCCGATCATCACGTCTTCGGATGCACATCGTACGGAGGATGTAGGCGATAAGATCAAAGAGATGGTAGAGCTGATTACCGACTGACCCGATTGGTGGCGATTATTTGTCGAATCCGGCCCGGATTAGATTTCGGGTATAATGCGAAGATTTCTTTCCTGCTGTAAGATGAATCTATAACCGATACTTTGGGCAAAAGAGGAATACATGGAAATCATTAACTATTTTGATTCGAACAACCAGGAACACTGGAAAGAAGAAATCAAGAAAAGCGACTGGGTGGCAGGTGCTTTTCTATATGAATTACTTTCGGAAAATAAATTCAAGAATCTTCTGGGGGAGACGTCGAAACTTCTGCTTCTCACCGACGGTGAGAAACTCGCGGCATTCTGCACCTATGCGGAAAGAGACGAGATCGAAGATCCGACACTCACGCCGTGGGTCGGGTTTGTCTATACTTTCCCCGAATATCGCGGCGGGCGCCGCATGGGACTTCTTCTGGATCGCGCCTACGAGCTGGCGAAGGAAGACGGGCATGAGGTGATCTACATCTCCACAGGAGAAGAAGGTCTTTACGAGAAGTACGGCTACACCTACTGGCAGGATATGACTGACTGGAACGGCGACACCAGCCGGGTGTACAGAAAGTTCGTGAAGTGATTTCCGAAGAAGGGAGAGGCTGATGAATTATTTCGTTGAAGGTTTACAGGGAAGTGGCAAAAGCACCTTGGTAAGTAAGCTTCAGGAGCTTCATCCGGAACTCAAGGCGGTCCGGGAAGGCGAGTATTCGCCTGTGGAACTTGCTTGGTGTGCATATTTGGATGAGGAGAAGTATTCGGCGATCCTCGAGAAGTATCCGTCTCTTCGTAATGAGATCGAGGAGAAGACTTTTTCTGAGGGGACAAAGCGGATCGTGACCTATACCAAGATCCGTTCCGAAGATCGGGCATTCTATCAGGATCTGGAGCAGTATGAGATCTACAATAACCGGGTGACTTTTGAGGAATTCGAGTCGATCATTCTCCGGCGTTTTGCGGCGTGGAACAGTGACGGGAACATCTTCGAGTGCTCGCTTTTCCAGAACATCGTCGAGGACATGATCCTCTTCCGGAATTTGTCTGATGAAGAGATCCTTTCTTTCTATCAGAAAATCCGCGATGCTCTTTCGGGAAAAGAGTTTCAGATCCTTTATCTCAAGGCGGAAGATCTTCTCGGGAATCTTCAGGTGATCAGAAAAGAACGGTCGGATGAAAACGGTGTGGAGATGTGGTTTCCGCTGATGATGCAGTTCTTCGATAATTCACCCTACGCGAAGGCAAGAGGAGTTTCGGGGGAGGAGGCCCTGATCGCGCACTTTGCCCACAGGCAGGAACTGGAACTGAGAATTTGCGAAGTGCTTTTTCCAGAGAAGACAACGATCCTTCCGTCGAAGGGATATGGTGCGCTGAAAGGGATCTGAAACACGTGCGCGGCGTACGCCTTCAGGAGAACAAGGCGTCGGGGCGCGTGCTGGAAAAGTGCAGGTTCCAGGTGCTTTTCACCGGGGAAGGGCCGTATCACGATGATGTGTGTGCGATCGAAAAGAGCGTGTGGAAAGCGTAAGATTTTTGTATATTTCAGAAATGATACAAGGGGTGTCTCTCACAGCAGGAGGCACCCCTTTTGACTGAACTTATTCTTCCCAGAACAGCTCGTCCAGGGTCTTGCCGAGGGCTCTGCATATCGCCAGGCAGAGCTTGATCGTGGGATTATAGTCGCCTTTTTCAATGGCGTTGATCGTCTGTCGGGAGACGCCGACTTTGTCGGCCAGATCCTGCTGGGACATGTCCAGGGCGGCGCGTGCCGCTTTTAACCTAAGATTCTTCATCAGTGGCCTCCTTTTTCTCGATGGATGACTTCACCGTGAGCTCGATGGCGAGAAGGAGGAAGCAGATGCCTACAACGAGCCCTGTGCCGGTGATCTCGTTAAATCTTCCGAGCCCGAGGAATGTCATGCCGGCGCCAAAGAGTGCCAGGATGCCCATGACCCAAGAAAGGGCAATGAACTTCGCGCGTCTCTCGGAAAGACCGAAGAACGCATCATTGACATCGCACATGATGGCAAATGCGGTCGAGCCTACGATCACTGATCCGATGCCAACCTCATACATGGAGATCGGGAAGTTCTCGACGGACATGCTCAGACAGCCATATGTAAAACAGCACATCATAACAATGATCAGTGCATTCATCGCAGCTTTTCCGCGAGCGGCCAGCTGACGCTCATCGTATTTGCTTTCGCTGCGGTTGGTTGTCACGATTACATAGATCCCAAAGACCAGGAGAAGGGCGGCAATCATCATGGGACCGCTATGGAATTTCAGTTCGTCAGAAGTGCCCTTCAGCTTGAATTGGAGACTATAGGATGAGGGGGCGAGAGAACCGCTGTTTTCAGGAATGAACTGCATATACAGATCCTTGCCCTCAGCATCGGTGACATGGATCTTCGCACTGCCATCCCCGGTTCCGGTTATCTTCTCTTTCACGATAGATGCGGAATCCGGTGATCCGACGTGGATGATGACTTCGGTATCTATTCCGTCCGGTCCATCGATCTCTACATCAAAAGTGACCTTCTTGCCGATCGGCTCGAAGTGGATGGGTTCGAGTTCATGTTCTATGCCGGTGTCTGTGACGGTGACCGTGCTACTAAACTGAATAAAGTCTTTGCTCTCCGGCCGAAGCGCGCATCTGATGCCTGCTGCCAGAATGACTACTGTCACAATAATGATCGACAAAACCGTCGAGGCTAATGTTTTCTTTTTCATAAGTTTACACCTCCGTGCAAAACGCATCTGTCCGGCAGGGCTTCTCCCTGCCTTGCAAGATGAATAGTACAACGTCTGCGACATAATGTCAAGTATATACGACAAAAAGTTAAATATTTTTCCTCAACCACAAGTTGAATTTTCATGTTAAACTCAAGTAGAAGGTTATTGTTTTCGCGCCGGCTAAGCGGCTATGATAAAGAAAAAACGGAGGTGCCGGGTCATGCTGGACAGTTCGAAGATCGGTCGTTTTATCGCAGAGAAAAGAAAGAGTTTGAATCTTACCCAACAGCAGCTAGCGGATAAATTGAAGGTGTCTTTTCAGGCGGTGTCCAAGTGGGAAAACGGCACCGCATATCCCAATATCGAGAGTCTAAAAGAACTGGCGACGGTCCTTGAAGTTTCGGTGGATGAGCTTCTTGCTGGAAGTGAAAAAGAAGCCGACGGACTTTCATATAGCAAGGCCGGCATCGATATCACTTATACGGATACGATCAAGAAAGAAATGGCAAAGAGTCTGGAAACGAAAGACCGCCGCGTCTTGAACGGCCTGGGTCCTTTTGCCTCACTGTACGATATCAAGTTCCCGGAAATAACCGATCCGGTACTGGTCCTGAAGTCCGAAGAGCCCGGTTCGAAACAGAAACTGGCTATGGAATACGGCTACACGGAGTCCATCTGCCATGACATGATCAACCACCTGGTCAATGACATCGTCGTCATGGGCGCTAAACCCCTGGCGGTCCTCGATACCATCGTCTGCGGAAATGCGGAGAAGGATACCATCAAGACGCTGGTCAAAGGTGTGTCGGATGCCTGCCGGGAGAACGAGTGCTCCCTTGTGGGCGGCGAAACTTCCATCCAGCCGCTGGTGGTGGATGCGGGCGTCTACGTGCTGACATCCAGTATCGCCGGCATTGTGGAGAAGTCGAAAGTCATTGACGGATCAAAGATCGAAGAGGGAGACGCGGTCCTGGCGATCGCTTCCAATGGACTTCACACCAACGGTTATTCTTTGGTGCGTCTTCTTATGGATAAGATGCCGAAGATCAAGCTCGATAAGATTGACGGCATGACGTTCATCGAGCAGATCATGAAGCCTCATACACCCTATTATCCCGCTCTAAAAGCACTATTCCCGAAGGATATCATCCATGGTATGGCGCATATCACCGGTGGCGGCATCGAAGGCAATCTGTGCCGTGTCATTCCGGATGGACTATGTGCCGATATCGATCTGTCAAAGATCCGCATCCTCAACCTTTTCAAGTTCATCCGCGATAATGGCAATATCACGGATGAAGAGATGCTGCGTACGTTTAATTGCGGTGTAGGTTTTATTGTGGTCACTTCGCAGAAAAATAAAAAAGTAATCATGGATCATATCGGAAAGACCTACGATTGCTACGAGATCGGTGAAGTGAAAAAAGGTGAAAGAAAGATCGAATTCCATGATCGTCTGAACTGGCTGTAATGATGCTCCTCGTTCATTGTCTGAAATCTGTTGAAGTGGTATGCTTTTACCATCACTTCCTGTTAATGTACTTCGGTAATGGGCATACGAAATAGATTTGATATGTTGAAACAGAGAGTTTAGGAGGAACGGGTATGAACGAACGAAATGATCGGAACAAGATCATCATCAGGACAAGTGGGATCGGTATCGTTGCCAATGTTTTTCTTGCATCTTTTAAAGCAGTAATAGGAATTCTTTCCAATTCTATCGCTATTATCATGGATGCTGTAAATAACATTTCAGATGCAGCGAGTTCTGTGATCACGATCATTGGTACGAAGCTTGCCGGCAAGGAGCCGGATAAGAAGCACCCGTTCGGATATGGAAGAATCGAATATCTAAGTGCCATGATCATTTCCGTGATCGTTCTTTATGCCGGTATTACGGCATTTATCGAATCAGTCAAAAAGATCATCCACCCTGTTACGCCGGAATATGCTCCCGTTTCTCTTATCATCGTCGGCGTGGCGGTTCTGGTCAAGATCGTCCTTGGAAGATATGTGAAGAGTGTCGGGAAAAAAGTGAAATCCGATTCGCTGATCAATTCGGGCGACGATGCTGTACTGGATTCTGTCATTTCCGCTTCAACACTTGCAGCTGCTGCCATATACCTTCTCTTTGGCCTATCTTTGGAAGCATGGCTTGGTGCTATCATTTCTGCAGTGATCATCAAAGCAGGTGTAGAGATGCTAAGGGATACATTGTCGAAGATCCTCGGCGAGCGTGTGGATGCTGATTTAGCCAGAAGCATTAAAGCAACAGTAGCAAGCTTTCCGGAAGTAAATGGCGTCTATGATCTTGTCCTGCATAATTACGGACCCGATTCTTTTAACGGATCAGTTCATATTGAAGTTCCTGATACTCTCTCTGCCGATAATCTTGATAAACTGCTGCGGAAGATCCAGATCAAGGTATTCAGTGAACATAATGTGATCCTTACTGCAATCGGCGTGTATTCCTATAACACCCGGGATCCTGAAGCAGTGGAGGCCAGAAATAAAGTTGCCAAGATCGTCGGCGAGGTTTCCGGAGTTTTGCAAATGCACGGATTCTATCTTGATAAAGCTGAAAAGTCGATCCGATTCGATATCGTGATCAGTTTTGATGCGAAAGACCGACGCGCGGTGTATCAGGAGGTCTGCGAAAAAGTCAGCAAAGAATACCCTGATCACACGCTCCAAATTGCAATGGATACGGATTTCAGTGAGGATGCTTAGCATCGTCCGTGCGGAAGGGAATCAGGATCGTGAATCAGAAAGAAAAGACAGCTTGCTATCATCTGCCGGGCCTGTTCGAGTTCTATGAGCTCTACAAGGTTTTCCTTCCTTTATTCCGGGAGCACCGCGAGTATTTCTACGACTGGTGCGGGATCGGCTCGATCTACGGCGCGCCGGCGGACTGTCTCTGGGGCGGCGGCCGTGTCGGTTTCGGCGAGGCGGATCCCCACGATGTCGCGTCTCTCATGAAAGAATACAGCATTTCTTCGCGCCTGACATTCAGCAATTCACTGCTTCGGGAAGAACATCTTGCCGACAAGCGTTGCAACGATCTTTGCGCGCTGTTCGAGAGAAACGGCGGCGCAGAGAACGGTATCATCGTCCATTCCGAGCTTCTACTGGACTATATCCGAACGAATTATCCGGGCTTCTATTTCGTGTCTTCCACAACGAAAGTCCTGACGGCTTTTCAGGATCTCGATGCCGAGCTGGCCCGTGAAGAATTCCGCTATGTGGTGCCGGATTTCCGATTGAATAAAGCCTTTTCTTTGCTAAAAGCACTCGCTCCCGATAAGAAAGCGAAAGTGGAATTTCTCTGCAACGAATGCTGCGGATTTGATTGCTGCGACCGGAAGAAGTGCTACGAAAATGTCAGCCGCAAAAGCCTCGGTGAAGACGTGGAAGACCACGTCTGCGTATCGCCTTCTGCCTCTTTCGGCTACCGTTTCTCCGACGCGATGAATAACCCGGGCTTTATCGGGATCGATGACATTCAGAACACCTATCTTGCTTCCGGTTTTTCCCACTTTAAGATTGAGGGAAGAAGCCTCGGAAGCGCCATTGTCCTGGAGTTCCTGCTATACTATATGACGAAGCCGGAATATCAGCTGAAAGTAAGAGAAGAGATCTATCTGGACAGTTCGCTGGACCTTTTCTGATGCCCGGCGCACAGGCTGTTAGTGAATGAATAGAAAGGAAAAACATGAACCGGATCTACTGGGATATCGATAAGATCGCTTCACTCACGGATCATCTGGAAGCCGCGACACACAGTCACGGCATGATCCAGTTTTTCCTGTTTCTTCACGGCACTCCGGAGATGAAAGTGGGAAAGGAGAAGATCCACGACCGGTGCCTTTTTGTGAATGTGAACGTGAAGCATGCCGTAAAGTTTAGTGGCGGTCTTCTTTTTACCTGCGTGATCGAACCTGCCTCGGATATGGGGCGGAAACTGAGCATGCTTCTTAGCGGGAACGAATACTATATCCTAGATGAAAAGAAGGTAGATAAACTGATCGAACTTGCGCGATCTCTGACAAGTGCATTTTCCAAAGAATCGTACACGAATCTGATGGAGAAGCTCTATGAATTTGTCGGTGCCGGATCTTCTGAGAAGCAGCTGGATGAGCGGATCACGGCATTCCTTTCCATGCTGGAAAACTGCAGCTGCACGGATCACTCTGTCGATCATTTTGCGGAAGAACTGCACCTTTCTTCGTCCCGCCTGTCGCATCTTTTCTCTGAGCAGGTGGGGATCACCTTGAAAGACTATCTGCTTCTTCACCAGCTGGAGAGAGTTTTCCAGGATATCTTAAGCGGCAGGAAGATCACCGATGCCGCGATGGATGCGGGCTTTGACTCGCCATCGCATTTTGCCTCCACGGTAAAAAGACTCATGGGACTTCCGGCAAGAAGCACCATAAAAGATAGCGAATTTCTGAAAGTTTATTAATCCGGGATTTTCTATACTGATGCCAGAAAAGAAAGAGCGCCCGGCGCGCGATGCCCGAACCAAGGGCACGCGGGCATGAGGCGGCTATAGAAAAGAGGCACAGTATGGAAAATAAATATCTTAAGAAAACCCCGATGGTAAACTATGACGCCGCACCGATCCAGAATCTGATCGAATCCCGTGGATGGAAAGATCTCGACACCTATAATCGGATCGGCGCGATCTATGACTATGTCCGAAATGAGATCCTTTTCGGATATAACCGCTCTGACACACTTACCGCAGAAGAAGTACTCGCAGATGGATATGGCCAGTGCAACACGAAGGCGACACTTCTCATGGCGCTCTTTCGCGGATGTGGGATCCCCTGCCGCCTGCACGGATCGGAAGTCAGCAAGTGCTTTCAGAGAGGAGCGACCTCGGGCATCATCTCGATCCTGGCACCGAAGACGATCGCCCATACCTGGGTGGAGGTTTTCTATGACGGGAAATGGATCGCACTGGAGGGCGTGATCACGGACGATGCCTATGTGCAGGGCGTGAAGAAGAAGGAGAACCCGGAGAAAGGGCCATTTCAGAAATATGCCATCTCGGTCCCGGACTTGACAGAATTGGATCTGACCTGGCGGGGACAGGATCTTTTCGTACAAAATGCATCGATGGTGAAAGACTTCGGAACCTTCGATGATCCGGATACTTTCTTCACCCTTCACAAGCAGACATGGAGCAAAGTAAAGGACTTCGCCTATGTTCACTACGGAAGAAAAGTTATGAACAGGAACGTCGCCAGGATGCGGAAGGTGTGAGACTCAATTTGATGCCAACTTAGTGCTACACTTGCGTTATGGAAAAAGTGGAAATTCAGAAAGATTTTTCATGGAAAAAGTGGAAAATTTTGAGAGAAAACCATGCACACACCGCAGATCCTATACTGAAAGGATAAAGCCTTTTCCGCCGAGGAATGCTATACTTTTCTTAAAGAAAAAACGATTGCTAGTGTTCAAAAACCGATAGCCCGGTCGTAGGAAAAAGATCCAGATGGAAAGGAGAGCTGCGAAATGATTCGTGAAATGAAGCGGGAAGAGATCCCGCAGTGTGTGGATGTGATCCGAAAGAGTTTTCTGACAGTTGCGGAGGAGCTTGGTTTTACCACGGAAAATGCACCTCGTTTCACAGCTTTTGCTATGTCGGAAGACAGGCTCTATTCGCAGCTGGAAGAAGGCCGGCCGATGTTCGTCTATGTGGATGAGAAGGAAAATATCTGCGGATATTATTCTCTGGCGATGCAGGAGAATCTGGAGTGTGAACTCAATAACCTGGCGGTCCTTCCGGAGTGCCGTCATCAGGGGATAGGAAGACTTCTTCTGGAGCATGCTTTTTCCTACGCGCATAGCATCGGATGTACGATCGTAAATATCTCCATCGTGGAAGAAAATACTGTCCTTAGGAAGTGGTATGAGAGCTTCGGCGCGGTCCATATCGGCACGAAGAAATTCGATTTCTTCCCGTTTACCTGTGGCTATATGCAGAAAGAAGTGTGACGCGATTTGAAATGGTATATTGATCGATTTCCTGAGCTTCGAAAAGCACCGCCGATCTACTCCGTGTGCGGGGACGATTGTGCGGTCTGCCCCAGATTTCTGGCAAGAACAGAAGAGGAACTTCACGAGACGGCGGAGTTCTGGTATCGTGCCGGATGGAGGGATCACGTAGTCAGTAACGATGAGATCCGGTGTACCGGCTGCGGCTGCCGTCCGACCTGCAGCTTTATGCTCCTTCCCTGCACGAAAGAACATGACGTATCCTGGTGCAAGGAATGCCCGGAGTTCGAGTGCAAAAAGATCGAGGATGTGTATCTCCGCTCTGCTTCGAAAATGGAGCAGTGCCGAAAGGCCTGCGAAAGCGAAGAAGAGTTTCAGATGTTCGTCCGTGCTTTTTACCAGAAGGAGAAAAATATACGCGGAGTCCCGATGCGGATCGGCGTGATCCAGGCTAGTTCCCAGAGCGAAAAGAACTCACTTCTATTCGAGACCGTGAAGAAGTATGCGAAGTATGCGACGGTGCTGAACTTCGGTTGCACACCGGAGGAAAAAGAGAAGTACAGTTACATCGAGATCTCCATTCTGGCGGGGCTTCTTCTGGCGTCAGGATCTCTCGATCTTGTGGTGACAGGATGCTCTTCCGGGCAGGGCATGATGCTGGCTTGTAATAACGTGCCGGGCGTGCTCTGCGGGTATGTTCCGACACCGATGGATGCATATCTTTTCGCGCAGATCAACGACGGAAATGCCGTGTCGGTTCCTCTGGGTGAGGAATATACATGGCAGGGAAAAGAGAATCTTGAACAGACGGTCGAGAAACTTTTTTCCGAGCCTTTCGGACAGGGATATCCGAAGTCGGAAGCGGAGAGAAAAAAGAAAGATACACTTCTTCTCAAAGAAATCCGGAAGAACTCGCAAGTGTCGATTTCGGAATTTCTATCTACCCTTCCGAAGGAGCTTGCGGAGAAGATCCGAACGAAGGAAAACGTGATAGCATATATACGAGAAAACGGAAAGGATCCGGATATCCTGACATAGCTGGGATGACGGATCTGTTCCTTCTGAAAAAGAGTAAAGTGAGAGATAAAATGAACCTGAAAATAGCATTACTTCAGATCCTTCCCGGTAAGGATCTTGATGAGAATCTTCTGATCGGGAAAAAAGCCTGTGAGGAAGCAAAAGAAAAAGGCGCGGATGTAGCGCTTTTTCCGGAGATGTGGAGCGACGGATATGCGCTTCCACAGGATGAAGCCGAAATACGCAAACTCGCTATCGAAAAAGACAGTGAGTTCGTCAATACGTTCCGGGATCTTGCCTCTGCACTTCAGATGGCGATCGGCATCACTTTCTTAGAAACGAATGAACCGAAGCCGCTGAATTCCGTGATCTTCTTTGATCGGACAGGAAAAGAGATCCTTCACTACTCGAAGGTACATCCATGTGCTTTTGCCGATGAAAAAGTCTTAAGTGGCGGAGAGGATTTCTACGTCACGGACCTGGATTTCGGAAGAGGAAAAGTAAAGTTCGGATCCATGATCTGCTTCGACAGGGAATTTCCGGAGAGCGCCCGGATCCTGATGCTCAAAGGTGCGGAACTGATCCTGGCGCCGAATGCCTGCCCCATGGAGATCAACCGCCTTTCCACACTTCGGACGAGAGCGTACGAAAACATGGTGGCGGTCGCTACCTGCAACTACCCGAAAGGACAGCCGGACTGCAATGGTCACTCGACACTTTTCGACGGCGTGCCGTGGCTTCGAAATGAGCCGGGCGTGAGAGACATGTGTGTACTGGAAGCACCGGGAGATCCGGGTGTGTATATCGCGGAACTCGATTTGGATCAGCTCAGAGAACATCGAAGCAACGACATCATGGGCGACAAGTACAGACGTCCGGAGAAGTACGGGATCCTGTCTGATCCCGAAGTGCGGGGCGTGATCGGCGGAGAGTTTGTTCACTGGTAACGAGCAGAGGAGAAAAGATGGAACTTCAAAAACTAACGGAACATATTTGGTATATGCCTTTTGAAGAGGAGCGGGACCGGCCGAATCTCGGCTATGTTCGGGGTGAGAACTGGAGCCTGGCGATCGACGCAGGGCATTCGGATGTGCACATGAAAGAGTTCTATGCACTTCTGGAAAAAGAAGGACTGCCGCTTCCGGAACTGACGGTCATCACGCACTGGCACTGGGATCACACCTTCGCCATGCATGCGATACATGGTCTTTCTATCTGCAATGAAAGAACGAATCAGTACCTGAAGGAATGGAAGGAAACGATCGAGAAGAACGGCCCTTCGGTTTTCCTTGCCATCGGTGATAGTGTGCAAAAAGAATATGCCGGAAATAAGGAAGTCATCGTCGTTCCTTCCGACATGATCTACCATGGAGAGATGACGCTGGATCTGGGCGGATGCACGGTGAAGATCCTCGAGTCTGAATCGCCGCACACCGATGATGCGACACTCATCTATGTGTGCGAAGACAAGACCCTGTTCCTGGGAGACGCCACGTGCAGTGCTTTTCCCAATGGAGAAAAAGACAAGGATCTTAGCAGAAAACTTGCGGATACGATCAAGCGCATAGACCCGGAGATCTGCGTGGAAGGCCACTGGACACCGGTCGAAACCTCTGATACGTTAGCCGATCTTTTAGGGGAATGATTCAAGGAGAAGGGAACCCTTCAAGGAGAAAAGAGTATGCGATTCAATCAACTGGTTCCGGAACTGAGTGTTTCCGATATTGAGAATTCCAAACGATTTTATACGGACGTGCTGCGTTTTAAGATCGAGTACGAACGGGTCGAGGATAAGTTTGCTTTTCTTTCGCTTGGGGAAGCGCAGTTAATGATCAACGAGATCAATGGCCATTGGGAGACCGGGAAGCTGGAGTATCCGCTTGGAAGAGGGATCAATTTCCAGATCGAGATCGACCACTTGGAGGAATTCGTTGCCCGGATAAAAGAAAAAGGCGTGGTTCCGTTTAAAGATCTATTCACCAGTAAATACCGCTGCGACGGGATCTGTTATGTGGAGAAAGAAGTGCTGATCCAGGACCCGGACGGGTATCTCCTGCGGTTTTCTGAGACATTGGAAGAGGAGTGAACATTATGACCCATGACGAGCAGAGAATATGGCTGATAAAACAGCTTCTGGCGGAGAGGTCGGATGCAGCCGATGTGGAAATACCCGCCGGCGAAAAGGAACAGAAAGATCTCCTGCGGGGTCTTATGAATATCCGTATGCCCGACCCGATCAGTGAGGAATTTCTGAAGATTCAGGATGAATATCTGACGGCGGAAAATGAAGCGGAAGGAATTGTGAGATTAGAGGATCTTCATCACATCGGATCGGATGCGAGGATCTATCTATGGCAGGGAGATATGTCCAGGCTTTCTGTGGATGCTGTGGTGAATCCGGCAAATTCCGGCTTCACCGGCTGCTATCAGTGGCTGCATTCGTGTCTGGATAACATCCTGGGTTCCAAGGCCGGCATCCAGCTTCGGCTTTACTGTAATGACATCATCGAGAAGCAGGGGTATCCGGAACCGACCGGAGGCGCCAAGATCACGCCGGCATTTAATCTTCCGGCTAAGTATATCATCCACACCGTCGGTCCGATCGTACAGCATGTTCTGACGAAACAAAATGAAGACGATCTGGCATCCTGCTATCGGTCGATCCTGAAACTGGCGGATGAAAACGGCCTTTCGAGTGTCGCCCTCTGCTGCATTTCTACCGGTGTATTTATGTTCCCGAATGAAAGAGCAGCGGAGATTGCCGTGGCGACAGTGAAGGAATACCTGGATACGACCGGAAGCGGCATCAAAGTGCTTTTCAATGTGTTTAAGGATATTGATCTTCTGTTTTATCAGAACCTGCTCAAGTGATGTTTCAATATGTATAATGTAATGACAATGTGTTGCTATTGCACGAGTTCTTGTGTATAATACAAATGAAAGATGGATTGTAAAGGAGAGATGGTTATGGCTACAACTAATCTGAATATTCGAACAGATAAAGAGATTAAAGATCAGGCAGAGAAAATATTTGCGGAACTTGGCCTGAACATGACCACCGCAGTGAATATGTTTTTAAGAAAAACAGTCAGAGAGCGGGGCATTCCTTTTGATCTTAAGATAGATGTTCCCAATATGGAAACGGTCAAGGCAATTGAAGAAGGACGTCGAATTGCAGACGATCCGAAAATCCCGGGATATAAAGATGCAAAATCCCTTAGGAGTGCTTTGGGCGTATGAAGTATGAAATCAAGGTAACCAGTAAGTTTAAGAAAGATCTAAAACTCGCAAAGAAGCAGAAGAAAAACATCGACCTGCTTTTTGAAGTAATAGATAAGCTTGCTAAAGGCAAAAAACTTGAGGATAAGTTCCGTGATCACGAATTATCCGGGAATTTTGCCGGAATACGTGAATGCCATGTTGAGTCTGATTGGCTCCTTATGTATGAGATAAGAGAAAATACCCTTGTTCTGTTGCTGTACAGAGTGGGGTCACACTCTGAATTATTCGAATAAAGAGACAGATTGAAAACCCAGTCAGACTCTTTACATTTGACTTTTATCCAAAGTGATATCGATCAGTTGCGTCGCGAGGAGAGTATTAGCATGGTTAGTATGGATTTTGCAGAAAACATTAGAAATTTGAAGCAGGCTCTCGCAGAGGCGGATTCTGTCCTGATCGGTGCCGGTGCAGGTCTTTCCACGTCGGCGGGTTTTATCTATAGCGGTGAGAGATTCGAGAAATACTTTTCCGACTTTTCGGAAAAGTACGGTTTCACGGACATGTATACCGGCGGCTTTCATGTGCTGGGGATGGAGCCGGAGATCATGTGGGCGTACTGGTCCAGATACATCTACATCAACCGTTATCTGGATGCGCCGAAACCTGTGTACGACGAGCTCTTTGCGCTGGTGAAGGACAAGGATTATTTCGTCCTGACGACGAACGTGGATCACTGCTTTCAGAAGGCGGGATTCGATAAAGAGAGGCTCTTTTATACCCAGGGGGATTATGGTCTTTTCCAGTGCACGGAGCCCTGTACGCAGGATACCTACGATAACGAAGAGATGATAAAGAGAATGTACGAGCAGCAGAAGGATATGCGGATCCCGTCCGAGCTGATCCCGAAATGTCCAAAGTGCGGAAAACCGCTTACCATGAATCTTCGTTCCGACGATAAATTTGTCGAGGATGACGGATGGAAACTTGCGTGCTCGAGATATGAAGTATTTCTGGAGACGCATAAGACGGGGAAAGTCCTTTTCCTGGAACTGGGTGTCGGATACAACACACCGGTCATCATTAAGTATCCGTTCTGGAAAATGACCGCGCAGAATCCGAAGGCGACCTACGCCTACATCAACTTCGAAGAAGCCCTCTGTCCGGAGGAGATCAAGGACCAGGCGATCCTAATCACGGGCGATATCGGAGAGGTCTTAAAGGAGCTGAAATCATGATCATCCAGACAGGCATGCGGACCGATATTCCGGCCTTTTATTCCGAGTGGCTCTGCAACCGGATCAAAGAAGGCTTCGTCCTCGTGCGTAATCCCTATAATCCTTCGCAGGTGACGAGATACAGTTTGTCTCCTGAGGTGGTGGATCTGATCTCTTTCTGCACCAAGAATCCCGCGCCGATGCTGCCGAAGATGGACGTGCTGGATCCATATGGACAGTACTGGTTTGTGACGATCACGCCTTATGGAAAAGACATCGAGCCGAATGTTCCGGATAAGGATCGGGTGATGGAGTCTTTTCAGAAGCTTTCGGAGCGGGTCGGTGTGGACAGCATGGGCTGGCGCTACGATCCGATCCTCGTCGATGCGGCTCACTCTGTGGAATGGCATATCGGCATGTTCGAGAAGATGGCAGCGACCCTTTCCGGTTACACGAAGACCTGCGTCATCAGCTTTCTGGACATCTATAAGAAAGTGGAGAGGAACTTTCCGGAGGCGCGGGAAGTCTCTCTGGATGATCGGATGACTCTCGGCAAAGCGTTTATCGAGATCGCAAGAAAGTATGGCATGACGATCCGTCCCTGTGCCGAGGGAAAAGCACTGGAACCGTATGGTGCCGACTGCTCGGGCTGTATGACGGTGTCAACTTATGAGACGGCGCTTCACGCAAACCTGCTCGTCCCAAAGACGGGGAAGAACCAGAGAAACGGAGAGTGCGCCTGCCTTCTGGGATCGGACATCGGCGCTTACGATACCTGCGGACATTTATGCAGGTACTGCTATGCCAATACGGATCCTTCGCTGGTTCGCGAAAACATGCGGCGTCACGATCCGAAATCACCTTTTCTCATCGGGACAAGTATGCCTGATGATATGATTCATCAGGCAGTACAGAAGAGCTGGATCGACCGGCAGCTGCGGCTGGATCTTTTCTGAGGTTACTCCTCGGCGAAAAGATTTGTCGAAAGATAACGAAGTCCTGTATCCGGGAAGACAGCAACGATCTTCTTTCCTTTGTTCTCGGGTCTCTTGGCAAGTTCGGTGGCGGCAAAGAGAGCAGCTCCGGAAGATGTACCGATGAGGATACCGTCTTTTTTTGCGACCTGTCTTGCTGCCTTATATGCATCGAGTGCTTCTACGGCAATGACTTCGTCGTAGATGTTCCGATCCAGAGTTGCCGGGATAATGTTATCCGGAACGCCTGAGAAAGGATGTACACCGGTGATTTCTTCGTCCGGTTCCGGCTTCTCATCACTCGGGAGAGAATCGGGTCCCGGCTGTACACCGACTACTTTAATATTCGGATTCTTCGACTTTAAGAATCCGCCTGCACCGGAGATCGTGCCACCTGTGCCTACGCAAGCAACGAGGATATCGACCTTGCCTTCCGTGTCTTCCCAGATCTCGGGGCCTGTGGTTGCTCTATGGATGGCCGGGTTTGCCGGGTTTGAGCACTGGTCAACAAAAACGATGTTTTCTTCTTTGCTGAGGACTTCTTCTTTCAGTGCTGCGATCGCTGCGACAAAGTCACCGTTCGTTTCTTTGAGAACTCTTCCTAGTGTCGGCTCTTCAGTAAGTTTGATCGTCTTTCCGCCAAATGCATGGATGACCTTGAAACGTTCCTCGGATACCTGATCCTGGATATATACGCGGAAAGGATATCCTTTCGATGCAGCGATCGCTGCCAGACCAATACCTGTATTACCGCTCGTTGTCTCGACAACAGTATAGCCCGGCTTCAGTTTCCCGGACTTCTCCGCATCTTCGATCATGGCGAGAGCGATACGGTCCTTTACGCTCTGGTTCGGATTAAAATACTCAAGCTTACCGATGACATCGGCCTGTAATCCATTTGCTTTGTTATAGCCGTTCAGCTGCAAAAGCGGTGTTCTTCCTACTAACTCTGTGATTGATTGATAAATACCGGCCATGTTTGGTTCCTCCAATAATTTGCTGTAATTTTATGCTAGCATCTACGGGAGTTTCTGAAAAATACCGGCAACTTATCGCGCAGTATAATCAGAGTTTATCATGGCGCGAATATACTAAGTGACTAGTGGATAATAGAGCAAACAATGGTACACATTACATAGAATCGAGGTGAGCGGTATGGCATCGGAGCAAAGAAGGCTTCGTCCCCAAAGTTACCTACACTAACAGTATAGTTATTTCTATTCTAATTGTATTGGCAGTGTATTCTATTCTCGCTCGTTTTCCTCTACAATAAAGACAGTTGAACCGATACTGATAGTGGAGGAAACGAGAAAATGAAAAATAATTTTCCGGCAAATATCAAGTCTTTCCGAAAAGAAAGAGGACTTACACAGGAACAGCTGGCAGAAGTATTCGGAGTAACTGTCGGAGCCGTCCATAAGTGGGAAGCTGCTCTGTCAACACCGGATATTTCTTTACTGATGGAGATGGCTGACTTTTTCGATATATCTCTGGATGTTCTGGTTGGCTTTGACATCCGCGATAACCGGGTCAGCATTCTTGCCAGAAAACTTCGGAAACTGACGGATTCTATGGATCCGAGTGGCCCCGAGGAGGCGGAAAAAGCACTGAAAAAATATCCGAACAGTTTCAATATCGTTTACGAGAGCGCTTACCTTTACAGAGCTTTTGCAGCATTGTTCGAGATCGATAAGAAATATTGTGTCAGAGCTAAGGAACTGTATGAGCAGGCAATCAGGCTTATCTCTCAGAATACAGATCCGAATATTGATGAGACGCATCTTTACGGACAGCTTGCTCAGGTATATCTGATGATGGGAGATACAGACACAAGTCTGAAGATCTTTCAGGACCATAATGCCGGATACATTTATAACTCCTATATCGGTTCACTTCTGGTGGAAAAAGGACAATATGCGGAGGCAGAAACATATCTGTCGTATGCCCTCGTCAATCAGATCAGTGCGAGAGTGAATCTTATTTCAAATAAAGCCCGATGCTATTTGGAGACGAAGAACTATAAAGAAGCCGAAGCCATCCTGGAGATGGGGATCAAAGAGAACGAGTTCTTCAGACGGAACGAGGAACCTTTTTATCTGGACAGGATCGATAGCCTCTTTCTTACAGCGTTGGCATATGTTGAGCTCAAGATAAAAAACCAGAAGAAGGCAAAGGATCTTCTCCAAAAAGCGAAAAAGAAAGCGGAACTGTTCGATGCGGCACCGAATTACGATGCCAGAAGAGAGCGCTTCGTCGACATACAGGAACCATGCATGGCATTCGATACTACAGGCAAAACCAGCATAGAAGGAATCGAAAACACGATCAAATATCTAAAATCTCAAGAGTTGGCTGAACTCTGGAAATCCATTAACAAATGAGGTGAATGAAAAATGAATAACAACTCCACTCGTGTGGAACTGGTTTCCCGGTTCTACAGGAAAAATCACTGCGCCCTTTTTCTGGCACTTTCTGCTTCCATACTCAATGGTCTTACAGGAATAATCGTCTCCTGGATCCTCAAAGAACTGATCGATCTTATTTCCGGTCAGAGCGCATATTCTTTTGTACAGATCCTTCTCATCTGTACCGGTTTTTTTGGACTGGAAGTCTTGATCATGCTACTGAATTACTTTGCGGAACCATCCTTTATCCGTCGCG
Source organism: Clostridiales bacterium (assembly GCA_017513085.1). GTDB lineage: Bacteria > Bacillota > Clostridia > Saccharofermentanales > Saccharofermentanaceae > Scatonaster. The sequence continues at coordinate 52,432 of JAFWDK010000015.1, read as the reverse complement.
CGATGACACAGTATAAGAATAAAGCATTCTGGTTTCTCTCGCAGAAGAATATTTCTTCATTTCGAAAAGAAGCCTCTGCTTCCTATCTCTCCGCTTTGACGAATGATGCATCTGCTGTTGAAACGAATTATGTTGCTTCTATAATGCCGATCATGACTAAAATAGTTTCGTTTTTCGGATCGCTCATTCTTATGTTCCTGAATTCGCCTATCCTGACATTATTCTCTGTCCTTATCATAATCATTCCTATGTTGGTATCCGCGATCATGGGGAAGAAAATGGCGAAGGTACAAAAAGAAGTGTCCGACCAGAACACGGAATTTACATCCGCGATAAACGACTGCCTCGGCGGTTTTCAGGTCGTCAAGAGCTTCCGGGCAGAAAATGAAGTGAACCGGCTCTTCGTCAATGAAAACGGCAAACTCGAAGACGCAAAATGCCACCTGCGTCGGATCGCATCCTTAACCGGTTCGCTTGGCCTGATGGCAGGGATCATTTCTCAACTTGGTGTATTCCTGTTCGGTACATACCTCGTTCAGACAGGAAAAGGGATCACCGCCGGATCGATCCTGATGTTCGTGAATCTGATGAATTTCCTGATTCCACCGGTTGCCGAACTTCCGAAGCTTCTGGCTGGTAAAAAAGCGGCCCGTGGACTGATCGAGAAGCTCTCTGATTCTCTCTCCCGGAACAACGGTTCTTCCGGAGAGGCCGAAGTCGAAGCAGTGACAGAGAAGATCTGTTTCCAGGATGTTTCTTTTGCGTATGAAGAAGGGGAGAAGGAAGTCCTTCATGACATTAACTGCGAATTCCTGCCCGGAAGATCCTATGCGATCGTCGGAGCAAGCGGAAGCGGAAAATCCACGTTCCTCAATCTTCTGATGACAGCAAATGACGATTATAAAGGCAAGATCACGATCGATGGTCAGGAGCTTCGCTCCATCCGTCCGGAATCGCTTTACGATCTGATGTCCGTGATCCAGCAGAATGTATTTATCTTTAACGCCTCAATTAAGGACAATGTAACACTGTTCCGTGACTTCCCGGAAGAGAAAGTAGCTATGGCCATGAACAAGGCGCACATAGAAGAACTGATCCGTGAACGCGGTGAAGATTATCTGTGCGGAGAAAACGGCAAGGGTCTGTCGGGAGGAGAGAAGCAGCGTATCTCGATCGCGAGAAGCCTTTTGAAAGATTCTTCGATCCTTCTCGCAGACGAAGCTACATCTGCACTGGATGCCAAGACTTCGTATGAAGTGATCAATGAGATACTGGAACTGGATTCCATGACCAGGATCGTGGTGACGCATACTCTGGAAGAATCCCTTCTGCGCCGTTATGATGAGATCGTCGTGATCAAAGACGGGACGATCGAAGAGAAAGGCAGCTTCGAGACGCTCATGAATAACAACGGATATTTCAAAGCTCTTTATACGGTAGCGAAGTAAGGATCGTCACAAAATCAGAAGATTTTTCATAGAGATCAAAATCAGCAGGTACATTTTTTGTGCCTGCTGATTTATAATAAAATGTTGTGGGAGTAATGAAAAGTATCCCTTACGTTTTATGTCGGAAGAGCAGAAATGTAATGGTCGATGAGGAGAGAATATTCATGAATAAGCGGATCGCAGTCTTTACAAATGGATATAGCAATGAATTCATCGAACATGTGGTAACCGGCTTGCAGAAAAAGGCGCAAGAAGACAGCGTGGATATTTTTGTGTTTGTCACATATTGCGCGGCAAATGACCATGAACTGCAGAATAAATGTCAGCTGAATCTGGTTCATCTTCCTGATCCGAAAGATTTTGACGGAGCCGTCATGCTGACCAATACCTTTAATATCCCGGATGAACAGGAACGCGTTTGTGCAAGATTTCAGAGGGCCGGCGTACCCATGATCTCACTTGAAGTGGATGTTCCCGATATGTCCTGTATCAAGTCTGAAAACTATAAAGGTGTCAGAGAACTTGCCACACATCTTATTGAACATCACCATGCAAAAACGATCATATATGTGAATGGCGTGCAAGGAAATGAAGAAAACATGATAAGGCGTCAGGCTCTTGTCGATGTTCTTGCTGAGCATGACAATACTCTTTTGGCGGAATTTCAATGTGATTATGGATTTTATACAGCTTATCTCCAGATGAATGCATATCTGGATGCAGGGAATAAGCTTCCGGATGCCATTGTCTGTGCGAATGATAATATGGCGCTCGGCATTGGCTCTGCGTTAAATGAGCGAGGATTCCGCATACCGGAAGATGTCCTTCTGACCGGTTTTGATATGACTAATATCGGACAACATACCTTCCCTATTCTGGCGACAGTTTCCCGAGGATGGGAGACACTGGGTGAACTGGCATACGACAAATTGAAGTATCAGATCAGCCATCCGGAAGAGAGATTTACGGAAGAATGTTCTTCTCACTACATTCCCTCCGAAAGCTGCGGATGCCCTGCTACGGAAGAGGCGGTACATAATCGCTTTGATGCGGTCAGAAATACATACTATTCCTTGCTGAAACAGGATATGATGGATATATTTTTCCGACGCATGCAGATCCCGTTGTCTATGGCAACCCGAAAAGAGGATTTTGTCGAAAAAGGAATGCAGGATAACCCGGATCTGCCGACTCTCGGTCCGGATTATTGTCTTTGCACGGAGCCGATATTTTTTGACCTGGACGATGAGCAGTATCCGCAGAGAATAAGAGGTTACAGTTCAAATATGGATGTTCTGCATGAACTGCGGAACGGGAAGAGAATGGCGATACGCAGTTTTGATTCGAAAGAACTTTATCCGGATTATGTGCATGAAGAAGGAAAATCGAATCTTTATATTTTTGCGCCGCTGAACTATATGCATTTTATCATCGGTTATGTGGCAATCAAGAATTCGCCGGAACTTCTTTATAATATCAGCCTCGGTAAGTTTTGCATGAGCATGAACGCGCAGCTTTTCAGCATGCGCCGGCATATCTTTGCGAAGCGTGATAATGATGAACTGAAGAAGATCTATATGACGGATGCGCTCACGGGAATCTATAACCGTACAGGCTGTCTGAAGGTGCTGTATGAGTACATTTCTTCCCGCAAAGCGGCCGGTCTGAAGTCGATGCTTGTATTCGCGGATATCGACAGAATGAAGACGATCAATGATGTGTACGGACATCTGAACGGCGATTTTGCCATCAAGGCGACCGCGGAAGCTTTCAAGACACATTCGCCGAAAGAATGGCTTTTCGGAAGATATGGCGGAGATGAATTCATCGCTGTCGGACCATGTCCGGAAACCGAGACGATCGAGGAACTGATCAGGCAGATCTCTGAAGCGATGAGTAATGATTTCAAAGCACTGAATCTTGCATTTATTCTTCACGCCAGCATTGGATATGCGATCATCGAGCCCGGTGACGATGAGACGATCGAAGAATACATTGACCGTGCGGATAAATACATGTATAGCGAAAAAGAGAAATACCATCAGTATATCGATTCGATTAACCCGCAAGTCTAAATACGAGGAGAAAAAAACACATGAAGTACGTCATTATGTCAGGCAAGTTTGAAAGCGGAAACGAGGAACAGCAGCAGGGATACACGATGCTTTTCGGAGCGGAGAATATTCAGTATTTCTTTGACCTTTATTTCCACTGGTACAATCTCGTTCACGAGATGGGTCACTGCATTGTTGAGAAGCAGGGCGCGAAATTCTCGAAAGTGGATGAGGAGATGTACGTCAATTCTCTTGCGGTCGCGTATTACCGCTACATGGGAGAAGAGGAAAGACTGGGACAGCTTAAAGACCGTCTTACAAATATCCTGAGCCAGGTGCCGGCGCCGATGCCGGAGGGCGAAGACTTCGTGTCTTTCTATACACGTATCTGGAATACCGAAGCGATCAACAACGTCATGATCTACGGCTATTTCCAGTTGAGATCTGTACTGGAAGCATTGAAAGCGGAGAAGGCTTTGGAAGCGGTCTTAAAGGAGATCGGTGCAGAGATCAAGGCATCAGATAATCTCGAGAAGTGCCCGGCGGAGATCAAGTCCGAAAACGCAGAGCTTTTCCTGAATACGGCAAGAAAGAATCTTCAGACGATGGGTGTGGATGTGCCGGAGATCCGTCTGGAACTTGTCGATGATCCGATGATCCAGTGCGCGAGAGAGGATGCGTGAGCGGAAAGCGATAACGCTTCTGCTTACTTGTCTTTCTTCTGCGCAGGCGCGGGAGTACGCATCTGTTTGCGCTTGTTGAGCCAGGGCAGAAAACTTTCACGATAAAGGATCGCGCAGACAGCGGCAAAAGGAATCGAGATAAGGATACCAATTGGTCCGAATAGCTTGCCCCCGAGGATAATAGAAATCAAAGAAACGAAAGACGGCATGCCAAGCGAGTCACCGAAAAGGTGTGGCTTGACGATGTATCCGTCGATCGTCTGCAGGATCAAAGTGAAGATGATGAAGATCAAGGCATACATCGGGTCTTCGAGCAATAGGATAAATGCACCCAAAGCACCTCCGATGATCGGTCCGAATGTCGGTAAGATATTAGTTACCGCAACAAGGACGGAGATGAGAGTCACGTTCGGAAGACCTGCTATCAGCATGAAAATAGCATTAACGATGCCTACTCCGATCGCTTCAAGGATCGTATAACTGATGTATTTGGCAAAGATTGCACTGCTTCGCTTAAGAAAGGCGGTGTGCTTCTCATATTGTTCATCGGTAAGAAGGGCATGGCGGAATCGGCGGATGCCTGCATAGAGCTTCTTCTTTCCGGCCAGAAAATAAACCGCGAGAATGATGCCGACGAAAACATTGACCAGCATAGAGCCCACACTTAAGACAGTATTCATGGCGCGAGAGAGATTCGTGGTGAAATCGGCGATCATGGTATCCGTCCATGCGTGAATGTTCGAAGTCCACTTGGTGGCATTCAGTTGGATATCGTATTGGGCAGCGAATTTATCGAGTTTTGCGAGATTCTCATCCAGCAGAGATGAATAATTCTGTGCATTGGATATGAAATGCGTGATACTTTGCACGATCTCCGGTAAAACCAGCCAGAAGAAGAACCCGATAAAGATCAGAACAAGAAGGATCGAGACGGTGACGGACAGGATATAGCGGGTCTTCGGCTTCTTAACCTTCTTGAATATTTTGTTTTCGAAAAAAACGACGATAAGATCGATAAGATAAGCGATAATGATGCCGATGATGATCGGTGACATCAGTTGTACGACGTGGGATAACCATGCAAGAACTACAGGCATATTCGTCAAAACCAGGTAGGCGACTACGCCGGTTACGGCAGCTACGGAATAGGCTCCCCAACGGCGCCCGAGTGCGTTTTTGAATCGATTCAATTCTTTTTCTCCCATCATTTGCGTTTAACTATACTATTATATGACCTTTCGGCAAAGAAATAAACTCCCGATTCTTTGACAGTAGAGGCGAAACGGCGGGCACGTGATATAATCTTAAAGAATGCTGTCTTCCTTTATATATCCCGAAGATAGCGAAAAGGAGAAGAAATGTCGAAACTGTATTTTGTCAGGCATGGAGAAACGGTCTGGAACGTTGAAAACAAAATCTGCGGCGCGACAGATAGTCCTTTGACGGAGAAGGGTCACGAACAGGCGATCCAGACTGCGAACAATCTTCTTGGTATGGATGTCAAAGCCGACATGATCCTGTACTCGCCCTTATCCCGTGCCAAAGATACGGCCATGCATATCTCCGAGATCCTCGGTGTGCCGGCGATGCCGGACAAGCGCCTTTTCGAGCAATGTTTCGGAAAATATGAGTCCACGCCGAGAGACGGGCAGGAGTTTTTCGAGATGAAGCAAAGATTTCTGTATCGTTTTGATGGCGGAGAGTCTATGTTTCAGCTGGCTCAAAGGATATATAATCTTCTCGATGAGTTAAAAGCACAGAAGGATAAGACTTATATCCTGGTTGCGCATAATGGTATAGCACGGGTGATCCACTCATACTTCTATGAGATGGAAAACGATGAATATGCCAAGTTCGGCATAAAAAACTGTGAAGTCAGGGAGTATGATTTCGAGAATGAATAGTATGGAAAAGAGAGATACCAATATGGACGGATTTACGCAAAAGATCGAGGAAATGGCTGAAACCCGGCAAATTTCTTTAGAACTGCTGGATTATATCTTACACCGGGCAACCGAGGAAGAAAGGGAGATCCTTTTTTCCAAAGCAAGAGAGATATCGCAAGCCGTTTTCGGAAAGACGGTCTATCTCCGTGGTTTGATCGAGTTTACCAACTACTGTAAAAATGACTGCTATTACTGCGGGATCCGTTTGAGCAACAAGAATGCCAGCCGATACCGCCTGACTAGGGAAGAGATCCTTTCCTGCTGTGACAAAGGCGAAGAACTGGGTTTCCGGACTTTCGTCCTGCAAGGGGGTGAAGATCCGTACTATACCGATGACCGGATCTGTGAACTGGTACGTGCCATTAAGGAGAAGCACCCGACATGCGCAGTTACACTTTCGATCGGGGAGAAATCCTATGAGAGCTATCAGCGCTATTTTGAAGCGGGAGCGGAGCGCTATCTTCTCCGCCATGAGACAGCAAATGAAGAGCACTATGCGATGCTTCATCCGGCATCGCTTTCCGGTGCGCACAGAAAACAGTGCCTGCGTGATCTCAAAAAAATCGGTTTTCAAGTGGGTTGCGGCATCATGATCGGCACGCCGCACCAGACAACGGAGCATATACTGGAAGATATCCGCTTCATGCAGGAACTCCAGCCTCACATGATCGGTATCGGTCCGTTTCTTGCCCACAAAGATACACCATTCCGCGACGAGCCGAATGGTTCGGCAGAAGAAACGATTGCTCTGCTTGCTGTGCTGCGGATCCTATTTCCGAAAGTGCTGCTTCCGGCCACGACCGCACTGGGAACGGCGGATGCTTTTGGACGCGAGAAAGGCATTCTGGCCGGAGCAAATGTCATTATGCCAAACCTGTCTCCGGTGCAGGTGCGCGGCAAGTATCTGCTGTATGACGGCAAGATCTGTACCGGCGAGGAAGCGGCAGAATGTAATGTGTGCCTCCGTGCACGTATGACGAAGATCGGGTACGAAGTCGTGGACAGCCGTGGCGATCACCCGGATTTCACATAATCTGTCGATCGATCAGTCAAAAGAATACTTGGCAGTGTAATCCTGGATATAGTGTTCGAAGTCCGGTGAGCGCTTCTCTTTGATCCTTCCGAGATACATATGTGTGTCAAAAGAACCGGTGCTGAGCTCGATGAGGGCGACGGCGATGTTCGAGCAGTGATCGGAGATACGCTCCATACATGTGATGAGGTCATTGAATACAAAACCATGCTCGATCGTGCACTGTCCCTGCTGCACGCGGTCGACGTGGCGCATCTTCATCTCATCGCAAAGTGAGTCGATCACTTCCTCAAGAGGTTCGACGCGCTGTGCCATAGAGATATCTTCGTTAATGAAGGATGTGATGGTATTATGCAGATTATCACGAACTGCAGAAATGAGGACAGCCAGTTCTTTTTTCGCATCATCAGTAAAAGTCAGATTCTTGTCATGAATCTCCTGGGCGCTTCTGGCAATGCTGACTGCATGGTCGGAGATACGCTCGAAATCTGAAAGTGTGTGCAGGAACTTGGATACTTCACAATTCTGCCGCTCTGAAAGCTCTACCCCGGTCAATTTGGCGAGATATGAGCCGAGTGCGTCCTCGTAGCGGTCGCCGGCGTTTTCGAGATCTTCAACATGCGTGAAACCTTCTTCACTGAAGTTCGAGATAAGACCGGAGGCAGCTTCGACTGACTTTTCTGCATCGCGCGCCATATCGGCAATGGTGGCCTTGCTCTGTTCAATAGCCAAAGCAGGGTGAGTCAAGAAACGTTCCTCCAGCTTGAGGGCCGGGTCATTGGGCTCGTTCTTGGTAGGAACGACCAGGTTGGCAACAGCTTCCAGCACATCGACAAAAGGTGCGAGGACCAGAAGGATGGAGAATCGAAGGATCGTGTTGACCAAAGCAATCGAAACAGGATTCACGGTCATGGACAGGAAAGAGAAATGGAAGATGGCATCGCCGATGTAAAAGAGTGACGAGCAGACCATAACGCCCATAAAGGATGCAACCAGATAGCTGACCGCGGTTTTTCTACCGTTAACATTCGCGCCAAGTGCGGAAAGAAGTACCGGAACAGAGGCACCGATCGCAATACCCATGAGGAGCGGAAGTCCGGACTCCAGGGTGATCGCTCCGGTAAGGGAGAGGGCCTGAATGATACCGACTGCGGCAGATGCCGATTGCAGAAGAGCCGAGAAAACGAGTCCGATGAGGATACCCATGATCGGGTGGGTCATGGAAGTCAGAAGAGAAGTAAACCATGGCTGGGTACCGAGGCTTGAGACGGCGGAGCTCATGTTACTCATACCGAACATCAGGACGGCAAAACCCATCATGATGTCACCGATATGGTGGTGGATCTTTTTCTTGCAGAACATACGGAAGATAATGCCGACAACAGCAATGACTCCCGTCAGTGTCGAAGTGGAAAGGATGCTCTGGATCCCTGAGCCACTGTCAATGTAGCTTAAGCAGATGATCCAGCCGGTGATGCTGGTGCCGAGAATGGCGCCGAGGATAACGCGGATCGCTTGTTTCATTTTCATCATGCCGGAGTTTACGAAACCGACGACCATGACGGACGTGGCAGAAGAAGATTGAATGACGGCGGTGACGAAAGTACCGAGAAGCATAGCACGGATAGGTGTTCCTGCCAGACGGAAAAGGATCGGTTCCAGCTTATTGCCGGAGACCCGTTTCAGACCATCACCCATAAGGGTCATGCCGAATAGAAATAATGCGATACCGGATAGTAGACTAATAACTTCAGAAATTCCCATAGTTTTATCCCTCCAATATCTACTTTATGATCCCTGTGTTAAATCCTTGATCAGGTTTATGTTAAATACAGGTTAATTGTTCGTGATTTGTAAACGAAAAGACTATTATTTCTCACGTTTCTTTGTTAAGATGAGCACGAGGTGAGAACTGTGATCTACATGCTTGAAGACGATGAAAGTATACGCAAACTGGTTATCTATGCACTGGAAAGCCAGGGTTTTCAAGCGGAAGGATTCGGGACGCCGGAGAGATTCTGGGAAGCGATGAAAAAAGAGGAACCGGAATTAATACTTCTGGACATCATGCTTCCGGGAGAAGGTGGAATCGAGATATTAAAGCGTTTACGCAATCAGCTTGCCACCGAGGAGATCCCCGTGATCATCTTAACTGCGAAAAATACGGAATATGACCGGGTGGAAGGCCTTGACGCCGGTGCAGATGATTATATTTCCAAACCTTTCGGAATGATGGAACTGGTGGCACGCGTCCGTGCAGTATTGCGCCGACGTTCTTCCGGCTCGAAAACATCCGAATATAGTTGGCGCGAACTGTATGTTTGCCGGGACAGGCACGAAGTGAAGGTAAACGAAGAAGAAATCGCGCTGACCTATAAAGAATTCATGTTACTTCTCCTTCTGATCGATAACCGTGGCATCGTTATGTCGCGGGAAACACTCCTTGAAAAGATATGGGGACTGGGAGCAGAAAGGGAAAACCGTACTCTGGATGTACACATTCGTACGCTTCGGGCCAAGCTCGGACCGGCCGGCATGTATATCCAAACCGTGCGAGGAGTCGGATATCGCTTTGTGGAGGATTAATATATGATCAAGACGATTTTTCGAAACACATTTTTAGTAGGTCTGTCTGTTCTGATCGTTTGTGGAGCGCTTTTTTTCGGGCTGCAATATAAGCAGAGAATGGATGAGACGTATGCGGCGCTTCAGCAGGAGGTGTCTTATGCGGAGAAAGGACTCATGCTTAGCGGTGAGACGTATCTTTCGAAGCTTGGCGATATCAACCGGATCACTTGGATCGGTGCAGACGGAAGCGTCCTTTTTGACAATGAAACGGGGGTGCCGTTTCCCAATCAGAAGGATTGTCCGGAGGTCAAGTCGGCACTTCAGGATGGGGAAGGCAAGGCGATCCGTAAGTCAGAGAGCAGTGGTGAAACCACCATGTATTGCGCCACAAAGTGCGAAGATGGCACGATCTTAAGACTCAGCCGTCCGCTCAGCGCTGTCCGCTATGCTCTTTATGCAGTAAGCCCGGTCCTTTGGGTACTGGTTCTCGTTCTCATGATTTCCGTAGTGCTTTCTTTCCGTGTAGCAAAGCAGATCGTACGACCGATCAATGAACTGGATATCGACCATCCGGAGACGAATACGTATCCGGAGCTTTCTCCTTTTATTCAGAAGATCCGTGAGCAGAAACTGACCATTCAGGAAGAAGTGGCACAGCGGGAAGCACTTCGCCGGGAGTTCTCCGCGAATGTTTCGCACGAGTTGAAGACCCCACTGACATCGATCTCCGGGTTTGCCGAACTGATGGCCAAGGGTGTTGTTCCGCCGGAGAAAGTGCAGGAATTTTCATCGGATATCTATAAAGAATCCCAGCGTCTCATGATGCTGATCGAAGACATCATCAAGCTTTCGAAACTGGACGAGGAGGGCATCGGACCAGATCGAGAGAATGTCGATCTATATGAGCTTTCCGCGGAAGTTCTGGACAGTCTGAAACCGACAGCCTCTAAGACAAATATTCAGCTGGAGATGAAGGGAACGCATGAAGAGGTGTCCGGTGTGTACCAGCTCCTTTCCGAGATGGTCTATAACCTCTGTGACAATGCGATCAAGTATAACCGGCCGGGCGGAAAAGTCGAAGTCGATGTTCATTCCACTGACGATAAAGTGATCCTTTCCGTATCGGACACCGGTATCGGTATCCCGAAAACACATCAGAAACGCGTGTTCGAGCGCTTTTACCGCGTGGACAAGAGCCACTCGAAAGAAATCGGCGGTACAGGTCTCGGCCTTTCTATCGTGAAGCATGGTGCCCAGTTCCATAACGCCGAGGTAAGCCTCGAGAGTGAACTTGGCGAAGGTACGAAGATCACGCTGGAGTTCCCGAAGATGGCCAAGGAAGCGCCGAAGGAAGTAAAATCCTCTGAAGAGAAAGCCGACCCTGAGAAGAAATAAACGTCTCCCGGCGGGAGACCTCTTTCCGGAGGGGATCTTGTATACTCAGCTCAAGATCAGACCCGATACTATTTCATAAGGAGGAACCGTTTATGGCAGAGTTGAAGTGCCCGCATTGTGGACAAGCATTTACAGTAGATGATACGGAATTAAGTTCGATCGTGCAGCAGATCCGGGACAAGGAGTTTGAGAAGGACCTTACTGAGAGAGTCAATGATCTGCAGAAGCATCTGACCGAGAAGCACGAGCTGGAGATGGAATCAAAGGAGAATGAGATCCGTCTGTCTGTCAAAGATGCCCACGAGAAGGAGATACAGGACTTGAAGGATCAGCTTCGTGCGGCCGAAGATAAGGCAAAAGATCTGCAGAGCCGGATCGATGCAAGCGAAGACAGAACGCGTATCGAAGTACTCGAAGCAGTGAAAAAGGTCGAGGAAGAAAAGAGCGCACTCGAGAAGAAACTCACGCTGGAAAAAAGCGAGATCGAGAAAAAGCTGACTCTCGAAAAGAGCGACCTGGAGATCAAGTTTGCCAAAGAAAAGCATGAACTCGAGAACACGACCGCGCAGGAGAAGCGTGATCTGGAGAATGCTCTTGCGAAGGAAAAAGAACTTGGCAAGGCGCTTCTTACGCAGAAGGATGAGGAGATCGCTTTCTATAAAGAGATGAAGACAAAAATGTCCACAAAGATGGTGGGTGAATCCCTCGAGCAGCACTGCGAGATCCAGTTCAACCAGCTGCGCGCGACGGCGTTCCGGAATGCATATTTCGAGAAAGACAACGATGCCAAGACCGGAAGCAAGGGCGATTTCATTTACCGCGAGAATGACGAGAACGGTGTCGAGATCATCTCGATCATGTTTGAGATGAAAAACGAGATGGATACGACGGCTACCAAGCATAAGAACGAGGACTTTTTCAAAGAACTGGACAAGGACAGACGGGAGAAGGACTGTGAGTACGCCGTGCTGGTATCACTTCTCGAGAGCGACAACGAGCTTTATAACAGCGGAATCGTGGATGTTTCCTATAAGTACGAAAAAATGTATGTCGTCCGACCGCAGTGCTTTATCCCGATCATCACGATCCTTCGTAATGCCGCCCTCAATGCACTGACCTACAAGCAGGAGCTGGCGGTGGCGAGAAACCAGAACATCGATATCACGAACTTCGAAGATTCGCTCATGCAATTCAAAAACGACTTCAGCCGAAACTACGATCTGGCACATGCCCACTTTGATAAGGCAATCGAGGAGATCGACAAGACGATCGACCATCTGCAGAAGGTCAAGAAAGAACTTACCGGTTCGGACAAGCAGTTATATCTGGCTAACAAGAAGGTGGACGATGTCACGATCAAGAAACTGACGAAGGGCAATCCCACCATGCAGGCGAAGCTTGACGCCCTGAAGGATGCAAAGCAAGAGTAGTTTCTTCCAAAGTCTCAACCAAGACAAGAAAAATACGCCGTGGCACAAGTGCTCGCAAAGCGGAATTAGACGCATGCAAAAGCACTTCCGCGGCGCTCTTTTTCCTTGAAGACAGAGCGTAAAAATGGTAAAGTATTGTTGATATAAATTTTTGTTTGGGAGGTTTTGTATGGGACTTTTTGATAAGAAATTCTGCGATTTTTGCGGAAACAAGATCGGACTTTTGGGCAACAAAAAACTTGAGGATGCGAACATGTGTAAAGAGTGCGCATCGAAGCTTTCTCCTTGGTTTAGCGAGCGCCGTCACAGCACGAAGGCAGATATTGATGCACAGCTTCAGTATCGTGAGCAAAACAAGTCAGCGGTCGCTGCTTTTAACGCTACCAAGACGATCGGCCGCAATACAAAACTTATCATCGATGAGAATGCCAGAAAATTCATGGTAACCAGTGCAAGCGATATCCATGCTGCCAATCCGGACGTTCTGGATTATTCCCAGGCTTTGGGATGCGACCTGGACGTAAAGGAGAGCAGAAACGAGATCCGTCGTACGGACAGCACAGGAAAGTCCGTAAGCTACAATCCTCCGCGTTATGAATATTCCTACGATTTCCACTGCACGATCCGTGTCAGCCACCAGTATTTTGACGAGATGACATTCTCTCTGTCGAATGGTTACATCAAGACCGGTGAGCAGCCGATGGGCGTGATGGGCGGAAACGGCGGATGGACCGTATCCCACTCCGGTATCGGCCTGCATAATAACAACATCGATAAGTACTACGAGTGCATGAATATGGGTAACGAGATCAAGGCCGCGATCGACATGATGCGTGGTGCGGCTCCGGCTCCTGCCGGCAATATGCCGTTTAACCCTAATGATCCCAATAGCGTGGCTATGGCATTGCAGCAGGCTCAGCAGCAGGCAATGGCAGCGGCTCAGCAGAATGGTCTTGGCGCCGCCGGTATGGGTATTGGCATGGTGGGAGCTATGGCCGGTATGCCGATGCAGCAGGGCTACGGAATGCCGCAGCAGCAGTTTGGTCAGCCGCAACAGTTTGGCCAGCCGCAGCAGTTCGCTCAGCCGGGTATGCCGATGCAGCAGGGAATGCCGATGCAGCAAGGCTATGGAATGCCACAGCAACAGTATGGTCAGCCGCAACAGTTTGCTCAGCAGGGTATGCCGCAGCAGCAGTTCGGTCAGCCACAGCAGTTTGCTCAGCAGGGTATGCCGCAGCAGCAGTTCGGTCAGCCGCAACAGTTTGCGCAGCAAGGTATGGGCGCAGCAGTCGGCCAGCAGGTAACTTGCCCGGCATGTCAGGCAACAACAGCGATCGGACCTGACGGATGCTGCGGATTCTGCGGAACACGTCTCGTATAATTCCTGTTTTACGAATTGGATAAGCAATTCAGAAGGGACTATCTCAAAAACTACGAGATGGTCCCTTTTTTCATGGGATTGAGAACGATCCAGTCCCTCTTTGATATACCCCCGGAGGTCATGATGAAACCGGCATTTCAGTGTTTTTCTATGATTCCGCGAAAAGCACTGACAGCCGCGATTTCGAATCAGTGTTTTTGGGTGTTATGCCAATTTCCACTGACTTCGCGTCAGTGGAAATGGAGAATCATCGTAAATATACTGACTGTCCGGCAATTGAATCAGTGTTTTTCTTTGTTTTCGATTTTTATACTGACCACTTGTCAGTGTATTTCATGATTTTTGTAATTTCCACTGATTACCTGTCAGTTTTTTTCTATGATTTCGCGAAAAGCACTGACAGCCGCTACTCCGAATCAGTGTTTTTTGGTGTTATGCCAATTTCCACTGACTTCGCGTCAGTGGAAATGGAGAATCATCGTAAATATACTGACTGTCCGGCAAATCAAATTGGAAGATTTCGACGATACAAGCTTCGGTTTCCTACATGGAGAGATTCTTCCCGGATTTTGATAAGGCAAAAGCACTTTCGTTTCTTAAGACTTTGCATTTTGATGCTAAGCAGAAGATTTCTTCTCTTTCGAAAGGACAAAGAGAACAAGTACAGTTTGTACTTTTCTTTTATGACTTGAAGAAATACAGGTTTCTTGGGATCCTGCAGCACATCGTGGATGGTGCGGCTGTTCACTATGCGGTGATGATGATATCCACCAGCAAGATACCTTGCGCTTCTTCTTATTCTGGCCTTCGATTTTATACTGATAATGCGTCACAATACGATCAACGGATGACCGATCGCCGGGCGCAGCCGTTTTGCCTGAAAAAGAACTTTGTATTATCATGAGTAGAGGGTGAGTGTGCTTCAGAAGAGGCACGCTCCCGTCTGCTTTTTTAATGTGGTTTTTATCACAGCGGAAAAGAACACAATTCCCGAAATGGAGGAACATGTATGAGTCGCATCGTTTTCTTGGGAGACCTGCATGGTAACTATACTGCCACACAGGCGATGGAGGCCTGTCTGAAGAAGATCGGACCGGATCAGATCTGGTTTTTAGGTGATGCCGTGGGAAAAGGACCTTCCAACGTGGAAACCTGTGATTGGGTGCGGGAACATTGTGATCATTTTTTGAAAGGAAACTGGGATGAGTGGATCTATGATTGCCATAAAGATAGAAATAACCCGGACCAGAATCCATATGCGAAAGATAATCTGTTTTTCGCAGACCAGCTTGGCGAAGAAAGACTCAATTGGTTACACTCTCTTCCTCTTGAAGCAGAGATCCTGATCAGTGGTTTACGTATCCGGCTTTTTCACGGGCGACCGGTCGATCAGCTCTATCAGGGATATGATCCTGACGAAACTATGAAACAAGGTTTCTATCGAAGTGACAAGCAAATGAAGTACGACAGTTACATCTGCGCAGACAGCCATCGTCCGTATGTGCGTTCTCTCCATGACGGATATGCCGTTAACACGGGAAGTATCGGAAACAGCATCGGCGTGCCGCGTGCCCATGCTCTTCTGGTGGAGGGAGATCTGGATTCGCAAGAGATCAGTCCGATCTCTTTTACGATCCTGTCGGTTCCCTACGACAACAAGAAAGAAGCGGAGATCGCACTTTCCACAGAAGGACTTCCTCTTGCGGATTCTTTTGCGAATGAAGTTCTAACCGGCGTGTACTCAAGATAAGATCCAGAAGAAGGAGAGACCCATGACGATCCAAGAAGTTCTCACTAAGATTCGATCAGATGAGATAAATGAATTGTTTTCCGAGCTTTACGGAAATCTTCCGGAAAAAGTCGAAGCGCAGAAAGAAAGATATGCACATGCTGTAGAGGCATTCACGGTTGCATTTCCTGATCCAAAAGAACTTGTGTCGGATACTGCGGTTGAGGATATGCGGGATATCTCTATCTTCTCGGCTCCGGGACGGACGGAGATCTGCGGAAATCACACAGATCACCAGCGGGGCAGAGTCCTGGCGGCTGCTGTGGATCTGGATGCCATTGCAGTAGTATCGCCAAACGGAAGTAATCGGATCCGTATCCTGTCTGAAGGATATCCGCTTTTGGAAGTGGATGTGACAGACTATTTGCCGCATAGCGAAGAAAAAGAAACAACAGCTTCCCTGGTTCGGGGCATGGTAGCGCAATTTATTAAAAGAGGCGTATGCGTCAGAGGATTTGATGCATACGTTACTTCGACCGTACTTCCCGGCAGTGGTCTTTCCTCTTCGGCGGCTTTCGAAATGCTGATCGGGAAGATCATCGACAGCACCGATAATGAAGAAAAGGCAGGAGCGATCGAGGTCGCAAAGTATGGACAGATCGCGGAAAATGAGTATTTCGGCAAAGCGTGCGGATTGATGGACCAGATGGTTTCGTCAGTCGGAGGATTTGTGGAAATCGACTTTAAAGATCCCGCTATGCCAAAGATAGATACTCATCAATGTGATCTGGATAAGCTCGGTTTTTCACTTGTCATAACGGACACCCAAGGCAGCCATGCCGGTCTTTCCAACGAGTATTCGGCCATTCCGCATGAGATGCGGAGCGTGGCCCGATTCTTTGACAAAGAATATCTTCGGGAAGTAGATGAGAAAGAGTTTTGGGCACGGATCAGCAAATTGAAAAAAGATCCGCAGATCAGTGATCGGGCGATCTTACGCAGTGCACATTTTTTCGCAGACGATGATCGTGTCGGCCAAGAGGCGCAGGCGCTCGACAAAGAAGATTTTCAGAGATTTCTGGAATTGGTCAATGAGTCGGGAGAATCCTCTGCTGATCTTCTTCAGAATCTCTTCTGTGCAGAGAGACCACAGGATCAGGAGATCCCTTTGGCTCTTATGCTAAGCCGCAGGATCTTAGGGACAAAGGGCGCATGCCGGGTCCATGGAGGAGGTTTTGCAGGCACGATACAGGCCTTTGTTCCAAAAGAAAAGATCACGGAATACGTCTTCACACTGGAAGGCGTTTTCGGAAAAGGAACCTGTCATATCCTACGTATCCGGCCTTATGGCGCACGGAAGATCCTGTAGGGAAAGGCACAATGATCAGAGCTTCTGCTGATTTACATCTTTTACGGTAAACCTTTTCATGGAAGGCGTCGATTCTATATTGCTTCCATAACTGTTCGAGCGCTCCAGAAGGACACTGACAAAGAGAAAACTCAGTCCCAGCGCGGCGATGATCGAGGCAATAAAAAGCATGATAATAATGATCATTTTGCATCCCCCTGTCTCTTCTTGGAGAAGATAAATGTAACGATCGAACGGGACAGATTCAGGTTGTCCAGGACTTTCTTGAATTTTGCAAATCCTACACTCAGGATACCGAGCGCACCTCCCAGAATACCAATAGAAGCATAGATCTGAGCACTGTCGACGGAAGAAGAAAGCTTATGTCCCGCACGATATGAGAATTCTTCGTTTAAGCCGAAAACGTCAGCTACCAGACCGGATTTGAAAAAAATCACAGTAGAAAGAAGCGTAAGCACAATAAAGGACAAAGCAATCATTGCGCCAATAAGAAAACGGTTCCACGGAACAGTCCCGACAACTTTTCCGGTCTGTCCGTTTACCAGGAAAGTATAGGGTGTGTTCTCACGATTAATGGTGATGAACCAGGCGGGAAGAAGTGCATAGGAAGAACGGGAAAGCTTCGACTTCGGAACGGATGTTACACGCCTCATTTTGCGGAAATATGATTTCGGGAGCTGATTCATGACTTCCCGGTCAAAGAAAGCTCTTGCTTTTATATTCGCACCACCTGCTGCGACGCGAGGTTCCAGATCCTGTACATTGGAGTAGAAACCCATCAGATACGATGTATCAAATTCAACTTTTTCGTTGAGGTAGTAAGGCTCAAGCATAGCGCTTGTCCTGTCGGCAAGCGCCTTACATGCTTCAACCGGGAGATCCTCGAATTCACATTCGCAATCGTAAATATATGGCGTCTCTCCAGCCAAAAAACGTTGTGTGTCCTGATACGATCCTTCGTAAAGAAAGTAGGGGATATAGATTCCGCGGACAACGGAAGGTTCCGCCTTCTTGAAAAAGCGTGGCACAAAAAAACCGGAGAGGAGCTTCTCCCGAACATTTTCCAGTGCCTCTTCTTTAGTTATCTTGAAAGGAACGATATAATCCGGGCGGTGTTCCCGGGCAATGCGGTTAAAAACCACGGCGGTGGAACCGCAGTAGATGCATCGGGTCGACACTTCTGTTCCGGAAACGATGACTTCACCGCCACACTGACTACAGGTATATATATGACAATCATACATCTCACCGGACCAACTATCTTCATCGACCATGTCTTTCAAGTCGACAGGTTCCTCTGAACCGTAATTTAAATAGAAATCGTCAGCATCCGGCAACGATTTCGGATCGATGATATTTCCACATGACTGGCAGACAAGTGAATCAAAACCGGGATCATACTCCATAGGAGCTCCGCAGCCGGGACAATTCTTAGCCATATATGTATCTCCTTTTTGAGTGAAGCCAAGGCAACACCTTTTCCAACCATTACCATTCTATCACGGGTATTTGATATTTGAATAGAGAAGAAGTTGCAGAATAGTATGAAAAAACGAGAAGTCTGTCCGATAGGCGGATGCACGTTATCCGATCGTGAAATAATACTCCGTATCCCAGCACAAAAGATGCGGATGGTGACGCATGTAAACTTTATACTCCGGAACCAGTTCTTTGAGAAAAAGAGGGAGGGTAAGAAGGTCCTCGCTCTTATGGTAACAGGATACGATGAGAGACGGACGGGAACGGGCGATTACATCACGACCTCCTTCAAGGGCCAAAAGCTCATTTCCTTCCACATCCAGTTTGATAAGGTCCGGTTTCTGCCCTTGTAACATCGTTACGATCGTGGCGGCTGTAAGATCTTCGGTATTATGGGAACCCGAGGTCTCATGGACGCCGCGCCCCTTATTCCGGTCGATCGTAGTGATCCCGTCGTGGTCCGACACCAGGGCGCGCAGGTAAGAAATCGTGTATTGTACCGTATCCTCGAAAAAGGACCTGGTATTTTCCTGCAGTTTTCTGAAATTTCTGCTGTCCGGTTCAACCGCGATGATGTTATGTATCTGCGGAAAGAGGGAAGTATAAAGAAGCACTGTGTCCCCGTTGTACGCACCCAGATCAAGAAAAGTGGACGGATCCGGGATCGCAAACAACTCCGCGGCGTCGGAAAGCGGCCGTTCGACGGGACGAAGCAGCTTATAGTCACCGGAAAGCTTATATTGAATCGTTGCATCGAACGTAGCCCGTGAAATGTCGTCCGATAGCATATCGCGCACCTTTTCGAAGGACCTTTTATGTGATCCATGATATGCCTGATCAAAAAGCACTTGCCCGTATACCGGAACATCCGGGGCATACGTTTCGCATTCCCGGGCGATGCGGTCGATATTCTCCAGAACTTCACTTCGGGATGTACCGAAGCAGATCAGCACGATCATGTCACCCAGACGATCGTGAAGGGTTTCATAGCTCTCTACCGGGAAACCGCGGAAAAAACGGTTCCTGACAAAGCCGGAGCTCGCAAAGACACCTGAGACGGGAATATTGCGTAGTATTAACTGATCAAGGATCTTATCCGCACCGTTTCCCGTACCATAAAGAACGACCGGCTTTTGGGCGGTCGTCAGATAAGTCCATAGATCCGAAGATGTCGTATTCATGGCAGATTTACTTGTTGCTGTCAGAGATGTACTGCTTGTACTCGCTGCTGATGATATTCCAGTCAAGCTCGAAACGGGCCATATGCTTCTGGAAAGCAGCACGGGCAGCAGCCGGGTCCTTCTTCTTGATGGCCTCAAAGATCGCACGGTGATCCGAGACGATCTTGAGATCTTTGACAGAATGGAGGCTCAGGCTACGGACACGGTCAAAATGCATGCTCATAAGGCTGACCATATAGTGGCACTGCATCTTGTTGCAGATGCGGTAGATGATCTTATGGAAATCGTTATCGAGAGTCAGAAGCTTAAGAGGATCCTTCTGGAGGTAAAATTCCTGAAGTTGAAGGTTTTCTTCAAGATCCTGAAGATCTGTCTCCTTGGCAAGTTCGCAAGAGTCTTCGACAAGCGCTGTTTCTACAGTAATACGGAGAAAACGAGCTTCGCGGATAAGGTCCGGATCGATCATGGAGACGAGACAGCCTTTCTGCGGCAGGATATCGACGATCTTTGATTTCGAAAGCTCCAGAAGCGCTTCGTGTACAGGAGTACGGGAGAGTCCAAGTTCAGAGGCGACTTCTTGTTCGCCGATCATGCTGCCGGGTACGATATCCAGACTGATGATATTGTCGCTGATCACACGAAAAGCATATTCTCTGTTAGTCTCATTAGGATTCTTCGGTGTAATGATCATAAGAATGGCTCCTTTGCTCTCGATTCTCTCGGTTATCCCGAAATCTTTTGCTTTTTCGGATATATGTCCGATTCAAAAACACACTAAATATACATGATTTTTAACTTCCATACAAGTGCCGACGCAGGAAATGCACGAATAAAAACAGTTTCTGTTTTCTTTAACCGACATATTTTTTCAGAGTCATTTTCACGGCTCCAGGACCAGACAGCATTTCGGAAAGCATATTTTCGATCTTCGGTGAAAGTCCACAGGCTACCAGATCAGCAGCGAACAGCGAAGTATTCGAGAGAAGACCGTCCAGTTGCCCGTCGCAGCTATCCGGATCACCGAAGTGAACATTGGCAAGTTGCTCCTGCAAAGAAGCAAGAAGCGGGTCAGAACTGATCGGCATCTCATTTCCATTATCATCCACGCCAAGAAGATAACGGAACCAACCTGCAATCGCAAGCGGAATGTAGGTCAAAGATGTTACGTTCAGATTCGGATCGGAAATATAAGACTTGATGGTCTCACCAAAACGGATCGGAACTTTAAGACTCGTATCAGTAGCAATACGCTGCGGTGCGTCCGGAATATACGGATTCGGGAAACGCTCCTCGATGACTTCGCGGATAAACTCTTTCGGGTCCAGGATCTTCGGATCCGTAACAACAGGCAGACCTTCCCGGTAACCGATATTCTTGATAAGTGAAACGAGAAGTGGGTTCTGCATCTCGTCAGAGATACGGGTATACCCGAGAAGACAGCCATAAACAGCCAGAGCCGTATGAAGAGGGTTCAAACAGGTGGTCACCTTCATGCGCTCGGACTTATTGACTGTATCGCGGTCTGTCATATATACGCCTGCTTTTTCAAAAGGCGGACGACCATTCGGGAAAGTATCTTCCATGACAAGATATTGCGGAACTTCTGCATTTACGAAAGGTGCAATAAAAGTACCCTTTGAGGTGGTGATCGGTGCCATATCGGACAGCCCCATCTCTTCGATCATTTTCTGTACGGAGGCATCCGGACGAGGTGTGATCTTATCGATCATGCTCCAAGGGAAAGCAACACGTGAGTCATCAGAAATATAGTCGATGAAGTCCGGAGTCACGAATTTACGGATGCGCCATTCCTTAGCGATCTCCAGGATCGAACTGCGGAGCTTCTCACCATTGTGGCTGCAATTATCCATGCTGGCCAGTGCGATCGGGGCAGCGCCATTCTGGAAACGGTCCCAAAGGAGTGCACACACGATGCTCATTGCATGATGTGCTTCAGAAGGTCCGTTTTCAATATCTGCTTCAACGACCGGCAAAAGATCTCCGTTCATATTCCGCAGAGCATAGCCTTTTTCGGTAATGGTAAAACTGATGAGCTGAAGGGAAGGGGATGTCACGATCTGCGAGAGACGTGCCATTTCTTCAGTAAGGGAAGGATCGGCCTTTCTGGCCTCTGTGATACTGCCGATGATCTCATATCCGACATCACCGCTCGGTTTAAGATCTACCATCAGCGTGAGATTGTCGTATGGCTTGTAGATCCGGTCGATGATCTCGTAATCGAAAGTGTCGGCTGCGATCACGCCTGTATCGGTAAGTCCTTGATTCAAGAGATCCTGTGCGATACGTGCCACAAAGCCGCGGAAAATGTTTCCGGCACCGAAATGAAGCCATGTCGGTGTGCTCTCGGTTTTGGAGGCCACAGACGCAACCGAAAATTTCGGGATCTTGATACTCCTTTCTGCCCAGAGTGTTTCGTCCATAAGTGAATCAAGATTCATCGAAATCATAGTCGGTCACCTCTATATTCTATTAATCTGCTGAAAAGCCCCTAAAGGGGTTATCTGGCGTTTTTACTGACAGCTTCCCAAAGACCCTGAATATACATAGCTCCAAGAGCACGGTCATAAAGACCATAGCCCGGACGGCACATCTCATCCCAGATACGACGACCGTGATCAGGACGGATATAACCATCGAAACCATTGTCATGCAGAGCTTTGACAATAGCATACATATCCAGATCTCCATCGCTGCTCAGATGAGCACTCTCGTGGAAATCCTTCTCGCTGGTGTGTTTAACATTACGAAGATGAACAAAAGGCACACGTCCCATAGACGCGAATTCCTTTGCCATTGCCGGTATATCATTATCCGAATTGGCGCCAAGACTTCCGGTGCAAAGGGTCAAACCATTGCGCTTGCTTGGGTTCAGATCCAGATATTTATGGATGGATTCCGCGCTGCAAACGACCTTAGGCAGGTTAAAAAGCGGCCACGGCGGATCATCCGGGTGTACGCCGAAATCAATGTCATACTCTTCCGCATACGGCATGACTGCGTTTAGGAAATAGGAAATGTTCTTGAAATATTCTTCTTGGGAGACTCCCTGATAAAACTCAATATCCTTGGCCATCGCCGGAAAACGCTCCGGTTCCCAGCCCGGAAGGGTCATCTTGTTGGAACCGTTCATCATGGAATCGATGATGTTCTGAAGCGTCAGATTGGATGCATAACTGTGGTCGTAGGCCATGGCGCCGCTTCCATCGCGGAGAGGTTTGTCGAGCTGGCTTCTAAACCAGTCCATGACAGGCATGAAGTTATAGCAGATGCATTTTACGCCTGCTTCATGGAGGTTCTTCATGGTTTCAATATAGTTTTCGATATAGTGATCTCTGGTAGAAAGACCTTTCTTGATGTCCTCATGGATATTGACGCTCTCGATGACTTCCATCTCGAGACCGGCATCGTTGACCTGATTTTTGACAGACTGAATCATCTTCGGTGTCCAGACCTCACCGGCCGGAACATTAGAAAGCATAGTTGCGACACCCGAAACTCCCGGGATCTGGCGGATCTGAGCCAAAGTTACTGTATCATCGCCGTTTGGCCACCAGCGGAAAACCATCTTCATATTTCATATCCTCATTCCCATATTGATCAAGGTATGCAAATTCAGAAAAGTTTCATCGACTCTCTGGACAAGCCTTCCTTCTTGCATAGTAGTGCAAAAAATCCCTGTTCTGTGACTAGTATACTAGCGAACTAGCATGATGTCAAGCAGAGGGACCTGTCAGTCTCAACTTTTCTTTTCCCTTGAAAAATGTTGAAAACAGGAGAATTACATCTTGTCTGTATCGTTATAATTCGGTCTGCTGGTCCGACGCATCAGATTCAGAAGGAAAGGGATCGCGGCGATCCATCCGTAGCTCTTCACGACATGGACAACATAGGACAATACTAACTCTGAGAAAGTACATACTCCATCGGTGACATCGTTGTACTTGCTGGCAACAAAACTTACGATCATAAGAGCAAGTGCTGCGATGATGAGCAGCGTGGATTTGATCAGGATATCCTTCGGTACCGATGTTGAGCGATCTTCCTTCTTTAAGAATTTGATCGTTTTTCCAAAACCGATAAACAAAAGGACTACACAACCGATCAGGCCGCCGAAAGCAAGAATAGTACGAATCACTAAAGAAATATCCATCTCTGTCTCCTAACATTCTTTACATACAAGAATTACTCTATTACGGACTTTAGACACCGTCAACCCGAGAAAATCAAGGATTTGAAGCGATCAGTCCGTCTTTGTCGGTATTTTACCATTAAGGTTCGTCAGTGTCCGATTCAGGTTCTTCGTCCTGATCATCCGTTTCCTCATCTTCCTCCTCATCCGAAGAGTCGTCTTCATCCTGGTCCTCGTCGTCCCAATCCTCATCTTCCTCATCTTCTTCGTCTTCTTCGGAGCTATCGGAGTTTTCATTCTGATATCTCTCCGGGTGTTCTCTCTTATCCTTCATAAGAAGAGCATAACCGAAGTCTTTCTCCACGATACGCCAGCAAAGATAGCAACAGGTGAACGGCATGAAGAGCAGGCTGGGGAAGAAGAAGATCATCAGCGCCAAAGACACCAGGATCAAAAGCCACATCAGAAGAGCATGCCCCGGATACATAGTGGAGAATGTGAAACTGTGGAATAATGTATTCTTAAAAGTATTCTTGAAACGCGCAAGATACGGGAAAGTATAAGGAACCATACAGAGCAACGGAATCGACAGAAGTCCGGCGAGTGGTGCGTACCAGGTCGGCAGCATGATACCGTTCCATCCGCGGATGGCCACATAAATGTTGAAAACAGCGATCGTTCCGTAGATCAGAAGAGCAAGATTCAGAGGGATGCCCTGACGGAGATTGATCTTGAAAGAATGAAAGAAATCCCGTGCCGGGGTCTCCGAACTGTCATGAAAACGCTTGTGTACAGCAAAATACAGCGCGCTGGTCGCGGTTCCCATAGTAATGATAGGAAGAGAACACAAAAGCCAAAGCAAACTCAGGATAATAATATCTCCAAGCTTATCGCCAAGTCTGTACAATCTTCCTTTGGAAATCCGATCGAAGTTATTCTCGCTCATGACACAATCTCCTTTTCCTCAATATATTAGACGGAAGACAAGGAAAAAACAAGTGAAAAATAAAACTTACATACTAGTGTGAATCTGTTGTATATTTGTTTGTTTCTGTGTTACTCTGTAAAAAAAGCACTGCCCCGAAACTTTGCTCTTCCGCCATGCATGGCGGTTCGGACCGGGTAGGGAAACAAGGAGAAATCATATGACAGAACCGGCAGGAATATTCAGAAACGGCATGATCCTTCAAAGAGACAAAGAGTGTTCGATCTGGGGAAAAGAAAACCAGACAGAGATTGTTCAAGTGCTTTTGGAAGGGAAAACATATGAAGGCAAAGTGGAAAGCGGACAGTTTCTGGTGAAGATCCCGCCTCATGAAGCGGCAACCGATTGTGAGATCACCATATCGGGAAGCTCTACTATCGTGATCAAGGATGTATGCTTTGGGGACTGCTTCTATCTTTCCGGTCAATCCAATATGGAACTTCCGGTTTACCGTACTCGTGATGTATCTGCAGATGAGATCGATGCATCCGATTACCCGTATATCCGACAGTACCGTGTCACGCCGCAGTTTCAGCTTTGCGAGGAGAATCCGGCGGAACTTCCTGATCAGGATTGGACAAAAGCTTGCGGCGAAGAGCTTCTTTTTATGAGTGCACTGGGTTTCTACTGTGCCAAGAGGATCTACGAAGAGACACATGTCCCGATCGGCCTGATCCTTGCTGCACAGGGTGGATCGACGATCGAGTCCTGGATGCCGGCCGGATTGTTGAAAGAATTTGGCGATTTCGAGAAGATCTATGCTCCGTTTCAGGGTGATGGTGTTCTCGCGGCGTACCTTTCCGGGCAGGAGAAGAAGAATGGTGCCTGGAGGCAGGCATTGGAATCTGACGATGACATAACGTATCCGAATGAAATACCGAAAGGTGCACAGGACTTTACGGTTCCGGGAATGCTTCTCGAAGAAGAAGGAAAAGGGTATGAAGGTATCGTATGGTTTTATAAGGAATTCATATTAGAAAATGAACCGCAGGAAGATGCATTCTTATATCTTGGTGACCTGATCGATGCCGATCAGACGTTCATTAACGGAAAGCCGGTAGGCAGGACCGAGTATCGGTACCCGCCAAGAAAGTATCCGTTTGACGGAAAGATCCTGAGAAAAGGGAAGAACCTGATCTGCGTCCGTCTGATCATTGAATGCGGTAGCGGTGGATTCGTGGCCGAGCATCCATATTATGTACGCAGTGGTGAAGAGAAGATCGAACTTCTCGGAACATGGAAGATGTGCTACGGAAGAAAGACGGAGACACGTTTAGACCCGGGACTCCGTGGACAGGTGATTCCGACGGCTCTATACGAGACATCAGTACGGACGCTGAAAGATTATACATTTAAAGGTATATGGTGGTATCAGGGAGAGGCCAATTCCGATGATCCGAGACGGTACGATGAGAAGTTCCGGAGCATGATCGCAGACTGGCGGGCGCTTTTCGCACAGGATCTGCCGGTGGTTTGTGTTGAGATGCCGGATTATCAGGACCCGATCACAGGTAAGCAGCCGGATGGCTGGGCGGAGATCCAGGAGCAGCAGCGCAAAGCTCCGGAGATGGTTGCGGACTGCGCGGTGACATTGGGACACGATCTGGGCACACCGCGGGAATTGCACCCGCAAAGAAAGAGCGAATTGGGTGAGAGAATGGCAAAGACGGTAAAAGAGCTTTTTGACTTATAATTTTCGTAACCGCTTAAGAGAACTACAGTAGACGCTTAAATGAAGAAAAATAAGAAACTAAAGCCGTTTCGGGTAACGAGACGGCTTTGTTTTTGTGCAAGTTCGCTAAAAAAGAGGCGCAAAATCTCTTGATTCCCATTGACACATGTCTAGTATGGTGGTATTCTGTCCTCGTAGACAACTAGCATACTAGTGGGGAAGAACAAGTGAGAGGGAGAATGAGGACTTCGCTCTAACCGCTCGTAATCAAGCTACACAGGGTATGTTGGTATGAAAGTTTCATGTTATGGGGAGTTGTTATCTATGAGTTTAAATAGACGAGAATGGCAACCGGCAAAGAAATCGAATTTCAAGCGTCATCTTGGTCAGTACTGGCAGATCTACCTGATGCTTCTTATTCCGGTGGTTTATTATGTTATCTTCCGTTACATCCCGATGTTTGGTAACATCATCGCTTTCAGACGTTACAGAGCCGGCGCCAGCATCTTCGGTTCTGAATGGAGCGGACTGAAGTACTTCAAGCAGTTTATCGGTGACAAGTCATTCTGGAGAGCATTCAAGAATACACTGACTCTGAATATTACCTACTTGCTGTTCAGATTCCCGTTGACTTTGATCTTTGCTCTTTTGATCAACGAAATCAGAAACATTCACTGGAAGAAATTCGTACAGACCGTATCATATCTTCCGCACTTTATCTCCATGGTTATTGTCTGCGGTATGATCAAGGAACTGGTTTCCGCCGGCGGTCCGATCAACTCTTTGCTTGCAACTTTCGGCGCTTCCAAGGTTACTTTCCTTTCCGTACCGAAATGGTTCCCGGCAATCTTTACGATCTCCGGTGTATGGCAGAGCATGGGCTGGGGCACGATCCTCTACCTTGCTGCTATGGCGAACATCAACCCGTCTCTTTATGAAGCGGCTGCCGTTGACGGTGCCGGTCACTTCCAGAGAGTATGGCACATCACGATCCCATCCATCCTTCCTACGATCACAACATTGTTGATCCTGGATATCGGTGGTCTCGTCGGATCCGGCGGTGCTTTTGAAAAGGTATTCCTTCTTTACAATCCGATGATCTATGATTCTGCAGATATCGTATCGACATACGTTTACAGAATGGGTATCGGATCAGGTAACTACAGTTACGCGACAGCCGTTGGTCTCTTCGAAGGTTTGATCAATCTCACACTCTTGACGATTGCAAACTTCGCTTCAAAGAAACTGACAGACAGCAGTTTGTTCTAAGGAGGTGAAGAAAATGGAAAAGAAGAGTTTTATTTCACGTCTTAGAGAACGTCGCGGAGCGCTCGGTGGATCGAAGCCGGCTGCTCTCAAAGTAAGAGAGAACACGGGCTACAAAGTATTCCTGGTATTCAACGCGATCATCATGGTGTTGGTATCCGTAGCGACGCTCTATCCTTTCCTTTATCTCGTTGCCCAGTCTTTTTCTTCGGACAAGGCACTGACAGCCGGATATAACGGAATCATTCCGAAAGGATTCAATATTGATACCTATAAGGCAGTATTAACACAGGGCGACTTCCTGAATTACTACAAGAACACGATCATTTACGCAATAGTAGGTACGCTTGCCTCCCTGATCACATCTTCACTTTTGGCTTATCCGCTCAGTAAGACAAATCTGAAGGTAACAAGGATCCTGACACCGTTCATCATCTTTACGATGTACTTCGGTGGCGGCTTGATCCCGAACTACGTACTGGTTATTCGTCTGGGCCTGAAAAATACGATCGGCGCATTTATTCTCCCAATGATGATCAGCACATACTACGTACTATTGATGAAATCCTTCTTCGCAGGTACCCCTAAAGATCTCGAAGAAGCCGGTGAGCTCGACGGACTGAGTAAGTTCGGAGTTTTCTGGAGGATCGCCCTTCCCCTTTCTAAACCGATCATGGCGACTATGACACTGTTCTATGCCGTTATGTACTGGAATAACTGGTATCAGGCTTTCCTGTACTTGAGAAAAGAGAAGTGGCCGGTAGCTTACTACCTGCAGACCATCATCCGTGGTTCTACCGCAACAGGCGACCAGGATGCACAGAAAGTTGCTTCCAACGTTCGTTCCTGCAGCATGGTGCTTACCGTACTTCCGATCATCCTTGTATATCCTTTCATTCAGAAATACTACGTACAGGGCATGATGCTCGGTGGTGTAAAGGAGTGATCCTTCCACCGGGAACAGTTTCCTGACAGGGATGGATCAGATCCTTGTCATTCAAAATCGTATGTTCCCACTCGGTCTTTTTCTCGGAGATCGGGTGGAGCAGAAATAAACATCCACTTTAAATGAGGAGGAAAACTATGAAAACAAGAAGAATTTTAAGTCTTTCTTTGGTTGCTTCCATGATGGTCGGCGCAGTTGCTTGCTCTAGCAAAGAGACAACAACAGGTACGACAAAAGAAGCCGTTCCGGATAAAATCGAAACGACAACAACAGCAGCAACTTCGGCAGAAGAGTCCAAGGAAACAGAAAAGAAAGAAAATTATCAGTATGGTCTGAACACGACATTCCATTCTGACGAGAAGGTAACTTATACCATGTTCTTCAGTGATGCTTCTTGGTATGCAATGCAGGATACATGGAAGACAGAAGGTATCTTCAAGAAACTCGAAGATCTGACGAATGTTCATCTGGATATCATTTCCTATGACTCCAATGACTACATGAACAACGTTACTCTCGACATCAATGCCGGCGAGTCCGCTTACATCATTCCGAAGATCTATGATGACAGTGCTTTTGTAGACGGCGGCGCTATCGTTCCGATTTCTGACTATGTTCAGTATATGCCGAACTATGTAGACTTCTACAACAAGTACAACATGGCTCCGGACGTTAAGACGATCACCAGAGCTAACGGTAAGTACTATAAGCTCCCTGGCATGAAGGAAGACGTACTTCTTAACTACACATTTGTTATCCGTGATGACATCTTTAAGGCAGCCGGTGTTGATGTTGCTTCTCAGGAAGCTAACTGGACATGGGAAGATCTCCTGGAAGACCTTAAGACAGTTAAGGCTTACATGGTTAAGAACGGCATGTGCAAAGAGTCCGATTACATCTGGTCTGACCTGTGGTGCGGTGGTACATCCGGTCATGGTAACGGTGGTAACCTCTTGAACGTTATCGCTACAACATATGACTGCAGCGCTGGTTGGGGCTTTGAGAACAACTACGGTCTCCGTTATGACCAGGCTAAGGATGAATTCTATTTCAACCCGATCACAGATAACTACAAAGAGTATCTGAAGATGGCTAATGCTTTCGTTGAAGCTGGTATCCTCGATCCTGAAACATTCACTCAGGAAGATGACGTTGCTCAGGATAAGTTCTACACAGGTAAGACAGTTATCATGAGTGTTAACCAGGGTACTGTTGCCGGCACAGAGAGCAAGATGGTCGAGAACCTTGGCGAAGGCAAGTACGAACTGTACTACACCATCCCGCCGAGAAGCAAGCTGTACAACTATTCCACAGCTGGTAACGCTCGTCTCGAGAACGGCGTTATGATCTCCAAGAAGGCTCTTGATGAGCTGGGCGAAGAAGACTTCATTAAGATGCTCCGTTTCGTTGACTGGCTCTGGTATTCTGAGGAAGGTTATACTTTCCATAAGTGGGGTATCGAAGGCGAAACATACGAGATCAAAGATGGCAAGAAGGTCCTCAAGGACGGTTATTGCAACGGCGGTCTTGGTTTCGGTAACAATCCGGAAGGAACACTCACAGACGTACGTCTTAAGTGGGGTTACGGCGGAGGTAACTTCTTCTATGGTCATACTGTAGCAGAAATGTCCGATGCTTTTACTCCTCAAGTAGCAGGTTTCACAGCCTCCAATGCTAAGAACCGTGAGACACCTCCGTTGGCTCCGGGTGTTGCTCCGACTGAAGATCAGAACGAGCAGATCAACCTCTTGGCTACACCTCTTCTCGACGAAGTTAACTCCTGGTCTTTGTCTTTCGTAATCGGCCAGAAGAAGATCGATGAAGAATGGGACAACTTTGTTAAGGCTTGCGAAGGCAAGGATTGCGCAAAGCTCGTTGAACTCTACAACAAGGCTTACAAGGGTTAATTGATACTTGTGGATGTTTAAAATGCGGAAACAGCCGCTTCCCGAACTCTCAAAGAGAGCCGGGAGGCGGCTTTTCTTTTATGCATAAATGAGGCTGCCTCTTTTGCTGCGCTTTTATGTGAGAGATTATGGATAGCCGAAAATGCGAAAAAATGGGAATGCACTGAATATGCAGTGACATTCCCTTTTTTGTTTGTCTATAGATTTTATGCTGTTTAAGTCGGAAAGGTCAGTTTCCTTCTTCCGTAAACATCTTCATGGCATTGTTGTAGCAGATATCGGTAACGATCTTTCCGAGGATCTCCATGTGTTTCGGGAATTCGCCGCGCTCGACCATATCGCCCAGGAAGTTGCAAAGAATGCGTCGGAAGTATTCGTGACGTGTGTACGAAACAAAGCTTCGTGAGTCGGTGAGCATGCCGACAAAGCCTGGAAGGTAGCTCTGCTCAGAAAGAGAACGGAGCTGATTCAGGATGCCGTTCATGTTGTCGTTAAACCACCAGGCGGAGCCATGCTGTATCTTCATAGGCTTGCTTCCGTCCTGGAAACAACCGATCAGGGTATCGATCATGGCGTTGTCATTAGGATTGAGACTGTAAAGGATCATGCCCGGAAGCTTGTCGATCATGGCAAGAATACTCATGTAGTTGGCCAAAGGCTCAACGAAGTCCGCATAGCCGGAGATCGTGTCAAATCCTGTGTTAATACCGAGAGTCCTGTAGGCGGACTCGTTATTGTCACGACGGCAGCCGAAGTGAAGCTGCATGGTCCAGTTACGCTCTTTGTATTCAGTGGCAAAGAAGATCATGATGGCTGTCTTGAACTTCGCGATCTGCTCTTTCGTCAAACCCTGCTTCGGATGAGAGACCCTATACAGGAGTACAGCATTGGCGTCATCATCAGAGGTCTCTGCGAAGACAAACTTCTCCATGCCGTGATCGGCCAGGCGGCATCCCTGCATGGCGAAATAGTGGATACGGTCGCGAAGTGCCCGCTTCAGATCATCCCAGTTCTGAATGTCGATACCGGTGCACTTGCCCAGAGCCTGCAGATAATTTACAAATCCGCCTTTCTCAATATCGACGATGCGGTCCGGACGGAAAGCCGGAAGAACGACAGTATCAAAGAGCGCGTCATCGGCGATCACTTTATGCCAACGAAGATCATCGATCGGATCATCGGTGGTGCAGAGAAGTTTTACATTGGATTTCTTAATGATGCTTCTGGCAGTGATCTCTCCGGAAGCAAGTTTAGCGGAAGTGATCTCCCAGACTTTCTCGGCATTGGCAGAGGTAAGTGGTTCGGAAATATCGAAATAACGCACCAGTTCGAGATTGCTCCAGTGATAGAGCGGATTACCGATCGCGCTCTCCAGGACCTTGGCCCATGCGATGAATTTGTCATGGTCACTGGCTTCTCCGGTGATGAACTGTTCGTCTACACCGGCGGAACGCATCAGACGCCACTTATAGTGATCACCGGCCAGCCAGAGCTGGGTAATATTTTTAAAAGTGATGTCCTGCGCAATATCTTTCGCCTCGATATGACAGTGATAGTCGACGATCGGGCAGTTCTGCGCATAGGTGAAGTACAGGTTTTCTGCTGTAGCGGAATGCAGTAAAAACTGGTTATTGATGAACGTAGCCATAGGATACCTCCGAATAGTAATAAACTCCCCCTTAGATACAGATATAATAGTAACAGAAAATTGACTCGAATCCTATATGGAACAGGGGAATTTCGTATAGATTTTTCATACTCTGTATGCTAGAATGTTAGATGCAAAAAAGAGTATAAATCTATACTGAAGTAAGTTGAGGTGTATCAGATGGATCTGATGGAAAAAATACATGAAGCAGGCATTGTTCCTGTAGTTGTGATCGAGGACGTTAATGATGCGGTCCCGACTGCCAGAGCGCTCCTTGACGGAGGCATTACTTTTATGGAGATCACATTCCGTACTTCCTGTGCCAAAGAGGCAATCGAGATGGTTGCTAAGCAGGTTCCGGAAATGATCGTCGGAGCCGGTACGGTTCTGAATGTCAGACAAGCGGAAGAAGCGGTCAAGGCCGGAGCAAAGTTTGTAGTTTCCCCGGGCCTGGATGAAGATACGGTGATCTGGTGTCAGGAGCGGGGGATTCCGGTTTGCCCGGGTTGCGTCACTCCTTCGGAGATCATGAAGGCGCTTCGTCTTGGACTTAGTGTAGTGAAGTTTTTCCCGGCAAATATCTATGGAGGCATGAAAGCGATCAAAGCTTTGTCTTCAGTATTCGGCGGTGTGAAATTCCTTCCGACGGGCGGCGTGAATGCAGAGAATCTTTCTGAGTTTGCTTCGGAAAAGTGCATAATTGCTATCGGCGGAAGCTGGGTCTGCACAAAGAAAGACATTCTGGAGAAGAATTATGAGAAGATCACATCTTTGAGCCACGAGGCAGTAGAGAAGATCCGCGCGGCCCGTGCGATCGTTTGAAGTGATTAGCTTAGCTGAATAAGGAGAATGACGTATGAAGAAAGTACTGACTTTTGGTGAAATCATGTTGAGACTGAAGACGAAGGGGAACGAGAGATTCTTCCAGAGTCCGGAATTTGAAGCAACATTTGGCGGCGGCGAAGCGAATGTGGCGGTTTCTCTGGCTAACTATAAAATGCCGGTCGAGTATCTGACCGTGCTTCCGGAGAATTCGATCGGAGACGAGTGCCTGGCAGAGCTGCGACGCTTCGGAGTAGGAACAGAGAAGATCCTACGTGCTCCGGGACGTTTGGGCATCTATTTCCTTGAGACCGGCGCCAACCAGAGACCCAGCAAAGTGATCTATGACCGGGCCGGTTCTACTATGGCCGAGGCCAAGATCGGCGACATTGATTGGGAAAGCAGTCTTAAGGATGTGGACTGGCTTCATATCACAGGCATTACGCCTGCAATCAGCAAGAGTGCTGCAGATCTTTCGATCGAAGCAGTGAAAGAAGCGAAGAAGAGAGGCATCACGGTTTCCTGTGACCTTAATTTCAGAAAGAACCTTTGGAAGTATGGCGTCGAGGCAAAAGAAGTCATGAGTGAGATCACGAAGTATACGGATGTGGTCATCGCCAATGAGGAAGACTGCCAGAAATCACTGGGCCTGAAGCTGGATGTTTCAGTTGAGACCGGTGTTCTGGATACTTCAAAGTATGAGAAACTGACTGAGAATCTTATGGCTGCATATCCGAATGTCAGCAAGGTGGCGATCACTCTTCGTGAGAGCCATAGCGCCGACCACAATGGTTGGGCGGCATGCATCCGTGGAAGTGAAGGATTCTACGTAAGCAGAAAATACGAGATCTGCGACATTGTAGATCGTGTCGGCGGCGGCGATTCTTTTGGCGCAGGACTGATCTACGGACTTCGCACATATGATTCCGAAGCTCAGGCACTGGAGTTTGCAGTGGCGGCAAGCTGCCTGAAGCATTCGATCCCTGGAGACTTTAACCGCGTTTCGGTCAAAGAAGTGGAGACACTCATGAACGGAGACGCATCAGGCCGCGTGCAGAGATAAGACACAGTCGTCAGGAACGTTTCCTGATCTCGCTTCGAACCGCTATGGTGATCAGAACACCACCGGTGACGAAGAGGTAGATCCACCAAGCCATATTGCCCCAGACGCGGTTGGCGATGTAGGCGAGCATACCCAGTGTACAGACAGTACCGACGATCAGGTATGGTTTTTTCTCCCGGAAATAGCCATACAACAGGATGATCACGCTTATGATACCGAAAGAGATCAGGCTGAAAAGATCGTTACCTACAAGCGCGATGATGGCAAGAAGCCCCATGGCTATACAACTGTAGATAAGATTCAGGAGCGAAAGGGAAGAGTGCTTTTGCTCAGGAAGGAGCCACGGAAGAAGTGCCATGAATACGGTCAGCGGGAGGAGGTATGCCTGCTCGAAAACCGTGGATAGAGACGGGAGTTTCAGGATCGGCATCCAGACGATGCATGACAGTGTGATAAGAAGAAAAGCGATGGCGCGTCTTCTGCTTTGGGTATTCCGGCTGTTTACAAGATACATGATCTCAAGAAGCAGGAATCCGGGGAGAGCGAAGACGATGAGACGTGAGTCCGCTATCGAATACGGGATAGTTTTGGCAATGTCATCCAATATGTGCGCATGTGTTACGGAGGTAACGGCGCCTGCCAGGTTATGGAGATGAGAGCTGGCGGATTCTGTTAGGATCGGCACGGCAAGGAATGTTACGATCTGTGCGGCCAAGGCATCCCAGAAGAAAATGATCTTAGCCAGGGAAGATCCTTCGGGGTCTTTCCTTTTTTTGTTGGCAGTGAGGATACAGAACAGAACGGTAATAAGCTGGAACAGCAGTACCATCTGCCATGCTGTGAACGGATCTTCCCCGAAGAGACGGGAGATCGTTCCCAGATAGTGGATCGTCAGCATGCAGGCACAGACGATGCTTAAGCCGGAATACGTTTTTTCAAAGATATAACTGTGAATGAGAAGGCTCAAACCGAAGATGATCGAAAAGAGCAGATTATTGCGTATGGATGAATCGAGGAAACGGCAGATGAATGTGACCGGAAGGAAAGACAACGTCCATACAAACCAGGTTGTTTGCCAGGTGGAGAGCTTCTTGCAGAATACTCTGTCAAAGAGTGGCAGACTGTTGTTCGGAATATCCGAAGATGCGTCAGAAGACAGCGTATTCCGTGTGGAACGGATATAAAGTGTAAGAAAGTATACCGAGGCGGCAAGAATGATCACGGCATACAGGAATGGGGCGGAGTACAAGAATGCCGGCATTCGGGATGTCGGGTAGAGATCGTTACTCACTTTACGGTAAATATATTCCGGAATGATCGTTAAGGCGTAAGGAAGGATGAGCGAGGCACTGATCAGACCCAGCAAACGAAGACGGAAAATGGCGACCGAAGACGAGGAGTCTGTCTTGGTCATGCGGGAGATCCTCTCCTTACGGAAAGCAATGAGAAAGAGCATGACAGGAATCAGGAAGGGGATCAGATGCTGGAGAACGAATGTCGGTCCGGAAAGTGAATCGGCCAGATGGTCATACCGGATGCTGCAATAGAAATACATGAATATCAAAGAGAAGCCTATGCTGACAAAGAACGCGACATTACGCGCAGGGGTCTGAAGGCGAGTTCCTTTTTCAGGATCGTCATAGTCGTGCGCGATGGCCAGGATGCCTGCGGTTCCGCAGCGGAAAACATAGATCACCATGTAGATAAAGCCGATGAGTATCATAAGCGGTAATAGGTACGCATAAGTATCGTCATCGATGCTGAAGATGTATATGAGACATGCATAGCAGAAGATCAGCGGCCATACGGAAGCATAGTAGCAACGCATTGCGGTGATGCTTCGTGGTGTTCCGGTCTGGTTTTTATTTCTGTAGTTCAGGTCGTCTTTTCGGTAGGCGTGGATCAGGCAAAGTATAACGAATGCCAGAATGATAATAAAATGCGTGGTAAATGAGTTATAATTCCTGCTGTTCAGACAATTGCTGAGCCAGAGAGAAAAAGCGAAAAAGATGTGGAAGAGGAGGATGTTTCCTGTGGTCGTGAAAAACCTGTGATGAGGGATAAACGAGAACAGGAAGTACATCACGCCGCTGACGATCATACCGGCTAAAACGAAAGAGGTGTTGGTTACAGAGATGTAAACGGGTTTTTCGGACTGCATAGACAGTATCTGTACGATCGTATTCCAGATCAGAAGGAAACCGGGAATCAAAGCACCGGCAAACAGGATCGGGCGCTTCTTCTGTATTGAAAGGAATACCATGGTTCCGGAAAGTATCAAAGTCATAGGAATATACCGGAATCCGTGGCTTGTCGTAATATACTCAAAGATCGGGAAAGTGGAGAAGAGCATCGCGGAAAGACCGAGCCCGAAAAATACACGGCGAAGGACCTGACGTAGTGGTTTGACATAGGATAGAGCCAGGAAGCAAAGTCCGATGGTAAGAAGCCAGATGATTTCGGAAAGACGGTTATCCGGCCGGAAGATCTGTGCAGTACCGACCATGATCAGGACGGCGGAAGGAAGACTCATCAGGCCGGTCTTTTTGGAAAGGACTGAGGTGACGAGAAAAACACCGGCGAACAGCAGAAGAAGGATGCCGGACCAGATGCAGTAGTCGGAAAGTAAGAGTGCGATGACACACATAACATAGATATTTACGATCGAATAGACCTCAAAGACTTTCGCAAAGCAAAAGAACGGAGAACTTTCGGGGATCTTCCGGACTAGTGGGACCAGAAGTATTGCGGCGGAAGCGAAGAGTTCTACCAGAAGAACTTCGATCTGATAGGGAGTGTCGATCTTCAGGGCGAGTGTGAAGATCAAGAAGCTGGCGCAGGCCAGAGTCCATGCGGCAAAGACGCGGCTTCGGAAGAAAACGGCGCCGAACAGGAGCAGTAGTAGAAGGCTCGTAAAGGCGAGCAGGAAAGTGTTATAGATCATCGGGATTTCCATTGTCAGATATTCTCCCAATAAGCCGAATCCGGCGGACCCGAGGATCGTGATGGGGAGAGCAGCGCTGCCGATCGAGTAGAAGGCGATGCTGGTGTTTTGCAGTTTAAGTTTGACACGGGCAAAGATTCCCGCACCCAGGAAGATCGCGCTGAAGGAAAGAAGGAAGAGGGCACGGACGCCGATAGTGAGCATACTCCATGTGGCGGAGATGAAGCCGACGGATGCCAGGAGCAAAAGCAGAACGCCTGTTGTCAGGATCCAAGGTGTATGGTTATGCTCTGAAGACGGTCCAGGCAGCGCTTGTGGCGCTGTCCGGGTATTTACGGCGGAAGGAAGCGGTGTAGATCCTTCAGGAAGGGAGTTATTGGAAGGGATGGTCGTTACCGACAGAAGACCAGACGGAGAGAGCGGTTTAACATGTGCCGGAGCCGGCAGGGGCGATTGTGCTGAGACAGAGCCCGGGACGGGGAGCGGAGTCGGGAAAGAAACGCCCTTTGGTTCGTTGACCTGTTGTACCGGTGCAGGATCGGCTTGTTCATTCGGGAGCAGAACTCCTATCCTGGCTTCGGGGTCTTTGGCGCGCAGCTGATTTTGAAGCTGGCAGACGTATTGGCGGTATTCTTCTTCTATGTGAAGGTGTTTTTCGTTTTCGGCGCGGAGGTTCTCACATTCTTTCGTCATCTCGCGAAGGGATCCGGAGGCTTTCCGGGCGGCGTGATGGCGAACAAGGAACAACACCAGAAGCGGGATCGGTGAGAGCACATATATGATCAATAAGAATATCAAGAATTCGTCCATAGGTGCCTCCAAGACCATTTTTACGAAATACTTTGACTATCAAACCTTTTCTTCAATATAGCATCGTCCATAGGTGATGTAAAGCCGCATTTTGTAAACAAATTGTGACGAGCGGACGTAGAAGAAATGAGAAATACGATATAATAAGAACCAAGATAAATGAGGCAAAGGAGCATCACATGGGAAAACGAGTCATTCTGATAGTGCTGGACAGTTGCGGGATCGGCGGAGCGAAGGATGCGGCAGCTTTTGGAGATGAAGGGTCTCACACGCTCGCGGCCTGCTCCAGGGACAGTGCTTTTTCCATAACAAATATGAAAATGATCGGTATGGGATGCATCAAGGATGCACTTCCGTATGACAAACCGACGGGCGCGGGGCTTGGCGCATGGGCGCGGATCGAGGAGGCGTCGCAGGGAAAGGATACCACGATCGGCCATTGGGAGATCGCCGGAATCATTTCGCCGAAACCGATGCCGACATATCCGGATGGGTTTCCTGATGAAATCATTAAGGAATTCGAGAAGCGGACCGGCCGTGGCACGCTTTGCAACAAGCCATATTCCGGCACGGAAGTGATCAAGGAGTTCGGGCAAAAGCATGTCGAGACCGGAGATCTGATCGTGTATACTTCGGCGGATAGTGTGTTCCAGATTGCAGCGCATGAAGATGTGGTTCCTGTAGAAGAGCTCTATAAGTACTGCGAGATCGCAAGAGAGATACTGGTCGGCGAGCATGGGGTCGGACGAGTCATCGCAAGACCTTTTGTCGGCGAATGGCCGAACTATGAGAGAACGTCGAACCGGCATGATTTTTCACTTCAGCCGCCGAGAGAGACGGTGCTGGACCTTCTGACCAAGGCGGGTATCCCGGTTTTTGGTGTTGGAAAGATCTACGATATCTTTGCCGGAAAAGGTGTGGGAAATTCAGTCCGTACAAGCGGAAACATGGACGGTATCGAGCAGACGCTGGGCGCGATGGAGAGTCAGAAGGATGGATTGATCTTCGTGAATCTGGTGGATTTCGACATGCTATATGGACATAGAAACGATGTGCATGGCTATGCGGAGGCACTGACCTATTTTGACGACCGTCTTCCGGAAATCCTTTCGTGTATGCAAAAGGACGATATTCTCATGATCACGGCGGACCATGGATGCGATCCTTCGACACCGTCGACCGATCATTCGCGCGAGAATGTGCCGTTCCTTGCTTATGGTGAACGGGTCAGACCGGGAACGGATCTGGGTGTGCGGAAGACAATGGCGGATATTGCCAAGACGATCGGCGATTATTTCGGTATCAATACGCATGATCTGGATGGTGAGTCTTTCTGGAAAGAAATGCGGAAAGTGTGAATTTGAAAAGAGGTATGCATATGAACTATACGGATGAAGAGAAGAAGATCGTAAGTAAAGTGGACCATACGTTGCTTCGTATCACGTCGACATGGGAGGAGATCCGGTCCCTCTGTGAAGCTGCGGTCCAGGCCGGGACGGCAAGTGTCTGCATTCCGCCGTGCTATGTTCGGGAAGCGGCACAGTTTCTGGACGGCCGTCTTCCGGTCTGCACGGTGATCGGTTTCCCGAACGGGTATTCGTCGACCGCGACCAAAGTTTTTGAGGCAAAAGAAGCGATTCGTCTTGGTGCTTCGGAAATCGATATGGTCGTAAATCTGTGTGATGTGAAGAACGGGAATTTTGATCAGGTCTACCTGGAACTTCAGGCGATGCGCGAGGCTTGTGAGGGTGTGATACTGAAAGTGATCATCGAAACATGTCAGCTGACGCGTGAAGAAAAGATCAAAATGTGTGAGCTTGTCAGCAAAGCACATGCTGATTTTATCAAGACTTCGACCGGCTTTTCGACCGGCGGCGCTACGGTGGAAGATGTGAAGCTTCTTCGTGAATACTCTGCGCCGGAGGTAAAGGTCAAGGCGGCAGGAGGAATCAAGGATTTTGCCGATGCGAAGGCCATGATCGAAGCCGGAGCTGACCGTCTGGGAACCAGCCGTCTGGTGAAGTAGGAGCATAGAGGATCCTGTGTTCCGGATACCTGAGAGTCGAAAAGGAGGAATCGGTATGACGGATTATAAGAGACTTTTAGATGAGGCGAGAGAGGCAAGAAAGTATTCGTATTCTCCTTTTTCCCACTTTTCTGTCGGCGCAGCTCTGCTTGCGGAAGACGGGAAGATCTTCCGGGGCTGCAATCTGGAGTCTGCCGTGTTTTCGCCCAGCCTTTGCGCAGAGCGTGTGGCACTTGCCAAAGCACTGAGTGAGGGAGTTACCGGGTTTACCGCGATTGCCATCGTGGGGGCGGAAAACGGTGAAGAACCCACGAATCCTTGTTTTCCATGCGGCGTTTGCCGTCAGGTGCTCAGTGAACACGTGAATCTTTCCGGATTTGAAGTGGTGGTCGAAAAGGACGGCAGACCGGAGATCCATCTGCTTTCGGAACTTCTGCCGAGTGCTTTTGTATTTGAAAAATAAGAAGGATCGCGGAATACAAGCGGGATCCAAGCACGAACAGACTGTGATGAGCAGCCTGTTTTTTTGCCCTGAAAAAACTCGTTTTGCGGAAAACTGTGCAATGTTACAACCTAAAGAAGATTGAAAGAACGACAAAACGTTTTATAATTGACATTATGGCGTGCTATGCGATTTGGTGTTCCGCAAGGGTGCGGGTATGACTAAGCACGCCGTACAAGGAAAAGGAATGAGAAACGTAAACGAAATTGGAGTGAGATACTTA
This sequence comes from Clostridiales bacterium, assembly GCA_017513085.1. GTDB lineage: Bacteria > Bacillota > Clostridia > Saccharofermentanales > Saccharofermentanaceae > Scatonaster. Next base: position 11,772 of record JAFWDK010000015.1, on the reverse strand, counting down.
CTTTGATCAAGTTTAAGAAAAAAACGATATGTTTTACCAGAAACAAGTGGCGCTGGGTGATCGTGGCGGTCATTACGCTTGCGCTGCTTTTTACCGTGGTACTCGACACATCGATCTTCGATTCACGCAAGACCGTGTCGTATGTGGAGAAGAATTCGCGTTCGATCGGTGTCTTGAACGGCGAGACGCCTTTTATCCAGCCGTTTACGCCGGAGAAAAGTCATGTTGATTTTGTGGAGATACGTTTCTCGACCAACACGGAGCCCGGTAACGTTCTGGCGCCGCAGGGATATCTTCAGTTCCAGCTTATCAATCAGGGAAATGTGGTGATTAAAGAGCATCGTGTCCAGATCAAGGAGATGAAAGAAAACGAATATCTGCGTTTTGCTATCGATCTTGATCTGGATACCGAACAGGAATATAGGATCACGCTACAGGTCTTCGGGACAGTCGGTGAGGAAGTTCCGACCGTGTGGCTTTCGGCAAATGTGAAAGATGCTTTGCGGAGTGTAGTATATCCGGGATGCAGTGAGACCGTGCACCTTCAGAGTAATGCGCAGATCTGCTACTCCGAGATGGATTATCCGGGCATGATCATCAGTATCTTTCTCCTGCTTCTGTGCTCATTTACGGCGCTGATCAATATCCATCTTTCCGAGAAGGATAACGAGAAACTTACTCTTATCGTCATGCTCCTGATGCCGATCCTGATGTTTGTTATCGTGGAGCTCTTGAACAACAATACGGTTTTGAGAAAGACCTGGCCGGTCTATCTGATCAACTATGTATTCTACCTTTTGCTCTATGTTTTGCTGTTTGTATCTTTCAACCGCTTCCATATCACGACCATCGCGGTCAATACGATCCTTATGGTCCTTGCGGTGTTCAACTACTTCAAACTCTTGTGGCGAGGTGAGCCGATCCAGATCCTCGATGTCGTTACGCTTCAGACTGCCATGAATGTTTCAGGAAGCTACAAGATCGAACTGTCGCCGATCCTGATCATAGCGTTCCTTCTGTTTATACTTTCGATCATTATTACACTGAAATGCCAGTACCGTATCGTTTTGAAGAGGACACGCGTCTCACTGGGTGCTTTTGGATTAGGACTTCTTGTGATCTTCGTATCGTCGCTTTTCAACATGAAGAAGTATCAGGTCACGGCGTTCAGTATCATGAACAGGATGGGCGTGGTCAATAATGCCTGGAACCAGCCGTCCAACTATACCAACAATGGTATGCTTATCGCGCTGACCATGAATGCACAGGAAATTTCCGTGCAGATCCCGGAAGATTACGGAGACGAGTCGCTGCAGAGGATTGCGGATCACATTGTGCACAGTGAGGAATATACCATGCTTCCGAACGAAGTCGTTGAGCGGTATGAGGAGGAAAAAGCTCTGAATGCGGAGAACGGCGAAAGGGAACTCAAGCCTGGTGAGAAGCCGCACATTATCTGCATTATGAACGAGTCATATACGGATCTGTCTTCGGTCGGTTCTTTTGAGACGAATCTTCCGATGCATCCGTACATGGATTCCATGTTTGCCGGAAAGAACGTGCTGCATGGTGATCTGGGTGTTTCGACTTATGGTGGCGGTACGGCTAACTCCGAGTTTGAATTCCTGACCGGAAACTCTATGGCATTCTTCCCGACAGGAAGTATTCCGTACCAGCAGTACATCACGAATGAGACCGGATCTCTTCCGCGTTATCTCAAGACTCTGGGATACCAGACGTTGGCGGTGCACCCGTACCTGGCGAGCGGATGGAACCGGCCGGAAGTATATGAAAAAATGGCTTTCGATCATTTCTATTCCATAGACGATTTCGGCGAGGATACCGAGTATCTCCGTACTTATATTTCCGACAAGAGCTCCTATCAGAAGCTGATCGAGCTTTTTGAGCAGAGAACGCCGGGAAATCCGATGTTCATGTTCAATGTGACGATGCAGAACCATGGTTCATACAAGAGCACGGATCCGGACTTTAACCAGGATGTCCGGCTTCTGGAGTATCCGGATATGTTCCCGGAGACCGAGCAGTATCTGTCCCTGGCCAGACAGTCGGATGTGGCGGTGGAGTATCTGATCGAGTACTTCAAGAAAGTTGACGAGCCGGTCGTGATCTGCTTCTTCGGTGATCACTTGCCCAGCATGATCAATGGTTTTTACGAGAAGCTTCTGGGAAGAAATTCGGAGGACCTGAACGGCAAGGAGATGCAGAAACTTTATACGACGGATTTCTTCATCTGGGCGAACTATGACATTCCGGAATGTGAGGTCGAGACGATCAGCCTGAACTATCTTTCCACGCTGCTTATGCAGACGGCCGGACTTGAGCTTCCGGAGTATAATCTTCTGATTGCGGAAGCATATGAGAGTTTTCCGTTGCTTTCCAAGATGGGCATCATTGATAACGAAGGAAACCGTTTCAATACGCTGGATGAGGCTATGTGGCTCGAGAAGGCGAGTATTTTGAAGGACTATAATATATTGACGTACAACAATGTATTCGGCGAAGACGATCGTATTTACACGTTCTTTGATGGTGTGTATTATCACCCGATGACGACGGAATTCGAGGAATATATGAAGAAGCGTCAGAAGTAAAGAGGAGAAATGAATTTGGAGTACACATCTTTTGATCAGTTAGACTTGTCCGAGGAGGTAATGCGCGCCCTGGATAAAATGGGCATGAAAACACCGACATCAGTACAGAAACAGGCGATCCCGCTCATGATGGATAATCGCTGTGTGATTGCCAAAGCACCGACCGGCACGGGAAAGACTTTTGCCTTCGGTATACCGATCCTGGAGTATCTGAATATGGACGCCGATTTCGTGCAGGCGCTGATCCTGTGTCCGACAAGAGAACTGGCCTTACAGATCTGCACGGAGCTTCGCGGGCTGGGTGCTTTTATCAAGGGATTGAAGATCTGCGGGATCATCGGTGGACAGAAAATGGATAAGCAGGTTCAGATGCTGAAGAAAAAGCCGCAGATCGTCGTGGCCACTCCGGGCCGTCTTCTGGATCATGTACAGCATCGCAATGTCGACATATCGAATATTTACACGCTGGTCCTCGATGAGGCGGACAAAATGCTGGATATGGGCTTTATCAAGGATATCAGAAAGATCATGAAACTTACGCCGAAGGATAAGCAGATCGCGATGTTCTCGGCGACTATGTCCCGTGAGGTAATGGATATTACCTGGGAATATATGGAGGGCGCAGATGAGATCGAGGTGGCGCCGAAGGAAGAGGATATGCCGAAGATCAAGCAGTATATCCTTCATATCGAAGAACGCCAGAAGATGCCGGCGTTCGGTAAGATCATGGAAGAATACGACTGCCACCGCGTGATGGCATTCTGCAATACCAAGACTCGTGTGCGCGTCATTACGGAAGGAATCAAAAACCTGGGCTATAAGGCGGAATGTCTTCACGGCGATATCGGTCAGGGAGCCCGAAACCGCATCATGGACGATTTCCGGAGAGGGAAATTCAATATTCTTGTCGCGACAGACGTGGCGGCCAGAGGGATTGATGTATCCGATATCGACACGGTCTTTAATTTCGAAGTGCCGAACGAAAACGAGTACTATCTGCATCGGATCGGTCGAACCGGTCGTGCCGGACGCGCCGGTCAGGCGTTTACTTTTGTAACTTACGGGCAGGCTCCGCGTATGGATGACATCATCCACTACACGAAGGTTGCTACGGAAGAATTGGGGATGGAATTATGAAAGAGAAACTGAAATGGATCGTACCTTTCGCTATCATTCTTCTTGTGGGCGGAATACTGTGGTTTACGATCTCCAAGGTTAAAAATTCTGTGGAAAAAGAACTGCCCTCGTCTGCGGAATCTTCTTCGCAGTTGGTGGAGGAGTCATCTTCTTCCGAAGTGAAGGACCCGGAAACGTCTCCGGCTTCTTCTGACACAAGTTCAGCAGAGACTTCCGGCACAACTGCTTCGGAAAGCGTAGAGGAGACGGCACAGGAACCGACCAAGGTTCCCTATCCTTTGGGCGGAAAAGCCTACGCGACAGGCACTATCGACGGTGACGGCCGTGAGGGCACCAAAGGTACAGGCAAGTTTAACTATGGTGAAGCGCTTCAGAAATCGCTTCTTTTCTATGAATTGCAAAGATCCGGTAAGCTCCCGGAGGTCGCGCGCTGCAACTGGAGAGGGGATTCCTGTCTTTCAGACGGAAGCGATGCGGGGCTTGATCTTTCCGGAGGATGGTTCGATGCAGGAGACCATGTGAAGTTCAATCTTCCTATGGCGTACTCGGCGGCTCTGCTTGGCTGGTCCGTATATGAGGACAAGGATGCTTACGAGCAGAGCAATCAGCTGACCTATGCCCTCGGCAATATCCGCTGGGCCAACGAGTATTTTATCCGTTGCCACCCTTCCGATGAAGTGTATTACTACCAGGTGGGCAATGGCTCCCAGGACCACACATGGTGGGGCCCTTGTGAGTGTGTCAGTTACCAGATGTCCCGTCCTTCCTACTGTGTGACGGCAGAGAATCCGGGATCGGCAGTCACAGCGGAAGCCGCCGCGTCTTTGGCGGTCGGCAGCCTTGTTTTCAAGGAAGTGGATCCGGCTTTCAGCAAGCTTTGCCTGGACCATGCGATCTCGCTTTATGCTTTTGCCGATAAATACAAGAGTGATGCAGGATACACTGCGGCGGACGGTTTCTACAATTCCTGGAGCGGTTTCTACGATGAACTGTCCTGGGCAGGTGTATGGCTATACCGCGCAACCGGCGATAACAGTTACCTCGAAAAAGCAAAAGAATACTATTCCAAGGCCGGACAGGACTATAAATGGTCACTTTGCTGGGACGATGTGCATATTGGCGCGGCCGTGCTTCTTGCGAAGGAGACCGGCGAAAGCACTTTTTCTTCTGCGGTAGAGAAGAACCTGGATTTCTGGACGACAGGTACTTCTGACGGTGAGCGGATCACCTACACACCGAAGGGACTGGCCTGGCTCGACAGCTGGGGCTCTCTGCGCTACGCAACAACAACGGCATTTGTTGCCGGTGTTTACAGTGAGTGGGATGGCTGCCCTTCGGAAAAGAAAGACACATACTGGAACTTTGCCGTTTCCCAGGCTGACTATGCGCTGGGCAGCACTGGCTTTTCCTACATGATCGGGTTCGGGGACAGCTACCCGGTACATCCGCACCACAGAACAGCCCAGGGTTCCTATGCCGATAACATGAATACGCCTTCTGAGAGCCGGCATACGCTTGTCGGGGCGTTGGTCGGCGGACCTGATGCTTCGGATGGATATAAAGATGAAGTATCTAATTACAATACCAATGAGGTTGCCTGTGACTATAATGCAGGTTTCACAGGGCTTCTGGCCAAGCTGTACACCCGCTATCACGGTGAGACACTGACGGGATTCGGCTGCTGCGAGATCCCGGACGAAGAATACAGCGTGGAAACCTCGGAGAACGCAAGCGGAAGTGATTTCCTGGAGATCAAGGCCTTGGTGTTCAACATGACCGCCTGGCCGGCAAGAGCACCGGAAAAACTTGAGCTCCGCTATTATTTTGAAACTGCCGGAAAGAAAGCATCCGATCTCAATCTTTCTGCCAACTACATCCAGGATGCGGAAGCGAAAGGGATCTTCGAGGCTCCGGGAGTAACCGGGCAAGCCTACGTTTCGATCGTGTTTACGGCTAACTCCTGTTACCCGGGAGGCCAGGAGGAATATAAGAAGGAAGTGCAGTTCCGGATCTCCGGCATTGATCCGAGCGCAAAAGATACGGCTTCCGTATGCCTTTATGAAAATGATGTACTGGTGTATGGAGTTGAACCTACCATGAGTTCCACGGTATCTCCAACCCCGATTGCCACCGGAACCCCTTCAGTGACCACGGCACCTACACCATCAGGCCCTGTTGATACACTTCCTTCCGGTCCGACCGGCTCATCTGATCCGTCCGAACCATCTGAACCGAGTGAGCCGTCCAAGCCTTCGGATCCGACAAAGCCGACTGATCCTGCCAAGCCGGACAAACCATCTGGACTTGTACTGAAGATCGAGTATGCACAATCCGGAGCAGCAAATGCCATAGCAGGTAACATGACGATCGAAAACACCTCAGACACGGCCGTAGATCTTTCTGACGCGCAGATCCTGTACTACTTTACCAATGAAAAAGCACTGGATCTGGAGTTTAGCTGCTACCATGCGGCGGTTTCCCGAAAAGACGGAAAATACGACGCAATTAACACTGTTACGGGTGCTTTTGGAAAGGTGGATCCGAAAAAACCGGGCGCCGATACGGTCTGCACCATGGCTTCCTTCGGCAAGGTCACGCTAGGGAAGGGAGACAAGCTGATCGTTCAGTTCTCGATCAACCATAAAGACTGGTCTGACTTTAATCTTTCCGATGACTATTCGAGAGAGAAGGAAGAAAACATCGTCATCCGCAGTAAAGGACAAGTGATTTTCGGTAAAGAACCGTAAAAAGCAAATATGCCGCGACGGATGACGGTGGCACCTCCGCTTTTTTGTTATAATGAAAAAAAGTTTGGAGGGTATGAATATGTTTATGTTTGATTTATTCGTGGAAGCCGCAACGAAGCAGAAGTCTTCGGCAGTCAGCATGCCGGTCATGATCGGACTGATCGCCGGTGTGATCGCGATCATCGTGATCGTTATCGTCTGTAACATAATAGGCAAGAAGAAAGGTAAGGAATTGGGTGATAAGTTCCTTTCTGAACTGCAGGCGGAGCATCCGTTTCAAGAATCTGTAAAGGGCGCACATATTACGAAAGACGGCTATCTGATCTGGGAAAACTATCAAGGAAACCCGATCAATAAGAGTTCCAGCTCGATGACTCGCGCACAGAAGAGAATCGGTTATCTTGCGTATATCTACAAATTGTCGGATATCAAGAGCATCTCGAGTTACGTTTATAACTTAAAAATTCAAGGCTATGGCAATATCCTCAAGACAGAATACAAAGTATTGCCGATGGATGAGGATCTGAAGCCGCTCACGCCGCAGATCAAGTGCACAGGTAAACTCGACAAAAAGATCGAGAAGGCTTTCAGCAAGGGCGATATCAAAGAAGCAGCGATCAATCTTGACAGCGAGGAAGATTCCGTTAAGCTCATGGGCATGATCAAGGCGGCCGTTCCGAGTGTACGGGAAGCTGATTTTGAGAAAGTCCAGGAGAAGGCCAAGAAAAGATAACTTATCTTATAGAAGCGGCCTAAGCCTGTAAATGAAATGGAAATCCCCAAGGGATACCGGGAAATCGGAAGGACCCTTGGGGATTTTTGTATCCTTTCGTACCCGGGTACCCCCGCTTCTTATTGAAAAGCACTTGCCCAAAGAGTATACTATTACAGCGTGATTTCAATGCCGTGGGTTCTTTTCGCTCCGGAAACGGACGGGAAGAGGGCAGCGGATGAAAAATAATATGTAAGGCAGGCGATTGATTTATGGCATTTATCGACGAGATTAAGGCAAAAGCAAAGAGCAACAAGAAGACCGTCATTCTTCCGGAGTCTATGGACAGAAGAACTTTTGAGGCGGCTGCAGAGATCCTCGCAGAGGACATCGCAGATCTGATCATCATCGGTACAGATGAGGAAGTGAAGGCGAACAGCGAAGGTCTTGATATTTCCAAGGCAACAATTATCAACCCGCATACCTATGAGAAGACGAAGGAGTACATCAATGGTTTCTATGAACTCCGTAAGGCAAAGGGCATGACTTTGGAAGAAGCAGAGAAGACTGTTCTCGGCGATTATATGTACTATGCCTGCATGATGGTAAAGATGGGCGATGGCGACGGTATCGTTTCCGGTGCCTGCCACTCTACAGCCAATACACTCCGTCCGTCCCTTCAGATCATCAAGACAGCTCCGGGCACTAAGCTCGTTTCCGCTTTCTTCGTAATGGTCGTTCCGGATTGTGAGTTCGGAGAAGATGGCGTATTCGTATTCGGTGACTGCGGTCTCGTTCAGAACCCGAATCCGGAAGAGCTCGCTGCTATCGCAGGTTCTTCTGCGGCATCTTTCAAGCAGCTGGTCGGCAAAGAGCCGGTAGTAGCTCTGCTTTCCCACTCTTCTATGGGTTCTGCAAAGCATGACGACGTAACCAAGGTTGTTGAAGCGACAAAGATCGCTAAAGAAGAATATCCGCAGTTCGCTATCGATGGTGAGCTCCAGGCTGACGCTGCCATGGTTCCTTCCATCGGTGCTTCCAAGGCTCCGGACAGCAAGGTTGCCGGTCATGCGAATGTTCTGATCTTCCCTGACCTCGACGCAGGTAACATTGGTTACAAACTCGTACAGAGACTCGGTAAGGCAGAAGCTTACGGTCCGATGTGCCAGGGTATTGCAAAGCCGGTCAACGACCTGTCCCGTGGATGCTCCGCGAAGGATATCGTTGGTGTTATTGCAATCACAGCTGTACAGGCTCAGAATTCTTAAGTCAAATAGAAGCGGGACAGGAGACTGCCCCGCTTTACTTTTGAAATAACAGTATCGAAGGAGAAAACGAATGAAGATTTTAGTAATCAACTGCGGAAGTTCTTCCTGCAAGTTCCAGCTTTTTGAGACATCTACCGGTGATGTGCTCGCTAAGGGTAATGCCGAGCGTATCGGTATCGACGGTAAGCTTACATATAAGAGACCGGGTCAGGAGGACTTCGTCTGCACAGATCCGATGCCGGATCATAAGGTTGCTGTCAAGATGATCCTGAATGCTCTCGTAGACAAGGATCACGGTGTACTTTCCGATATCAGCGAGATCAAGGCGGTAGGTCACCGCGTACTCCACGGTGGTAAGTACTACAGCAAGTCTGTTATCGTAAACGATGACGTAAAGCGCGTAATCCGCGAGTGCTTCCCTCTGGGACCTCTTCATAACCCGGCAAACCTGACAGGTATCGAGGCCTGCGAGTCTGTACTGCCTGAAGGCACACCGCAAGTTGCTGTTTTCGATACGGCTTTCCATATGACCATGCCGCCGAAGGCTTATACTTATGCTCTGCCCTATGAACTGACAGAAAAGTATTCCATCCGCCGTTATGGTTTCCATGGTACTTCCCATCGTTATGTATCCCGCCGTGCAGCTGAGTACCTCGGCAAGGATTATAACAACATCAAGATTATCACATGTCATCTCGGTAACGGCTCTTCCTTTGCCGCTGTCGATCATGGTAAGTGCGTAGATACTTCCATGGGTCTTACCCCTCTTGCAGGTATCTGCATGGGCACACGTTGCGGTGATATCGACCCGGCTATCGTTCCGTTCCTGATGACAAACGAGAACATGACTCCGGACGACATCGATGTTCTCATGAACAAGAAGTCCGGTGTAGAAGGCCTCTCCGGTGTATCTTCCGACTTCCGTGATCTGGAGAAAGCTTCCCGCGAGGGCAACGAGCGCGCAACATTGGCTCTCGATATGTTCGAATATCAGGCTAGAAAGATCATCGGTTCCTATGCTGCGGCTATGCAGGGCGTAGACGTGATCGCTTTCACAGCAGGCATCGGCGAAAACACAGACTATATCCGTGCACATGCCTGCGAAGGTCTCGAGTACATGGGCGTAAAGATCGATCCGAAGAAGAACGACGGACTTCGTTCCGAAGGCATTATCTCTACAGACGATTCCCGCGTAACGGTTTGCGTTATCCCGACCAACGAAGAATTGGCAATCGCTCAGGAAACAGAAGAACTGGTTAAGTGATCTATTCACGCTAAAACACATAAATGCCCCGCTGATTTTTCGGTTTTTTTACTCAAAGAGAAGATCAGCGGGTGTTTTTTTGTGTTTTTTCCTCGAAATAGCGTAATTTTCTATTTTTAGGGGGTGCTTTTGTAAAAACTGCGTGATATAATCTTATCTGTGATTTTATATTTTGATCGCAAAAAGTAAGGAGAAAAGATATGGCGAGAAAGAGAAATGTGGCTTCATTAGCCTTAGTATCAACCATGATGCTCAGTTCTGCCGGCATTCTCGGACAGCCTGATTTCTTGTCTGGCAATGTTCAGGCTTGGAACGACGGCGCTGTCGATGAGAACATCACAGAAGACATCATTCTTGATGAAGAAACTGATTTTGACACGGAAGATGTCGACACTAACGCTGCTGTTAGAATTAATGCGACGAATTTCCCGGACAGTGTTTTCAGAGCATATGTCAAGAAGTTCGACACAAACAACAACGGTATCCTGAACGATGCAGAGCTTGCAAAAGCTACCGCTATCGCAGTCAGCGATAAGGGCATCGAGACTCTGGATGGTATTGAGTTTTTCACATCTTTGAAGAGCCTTAGTTGTACAGGTAACGACCTGTCTTCACTCGATGTTTCCAATAACACAGCTTTGGAGAATCTGTATTGCTCCACTAACCCGATCCGTTCACTGGATCTTTCGAAGAACACGAAGCTGAAGAACCTTGATTGTTCTCTTTGTGAACTCAGCAGACTGGATCTTTCCAAGAACTTATCTTTGGTTAAGCTGGTTTCCCGCTCAAATAAGTTCTCTACTTTGGATCTTAGCAGCCATAAGAGCTTGAAAGAGGTCGATGTTTCTGTAAACTACTACCTCAAGACGATCGATCTTACAAACTGCTCTGCACTCACAACTTTGACTGCATTTGAGACATTCCCGACAGACGGATACAGCTATTCTTACTGCACCGTTACACTTAAGGGTTGCTCCAAGGTTACCAACATCAACCTCAGCGACAGCCATATCGGTAAGTTGGATGTTTCTTCCTGTACAGCACTTCAGTATCTGAATGTTGGTTATACAGATCTTGAAGCTCTTGACGTTAGCAAGAACGTTAACATCAAAGAGATCCGTTGCGAGAGAAACCCGATCGATACACTGAACCTTACCAAGAACACCAAGCTGGAAGTTCTGGATTGCTGCGGATGTGATATCGATACATTGAACCTGGGCAAGTGTACTGCTCTTCGCGAATTGAACTGCGTAAACAATGGTATTACGAAGCTCAACCTCGCTGCGAACAAGAATTTGAAGTACCTCTACTGCGCAAAGAACGAACTGACTTCTTTGGACGTTTCCAAGAATACAAACCTTGTAGTTCTTTCTTGCCCTTATAACTCGATCTCTTCGCTGAATGTAAATTCCAACCCGAAGCTTGAAGTTATTTCCTGCTATGGCAACGACATCAGCTCTCTTAATATCACAAAGGTAAGAAGCGTTGCATCTGCCGTTAAGGCTGCTAAGCAGCAGAAGGCTAGCGACCACTACTTCTATGAGTTGGATGGAAACGGTGATTACGGTATCTATGGTCTGTACTATGATTTTGATACAAAGATCGTAACACCTTCTAAGCTCCCGTCTCCGACACCGAAGCCGGGTACACCTACACCGAAGAAGTCTACACCTACACCTAAGAAGGGTAACCCGACACCGACAAAGGCTCCGGTATTCTCTGATTTCGTAGAGCGTCTTTACATCTGCGCTTTGAATCGTAAGTCTGATGCCGGCGGAAAGAAGTACTGGACAGAAGAAGTTACAAGCGGTCGTCGCACCGGTGGTGACTGTGCTCGTTACTTCCTGCTGGACGCTCCTGAGTTCATGAACAGAAAGCTTTCTACAGATGCATTTGTTGAAACCCTTTACAAGACATTCTTTGACCGTAAGTCTGATGCTGCCGGTAAGAAGGGTTGGGTAGATGCGATCAACTCCAAGAAGATGACACGTGCTCAGGTCGTTGAGAACTTCATCGAGTCTACAGAGTGGTG
>JAFWDK010000014.1 GCA_017513085.1 Clostridiales bacterium | reverse complement strand
TTCTCATTATGAGAAGTTGAATGGAATTGAGCGCTGCATTGACAATGAAATGCCGTTTGAGATACCAGATTCGTGGGAATGGTGCAGGATAAAAACTATTTCAACTACTGTTACAAAAGGTACAACTCCGCGTGGAGGAAATGTTTCATATTTAGATAAAGGAGTTGGTTTTTTGAGAGCCGAAAACGTCTCCGGTTTATGTGACTTGGATAAAACCAATATGAATTATATCGATAATGAAACACATAATGGGTATTTGAAAAGATCTATTCTTCAAGCAAATGATGTATTAATCACTATCGCTGGGACTCTAGGCAGAACTGGGTTAGTAAGAAAAGAAGATCTTCCATTAAACACAAACCAAGCAGTAGCGATCGTGCGTTTAGTAAATAGCATGAACATAAATCTTCGTTATTTGATATATGCGTTAAATTCTCCCGAAGTGCAAGATAAACTAACAAAACAGAAGAAGATTACGGCAATCCCGAATTTAACACTTGAAATAATCTCAGACTGTTTGATTCCAATCCCACCTGTAGAGGAACAGCACCATATAGTTGCAAAAGTCGAAGAACTACTACCCATTATCAAAACCCTTTGACTCGTCTTTCTTATAATTTCCGGTGAAAGGAGGTCTTTCACCATGATAGAGAAATTTGAAAGACATTTGAGGGATCAGAATCTCTCAGAAAACACAATCTCATCATATCTATTCGCTGTAAAACAATACAATGATCAGTATGGTGAAATAACTCAGAAGAATCTGAGGTCATACAAGGTGTGGTTGATTGAAAACTATAAGCCGAAGACCGTAAATCTTAGACTTAGAGCTATCAACTGCTATCTTGAAAGTATCGGGAAGGAAAAATGGAAAATGCCGTTTGTCCGTGTCCAGCAGAAAGCATTTTTGGAGAACGTAATCAGTGAAGCGGATTATGAATACTTCAAGAACTGTCTCAAACGTGACGGAGAAATGTTTTGGTATTTTGTGATTCGATTCCTTGCGGCAACCGGTGCCCGTGTAAGTGAGCTTATACAAATCAAAGTGGAGCATATCAAGTTAGGTCATTTGGATCTATACTCCAAAGGAGGAAAACTCCGAAGGATTTACATTCCGAAATCATTACAAGAAGAAGCCCTGTCATGGCTGGAAAATAAACAGCAAGACAGTGGCTTCATTTTTTTAAACAAGTATGGTCAAAGAATTACTACCCGAGGTATATCTGGGCAGTTGAAAAAGCTAGCTGTAAAATACGATATCAACGCTGCTGTGGTATATCCACATTCTTTTAGACATAGGTTTGCCAAAAGCTTTTTGGACCGCTGTAACGATATTGCTTTCCTGGCTGATCTTATGGGACATGAGAGCATTGAAACAACCCGCATTTATCTTAGAAAGACAGCCACAGAGCAAAGAGAAATCGTTGACAAAATCATTGACTGGTAAAGAAATAGCGGTGTGCATATGATTGTGCATACCGCAAATTTTATAACTTGTCACAATATGGAAATATGTCTTCAATCGCTTGGACAATTCTGTACTGCTCATTGACTGGAGGTATCGGTACAAGCAAACTCGTCATGGTTTCTGTTCCTGCTCTAGGCATTTTAATCCCATATGTAACAGCATTTATTGTTGAATCAACATATGGTGATTTCAAATAATTCACAATGTATTTTGGCACGATGGATCCATATATTGAAAATGGAACAATCTCTGGAGTGCAGATACCATCATCATCGGCAATTAGAACCTTCAGCAAATATGGCCTAAGTTTACTATAGAGGATATCTCCTTTTGAAAAACAAGTTTTATCCCCGATTGCTTTTCTTTCTCCAACCGTTTTCTTAACTAGCAGTCTACCGCCTTTTTCAATATCCTCAAGATCCAATCCCCAAATTGATTTGTCTGCTTTAGATGCATTGATCTTTGACTTAGTTGATGCATATGTGGATATAGTTCCGAGTCTTGCCCAACACCAAGAATCTGGTATCTCAAACGGTATTTCTTCGTCGATACAGTGTTCGACTTTGTTCAACTTCTCATAATGAGAATTATCCCTTCTGAAAATGATGGATTCGTTCTTGTCTCGCTTAATCTTTCCATCCTTTATTAGTCTCTCCTTCTCAGCTCGTATGCGTTCCAGAAGAATACTTGCTGGTTCATCGGACGGATCCTGTGGGACAAGTTTCCCCTGGACAGCCAACTGTAAAATAGATTTCTTAAGTTGTTCAGGGAAACCGTTGTTTAGTGAATCGATCCGTTCTTCTGCATTTTCATATTTCAACAAGTATGGTGAAATTGCTTCTAGTTTTCTTATAATTCGATTTTGTTCCTGGAACGGAGGTACTGGGATAAGAAAGGAACTAGCATTCACTATAGTAATCGTTCCAACAGTAGTACCAGCTGAACTTGTTTTGATCTGGTTTTTTAGGAAAGGAGACTGCATCACCATTTTCAAAAATTCTGGCAACATTTCACCAATGTTCTCGAAACATAGTACACTGGCATCTTTGTAATAGAAACGGTCATTCTCTTTTACAATGTATGTTTTTCCTAGAGTACCGACTGCCGTTACCATAAGATCACCAGGTTTAGGAACCCCGCTCCGTGAAAACTCTGTATATAGTTCCTCGGATATGAATAACTCATTGTCAACAGAACCATATTCTGCAAGTTTTCCAATCTCTCTTGCACGGTAAAATGGAACTCCTTCCGTCTTCCAATCTGATTGGTGAACTCTTCTCGCAGATACTACATTACAAATATTATTTAAGCGAGTCCACTCCCATGAATCAGGAATGTCAAACGGTATTTCATCAGTAATGCTTACTGGTTCTGCATTGCCGATTTTCTCATAAGGAGTATTATCGGCACCACGAAAGATATAAGACGGGTTCTTTTCCTTCTTAATCTTGCCTTCTTTTATAAGCTGTTCTTTCTCCTTGCGGATTCTTTCCAGAAGAACGGACGCTGGTTCGTCGTTCGGATCTTGTGGGACAAGTTTGCCTTGAACAGCCATTTGCAATATTGAGTTTTTCAGCTGCTGTGCGTTCATTATTCTTCATCTCCCGTAAGATCGATTCCGAGGATTTCAGTGATTTGAGCAAGGATACGGTCAATGTCGGCATTCAGGCTTGCTCTCTTCTCCTGATATTGCTGTATCAGTTCTTTTGGCGGAAGGATTTCTTCTTCTTCGTGAGGATAACCGCAGAGATCGATATTGTATGTCCTAGATGCCAACTCTTCAGCAGTATACTTTTTCGCCTTATCAAAACCATCAATGGTGATTTCTTCTCTGTGGTTCCACCATTCTATTGCCGGAGCGAAATGTTCAAGCTTCATCGGTTTTGTCTTTGAGAAATTCTTGTATCCTTCCGGCATATCCAAGCGGTAGAACCATGTTTCTTCAGTCGGATGAGTTCTATCGAAGAGTAGAATATTCGTTGTAATACTGGTATATGGTGAAAAAACACTATGAGGCATACGGATCACTGTATGCAGATTGAATTCTGACAACAGCTTCTTTTTGATAGCCACTTTTGCATTATCTGTTCCGAACAGGAAGCCATCCGGGAGGATAACAGCTGCTCTGCCGTTTTCTTTCAGTCGATACATGATAACAGACATGAACAGATCAGCAGTCTCGCTGCTTGCTAAATCAGCCGGAAAGTGGTTCTTTACTTCCGTTTTCTCTGATCCGCCATAAGGAGGATTCATCAGAATAACATCGAACTGATCGTCCTCTGTGTAGTCCAAAACATCTCTAATAAGAGAGTTATCGTGGTAAATCTTAGGAATATCGATATTGTGGAGCAGCATGTTGGTGATACATAGCATATACGGGAACTGCTTCTTTTCAATACCGTAAATTGAATTGTTTACCTTTGCCTGATCATCTGCGGTTTGTGCTTTGGGCTGTAATTCCTTCAGCCAGCTGGTCAGGAAGCCACCTGTACCGCAGGCAAAATCAGCGACCTGCTCTCCAATCTGGGGATTGATCATTTTTGCCATGAAATCCGTCACTGCACGTGGTGTATAGAATTCGCCGGAAGATCCTGCGCTCTGCAACTCACGGAGAATAGATTCATAGATTTCGCCGAACGCATGGCTTTCTTCATAATCGCCAAGATCCAGTTCATCAATGACATTGATTACCTGGCGGAGTAGAACACCGTCCTTCATATACTGGTTGGCATCTTCAAAAGTGGTTCTGACGATGGATTTCTTTATCGGTGTTTCAGGTGTGACCTCAATGCTTTTTAACGTAGGGAACAGTGTATTGTTCACAAAGTTCAGGAGCATATCACCGGTCATTGCTTTGCCGGAATGGTCATCGACTGCCCAGCTGGACCATCTGCAGTTCTCAGGAATGATAGAAACATAGTTTTCTTCACTGAACTCCCAGTCTTGCTCTTTGGCATCGTAAACCTTCAGGAACAGCATCCAGGCGATCTGTTCGATCCTCTGCGCATCACCGTTGATACCGGCATCATTTCTCATGATGTCTCTGATTCTTTTTACAAAACTTGATAGATTACTCATATTACGCTACTCCGTATATCGCATTTCCCAATGAATGAACAGCATTCAGATACCCGAGCTTCCCGCCAAAATAACTGGCAATCTTTGACTGACTGCCGAATTTCCTGAAATCGTCGGTTTTGAGGATATCCAAATTCTCGATCTGATAGATGCCTATGTTCATGTATTTATCCAGCAGTGTCTCCAGCACTTCTCTGGCCACACCGCTGTATTGGCTGAAGAAGTCCTGTTTCTTTACACCTTCGGCACGCTCTTTTCGTGTAAGAGGTTTCTGGTCATAAGCGACATGGCAGATGAAATCGAAGTCATCCACATCTGTCATATCCTGTTCGGCCTTCATCGCTTCAAGATCAATCCCTCTTTCGAGTAATAGTTTTTGGATCTCTTCCTTCTTTTCCTCGGCATTCCACCGCTGGATGAAGTTATCCAGTGATGCATATTCGCCGGTGATGTTTGTCCTTGTATAATCGATGATGCTTTCCTGTCTCAGCAGTTTTCCGTTTGAATCATAGATAGCCACTGTTTTGTTTATAATCTCTACTCTGCAGCCGTTGCGGTCTACCACAGGCTTGTATTTGGTTACAGGAGGGTCTATTGGCCCCGGTCCTGGGGGCAATGGCGGATCAACCGGACCTGGTCCTGGTCTATCCGGATCATAATCGGGATCGGGTTCAATCGGCCCATCCCAGTCTGGATCAGCAAATAGCCTTGAAACACCACGGAAATCCATGACCGTAAAGTGCATCTTGCCTTCTTTTTCCCTAATTCGTGTTCCACGGCCGATGATCTGCTTGAATTCTGTCATGGAGTTAATCATCTGATCCAAAACGATCAGCTTGGTCATTTTGCAGTCTGCACCGGTAGATAACAGTTTCGATGTAGTCGCAATAACCGGATATTTCGCTGATACAGAGATAAAGTAGTCAAGCTTGCTCTTTCCGTATGCATCGCTTCCGGTGATGCGAACCACGTAATCGGGATTCTGCTTTACCATATCTGCATTCGTATTAATCAGAGCGATTCTCATTCTTTCCGCATGCTCTTCGGTAGCGCAAAAAACGATGGTCTTCGCCATTCTATCCGTTTGTTTCAGATATTTGGTTATTTCTTCCGCAACCTGCTTTATTCTGTCTTCGATAATGATGTTGTAATCATAGTCGCTGTTGTTGTAGATCCTGTCCTCGATTTCCTGACCATAGATATCTCTCTGTCCTTTATACGGCCTCCAGCCGTCACCGATATCGGTAGTAATGTTGACGACTCTGAACGGGGCAAGGAACCCGTCATCTATACCTTCACGCAGACTGTACGTATAGATAGGTTCTCCAAAATAATCGATATTTGAAACATATGCCGTTTCTTTAGGGGTGGCTGTCATGCCGATCTGGGTAGCGGATTCGAAGTATTCCAGAATCTTTCTCCAGTTGCTGTCCTTCTTGGCAGATCCCCTGTGGCACTCGTCAACGATAACGAGATCAAAGAAATCCGGCTTGAATAGCGTGGCAAGTTTTCCTACTGCATCATCGTCGATTTCTTCCTCTGTATCGTCATTACCGGATAGCTGCTGATAAAGGGAGAAATATACCTCGTGTGATGTAATGGTAGTAGGATCATCCTTAGCAAAGTTGATCTTATGAATGGTCTTCTCCAATGGAGAAAAGTCCTGCTGAATCGACTGATCAACCAGAATATTCCTGTCTGCAAGATATAGAATCTTTCTTTTAATTCCGGCTCTAAGCAGGCGGTAAACAATCTGGAATGCAGTGTATGTTTTGCCGGTTCCGGTTGCCATGACCAGAAGCAATCTCTCTTGACCTTTTGCTATTGCATCGACGGTTCTGTTTATTGCTACTCTCTGATAATAGCGCGGAGGATATGTGTTTACGTTGATGTAGTAAGGCTGATCGAGAATAGCTGCTTCTGCATCCGTCATCCCTGATTCAGCTTTGTATCGTTCAATCAGTTCTCCGTATGTCGGGAAATCATCAAGTTCAATCTGTCTTTCAAATCCTGTCAGAAAATCATGTTCATAGAAAGCATCGCCGTTTGAGCTGTATGCAAAGGGAATATCAAGCATTTTTGCATAAGTCATTGCCTGTTGCAGGCCAAAGGAAACAGAGTAATTGTTATCCTTGGCTTCAACAACCGCAATCGGATTATTTGAGTTTATATAGAGAATATAATCGGCTTTTTTGGGAGCCTCTCTGGCGACAATGTTTCCACGGATATTGATCTTGCCGTCAGTAAACTTAACAGCTGTCTCCATGGTGATCTTGTTTTGCCATCCACGGGAAAGCAGAGCCGGAGTAATATAGTTCAGCTTTATATCTTCTTCACTCATTAATTTCTTTGGTAGGATTGTTCCCATATCTATCCTCCTGCTTCCGATAAGATAAAGTTATCAGAAGTTCATGTTTGTAAAAATGCCTATCCCGCTACAATCGGGATAAATCTATAACCATTAAATCAAAACTGCCTATTCAATAATCCTGCCGGATTCTTCTTTATCCGGAACTATCTCGACCACATCATCAAAGGTGCAATCCAATACCCTGCATACCTTTTCCAGTGTTTCCAGGGGAACAGATTCGTCTTTTCCGAACTTGGCAAGGGCATTGGTAGTTAAACCTGCCGCTCTCCTTAGATCCGTCTTTGACATTTTCTTATCCACAAGGACATGCCACAACCTGTTATACGAAAGAGCCATGTTGATCCTCTTTTCCAGTGATTATCACTTTCTAAGGGGATTATACCATTTTCAAATTCTCCCAATCAACGGATGGTTGATTATTTCAACGTTAGAAAGCGACAAAAAGAAAACAGCTACAGAGTATATACTCCATAGCTGTAATTCGTTTCCCACTCACTGACTGACAGATACTTTCCTCATATTGTCTTATGAGTAGAGACCTTCCGGTTCCTCCTTTCTTTTATTTCTTGTGATTGTTGAGCAGGATGCGTACACCGCGGGCCGCGATGTTCGGCAGGATCGCTTTGAGCTTGCCGTCTTCCGCCGTATACATGCGGGAAGCTTTCGGCATGTCTCTTGTCAGATGGATCGCGTCGAATTCACAGCGGGTCGTGCACAGACCGCAGCCGATACAACGGTTGACATCGACGTAGGAAGCGCCGCACTTCAGACAGCGGTTCGCTTCTGCCCGTACTTGTTCTTCTGTCAGGGCAAGACGCAGATCTTCGTATGTATGAGCGGCATCACCCGGCTTGTAGCCCGGTACCTGACGCTGCGCGTTATCGTAGGATTCCAGAGCGATATCATCTCTGTCGAGTTCCTTGAACTGACGCAGATCACGTCCGATCGTTAAGCTCTGACCGTAATGGACGAAACGGTTGATGGAGACGAATCCCTCTCTGCCTTCGGCGATCGCGTCGATCGCGAATCTGGCACCCTTGAAGACATCACCGCCGACAAAGATATCGGCTTCGCCTGTCTGGCAGGTGACCGGATCGGCAACAGCCGTACCGTTCGGACGAACTTCGACTTTCGTTCCCTTGAGCAGATCGCCCCAGACCGCAGCCTGGCCGATGGACATGAGAACATGGTCGCATTCGACGGTCTTGAGTTCGTTTTCGTCGTAGACCGGGTTGAATTTCTTATTGGCGTCATAGACCTGGACACACTGTTTCATAACGATGCCCTTGATCTTGCCGTCTTCGACCAGGATCTCTTTCGGACCCCAGCAGTTCTTGATGGTAACGCCTTCGGCAGTCGCTTCGGCGATCTCGTCTTTGGCAGCCGGCATTTCATCCGGTCCTTCAAGGCAGTACATCTCAACGTTCGTTGCGCCGGCGCGGAGAGCGGTTCTGGCGACATCGATCGCGACGTTGCCGCCGCCGATGACGACTGTCTTACCGTGCAGGATCGAATCGCTGCAGGTCTTGTTTGCTTCTCTTAAGAAGTCGACACCGCTGACTGCGTATTCCTCATTCGGGATACCGGCTTTTCTGCCTGTCTGCATACCAATGGCGACATAGAATGCTTTGTAGCCTTGCTTGCGGAGGTCTTCGATCGTGATGTCCTTACCGACTTCCACACCGCAGCGGATATCAGCACCCATCATGCGGATGACTTCGATCTCAGCGTCGATGACATCTTTTTCAAGACGGAAGTTCGGGATACCGTAGCGCAGCATACCGCCCGGTCTTTCTTCTTTTTCGAAGACAGTGACCGGATAGCCCTGTTTGCGCAGATAGTAAGCGGCGGAGAGACCTGCCGGACCGGCACCGATAACAGCGATCTTGTAGTCGTCCCACTGTTCGCCGACATCGTTGTAGCATTCCGGAACATAGCGTGTTTCCGCGTTCAGCTCCTGCAGAGCGATGAACTTCTTGATCTCATCGATCGCGACCGGCCGGTCGATCGTGCCTCTGGTGCAGCGCTCTTCACAGCGCTTGTTGCAGACCATACCGCAGACAGCCGGGAACGGGTTGTCCTGCTTGATGAGCTTCAGGGCATCGAGATATCTTCCTTCCGCCGCCATGCGGATGTAACCCTGGACTGCCAGGTGGGCAGGGCAGGCGGTCTTACACGGAGCGGTACCGGTATCGTAGACATTGAGCTTCGCGTCTTCACGGAAGTTCTTGTTCCATTTATCCGGTCCCCATTTCTGGGCATCCGGCAGTTCAGTCTTCGGATAAACGACGCTGCTGCCGTCTTTCAGGCAGAGCTTCTGGCCGAGCTTGGCAGCACCGACCGGACAGACTTCGACACACTTGCCGCAGGCGACACATTTTTCCTTATCGACATGGGCACGGTACGCGGAAGCGGACATGTTCGGGGTGTTGAAGAGCTGGGATGTACGGATCGCGTTGCAGGTGCCCGGTGAGCAGTTGCAGATACCGACGATCTTGTCTTCGCCGTCGAGGTTGGTGATCTGGTGAACGAAACCTTTCTTTTCGGAACGTTCCAGGATCTCCATGACTTCGTCGTAAGTGATGTAGTAAGCGTCCTTGTGGGTCTCAACAATGTATTCCGCCATGTCGCCGACCGCAAGACACATATAGCCTTCGATGTCACCGAC
Organism: Clostridiales bacterium; assembly: GCA_017513085.1. Classification (GTDB taxonomy): domain Bacteria; phylum Bacillota; class Clostridia; order Saccharofermentanales; family Saccharofermentanaceae; genus Scatonaster. Next base: position 1,809 of record JAFWDK010000014.1, on the reverse strand, counting down.
ACCTTCGCCGCGCATTGCCTGCTGTCTGCGGCAGGAACATACGTCGACACAGAATTTGTCGTACTTCTTCAGCCAGTGGGAGAGGTGCTCCACGCTGACCGACTTGCTTTCGTGTTCGATCGCTTTTTCGACCGGGATGACATGCATGCCCAGTCCGCCTCCTCCCGGAGGAACGAAGCGGGCGACTTTGCCGACCGGCACACTGGACTGATAGTTGAAGAACGTAGCGACTTCCGGATGATCCTTCAGCAGCTTGGAATTCATCATCATGTACTCGCCGGAACCGACGACCCATTTCGGGATGAAATACTGACGGCGGTGTTCCGGGTTCTCACGGTCAAATTCCATCAGACCGATCTCACAGATCTCGAATGCCATCTTTTCGGCTTCTTCCGGGGTCATGTGGTTTCTTTCCGCCATCTGTTCCGGAAGCAGTTTTACGACTCTCTTCTTCTTGAACGACAGCATGAAGCGGACCTGTTCCTTGGTGAGCAGGCGGTCCAGCAGCCAGAAGTCCGGAGAGTGCACATCAACATCCTTGGCGCTGTGGACCTGGATGTCGTCTGTGATCATGTTAGCCAGTTCCTTGACTAACTGTTCTTTTTCAGGATCTGTGCAGACATAGTCTTCATTGAAAAAATCCTGTTCATTGAACATGTAGTTCTTTAGATTCTCTGGGATCATAGTATCCTCCATATTTCTCCATTATCATTCTAATACAATACTTGAGATTTTTTTAACATAAAAGCTGAAATCCGAGTAAATCAAGTATAATTATGCTTCACGTATATCTTCCTGTTTTAACTGTGAATATCGAGAGTTTTAGATTAGAATATAGATACTGAGCTTTACAGTACGGTCCCCTCTGTATAAGGGAGAGGGGACGAGGAGATACAGATACATGACGATTAAAGATATGGAGATCCTGCAGACAGCGCGCATCACCAAAGTCGGCGGTGACGGCGCTCTGCGGCAGCATTTCCTGGATATGGGCGTGATCCCCGGGGCAGAGGTCACCGTGATCAAATATGCCCCGCTGGGCGATCCGATCGAGCTGATGATCCACGGTTACGAACTGACGCTGCGTCTTGAGGATGCGGCCCGGATCGAAGTGGAGCCTTTGAGCGTGAGCGCGCAGACAAAGGACCACCCGCAGAAAAAGGCAAAGATCAGCCATCCCGGTCTCGGGGAAGGCGGTAAATACCACAGTAAAAGCGATATTGAAGTCTATGCAAAAGACGCGCAGCTGCTTTTCGGTCTGGTCGGAAATCAGAATTCCGGCAAAACGACGCTTTTTAACCGGCTCACCGGTTCCAATCAGCATGTAGGCAACTTCCCGGGCGTGACCGTCGACAGAAAAGACGGAAAGATCCAGGGACATCCGAATGTCATCGTGACCGATCTGCCCGGTATCTATTCGATGTCTCCCTACAGCAGTGAAGAGATCGTCTCCCGTAATTTCGTACTGGAGGAAAAACCGCAGGCGATCATCAATATCGTCGACGCCACCAATATCGAACGGAACCTGTATCTGACGATCCAGCTTCTGGAGATGGATATCCCGGTCGTCGTCGCCCTGAACATGATGGATGAAATGACAGCCAACGGCGGAAGCATCGATGTCAACCATATGGAGGCGCTGCTCGGGACGCCGGTCGTCGCGATCTCGGCTGCCAAGAACGAGGGCATCGAGGAACTGATCGACCACGCGATCCATATAGCGCGCTATCAGGAAAAACCGGTCCGTCAGGATTTCTGCAGCGAGGATGAGCACGGCGGTGCCGTTCACCGCTGTCTGCACGCGATCGC
>JAFWDK010000013.1 GCA_017513085.1 Clostridiales bacterium | reverse complement strand
GTAAAATCCAGTGCTTTTCGGAGGGAATTACGGGCTGAAATGAAGAAAACGTTGATTTAGCCCGTAAATGTCAAGAAAAGAATTCAAAAAACGGCAAATTTTACGGGCTAAATGGAGCAAATCGTCGAATCTGCCCGTAAACATGGTAGTTAGTTTAGACTAACTCGTGCGTTTACTGGTAAAATCCTCGATTTCAGTGATTTTACCAGTAATTTATCGACGATTTTGAATTCTTTTCTTGACATTTACTGGTAGAATGTGCATTTTGAAGGATTTTACCAGTAAATGGGTCGGAAAAGGGCAGGAATTTACTGGTGAAAACATCGATTTTGAAGATTCTACCAGTAAACCATGCGGTTAGTCATAACTAACCGCTATCGAATTACTGTTAAAACTACCGATTTTGGAGATTTTACCAGTAAAACCGGCAGTTAGCAATAGCTAACCGCAGCTCAATTTACCAGTAAAACTACCAATTCGGAACATTTTACCAGTAAACAGAAGGTTAGCTGTGGCTAACCGCTCGTCGCCGTCTATCCCTGACCTGCCCGTGCCCGCAGCGTTGTATTTCGTAAAATTACCACGGCTAACCGCTCGTCACCGTCTATCCCTGACCCGCCCGTGCCCGCAGCGTTATATTTCGTACAGAGGTGTTTTTTATGAATAATTTGAAAAAAGATAGACGATCTTGTGAATAGTTAAATGTTTTCGTTGAAGCGCCCTGCCAAAAGCACTAGAATAAAATTATTATTATGTTTTCGAGGAGGGTTGTTTATGTTGACGAGTAACGTGAAAACAAGACGCGGTTCGCGGGCGGTCGTAGCCTGGCTGATCGTGGCGTCAATGCTGGCGAGTGTTGCTTTGATCCTTGGATATGGTCGCAGGCTGCGTGCGGATGTGGACGCGGATGTGACGACGTGGTCGGTTACTGTTGATCTGAAAAACGGTGACGAACTGCTCATTATACCGGTGAAAGACGGTGAGAATGCTTACGATACTTTTTTGGAGATTGCTAGACAGCAGGATCCGACTCTTGATAAGGTGCCGGATCCGGAGTGGGATAATTGCCATGTCTTCAAGGGCTGGATCTGCAATGGTGAGCCGTATGACCTGCATACACCTGTTCATAAGAATACGATGATCGAGGCGACCTGGGAGGTCATTAATGGCGGATGGGAGATCTGCCTGGAAGCGAATCCTGAGTTCAATGGCGAGCTTACTGACAAAGGTGCGGAATTCCGGGATGTATGTTTTACGCAGAATAAGCACTACGCGTTGTGGGTTTGCTTTGTGGCTCCGGATGGTGTGAAGAAGGAAGATGCACTGGTTACCCTGGATGGTGGAAAGACTTGGGAAGAGTATTCCAAGTATGCGAATCAGGATCCTCGTGAAGACGGACGCTATGAAAGTATTATCCAGTTCCCGTATTCTGTTGAGGTGGTCGAGAGCCTTCTGCCGGATAAGCAGAATAAAGTAGATAAAGTCGGTTTTGCTCTCAAGAGCGCACCGGAGGCTGTAGTGTATTTCGATATTGCTTTCTTCCCGGAGAAAGTATCTTTCCTGAATAACGAAGGAAGATTCTGGTTTGTCGTTGAGAATTGGGAGATCAAGGTCCGTGAGATCAAGGTTACCTATGATGGTAATGGTGGTGCGGATGAAAAAGGAGAAACGTCTTTCAGCTTGATCCATAATGCTCTCGATCCGCTGCCGGTCACGAGTAACCACTTTATTAACGGTGAGAAGAAGTTCATTGCATGGGCGGATGCCAAAGACGATGCTGAGCATCTTATCAGAGAAAATGTTGAGCTTCCGGGTAATTACTTCAAAAACGATGTTACATTATATGCCTTGTGGGCGGATGAAGATATGTGGATCGTCAATTTTGTGACGGATGGAGGAAGTTCGGTAACGGCTCAGATGGTCAAGCCGGATGGTCAGGTGGTCAAGCCGGAGGATCCGACCAAGGAAGGTATGGAATTCAAATACTGGACGCTGGATGAGGACGATGGTAATCCGAGAGGAGAATATGATTTTAATTCCAAAGTGAATGAGGATCTCGTTATCTTTGCAGTTTGGGAGAAAAAGCCGGAGCCGGTATATGACTTTGGCGAGTTCGTCGAAAGACTTTATAAGGTAGCTCTTGGACGTGAGTCCGAGCCGGATGGCAAGGCGTTCTGGACCGAAAAAGTTAAGAAAGGCGAATATACAGGCGGATACTGTGCGCTCTTCTTCCTGACAGGACCGGAATTCCTGCAGAAAAAGACGACGGACGAGCAGTTTATGACAACGGTTTATGCTACGTTCTTTGACAGAGAACCGGAGGCAGACGGATTGGCATTCTGGCTGAAATTCCTCAAGGACGGCGGTTCGCGCCAGGCTGTCGTGGAGAATTTCGTGGATTCCAAGGAATGGTGCAACCTTTGCGCCAAGTATGGTGTAAAGTCCGGCGCACCGACAGCTAAGGCGGAGATCCCGTCTGATGCGGCAAAAGCATTCGCCGAGAGATTGTACACGAAGTGCCTCGGCCGTGAGGCGGAGCAGGATGGGCTTATGTTCTGGGCGCTCAAACTGACGAACCTGGAGGCGACCGGCGCGGAGCTGGCACGTGACTTCTTCGAATCAAAAGAGTATCAGAATAAGAAAGCTTCAGACGAAGAGTATGTAAAAGCACTCTACGAGACTTTCATGGGCCGTGAGGCGGAAGAGGATGGTTTGAAGTATTGGGTCGGAAAACTCAAGGAAGGAACCTCCCGGATCGATGTACTGCGAGGCTTTGCGGTTTCTCCTGAGTTTACGGAGATCTGCGCATCCTATGGAATCGAACGTGGAACTGTATGATAACCGGTAACATGATTTCAGATCCGGGAGAACCGGGCTGAAAATATGAGCGGGGCTGTTTCCTGAAGTGAACCCCAGAAGTTTTTGTCCAACTTCTGGGGTTCGCTTCATCCAACAGCCTCGTTTTTATTGCAAAAAGGTTACAAGTAAAATCACAATTTAATTTAATAAAACACCTCGAACTTATTGTAATAAGAAATAGGTGAGTGTAAAATGATTGTATGTATTTATATGTGCGGCTGTTTTCAGGTGGCTGCACGTGTCAGGGCAGGAGATATCTTACCTGGCAACTGATTTGATAAACAAAATGGTTAAAGGAGGGAACCATCATGATTTTTCAAAAATCAAAGAAAGGTCATCGTCGCCTGTCGATTGCTTCCGGAATCGTTTCGATGGCCTTGGTCCTGAGCGTTTACGCAGGAGCGGGATCTCTTGTACGTGCAAGTGGTTCTGTAGCAAAGATCGGTGACACCGGTTACGCTTCACTGAGCGAGGCTTTTAAAGCCGCGAAAGCAGGCGATACGGTTGCGCTGGTAGCAAACAGCAGTTCCGCTGATCTTCCGAACGTCGGGAAAAATCTTACACTGGATCTGAATGGCTTTACTTACACGAACACGAGCAAGCAGATGTATCCTTTTGCGATCACGACCAATGCAACGGTTACGATCAAGGATAGTTCCGCAAACGGCGCAGGTAAGTTCGTACATAGTGGTGAGTCCGGTATTTATACTTCTGCCGGTAAGTTCGTACTGGAGGGTGGTACGATCGAGACATCTGCTCACTATGCCGTTTCCGTAAATGTTGGTAGCATTACGGTAAAGGGTGGTAAGATCAATGCGAACAGCGCAGATGGTTACGCACTTTATGCATACAATAAGAATCAGCCGATCATCTCTGTTGAGGGCGGCGAGATCAATTCCAAGGGTTACGGCGTTGCGCTGGCAGACTGCTCGGCAACATTCGCTATGACAAATGGTACGATCAATTCCAAGTTGTTTGCTTTGACAACAAACGGCAGTAGCTCGAAGAAGGGTACCATGAGAATTTCCGGTGGTACGCTGAAGAGTGAGACCATCGCAGTTTATGAGCCTTCCGGCGACCTGTCGATCTCCGGTGGTACGATCAGCGGTAAGACAGCGGTTTACATGAAGTCCGGTAACCTTAAGATCACCGGCGGTACGCTGGAAGCCAATGGTCCGAAGACTTCGTATAAGTATAACGGTAACGGCGCGGATGCAACCGGTGATGCTCTTGTAGTAGATAACTGCGGCTATCCGAACGGTAAGCCGAACGTATTTATCTCCGGCGGTACATTCAAGAGCCAGAACGCGGATGCGGTGGCTACATATGCTTATGGTTCCGGTAATGCGAAGGTTACTGAGTTCATCTCAGGTGGCGTTTATTCCAGTCCTGTACTTCAGGCTAACTGCGCGGAAGGTTATCGTCCGATCAAGAATGCAGACGGCACGTTTGGCGTAAGCAATCTTTATACGGTTACATTTGATGTTACCGGTGTTCCCGCTCAGCAGGTCGTTTATGGTAAGCCTGCCGTGAAGCCGGCGAACCCGACAAGAATGGGTTACATCTTTAAAGGATGGTACCTGAATGGTGAAGCTTATGACTTCAATACACCGGTTAAGGCGGATATCGTTCTTAACGCGAAGTGGGAAGAAGTTGCTTCTCATCAGTTGACATTTGCTGATTTCGTAGAGCGTCTTTACAATGTAGCTCTCGGCAGACCTTCCGAGAAAGCCGGTAAGGATTTCTGGGTACAGAAGGTTACAAGCGGTGAGTTCACCGGTGGTTACTGCGCATTGTTCTTCCTTACAGGACCTGAGTTCCTCTCGAAGAACACATCTGATGAAGAGTTCCTGACAACTCTTTACAAGACATTCTTTGATCGTGATCCGGAACAGGGCGGTATGGATTTCTGGAAAGACTTCCTGAAGAAGGGTAACTCCCGTCAGGCTGTTATTGAGAGATTCGTTGACTCCACAGAGTGGTGTAACCTCTGCGCCAGATATGGTGTCAATCCGGGTGCTCCGACAGCGAAGGCAACAATTCCGTCCAAGGCTGCACAGGATTTCGTAACAAGACTTTACACGAAGTGCCTCGGCCGTGATCCGGAAGAAGGCGGATTATTGTTCTGGTCTTTGAAGATTACAAACCGTGAGACAACAGGTGCTGCACTCGGAAGATTCTTCTTCGAGTCCACTGAGTATCTCCAGAAGAAGACTACTAATGAGGCTTATGTATCCGCTCTGTACGAGACCTTCCTCGGAAGAGAAGCTGAGACAGATGGTTTCAACTACTGGGTTGGTCAGCTCAACAAGGGCGTATCCCGCTTCGAAGTTCTCCGCGGTTTCGCAATGTCTCCTGAGTACTCCGCACTTTGCCAGGCTTATGGCATCGAGAGAGGTACTATCTGATAACCATTTGATTCATATTGCGTGAATGAATTACGAGGACTGTTTCGGAAGAGACAGTCCTCTTTTTTGCGGGAGGGAGTTTCAAGTGTGATATAATCTTTCCGGGAAGACGGAGGAGCACCCGTTCCGGAAAGGTAGAGAAAACTATGCAGGAAGTTCAGCCATACATTCACAAGGTACAGTATTATGAGACCGATAAGATGGGGATCACCCATCACTCGAACTATGTCCGCTGGATGGAAGAAGCACGAGTCGATTATCTCTCTCAGATCGGATGGGACTATGCACGGCTGGAAGAAGTCGGAGTGATCTCACCTGTGGTCGGGGTCGATGTCCGGTATAAAGGAAGCACCGCTTTCTCCGATGCGGTTACGATCGTTGTGAAGATCCTGGAGTGCAAGGGTGTCCGTCTCAAGCTTTCCTATGAGATGAAAAATGAAGCGGGCAAGACGGTATGTGAAGCAACTTCCGAGCACTGCTTCATCAACACGGAGGGAAGACCGATCCGCCTGGAAAAAACACAGCCGGATTTTTACGCCGCACTTGTTGAACAGATGGAGGGATCAGGTGTCTAAGGACATCTGCCCGATACTATGACTTCGGAACTGCTTGGGCGTCATGCCGCAGTTCTTTTTCAAAAGATTGGAAAAATAACTCTGGCTTGGGAATGACATCGAGGCCGAGATCTCTGCGATGGAATAGGCGGAATTGGCCAGCATGGATTTCGCGGTCTCGAGCTTTTTTGCCTGAATGTAGGCGCTGATCGAATAGCCGGTTTCTTTCTTGAATAGGCGGGACAGATATGGTCCGGACAGGTTTGTCTGCGAGCATAGGACCGGGAGGGTGATCCGCGTGTGCAGGTGTTCATAGATGTAGTTGATGCAGGTCCGGACGGCCGGGGAGGAGATGCGGCTCCGCTGATTCTCCTTCATGCGAAGAGCATAATTCCGACACATTTCGTTATGGATGCCGGATACTTCGGAAAGCGAATCGGCTTCGTCCGCCAGGCGGATGAAATAATCGCTGAGGCTGAACGACTCGGCCTGGCTCATACCTCCCGAAATACAGTATCTGGCCACCATGGCCGTCGTAATGGTGAAGTGATATTTCAGGTTTTGAAGACTGTTCCGAGAGAGGATCCCGAATCCCTCTTTCTTATGAAAAGGCTGCACCAGCAGCGCTTCCAGTTTCTTCAGATTTCCGTTCTTGATCGTTTCGAAGAATTCCGTCTCTTCCTGATACGGAGCGTGAAAGTTTTCGTATTCACGATGCAAAAACTCCTGATAAGAAATCTTCTTCGGGGATCGGATTGCCATATATTCGCCACCACTCTTTCGATTCATCCACAAAGGACGGGCCGTAAAAACCACACCCAAACTCAAGGTATCAATAAAACCCGAGAAATAAGTGCTTTTGCAGAATAATTATAGCAAGAAAACGCAAAAAAAGATATGAAAAAGCAATAATGAAACGGAGATTCTTGTTATGTTGGTGATAGAGAAAAATAAGGCGTGACGAGGAGGGGGAGCTTTTCACGCCGATCATGGGGAGGCAATCATGAAGAAAAGAAGAATCTGCAGCGCTTTAATGGCTGTATCGATGATGCTGGCGCTTTCGTCCTGTAAAAAAGAGGACGAGACACAGAAGGTGGAGACGACATCGGTGGAAACCACGACGGCGCAGGAAACAACGAGTGAGGAAACTTCGGCGGCTGTGCCGGAGCTCGACGGCTATTCGCTTCTGTGGAACGATGAGTTCGACGGTGAGACGATGGACGAGACCAAGTGGAATTACGAGCCGCATCAGCCGGGCTGGACCAACAATGAGCTTCAGGAGTACACCACATCCACAGATAATGTTTTTGTGCGCGACGGGAATCTGGTGCTGAAGGCGATCAAGACCGAGAAGGATGGTAAGGCGTACTACACGTCCGGTAAGGTCACGGGTCAGAATAAGACGGATTTTCTGTATGGCAAGGTTGTCGTCTCGGCAAAAGTTCCTGAGGGAAAAGGACTCTGGCCGGCGATCTGGATGATGCCGAAGAATGAGAATGTGTATGGTCAGTGGCCGAAATGCGGCGAGATCGACATTATGGAATCTCTCGGCAACGATACGTCGATCTCCTATTCGACGATCCACTATGGCGAACCGCATGCGGAGCAGCAGGGCACGATCACGAAGACCGGCGCGGAGAGCTTCTCTGCGAAGTTCCATGAATACTCGGTGGAATGGGAACCGGGTGAGATGCGTTTTTATACCGATGACGAACTGGTACTGACTGTCAATGACTGGTTCACGGCGATCTCGGGTCAGGATGAATTACCGTATCCTGCACCTTTTGACCAGCCTTTCTTTGTCCAGCTGAATCTGGCCGTAGGCGGAAACTGGCCGGGAAACCCGGATGCGTCCACGGATTTTTCCAAAGCGGAATTCCTGATCGACTATGTACGTGTGTACCAGAAACCTTCCTACGATACCAACGTGAAGAAGCCGGAAAAACCTTTCCGCGAAGCGCAGGCCGATGGCAACATGATCTATAACGGAGACTTTGCGGTTTCGGAAAACCTGGAAGACGAACAGGACTGGAAGTTCCTGCTCTTTAACGGCGGCGAAGGCGCTGCGGAGATAAAGGACGGCGCGATCGTGATCACCTCGACGAACTGCGGTACGGAAGAATACTCTGTTCAGCTTGTGCAGCCGGATCTGGCCATGAGAAAAGGACATAAATATAAGCTCACATTCGATATCAAGGCAGACGAGGCTCGCGACTGTATCGTTTGCGTCTCGGCACCGAACGCAGGCTGGATCCGCTATTTCCCGGATACGGTGATCGATATAGGACCGGAGTGGAAGACTTTCGAGTTTGAATTTGATATGACCGAAAAGGACGACAACAACGGCCGTCTCGAATATAACATGGGTAAGCGTGGTCATACGGCTACGATCTATATTACCAAAGTCAGAGTAGAAGATATCACAGCATAACCCCGATGCTTGCCAAAGCAGGACCGGCAGAAGAAGATCATGAGTGCTTTTTCCGAAGAAAAAGCACTGGCGGAGCGATCCGTTGATCTTGATTCTGCCGGTTTTTTGCGAAAAAGGCATTCGCTAACAGAAACAGTTTAATTTGTTCACAAATCTTTTATAATGTATTCTTTTACTTTCCTTATAATGATTTCAATATGACGGAGAATACTGTAATCAGTATTGTTATTGGGGAGTGGATCTGTGAAGGAAGAGGAGACGCGCACAAATTTAGAGCGTGACAATTTGCGGCTAGAAAGAAAAAGCGCGAAATCGATCGTGCTGTTCTTGTTGCTGTTGTTTATCTACGGCATGGCCAGTACTTTTACAGCGATGGCATCTAAGTCCGGCATAGTGATCACGCTGGGCGGTAGCCGGTTGCCGTTGCCTGCTTTTGCCGGCATTCTTTCTACCCTGGGGAATATCTGTATCATTTTTATTGTTATTCTTTATGGAAAGCAAGGCTATATCACATCCTTGATCCTTCTTGGGGCGCAGTTCCCGCTTCTGATCTTTAACACGTTGGCACGTCATATTATGACAAGCCTTCCGGGTATTTTCGGTAACGTTTTTACGATCCTTGCCGTTACACTTATATATCGGAGAAATAAGAAGATCGCCGGCTTCCAATCCTTCGAAGTATCTTATCTGAAGGATCAGCAAAAATATTCCCAGCGTTTGTTTGAACAGACGGCGATAGCTCTGGTAAACTCGATCGATGCTAAAGATACATACTCACGCGGTCATTCCGTGCGTGTGGCGGAGTATTCCCGAAAGATTGCCGAGATGATGGGCAAGAGCGAAGATGAGTGCTATAAGATCTACTACACGGCGCTTCTGCACGATGTAGGAAAGATCGGTATTTCTGACGCGATCATAAATAAAAAGGGCAAGCTCACCGAAGAAGAATACGAGACGATAAAATCACATCCTGTTTTGGGTAATCAGATCCTTTCCGGTATCAGTGAATATCCGTATTTAAGCATCGGAGCGCATTACCATCACGAGCGTTACGATGGAAAAGGATATCCGGATAAACTGAAAGGGGAAGATATCCCGGAGATCGCCAGGATCATTGCCGTTGCCGATGCTTATGACGCCATGACTTCGACAAGAAGTTACCGTGACGCGATCTCGCAGGAGCTGGTAAGAGAAGAGATCGTCAAGAATTCCGGCACGCAGTTCGATCCGAAGATCGCCAAGATCATGTAGCACATTATCGATCTGGATACGGAATACCAGATGAAGGAGCGGACTACGATCCAGGAACTGGCCGGAAAAAGCGAGCTGAGTTGTGGCACTTATCGTTCCGAAGTTTCGGAAGGCATTATCCTGATGCCGTATCCGACAACGATCGAGCTGGACTATACTTCGGATTCAAGCGAATCATGGGGTGACAGCGGACCAACATTCATATTGTTTGACTCTCTTGACGGACGCGTCCATCAGGAAGATCTCACGATCCGTGAATTGAATTATTTCGAGTTCGGAGAGATCCGTTGTAACGGAAAGACAGAGTGCCGCGGAGCCAGAAAAATGGTGACCAGGACTTTGACGAAATCGAAAGAATCCCGACGATCAAAACCGAACAGTTCCGCCAAGCATTTCGTCGTGTACGGTGTCCGGTATAAGGATCACGTACTTGTGCGCATTGACGATGGCATCAAAGAGTATGAAACCACGATTGCGCTTCCTGACGCGACACGCTATTCCTACCTTGCATTGACCGGGGAGAACTGTCAGATCTTTAACGTGAAGATCGATAAGTCTGAAGAAATGATTGACGAACAGACGATCCCCAGGATCGCGGAAGAAGTCAGTTATATCGATGCGCCGCAAGGTGATATTCCGAATGTGCAGATCGATGGTTTCCGCCTTCAGTCGACGGATGGTATCCCGATCACGGATGGGCTCACGCTCAAGTTCCATACCCGGAGCCTGCCTACGGCCCGATTGATCTGGCATTGCCCGTATATCAGTATTTTCCATTCCAAAGACGGAAAGGTGAATGGCGACGGGTATTGTGAATATGCGTTGATCCGCCTCGATGGTGAGAACTGGCACGGTGAAGGAAAAGCCGAGAACGATCTTACCGTGAGAAGGACACATGCTTTTTCGGATTGGGATATCTGGAAGAAAACGAATAAGGACGGTTACGAAGTTTCCGTCTCATTCAGCCGAAGAGATAATGAGATCGTCATGACTACCAATAATCTTGGCATCAGCATTATCAACAGCACGATCATTCAGGATCATAACACGGATATTTATGTGGCACTGACCGGTGATCTTTGCGCACTGACGAACATCCGGATCATTCGTGAATAATGAAACAAGAGCCGGGAAAGAGGAGGAGATTCCTACCTTTTGCCCGGCTGTAATTATGCCGTGAATTTTTCTTCTTTCGGTTAGCCGATGCTATCCTTCTCCATTCGGATCAGATAGTTCTTGTGTTCCTCCGATTCTTTCCACTTGGATTCGATCTTACTGATCCGGCTTTCTACGTCATTATCCTGCTCGTCGGAGAACAGCACGAAGAACTGACCGGAGTAACGGCTCACGACATCGTTTTTCTTCAGGTTGGTGAGCAATACTTCTTCAAAAGCATCCGTTGCCTCGTCAGTGACCGGACTGCCTTCCTGTCCTTCGAGTGTGATGCGGATAAGAGAAGTATGTACGCCGTTGATCTTGTTGTTCCGGTTCATGAAACGGTAGATAGTCTGGAATTTCTCGAAATTCACAGGATAAGCGCCCTTCCCTTCGTTTCGTTCACCGATGATCTTTTTGTAATGGGAAAGGCTGTTCTTCGAATTGTTTTCGTCGGTAGGACCGGTTGTGTCACGGCGCTTGGTGTAGAAAGAATAACCATGCTTGCCATTCTGCTTAACGATGTACAGTGCTTTGTCCGCATAACGGAAAAGATCACTGAAATCCGTGCCGGCTTCCGGAACACGCACCGCTCCGACCGAAGCACCGAGCGGAATGTTCATGTCTTCGCCCATGAAGATCTTGGCGGATCTGACGATCTCTTTATTCAGGAAAGTCGTGACTCGCGAAACTTCCTCATCGTCCGACTTATCTTTGATGAATCCGATGAATTCGTCGCCACCGAGACGACCGCCCATGTTGCCTTCGCCGACGGCCTGACGGATCAGCTCGGCAAAGCGGATCAGGATCTTATCGCCCATATCGTGACCGTAGATATCGTTGACCAGCTTGAAACTGTCAAGATCGATCATGAGCAGAACACCGGATGAATCCTTGCACATCTTTGTCAGTAGACGCTCGGATGCGGACTTGTTGTAAAGACCGGTCATGGGATCCGTGGACATTTCTTTCTGCAGGCCGCGGATCTTCTTGGCACGTCGATGGATCGTATAGAAGAGCCATGCGATATAAGACATGACGAGCACACCGACAAAATACATGTAAAGACGGAAGTAGAAACGCTCATACATCATCGATTGCTTCTTTATCTTAAATGTCTTTTCAGAGGTGATCCTGCCGGTGGATTCATCGAGGATCCGTACATGAAGAGTATAGTTGCCGTTTCGAAGATTCGTAAACTCCAGAGGAAGGATCTCGTTCTGGTAGCAGGTGACGCCTTCATCGTTCGTGCCTTCCAGGTAGTACTGGACGACCGGGTTGGAAAGAGTATAGTTCGTCACGGCGATCGTAAAACTGATACGGCCGTTATATGGAGGAATGACGAAGGTTCCGTTCTCCTCATAGATCTGTTTTTCTCCGGCACGTATCGGCTCCAGATGGATCTGGTACGATTGATCTCTCCGTCTGTAATCGTCTAAGGAAAAATCTCTTACGCCGTCCGTACAGCACAGATACATGTCATTGCCGGAAAGCAGGTTCCATGAGTTGGCCGTGAACGTCGTATCCAGTCCCCAGTCACGATTGAGCAGCACGCACTTGTAATCGTCATCGTGGATAAGCGACTGCTCGTTTACAAGGAAAAGCCCTGCGCTGGATGTGATCCAGCAGTTGCCGTCGGAGGAACGAAGAATATCGAAGTTGTTCGAGTACGGGAACGACTTTAACTCGCGGATCTTCTTGCCATCGTCATGGTAGAGGGCATTACTGGTCACGTAGAAAAAACCTTCCGAAGACTTGACGATACGAAGCACAACAGAAGAACCCAGTCCTTCCGCCGCACCAATATGTCCGTCGACTTTGCCGTCACGGATGATGTAGATCCCGTCGCCGTCGGAAGCGGCCAGGATGGAACCGTCTTCTTTTTCGTAGAGGGAAAGGATATAAGGATTCGTAAGGCCATCCGACTCGCCCAGAGTCGCGGCTACTTTATCTCCGTCGATAAAGGAAAGTCCCATCGTGCTGGCTGCAAGGATCCTTCCGTCGGCAAGCTCCAGCGAGGAACGCATACGGCTTCCGAGCGTGCCATTATGCTCGTTAAAAGAAAACAGGTTGCCTTGCGGATCGATCCGTACCAGACCGGAAACACCATATGTGCTGATCCACAGATTACCTTGGGAATCCTTCATGAGATGACGGATGCGCTCTTTGGAGAAAGAACTCTGCCAGGGCATATTTACTTCTTGGCAAGAACTCAGGTCGACGATCTTCAGTCCAATATCGAGTCCCATATATAAGAGCCCGTCTTTTTCCACGACAGCATTGACCTGACATTCAGGAATATCTGCGGCTTTGAAAACATTACCGAAAGATGTATGGGACGCTTTGACCAGACCATGATTGCTGGAACCGAACCACACGTTTCCCTGCACATCGACACAGACATCGCTATAGTTGTTCACGAGGCCGGAACCGGTGAGATTGAGTACTGTCTGCGTGCTTCGGGAGAAGAAACCGAAACCGTTCTGCGCACAGTAGAAGTAGCCGTTGTAGGTGGGAGAGAAACGGATGTTATTGATATAGTTGTGATCCGGAAGAGTAATCGAATCGCCCCGTGTCAGGAGATCGTCGGTATAGGTGTAGCGGACGATGCTGTTGCCGGTGGTGGAGACCATGATCTCGTTTCCGCAGGCGGAGACTGCAGTGAAATAGATGCCTGCATGTTCCTGATAGGTGTCCGTGAAAAGAAGCTGGTCGTCTTTGATGCGGAAGAGTATGCCGGAATTGGAAACGCCCAGCATCGAGCCGTCATCGAGCGTGCAGAGCGAACGGGTGTAATAGATATTGTCCCAGTCGGAATACAGTCGAACATTTCCTTCCGCACTGATCTTCGTGATGGAACGGACCGTGCCCAGGTAGATATTTCCGGACGCGTCTTCGTGAATGACACGGACGGAATTGGAGTCCAGACCGATCCCTGTCGAGAAAGTCCTGGTCTCTCCGGTCTCCGGTTCATAACAGATGACCCCGCAGTCGTTGGTGCCGATCCAGAGTCTTCCTTTTGAGTCCGCAAAAAGCGCCAGTACGTCACGGATCCGATCGTCCACATCGGCGGCTTCGAATTTCACGCCGTTGTATCGGTAAAGCCCTGCGTACGTACCGATCCAAAGATATCCGTCTTGAGTCTGCGCGACTGCGTTGACTTCCGAAGAAAGAAGACCGTCAGCACTATCGAAACTGTCGATCTCATAACCGGATTCCAGATCGTACGCGTAGACAGGACGGGCAGGGAAGGTGAGCATGTTCCCGAGGAGCAGGAATGCCAGAAGACCCGTCATGGTTTGGGTGACAGATCTTTGCTTGTTCTTGAAGACCTGAACTTCGCCGAGATCGACCAGCTTTAAAGCGATAAACATGCACAGGACGCGGTCGGGAAGTGTGACGAAAAGCTCGGAAAGAAAGGAATTGATCGTTTTGGAGCGGACGGTCTGGGAAAGCATATCGTACATGGAATCTCCCCAGATATTGCCGGTATAGCCGCTATAGAAACGCTTGTTTAGGACGAGGCTGATCAAAGAGGCACCGACGGCAGCAATCACGCCGACGCTGACGATGCCAAGCATGTCTTCGCGGTGCTTTCTCGGGAAAAGAAGACCAACAAGAAAGGCTGTGGAGATACCGACGATCGTGTAGTGGAGAATGAAATTGCCCGAGACTCCAAACAAGAGCTGGGAAAGGATCGCGGTAATGATGCCGGCGATCGGACCGAATTGGATGGAGACGACTATGGTTCCGGTCGTATCCAGCCAAATCGGAAGGTGCAGGGCAGAGGCCAGCACACGTCCGCCTATATTGATCAGGATCGAAGCAAGCATGGTTACGATGCTGCATTTGTTCAGTTTGAATAGAAAAATCTCCTTTAAATACTGCTTCTTGCTATTCATTAGGAATCCCCTCGTATGTACAAACTACCCTTTTTCTATTATAAGACGTTCGCGAAAAAATGTCTTTATGAAGTTAAAAATGACAAATGTCATGTCGGGTAGTGATTCACTTCACTAACGCGTGACAGGCGGAAATGGAATAATGGAGTCATCAAGAGAAAGGACGGCCCGCGCGATGCTGGGGACGATCCGAAAAAAACACAAAGTCAGGAAAAATAAGAAATGAGGTCATGAAGATGAATGAGATCATTAAAGTAGACGGATTGGTAAAAAGATACAAAGAACTGATCGCTGTGGACAATTTCAGCATGAAAGTCAATGAGGGCGAGATCCTCGGTCTTTTGGGCCCGAACGGTTCCGGTAAATCCACAACGATCAACTGCATCCTTTCGCTTTTGGAATACGATAAAGGCACGATCACGATCATGGGAAAAGAGATGACACCGAAGTCTTATGACATCAAGAGTAAGATCGGTGTAGTTCCTCAGGAAGTATCTGTATTTGAAGAGTTGACCGTGTATGAGAACATCGACTTCTTCTGCGGCCTTTACATCGAAAATAAAGAAGAACGCCGTAAGAAAGTACAGGAAGCGATCGACTTCGTCGGACTCGAAGAGTTCAAGAAGTTCCGTCCGAAGAAACTCTCCGGAGGTCTCAAGCGACGACTGAACATTGCCTGCGGCATCGCCCATAAACCGAAGATCATCTTCTTCGACGAGCCGACCGTCGCCGTTGACCCGCAAAGCCGTAACAAGATCCTCGAAGGGATCGAGCAGCTTAGAAGAGAAGGCGCGACGATCATTTACACATCCCACTACATGGAAGAAGTCGAGCAACTGGCCGACCGCGTCATCATTATCGACAAAGGACAGCTGATCGCTGAAGGCACAGTGGATGAACTCAAGAGCATGATCAAAAAGAGCGAGATGATCAAGATCGAAGCTAAGGGTATCAGTGAAGAGGATCTTAACCGGGTCAGAGATCTGGAGAATGTTTACAGTGCCGAATACGACGGCAAGACATTAAAGATCGAAGCCGGAAACGGCAACAACGTGGTCAAAGTCATGACGATGCTGCAGGAGAAGGGATACCGCATCAAGAATATGTATTCCGAGCAGCCGACATTGAATGATGTTTTCCTGGAACTTACGGGAAAAGAACTGCGTGACGATTAATCAGGAGGATTCGAGAAATGATGTTTACATATTACCTGCGCAAAACTTTGCGCGACAAAGCCTACATCTTTTGGTCACTGGCTTTTCCGATCCTTCTCATGACCTGCTTTAATGTAACATTCATGGGTCCTGCCAAAGGAGAAGTTGATTTCAAACCGGTCAGGAGCAGCATCATAGTTGAAAGCGAAGGCGCTTTTGCCGAGCAATTCCAAAACATACTGCTGGAACTGGCCGATGCGGAGAAAGTCAAGGAAGGCAATCTCGGCTATGACCATGCGGTCGTGGAAATGATCCGGGTGGATTCCAAAGAAGACGCAGAAAAGAAGATCCTTAACAAAGATGTTGAAGTGCTTTTTCTGGTGAACGGTGAAAAAGAAACGATCGACGTAAAGGTCGGTGATGGAGCGAATATGACCACTCTCATGGTGGCAAGAAGCATTACCGAATCGTACCGGAGAAACTACACGATCGTGAAAGATGCAACGATGACAGCACCGGATAAGATCGGGGTCGTAATGGATAGCATGGCCAAGTCCATCTCGGTGATGAAACCGAAGAGCACATATCTCGGTGACAACGAGAATTCTTCAAATGTATATCTGTGGTATTTCTACAGCACGATCGTCATGGGCATGTTCTTCAACGTGACATCCGGTATCCATACAGTATTCGACATTCAGGGTAACCTTAGCGGTTACGGAATGAGGACCAGCGTGTCACCGAAGAAAAAGTCGAAGATCCTTCTGTCGGCCTTCCTGGCTAGATATGTGGTGTCCTGTGCGATCACATTCTTCGCAATAACAGTTATGAACCGGCTCTTCCATGTGCCGCTGGGCGACCGCCTCCCGCAGATCATCCTGTTCGTTCTGGTCGGCAACCTCTTCGCGATGAGCCTCGGAAGCCTCTTCGGACTCTTCACCAAAGGAGATGAGAACCAGCGTGATAACAAGGCGACAGCATTTATCATGATCTCGGTTTTCTTAAGCGGCGAGATGATCGTGAACCTTCCGGGACTCCTGGAAAAGTTCTGCCCGATCGTGAACCGTATCAATCCTGCGACGATTATGAACTTTGCGTTCTTCCGTCTGGTTCATTACCCGACACTTACCGGTTTCTGGTTGAATATGATCAAAATCAGTCTGGCGACAGTGGTTTTCCTGACGATCGCGATCCTGAAATTAAGGAGAGAAAAGTATGCAGCTTTATAAGAATTTTTTCAAACTCGTTAAATCATATAAGGTCGCGATCATTATCGCATCGTTCATCATGGTGATCTACGGCGCGTCCATGATCTTCTCCGCACCATACGTTGTAGATAAGAACGAGGCAAGCGCCACGGAAAAAAGTGTCGATTACGGCAAACTCGGAGTGCTTTTCCGTGATAACGATGGAAGCGAACTCTCTGCCGGAATCAGAGCAATGATCGATAAATACGGTGATGTCGAGGATGACAAAACATCTTCCGAGGAAACCATCAACGATATCCTGTACTTCTCCATTTCGGATTTCTTCGTGGAAGTTCCGGAGGGATTTCAGGACAAGATCGATGCCGGCGAGAACATCTCTTTGAACTATTCTTCCCACAGCCAGGTTTCCGGCAGAACTTTCAGCTTTGTCAACGATATCGATTCGTTCGTAAATACTTACAGAAGCTATCGTGCTATGGGAATGGATGCCAAAGATTCCGTGGCAAAAGCACTGGATGTTACTGTTTCCGATGTTACCTTCGGTGTGGTGACGGAGAAGAAGGAAGTGCAGCATACGGATGCGCATGAGTACGCGACCTACATGATCCTCAATTACTTCTGCTTCATCTGCCTGTGGATCATGGGTATGTCGATCGCATCGGCAATCATTGCAGCAAATAAAAAAGAGGTTTCTGCAAGGATCGAAGCATCACCGGTAAAGCCGGGAAGAAAGACCTTGGCGCAGATGGCAGGCCTTATGACCTGCGCAGTAGTTCTGGTACTGATCTATACAGTCTTCAGCTTCATCTATGCAGGAAACACCAACATGATGAGCAAGTATGGCTGGGTCGTTGTTCTGAATCTCATTGCCACCACCTTCTACATCAGCGGTTTCGCACTTCTGCTCTCGAACTTCCGCCTGTCAGCGGGAACTCTCAGCCTCATCTGCAATGCGGCAGGTCTTTCGATGAGTTTCCTTTGCGGTATCTTCGTACCGTTCTACCTCATGAGCAGCACGGTTCAGACCATCGCACACTTCCTGCCGTTCTTCTGGTCAGGAAAGATCCTGAATACGATCTATGCAGGATCCGGAATGAACTACACCTTCAGCGTAGGCAACATCTTTGCTTCCCTCGGTGTACAAGTACTCTTCGGACTGGCATTTGTGATGATCGCATTTGTGATCAAGAAAGCAAAGCAGGGAAAAGCGGTATAACAAAACTCGAATCTATAAACTGATCCTCGGTACTTCGAAAAAAAGAAATGATCCGCTCGCCGGTCCCCGGTGCCTCGCACCTTCGGAATCGCTTGCGGATTATTCTTTTTTCGACCGAGATTGAGTTATAATGTTTCATATGATCTACAGACTTATCGATAAAATCATCATAGCGGTTCTATCTGCTTCGGCGCTTTTCTTTCTGGTGGGAGGGGCGTCGTCGGGTGTTCGTGGTTTTTTAGTTAGAAATGAGTTTGCGGTTGCCTGTCTTCTTTCTGTTGTGATCATTCTTTTGGCGACGGAGGTGTTCCGTAGTGTGTACGTCAGCACGTCGCTTCTGATCATAGCGGCGGGGCTGACATTTGTTATTCCTGATGTGGTGGTTGTACTTCCTTCCTGTGTATACGGGCTGTTTTCAGATTTAAAAATGGAGAAACTCCTGGACCACTTTCATGCGATGAGAAATGCGGGACGTAAGGATGCGGATCTTTTTGCGGAGAGAGCTCTATGGCTGAAGATCCTCCTTCTTGTTGTCGTGGCGGTGATCTCGGCGCCGTCGTTAACGATCATCCCGGTGATCGTGGCGATGCTCCTTGCTACGAAGACGATGTACATGCACCGGCGTGAGACGGTGCTTATGGACATGTTTGATGAGGTGCGTAATGATGCACAGCAGTCGGTAAGACTGAAAAATGAGATTTCAAATAATCTGGATATGCAGATCCGGAATGCGACGCTCGCAGAGAGAAACCGTATCGCGCGGGATATCCACGATAATGTGGGGCATATGCTGACACGTGCGGTCGTGCAGCTTCAGGCAATCAATGTGATCAATCAGGATGAGAAGACGAAGCCGTATCTGGAGTCGGTGACGAATACGGTCAATGAAGCGATGACGAATATCCGAAGAAGTGTGCATGAACTCCATGATGATTCGATCGATCTTTCGATCGGGATCCACGAGATCGCATCTGCACTGAAGGACAGATTTGACGTGACGGTCAGTACGTCTATCGAGTCTCCGGTGCCGACGGATGTGAAGAATGCTATCCTGGGTATATTTAAAGAGGGTGTGACCAATATCGCCAAGCACAGTAACGGCAAGAAAGTCCGGCTGGAAGTGGTGGAGAACGTGACATTCTGGAGAATACTGGTTTCCGATGATGGGACGTGTGAGCCGATGGAGCTTTCACGCTCGTCAGACTTTGCGGCGCTGGAAGGCGAACATGGCATCGGACTTTATAATATTCATTCGAGAGCGGTGTCCTGCGGGGGACGTGCCTCGATACGCGGCGGAGAAGACGGGTTTCATATTACCGTGACGATTCCGAGAAAAGAAGCAGTACTTTTGAAGGAGGATAAGAAATGAAGATCATGATCGTGGATGACGATCCACTTGTCACCCAGTCGTTGAAGATTATCCTGGAGCAGGATAAAGATATTGAAGTGGCGAGCATGTGCAGCAGCGGCAGGGAGGCGATCGAAGCTTATCCCGGGATCAAGCCTGATGTGGTGCTCTCGGATATCAGGATGGAGGACACGGACGGGCTGGATGCGACGGCAGAGATCCTGAAGATCGATCCGGCGGCGAAAGTGATCCTTCTGACGACATTCCTGGATGATGAGTATATTAACCGTGCGTTGAAAGTCGGCGCGAAGGGGTATATCCTGAAGCAGGATTGCGCGTCTTTGGGTGCGGCGGTCCATGCTGTATTTGAGGGACAGACCGTGTTCGGCGGCAAGATCGTCGAGCGGCTTCCGGATCTTCTGAACCGTAGTGAATCCTTCCGATGGGAGGATTACGAGATCACGCCGAAAGAACGTGAAATGGTGGAACTGGTGGCAGAGGGCCTGTCGAATAAAGAGATCGCCCAGAAAATGTTCCTGGGTGAAGGAACGGTCAGAAACATGATCAGCTCAGTGCTTTCGAAACTGGATCTGCGGGACCGGACACAGCTTGCTTGCTTTTACTATCAGCGTATTAAAATATAGAAAAGAAGAAGGAAAAGAGAGGAACGAAAATGAAAAAGACAGCTATTCTTGCACTGATCCTTTCCGGAGCAGTGCTTCTGCCGGCTTGTAAGAAAGAGCCGACCGGAACGAGGACGACCAGAAAGACGGAGAAACCGACTTCGCAAGAGGAGACCGAGGATACTTCTGATTCGGACGAAGACGAGGAAACGACTACGACGGCGGAGTCGACAGAAGAGTCTACCGAGGCAACGGCTGAGACTACAACAGAAGTAGAGACGACCACGACAGAGTCGGAATCCGAAGCGCCGGAATCCACCCCGACCAGTGAGACGACAGAAGAGGCGAAACCGATCATTCTCGGCGATGATCCGATGGATTACTACAAGGATCCTTCGTACCGGCTTCCGGTTCAGTTTCAGGGCGTTCTGAGCGGCGGAACGGTTTCCTGGGAGACGTCGATCATGTTCGGAACGGGTAACGGGAAGATCTCCGGCAAATATGAGAGCGCCGTGCTTACGGCGGATATGGATGCGTACGATATTCAGCGCGGTGAATTTACCGGCCTGATCACCGGTTTTGTCCGCGAAAACGATTATTCTTACAAAACCAGGATCGAGAAGATCAGTTTCCTGGATTTTGACGATAAAGAAGAGGAGTTCATGAATCTTCCGGCGCACGTGAAGAGCTGCAAGCCGTATGGTTTTGAGAACCCGGATGAATTGATCCTTTATCTCCCGAATACACCGAAGGATAAGATCGCCAAAGACGCTCTCGGATGGGTCGAGTTCTTCCTCAAAGCGCCGGAAAGCAATGTCCTTGGCGCATATGTGTTATACAGTCCGAACGATGAGACCGGTTTCATTCTGTATCACGATACTTTCCCGGAGACAGAGAAGACGAAGAAAGACGATATGGATGGCTGGCTCGGTAAATATGCTGCCGATGAGGGTTCTGTCGAGATCTTCTATGATGATGCGGCCAAAGACTTTAAGGCGAATGTCCATGTTGCGGGCGCCGACGAATATAACGGATTGACTGTCCGTCAGTATGCAGGCGACCCGTCAAGTCTGGTGCTTTACGGAAATTCAGAAGCCGGAACGACTGTCATCTTTGCCCTGAGTGTGGGCGACGGAACGGTCTGCCTCTCCGTCTATGAATCCAATGATCCGGCTTTCAATGAAAATATTTTTATCTATCCACACAAAGTGTCGTGAGTTAAACCAACGTAAACTGTCATTTGAACAGCTGTCCGGCAAGATTGCTCAACTGTTTGGTGATCTTTCCGGCAGAAGAAGCAGAGGTTTTCTTGGCAGTAGTTTTTTTAGAAGACGTGCCGGCTGCCGAACCGCTTACCGATTTAAAAGAACTGTACACTTTCACTTCACGCGCGTATTCATGAAATGGCGACTGAATAGACATCGCTATTTTGCTCCCGGTGAGGTGTTTCTTTTCCGGAGGCTTGGCTAGAATAATGCTTGTAACCCATAACCGTTCAATGCAAAGTGGAAGTGATTTTATGGAATTAGACAAACGACGACTGATGGTGCACATGGTGGAAGCATACCATAAGTACCCGGATTTTTGTAAAAAAATGGGATTGGTAAATGTATCCACATTTCATGGCCGGACCATCGAATTGACGCCTGAGGATTCACTTTCTACTGAAAAAGAACCCGCATAAGTGAGATATGCGGGTTCTCTTTTATCTTGATTCCTGTTCCCGGAAACTGATTCAGTTCTTGAAAGAATCCCTATTGATCTGTCCTGCTGCGATGGCGTTGTCGATCCAAAGACGGAGAGAATCGATCGTGAGAGCCATCTTATCCAGTTCATTCTTGATCTCGACAAAGTCAGGAAGTTCTTCTTCGCTGACGGCGCCGTCCACGGTGATCTCGATGAGACGGTTCTTATTCTTGTCAATGGAGTTCAGGGTTGCAATCATTTCGAGAGTGATCTGGGAAAGCTCCTTAGGAACTACTTCCGGCACATACTCCTGTCCGATCGGACACTCGTGAGAACAGAAGTAATTGCAAAGAGATGGATTCTTATAGCAATCTGCCATTGCCAGGATCTCTTCCGGATGAGGAAGTGTCTTCTCGTTCTCAATCTTTTCAATACGGTCTGCCGAGATGTACTGAAGAAGCTCGGAAGCCGCGTCACGTGTGAGATTCTGCGCCTCACGGCTAAGCTGATAAACATTCTTGTTCTCTTTGATCGATTTTCTACCCATTTTACCGCTCCACTTTATTTTGAATTTCAAAACAATTTAGAATGCCCTAAAAGCAACTCTGCAACATTTTTGTTTGACAGATAAGATTATAAACTATAGTCAGAGTAAAAGAAACACCAAACTCCGAAAGAAAACGGAAGAATTCAAAAAAACAAGATGTTTTTGCGTTCTTATTTCGTATATCATTATAGTAAGAAGTAATGCGCAAAGAGAAAAAGCGATTTTCAATAGTGCTGCTGAGGATCGCATCCTTTCATGAAGGAGGGTATGCTCATGAAAAGAATTCGTACAGAGAACGGACAGCCCATCATCATCAATGCGAACGGACAAGGGTTGTTTAAAAAAATCGGAAGTGTACTTGTCGGCCTGCTCGCAACGGTAGGCGTGATCGTGATCCTGGGACTGGCTTTCGGCTGGTTCAGTTCGGGTAATACGATCAAGCGTTCCGGATCCAAGGAAGCGATCCTTGCCGAAGAAGAAAAATTCCATGATATTATCCTGACCAATACTACGGTAAAGAGCGAACTGAATGCAATCGCCGAGCTGATGACATATTCCGAGACATATAGCGGAATGGCGACTGTTGTCGATTCCCGTCAGATCCCGTATACGAATGTGAATATCTGGGGTACTCAGCATCAGATCCAGATCTCCTATATCGGAACCATTAAAGTGGGTTACGATCTTAACGATCTGCACATCATGGTCAATGATACGAGAAAAGAAATCTATGTGACTCTTCCCAAGGTCCCGATCGTGGACAATAATCTTCCGCAGGAAAGCGTAACTGTGCTTCAGGACAACAATATCCTGAATCCGATCCGTGCGGATGAAGTAAACGAGCATCTGGTCACCGTCAAGGCGGAACAACTCCAGAACGCCATTAACAACGGCATCTATGACAAGGCGGAAACACATCTTCGAAAGATCATCGTGGATAACCTTGCCAAACTCCACAGCGAGTATAAAGTCGTATTTTCCACAAACTCAGCAGCACAATGAGTTTTGCTCTGCGGGGTGACTCGCCCCGGAAAAGAAGCTGCCTTTCCTGTGATCCAATATCACGGAAGGCGGCTTCTTTTTGTATATTCGTGGTTTCAGAAGTAGTACGATGAATTGCCAAAGCGAAGGGCATTGGGCTATACTGGTGACAATGGTTTTTGAAGGCGTGGGGTGGGGTCTGCTTGAACCGGAATTACTGAAAACATTTAGCAATTTTGGAGGTAGTCACGTGAAGAAAGAATGGCTGGTTTTATTGAGTTCGCTTGCTCTGATCCTGCCCGCAGCTTTCGGGTCATCAGGGAAAACAGTGCTTGCCGGAGCTAATGCTGATAGCTCGGTCACCATTAATGACGAGAATTTTCCGGACTATAATTTCCGCACATATATCGCGAAGAATTTTGATAAGGACAAGAATGGAGTCTTATCTGAAGATGAGATCTCATCGGCAAAGGTGATCTATCTGAGTCCGGAAACTTTAACTTCTGTTGTCCGATCACTTGAGGGCATAGAGTTCTTCCCGGAACTGGCTGAACTATATTGTTACAACATAGCTGTCAGCAACATCGACCTTCGCCAAAATGCGAAATTGGCCATACTGGAATGCCCGCTTTGCTATGTTTCTTCGTTGGACATCAGTGCTTGTACGGAGTTGAGGGAACTGGACGTAAGCTCTAATCCGCTCAAAGGTTTGGACCTGAGTGGCCACCGGAAGCTTCAGAAACTGGTGGCGCAGGATATGGAAATTTCAAAACTTGATGTGAGTTCGAATCCGGAACTGAAGATACTGCAATGTGATTATTCAACAATCTTCGATCTGGACATAAGTCACAATCCGAAACTGGAAACACTGACATGCGGGGCTACATATATTTCAAGTCTGGACCTCAGCAATGCCAAGGATCTGACTGTTCTTGAAGCGTATAACTGCCGTCTTGCACAGCTTGATGTAACGAATAATCCGGAACTGGTGGAACTTGACATTTTCGGAACGAAGATCGTTGAACTGGATCTGTCAAAGAATTCCAAACTAACGAAACTTGACTGCGCCAATACGTTCATATCGCCTCTGGATCTGTCGGCGAACACTGAACTGACTAAGCTTTATTGTTATCACAATTCCCATCTTAGGGAACTCGATTTAACGTATAACGCCAAATTGGTCGAGTTGGAGTGCTATGAAACGCCAATAGAAAAACTGGATCTTTCGAATAGAACTAAACTTGAATATCTGGATTGTTCGAACACCAGAATACAAGCATTGGATGTTTCTGATTCACCGAAATTAAGTTATCTTTTGTGTAGTATGAATGAGATTTCTACATTGGACCTATCGAAGAATCCTTCTCTTCTTTCAATCACCTGCTATGGTTGCAAGTTGACAGAATTGGATGTGCGCGGTGCCAAAGGTCTCGAAACTTTGGATTGCTTCGATAATGAGATCACAAAACTTGATGTATCAGCAAACAGGAAGCTATGGTTCCTCAGATGTGCGGGCAATCAGCTTACAGAATTGGATTGTTCCAAGAATTCCTCGCTTCTGTGTCTGGATTGTAGCATTAACAAAATAAGATATTTGAATTTGGGGGAAAAGTATGAGCTGCAGGATCTGATATGCAATGATAACGAACTTACCTCATTGGATATTGCCAAAGCACCCAATCTCTTCTTACTGAGGTGTGAGTTCAATCCGATCAAGGTTTTGGATATTACTCATCTTGACCGCCTTTGTGATGGACTGAAAAAACATGATTTTGAACATGGAAATGGCGTATACTCCTGTTTCTACACAGATCCGGAGCATTACGATAGCTCGGATTGCGGCATGTCTCTTAGCGATACGACCAGACTTATCCCGCAGTTTGTAACACCTCGTCCGGAACCGACACCGGGTCAGGGACAGCCTTCGCCGGATAAAGATTCGGGAATCGCAGGCTTTGTAGAAAGACTTTATACGGTGGCGCTCGAGCGTCCGTCGGATGCAAACGGCAAAGAATACTGGGTCAGTGAGATTTCGTCCGGCAAGCGCTCCGGCGCAGATTGTGCGCGCTATTTCTTGATGGGACAGGAATTCGAAAACAGGCAAATGACGGCGGAGCGATTTGTGGATATCCTTTATAAGACATTCTTCGACCGCGTAGGCGATAAGAGCGGAGCCTCGTACTGGGTCATTCAGCTCAAAGCGGAAAACATGACACGAAGAGAAGTGGTCAGTGCTTTTATCGATTCAACGGAATGGTGCAATGTATGCGCAGATTTCGGCGTCCGTTCCGGCGCGCCGACAGCTAAGGCCGAGCGTCCTTCTGCAAAAGCACTCGATTTTGCTACCCGTTTGTATGAATGCTGCCTGGGGCGTGCTCCGGAACAGAAAGGCCTGGCTTACTGGGCGCTGGCGTTGACCAATCAGGAACAGTCGGGTGCCGGTGCGGCCAAGGAATTCTTTACTTCAAAAGAATTCATGAATCTGAAAACGGATAATACGGATTTTGTTACCAGGTTGTACAGGACATTCATGGACAGAGAGCCGGAAGAAGGCGGACTGGAATACTGGGTCGGCGAACTGGAGAAGGGCGCGGACCGTCTGACTGTCCTTTCCGGATTTGCGTATTCAAAAGAATTTACAAATCTTTGCAGGGAGTATGGAATCGATCGTGGAACGATCTGAGAAAACACTATGACAAGGCTTTTTATCAACAATACGATAGCTCCGGAAACGGAAATGTACGAGATCGAGGGTAACGATGCCCGCTATCTTTCGGATGTGCTTCGCGTGCGCGCCGGTGAAGAGATCATCCTTTGCGATGCTTCTTCTTCGGATCTTGAATGCGTGATCGAAACGGTGTCCAAAGGGCATGTTATGGTTTCGGTGAAGGACCGACATCCAAACACCAACGAGCCGAAATTTCTTGCGACCGTCTATCAGGGACTGGCCAAGGGGGAGAGAATGGATCTTTCGATCCAGAAGTCGGTGGAGCTGGGCGTGAGCCGCTATGTGCCGACTGCATGCAGCCGTTCGATCGTGAAGATGAAAGCCGGAGAAAAGGGAGGGAAACTTGAGCGCTGGCAGTCGATCGCGCTGGAAGCGGCGCGTCAGTGCGGACGGGGCATTGTGCCGAAGGTGGACTCTCCTTTGGAGCTGAAAGAAGCCCTTCAGAAAGCCGTTTCAGAGAACGATCTGGTGCTTTTTCCCTGGGAAGAGGAGAAAGAAAAGAAACTGGGCGAGATCCTGGATGAACTGGATTTTTCTCAAAAGCCGAAGATAGCAGTCTTTATCGGGCCGGAAGGCGGTTTTTCCGAAGAAGAGGCGCAAATGGCGCGGGAACTTGGCGCGAAACCGGTCACTCTTGGTAAAAGGATACTAAGAACAGAGACGGCGGGGCCTGCAGTTTTGGCGATGTTGGTCTATCGAAGCGAACTGAATTAGTGTATAATAAATTGTTTAATGAGAATAGAAAGTGAGAGACTTTATGAAATACAGTTGCCAGAAGGGAACCAAGGACATTCTTCCCGAGGAAATATATAAATGGCAGAAAGCGGAGAGAGCTTTTGCCGAGACATGTGAGCAATACGGATATAAAGAGATCCGTATCCCGACTTTTGAGCAGACCGATCTGTTCCAGCGTTCGGTCGGTGACACGACGGATGTCGTGCAGAAAGAGATGTACACGTTCGAGGATAAGGGAGGCCGTTCGATCACGCTTCGCCCGGAAGGCACAGCCGGCGTGGTAAGAAGTTTTGTCGAGAATGGTATGGCTTCGCTTCCGAGTCCGGTGAGATTGTTCTACAACATTACGGCGTTCCGCTATGAGAAGATGCAGAAGGGCCGTTACAGAGAGTTCCACCAGTTTGGCGTCGAGGCTTTCGGCGCGGAAGGCCCGGCGATCGATGCCGAGATCATCAGCATTCTGGTGGCGTTTTTTGAGAAGATGGGTCTTTCCAAGACGAAGCTCTGCATCAACAGCATCGGTTGCCCGACTTGCCGTGCGGAGTATAACAAGATCCTGAAGGATTATTTCCGCCCGCGTCTTTCCGAGCTTTGCGAGGATTGCCAGTCGCGTTTTGAGAAGAATCCGCTTCGTATGATCGACTGTAAAGAGGAGAAGTGCCAGGCCATTGCCGCGACGGCACCAAGACTCATCGACTATCTGTGCGACGACTGTAAAGCGCATTTTGAAGGTCTGAAGGCGAATCTGGAGGCACTGGGTATTCCGTATACCATTGATTCCGGTATCGTTCGTGGCCTGGATTACTATACAAGGACCGTATTTGAGTTTAAGTCCGAGAATGTGGGTTCTCAGGGCACGATCTGCGGCGGTGGCCGTTACGACGGACTGGTTTCCGAGATCGGCGGACAGCCGACACCGGGTATCGGCTTTGCCATGGGTGCGGAGCGTTTCCTCCTTGAAATGGAAGCGCAGGGCATCGAGATCGAGAAGGATCAGAAAGTTCAGCTTTATATCGCGAATCTTTCTCCTGAGACGCAGATCGAAGCACAGAAACTGGCATTCACGCTCCGACGTCAGGGAATCGGTTGTGAGATCGATCTCATGAACCGTTCTTTCCGCGCGCAGCTGAAATATGCCGGAAAATCCGGTATTCCGTATCTTCTGGTTCTGGGAGATGAGGAGATCAAGTCCGGCAAGGCCAAGCTCAAGAATATGGCCGATGGTAACGAACAGGAAATCGAGTTAAGCGCTCTTGCGGAGACGATCCGTAAAGAGAACGCGTAACGGAGGATATATGAAGAAACATTCATCGAAGAATAAGAACGATTCTACCAAGCAGAAAGTCGAAGAAGCGGTTTCCGAACAGGTCGGACCGGTAGAGGACCAGGAAACCGATACGACCGAAGAGACTGCATCGGAGGCAACAACGGAAGGAACGGCAGAAGTGCTTTTGCCGGAGGAAAAGGAAGAGATTCCGGAAGACGCTGCGGAGGAAGCATCCGAAGAGGTGTCTGAAGAGATTTCCGACGTAATAACTGAAGAAGTTTCCGGCGAGGAGTCTGAGAAAGTAGAAGAGTCTTCGGATGAAGAAGAGTCTGACGAAGACGAGGAATCTGAAGCGGAATCCGGCGAGGAGGAGGAAGAAGAGGACTCTGACGAAGAGGAAGACGAAGAGGAAGATTCCAAGAAGAATAAGAAGCGCAAGAAGAAATCTGCTTCGGAGACGGAAGATGAGGAGAGAGAGCTGACGCCGGAGGAACAAGCGGCGAAGGAAGAGCAGCAGGCGAAGGAGAAGAGCTCGATCTATATGTTTTTCGATACGCTGCGTTTTGTGGCGATCGGCCTTCTTATCGGTATCCTTCTGGTTGTGTTTGTTGTACAAAGAAACGATGTATACGGTTCATCCATGGAGCCGACGCTCAAGTCCGGTGATGCGGTCTTCGTTCAGATGATCACTGTGTATACGGGAAACTTCAAGCGCGGGGATATCGTGACGATCGATGCGAAGGGCATGGAAGGTTATACACATGAAGAAAACCTCATCAAGAGGATCGTCGGCCTTCCGGGTGAAACGATCCGTATCGACGAAGGTCAGGTATATATCAACGGCGTGCTTCTGGATGAATCGGCGTATCTGCCGGAGGACACGAGAACTTTTGTCCGCGCGGAAGGTATGGCAAAAGGATATAACGAGATCACTTTGGGACAGGACGAGTATTACTGCATGGGTGATAACCGCGGAGCCAGTAACGACAGCCGTCTGATGGGGCCTTTCAAGAAGAGCCAGCTTGAGTCGAAAGTCATCATGCGTATCTATCCTTTCAACAAGATTAAGTTTTTCTAATGGAAATGAGAAGAGTGAAGAATGGAACGACAGAGTAAAATACGTAACTTTTGTATCGTTGCGCACATTGACCACGGTAAGTCCACGTTGGCGGACCGCTTGATCGAAAACACAGGCGTGGTCGAATCCCGCGAGATGCAAAACCAGATCCTGGATAATATGGATATCGAGAGGGAACGTGGCATCACGATCAAGTCCCAGTCGACCCGTCTGCTATACAAAGCGAAGGACGGCGAGGAGTATATCCTGAACCTGATCGACACGCCTGGTCACGTGGACTTTAACTATGAAGTTTCGCGAAGCCTGGCGGCCTGTGACGGCGCGATCCTGATCGTAGATGCCGCGCAGGGCATCGAGGCGCAGACGCTGGCCAATGCTTATCTGGCGGTAGATGCGAATCTTGAGATCCTGCCGGTCATTAATAAGATCGATCTTCCTTCCGCGCAGCCGGAGGAGACAAAAAAGGAGATCGAGGACGTGATCGGTCTGGATGCATCCTATGCGCCTCTGATCTCGGCGAAAAACAATATCGGTATCGAAGAGGTACTGGAAGGCATCGTGAAGTATCTTCCGGCACCGGACGGTGATGAGAACAAACCGCTTCGGGCTTTGATCTTTGACTCGAAATATGATTCCTATAAAGGTGTTATCGTCAATGTACGGATCAAGGAAGGCTCGGTCAAGCTGGGCGATAAGATCCGCATGATGAATACCGGCGCGGAGTTTACGGTAACCGAGCTCGGTTATTTCCATCCGGGTGAATTTGTTCCGTCCTCGACGCTTCTTACCGGCGAAGTAGGTTATATCTGCGCATCGATCAAGAATGTAAGAGATACTGCTCCGGGCGATACCGTCACGCTGGTCGATGATCCGGCCGACGAGCCGCTTAAGGGCTATAAGCCGATCCAGCAGATGGTCTTCTGCGGACTTTATCCTGTGGATGGCGCCAAGTATCCGGATCTCCGTGATGCACTGGAAAAGCTCCAGCTTAACGACGCGGCGCTTTCTTTTGAAGCAGAAACATCCGCCGCGCTCGGCTTCGGATTCCGCTGCGGTTTCCTGGGACTTCTGCATTATGAAGTTATCCAGGAAAGACTGGAGAGAGAGTTTAATCTCGATCTGATCTCGACCGCGCCGTCTGTTGTGTATAAGGTATATACCACGAGCGGCGAGATGATCCGTATGGACAACCCGACCAATATGCCGGATCCGGCGGAGATCGACTATATTGAAGAGCCGATCGTGAAGTGTACGATCATGACACCGAAGGAATATGTCGGCAACCTGATGGAGCTTTGCCAGGATCGCCGTGGTGAGTATATCAACATGGAATATATGGATGATATCCGTGTCATGCTTCACTATAAGATGCCTTTGAACGAGATCATCTACGATTTCTTCGATGCCTTAAAATCCAGAACACGCGGCTACGGTTCTCTTGATTACGAGATCGAAGGCTACCAGAAGAGTGATCTGGTGAAACTGGATATTCTTCTGAACGGCGATATCGTCGATGCGCTTTCCTTTATCGTGCACAAAGATAAGGCCTATGCGCGTGGACGTCGTATGACCGAAAAACTGAAGGAGAATATTCCGAGACAGCAGTTCGAGGTGCCTGTACAGGCTGCAATCGGTGGGAAAGTCATTGCCAGAGAGACGATCCGTGCATATCGAAAAGACGTACTGGCCAAGTGTTACGGCGGTGACATCACGCGTAAGAAGAAACTTCTGGAAAAGCAGAAGGAAGGTAAGAAGCGCATGCGTCAGGTCGGTAGTGTAGAAGTGCCGCAAGAAGCCTTTATGAGCGTTCTGCGGCTGGATGAAGACTGATATACGGTTTTCGTTCCTCTGTGCTTGCTCTTATAAGCGCGCTTCGGAAAAAAGTGAATCAACCCAGAAGAGGGAACCCCGGGAAAACATCGTCCTTGGGGTTTTCTTCGTTATAAGTATGGATCTCGTTCTTAACGGCCTGCATCCGCTGATCCAGAAGCTCGATCTGCTCGGCACAATCACGAAGTTCATCGGCAAGTGCTTTTGCCCGCTCCGGAGGGAGGTCGTGCTTGTAGTGAAGCTTGTGCTCCAGGCTCGCCCAGAAATCCATGGCGATGGTACGGAACTGCACTTCGACCTTCATGTTGCGCTTCTCGTTTTTCAGGAAGATCGGAACTTCCACGATCAGGTGGAGGCTTCTGTAGCCGCTCGGCTTAGGATCTTTGATGTAGTCTTTTCTGGCAATAAGCGTGATGTCATCCTGGGCCAGTAGGGATTCGGCCAGTTCGTAGATGTCGTCGGGAAACGAGCAGATGACGCGTACGCCGGCAATGTCGTTGATGTTTTCTTCGATGGCGGCAAGATTCAGGGGAATGTTCTTCCTGCGCATCTTGCGGAGAAGGCTGTCCACGGATTTGACTCTTGTCTTGATGGACTCGATCGGATTTCTTTCCAGCTCGGTGGAGAGCTCTTCGTCGAGTACGCGGAACTTGGTCTCGACTTCCATGATCGCGCAACGGTAATAGGCGAAGAGCAGGTCGATCGGTTTGGTGTTGGTCTCGACAAAGTCCAAGAATGCGTCGGACATGAGGTTTTCACGGACGAAGTCCTCTTGATACGTGCTTAGTGAATATTCAAATTCTTCGAAAGGCTGTGCGCCGTTCTCGTTATTTTTTGTATTTTCAGACATATAAACTATAAACTCCTTTGTTCCGTCTCATGCGATTTTTTACGTTTGAACGGGTCATTCTGTGTTTTTTCTATTCTAATACTAAATTCTAATACATTAAATCGGTGGATTTACTAAGAGATTGTAAAGATTCCCGCAAATGAAGTGGTAGAAAAAGCCTGCCTGTATGTTATAATACACTCATATCACTAGGAGGTGAAGGAAATGAAAAAAGTTATGGCAACTGTAATGGCTGCGGTTTGCGTTCTGGGTATGACTGGTTGTGCCGGTGGTGGAAAGTTCAAATCTATCTCTTCTAAGATTCAGAAGGCAGCTTCCAATGATTGTAGCGCGGAAGAAGCTTCTAAGAAGCAGAAGAAAGAAATGATGTCTAGTGGTTTTGAACCTGCAGATTCTGTCTTTAATGATGGATGCTATTATACTCTTACTTCTGATGAAGCAAAGAATTCCACATTCGGTCTGAAGTGCGTCGAAGAGGGCGACATCAAGAATGCGTTTATTTTCGTAAAGTCTGAAGATGATTCTTATGCTATTACTGAGGTATATGAGTTCTCTGATAAAGACCTGGCCGGCGATGCATTTGATGAATTGTACGAGAGCCTGCATCAGGATGAGAAGAGCCTCAAGAAGAAGGCTAAGGAATCTGATATCGAGTATGGCGTAGGTGAAGATTCTGACACAGCATACACGCTTCTGGTCATCTCTGATAATGACTATGAAATGGCTACCGGTGTATATATGAAGCTGGATGGTAAGGTCCTTACTGTTGCGGCTTACGTTGGTACTCCGAAGGCAGATCTCTACACCGAGTATCTGGATCTTATGTTTGATGCGAAACTCCAGGATATGGAAGCTCTTCTGGACTAATAGAGAATTTCCGATCCGAACTTGAAAGAGTTAGAAACGAAAGACCGTCTCAGTTTTTGAGACGGTTTTTTTATGTCAGGATCATGAGAGATCTTGCCAAGCGCTCATGCGGGTCATATGTCCCGCGCCCCAGGTCAGTAGTTATTGAAGAAAGGAGGGTGCGCCTCGTAGCAAAATGAAGCGCCCCCCTAAAGTTCTTGTCCAACCTTGGGGGGCACTTTATATCAAGACACCCTTAATATATTAAGTCTATGATTCTCCTGTCAGATCGGTACGAAGAACTTCACGAGGAAGATCACGCTGAGAAGTGCAGTGAGGAAAGATACGTCCTTGACCTTTCCGGTGCAAATCTTGATGACAGTATAGCTGATCAGGGCAAGACCGATACCGTGTCCAATGGATCCGGAGATCGGCATAGCCAGTACCATGATGGCTACAGGAGCCAGCTGGGAAATATCCGAGAAATCGATATCCTTAAGGTTACCGAACATCAGGATACCAACATAAATCAGTGCGGAAGATGTCGCCGGCGCCGGAATGATTGCAGCTACCGGAGCGATAAACATGCAAAGCAGGAACATGATGCCTGCGGTGATCGCAGTAAGACCTGTACGGCCGCCTGCCTCCACGCCGGAAGCAGACTCTACGAAAGTCGTAACTGTGGAGGTACCTGTTACAGAACCTGCAACTGTACCGATCGCGTCAGAAAGGAGAGCCTGCTTCATGTTCGGCATGTTGCCCTTTTCATCCAGCATCTTGGCACGGGAAGCAGTACCGACGAGTGTACCGATGGTATCGAACATGTCGATAATGCAGAATGTAATGATCAAGGTAACGATCGTGAAGTATCCGATTTCCATGAAACCCTTGAAGTTGAGCTTGAACAATGTGGTGTTCACCATATCCTTGAACGGTGGAACGAAGGATGCATTCTTCAGGCTGGCAAAAGGGTTGGTGCTGAAGAAGATCGCTTCGGAAGCCCAGTAGATGATCGATGCGCAAAACATTCCGTAAAGCACTGCGCCTTTTACTTTCTTGTGTGTCAGCGCGATGATCACGAAAAGACCGATGAGCATCGTTGCAACGGAAAGGACCATCATCTTGTAGCCTTCATCGCCCATGGTATCTTTTGCGAACTTAGCTGTAAGTGCGCCGAAGAAATCACGCATGCCGTAGAAAGGTCCGCCTTTTTCGGAATAGAGGCTGACATTGGAACCGAATCCGATGTTCATGAGCATCAGACCGATCGCCGGACCGATACCGAGACGTACGCCGAGCGGGATCGCCTGTACGATCTTCTCACGGATGTTGAGGACCGAAAGGATAATGAAAACAATACCCTCGATGAAGATGATGACCAGTGCGCTCTGGAAGCTTTCCAGGTAGGTCATGCCGGTCATCGCAGCGATGTTGCCGACTACGACGGCGAAGAAACTGTTCAGACCCATGCCCGGTGCCATAACAAAAGGCTTGTTTGCCAAGAATGCCATGGCAAAAGTACCGATCGCCGATGCGATACAGGTCGCCAGAAAGACGCCGTTCCAGAGATCTTGTCCCTCCGCACCGAAGCCGGTAAGGAGATTCGGGTTCAAGGCGATGATATAGGCCATCGTCATGAAAGTCGTCAGTCCTGCAATGATCTCTGTGCGGACAGTTGTGCCGTTCTTTTTCAATTTAAAGAACTTTTCCATAAATACCCTCCTTGTTTTATATTTGGAATCTACTTCCATGATAAATCTTTTCGCGCTTTTCCGACAACCGCTTTTTTAACATTTGTCCAAACATTTTTTTCGAAGGTCATGACCAAGGATGTGACGAAAGTCATGTATGAAAACCTGTCTTTTTTCACTTCTTAGGTTGAAGAAGGATTGATATTCTGGTATCAGATAAAAACACAGAAAAACACAAAAACCAAAAGAAAACAATGCATGGAGAAAAAGTATGGAAACGATTCTTAAACTTACAGACCTGACGAAAAAGTACGGGAATAAAGTGGTCGTGGATAATCTCAACATTGAGATCCGAAAAGGAGAGATCTTCGGCCTTCTCGGACCGAACGGCGCCGGAAAGTCTACCACGATGAACATGATCTGCAATATTATCCGGCCGACTCTGGGACATGTCGAATTCATGGAGAAGGACTTCCGCAAGAACAGTCGCGAACTGAGTAAGAAACTGGGGTATATCCCACAGGATCTGGCGATCCACGGAAACCTGAAAGCCTGGGAAAATGTGGAGATGTTCACCTCGCTTTACGGCATCAAAGGCGCGGAACTGAAAAAACGGATCGACGAGTCACTCGAGTATGTAGGGCTTCTGGATCGAAAGAATGACTACGCCAAGAGCTTTTCGGGAGGCATGAAAAGAAGACTGAACATCGCATGTGCGATCGGACACCATCCGGACCTTCTGATCTTCGATGAGCCGACAGTCGGCATCGATCCGCAGTCGAGAAACTTCATACTTGAGCGCATCAAGAAATCGAATAAGAATGGCACGACGATCATCTATACTTCACATTATATGGAAGAAGTGGAAGCGATCTGCACTAGGATCGCGATCATGGACAATGGAAAGATCATTGCGATCGGAACATCCGAAGAACTGAAGAAATTGGTCGTCGACGATACGTCCAAGATCTCGCTCGAAGAAGTTTTCCTGACGTTGACCGGCAAGAAACTGAGAGACGTGTGAGTATTCGCAGAAAAACCAGAAAAAAGCAGATAAAAATGAGGCATGAAAATGATTCGTTATTTGATAAAAAACAACTTCAAGCTAATGGCGAGAAACTGGGTGAATGTCTTCCTGCTGATCCTTTGCCCGCTTCTTGTCTCAGCAGTATTGATCAGTGCTTTTTCCACGTTACTGGCCAAATATGAAAAAGTGGACTCGTTCAAGGCCGGCTTTTCCATCGAGCAGGGAAGTAAGTGGGAAACTGCGGAGAGTATCATGATCGAGAGTGCGGATAAGGCGGGGATCGTTCTGGTGAAATACCAGAACGCGGATCCGGAACAGACGATCCGAAACGAGGATCTGGGCGGATTCGTCACCATTTCGGATACCGGATACCGGATCTACCGCACAGAAGATGAAAAAGTAAAAGGCATGACGCTGGAGTACTTTTTCTCCGTGTTCTTCGAACAGGCAGCGGCGGCGCCTGCCGGAGCGGCAAGTGCGGCGAAGATCGCCTTGTCTGTGGAGCACCCGGAGTTCACGAAAGCCGTCGACTCGAAAGATTACTACGGCATCGCATTTCTCCTTTACTTTGCCTGGTGCGGCATCCTGGTCGCATGGACTCTTCTTTCCAGCGAAAAGAAAATCGGGATCGGGAAAAGGTTCATCGTCTCCGGGCTTTCAGAAACACAGGTCACTTTCGCTAAATTCATTCCGACGACATTGAGCGTATTCTTAGGTATCGGGATCGCTTGCATCCTGTCCTCCGTATTGTTCGGCGTGCACTTCGGCAATGCACTCGTGATCGCAGGCCTCCTGCTGGCCATGATCGCTGCCGCGATCGCTCTGGGCCTTGCCATCCACAGTCTCACCGACAACATACTGGTCACGATCATCTCCCTGTTCGCACTGGTCTGGGTGATGGGCTTCTTCGGAGGTTCTTTTGAAACATATATGTTTTCCAGTCATTCCAAAACACTGAAAATGCTCTCGCCGATCTATCACTGTAATCGTGCCGTGATCGAGTATTCGGCAGCGGGCAGTACGAAATTCATTCCCAGCGCGCTTCTTTATTGCGGAGGCATCACAGTCTTCTGCCTGCTCCTGTGCGTAGGGGTCAACAATCTTAGAAGGAGGGGAAGAGCATGATTACAATGATTCGCTCCAGTTTAAAACTTCTGCTACGCAATAAAGGATTCTGGTTTTTCCTGGTCGTCGTTCCGGCGCTTTCCAGCCTGATCTTTCTCAATTGGAACAGTTCCATCAATATGGGCTCGCATTCCTACGATCTGCAAAGAGAGATCATGGAACAGACATCCATCACAGAACGGGTAGCCTACTATAACTCGGATGGTGCTTTTGTCATCAAGGTATTCGACGCGGCCGGCTCCTCTGCCAGCGAGTATATGCTCAACCGCCTCGCACAAAGCGGTCTGTTCTTCGTCGCAAGGGCGAAGACTCCGGATATTGACAGGGCAAGCGTGGATGCGCAGATCAAATGCGATTGCGAGGATGACCGCATGGGCGCCGCGATGTACCTGACGAAGGATTTCGATTTGCTGATTTCTGAGGGAAAAGCACTGGATGCGTTGACCTTGTATGTTATGTCCGAGGATTCGCGTTATGAGCTTTTCGAGTCGGAAGTGAAAGCGATCGTTAAAGAGATCGAGCAGGCTCAGAAGCAGGTGGGCGTGGATAAGGTCGGTGAATTCCTGAAAAAGAGAGATGAGTCTCTTCCAAAGAAGGAGATCAAGCTCCTTTCCGGTAAAGGAAAGCGGTCGCTCAATTTCGAACAGGAAGAGCAAAAAGCCCGGGTCGGATACGGGTTTGCCATCATGACACTCGGATATGTTTTCGGCGGTATCTTTATCGCGCATACGATCATTAAAGAAGAGAAGGACAAGGTCCTTACAAGGATCCGTCTTACCGGCCTTCCGTCTATCCGCTATTTCGGCGCGAAATTCGTCGTCAGTGTTCTCTCCGCTTTGGCGATGACGGTTATGCTGGGCCTCTTCTCGAGCTTCGGATCTGTGGATAGTTTCGGCATGAACAGATTTACGTTCCTCGGACTCATGTTCCTGCAGGGCGTGATCTTCAGCACACTCAGCCTGATCCTCGGTGTCCTTATGGGAAACATAGGCAACGCAAATATCTGTGCATTTACAGTCTGGAGTATGTCCTCACTTCTGGCCGGCACCTATTTCCCGTTGGATGACAGTACCAAGATCGTTAAAGCAATTTCTTCGATCATGCCGCAGACATGGTTCCTGGAAGCCACGGAGATGATCTATGTCGGTGACAAAAAAGTCTACCTCATGCTATTATGTGTAGTAGCAGCCTACCTGATCGTAATGCTGAGTATCGGCAGTGTCGGGATCAAACTTCGAAACGGTGAGGAGTAACTCTTGGAACGCTTTAAGAATCACTATTTTGTGCTTGTACGGCTTATCCTGATGGTCACATTCGGCGCATTCGGGTTTGTCGAAAGAGATAGCAAAGCAGTAGTACCGGTATGGGTACTACTGCTTGTTTCGCTCTATCTCTCGTCGATGGTGATTTTTTCTGTTGTTGCCAAGAAATACCGGATCTTCTTCCTGTTGGCAGCTTTGGGCTTTAGCGCGGGGCTTTACGCGTTGGGCGAGACTGCCTTTGTATTTCTCGGTTTTCTTGTCATATACGATTTCCTCACTCTGTTTGACAACATTGATCCGAGAGCGTTCATGCTTCCTTGGCTTTGCATCGTGATCCCGTCCACGCTTGCGATGGGCACACGGATCCTGGCTTTGATCCTGACTTCGATCATATATATCCAGCATAACTCGATGATCCGGTCCTATCAGAAACAGATGCTGGAAGATACCATTACGGAGCAAAAACTCAAGCGCGATATGCAGCAGAAAGAATACTCGGCCAAACTCGAGCAGCGGAAGAGCATGATCATGGCGGAAAACCAGATCCTCGAAGAGCGCGCGTCTTTGTCGCAGACGCTCCACGATAAACTCGGCCACAACATCAACGGCTCTGTGTACCAGCTCGAAGCGGCCAAAGTACTGCTTACCAAAGATCCGGAAAAATCCGGTACGATCATCCAAGCCGTGATCGATCAGCTCCGCGGCGGTATGGATGAGATCCGAGGGATCCTTCGCAAGGACCGGCCGGAAAAGAAGCAGCTCGCTTTGCTTCAGCTTTATAAGCTATGTGAGGACTGCAACCAAAAAGGCGTGCAGACGGAGCTCGTCACGGAAGGGGAGATGTCCGGAATCTCGGATGCGATCTGGGAAGTGATCCTGGACAATGCTTTTGAAGCGGTATCCAATTCCATGAAGTACGCACGGTGCAGCCGTATCGATATCCGGCTCCTGGTCATGAACCAGCGGGTGCGCATCACCATCTTGGATGACGGCGTGGGTTGCTCGAAGATCGAAGACGGCATGGGCATCTCCGGTATGCGTCAGCGCGTGCGCGCCTGTAACGGCACGATCAGCTTCGAAAGCACTGCCGGCTTTTGTGTAACAATGTTACTTCCGCTGAAATCTCAGGGGATTACGGGAGGAGAGACAAATGGAAAAGATTAAAGTGATCATTGCCGATGATAGTGATTTTGTCAGGGATGGCATGAAGATCATCCTGGATGTGGATGACGAGTTTGAGGTGCTGGGTTGTGCGAGAAACGGTCGTGAGGCGATCGATATCGCGGAGAAGAACAAGCCGGATGTGTTCCTCATGGATATTCAGATGCCGGTCATGGATGGTATCGAGGCTACCGCGGAAATCGTGCAAAAAGATCTGGGCAAGGTTTTGATCCTTACGACTTTTGACGATGACGATCTGGTGCGCCAGGCTTTGCGCAATGGTGCGAAGGGCTACCTGATCAAAAACCATACCCCGGAGCATCTTAAGCAGATGATCAAGTCTGTCTATAACGGTACCGGTGTAATGGAAGCGAATATCCTTGAATCCATCAGCCGAAGTACTGTCACGGCCACGCAACCGGGTAAAGGTTTTGATGAGAGCGGCTACACCGAGCGGGAACTTGAGATCGTCCGGGCTGTCGCCGATGGTCTTTCCAACAAGGAAATCGCCAATAAGCTGTTTATCTCTGAAGGAACGGTCAAGAACTATATCACTTCCATTCTGGCCAAAGAAGGGTTGTCCCACCGCACCGCGCTCGCCGTCTACTATATAACAGGGAAGAAGTAAAGGTTCAAGTTCTTGTAGGGGCTAAGTGAGAACCGGCGCGGCGTCGCGGCGCACCAGTGTGTCCGGTGTCTTGGTGCCTTGGTGCCTTGGTGTCCTTGCGCCCAGGTGTCTCAGCGTTGACGCTTGGTAAGTTCGAGTCCTTTGTTTGTCGAGTCTCGGGCTGTCGCGCCTGCGCTGACCTTCCGCATTGACCAAAAGAGTAAAAAATGATAACATTTCTCATGTTCGATTTACGCGGATGTGGTGAAATTGGCAGACACGCCAGATTTAGGTTCTGGTACGAGAGTGTGCAGGTTCAAGTCCTGT
>JAFWDK010000012.1 GCA_017513085.1 Clostridiales bacterium | reverse complement strand
TCTGTTTGCGAATTCCTCGCCGGTCAGGAAGAACAGACCGCAATCACCACCGGTCTTTCTGCCACTTGTGATCTCAGTGACCCAATACTTCTTGCCTGCTTCTTCCGAAGCACGGCCGAGCGCCTCGGTGTAAAGACGATCTACAAAATCACCGATCGTCGCACTCTTTTCCGGAGCCGGAGATGGCGTAGGTGTCGGTGTCGGCGTAGGTGTTGGTGTCGGATCTTCCGTGATCAGTTCGGTTTTTTTCGGATAGCATAAGTAACGGCTTATAACTGTGATGTTGGATTCCGGATCTTTGCTGAATTGCATAAGCTCTTCCTTATTAAGATTCAGAGCATGCTCTTCTTCCATATCCGTGTAGTAATAAGAAAGGCCATCTTCTGTCGTCTGACGCTCCATTGTCTTGACGAGATTCACGAGCTTAGCCGAATTACGAATATCCAGATCTTTGATCGGATTACCGCTCAATGAGCAGATCATAAGCTTCTTGGCAAGGGAAATATCGATCGACTCGAAATCATTATTATCCAGATAGAGAATTCTCAGTTCAGAACAATTGCTCAGATCCAGTTCTTTGAGCTTGTTACTCGGAACCTGAGCGATGACCAGTCTTCCGTTTTCAGGAAGGATCAGTTCCTGAAGCGAACCTTCCACACAGGAGAACAACGTCAGATTCGAGTTTTTGGAAAGATCGATTTTCGGGATATGATTCCCATCGCAGAAAAGGAAATCCACATTGGGGAAAAGACTGAAATCCATTTCACTCAGATTATTTCCGCTGCACTCCAACTGCTTCATAGCCTGACATGTTCCGAACTTCAATGTATCGAGCTTCGGATTCATCGCTACGGTCGCCTCGCGAAGATTAATGTTTTTCGTCAGATCGAGAGTCTTAAGTGAAGGATTCTCCGCAATAAGCAACTGTGTCAAGGAAGTACAATCACTCAGGTCAATGGAATCCATTCCTCCGCCGACTAATGAAAACAACGTAAGACTTTCACATCCGCTTACATCCAAACTGTTGATCGGGTTTCCATCCAGGACCAGAATCCGAAGATATTTGAGACCGCTGGCATCAAGTGCTTCAATATTATTCCCGGCAATATCGATGGTCTCGATATCTGAACATGAAGAAACTTCAAGAGAAGATAACGGATTGTTTTCCGCAATAACCTCTCTCAGTGATTCACATCCCGAAAGATCGATAGCGGACAAGCCACAATCCGAACACCACAACAGTTCAA
This sequence comes from Clostridiales bacterium, assembly GCA_017513085.1. GTDB lineage: Bacteria > Bacillota > Clostridia > Saccharofermentanales > Saccharofermentanaceae > Scatonaster. The sequence goes on along the minus strand of JAFWDK010000012.1, from coordinate 71,062 downwards.
GATAAGCTTTATCCTTCACGTCTAGTTCTTTTAGTGAAGTATTATCACAAGATAATTCTTTCAGGAAACTGCAAGCGGACAGATCCAGAGAAGTAAGACCTGTATCGGAAACATAGAGCCTTAAAAGATTAGAATTTTTACTAAGGTCCAAGGACTCCACCGTACTGGCACTGCAATCCAGATCAGTGAGTTTCGGATTTTTACTGAAATCCAATTCCTTAAACTTCGATTCCATTGCGCAGAAATACTCAAGTTTCGGTAAATTACTCAGATCGATCGTCTTTAGGGATGAACCGGAAACATCAAGTTCAACAAGACTCGGACAATTCTCCATCTTCAGTTCTTTGACAGGAGAATAACCTAGTCTCAATTCTTCCAGTTTAGGGCAATTACTTACATCGACATTGTTGATGCCGGAAAACATAGTATTTACATAGTTCAGCTCTTGCATTCCACTCAGATCAATAGATTTGAGTGCCTCTGACGAGCAAGTAAAATCCTCCAGTTTTTCAAAATACGAGATACCTTCCACGGATTTCACATCCAAATAAGTAAGGTCGATCTTCTTGACTGCATCGCGTTCCTTCGTGCTCAGCTTTCCATTCTTATCCAAGTCGCAAAGCTCTGCAAATCCCCGGAACTCCGCATCCGGGAAATTTGTCTCATTGATCTCGACCTCGTCCGGACGCTCCTTTTCATCCGCACGAATCGTTCCCGAAGAAGAGATAAGTCCCATACCGGCAGTGAAGGCAAAAAAACTTAAACCGGCTATGAGACCACATTTCCATTTCAACATATAGTCACCTCATTTCTTTATCGGGCCAAGAAAAAAGGCGCAAAAAATTAACGTCCGCAGACGGTAAATATGCTATTATTCCTCAGCCACTTCTCTTATTCCTTCCCATACATTCTACGGATCAAACTTAAGCAAATCAATGGATTTTGAATAAATACAAGGTGACATTTTATTCACTCAAAGAACGGGATTTCATGCATCCCATCGCACAAAATCCCGTTCAAACAAGTCATTTCCGCCAGTACTTGCCAGGCACGTCTTCTTTACATCGTGCCTCGTTCAATACCGTACATTTTACATATCGCCGTGAATTCTTCACTGCTTCCGAAGTAAGCAAGAATGCTCTCTCTCGTCTGGGTTTTCTTCGCGATCTCGCTTACCCAGTACGCCACTTCCGGATCGGACGGTACTCGGTCCATAAAGGTCGTATAGAGCCGTCTGACATATTCTTCATCTCTCAAATTGAACCCGACAAATTCCTCACTCGTGAAGAAAAGTTTCGCCGCAGAACAACCTGTCTGCTCAAGGTTAGTTAATGCTAACGACCAGTATTTCAGTCCGCCCGGTTCCGGAGATCTTCCCAGACAGCATGTATAAAGGCGTGTCGCAAAACGAGTCGCATTTCTTGACGCGATCTCCGCCTTGGCACTCGGTGCACCGGACTTCACTCCATATGTCGCGCAAATATTGCACCACTCCGTGGAATCAATAAATCCATTGATCACGTCTTCTCTACTCTTCCTGCCACTCTTGAGTTCTCCCACCCAGTACGCTTTTCCGGAAGGCTCCGACGCACGGTCAAAGAATGTCTTGTACAACGTCTCCACGAAATCCTCGGTGCTAAGTCCGCGATTCAGGAACTCTTCCGCATCGATCAGGAAGAAATGCGCACATTCGCCGCCGGTCCTGTTTCCGCTATTGATCTCGTTGACCCAGAATGCTTTTCCCTCAGGTTCAGCTTTACGGTTCAGCGCGATCGTATACAATCGTTCCACAAAATCCGCAATCGAAGGCTCATGTCCCGGCACCGGCGTCATCGTCGGCGTCGGCATACCCGGAATACCCGGATAAGGTGTCGGCGAAACACCCGGCGCCCCCGTCGGCATAGGAACCGGTGTCACACTCACACCCGGTGCAGGCGTGACCGTCGGCGTCGGCGCTCCGGTCAATATCGGATCCGTTCCCGGTGTCGGCGTCGGCGCCGCCCCGATCCGGAATCCACGACTGATCTCCGACGTATAATTCCCGATACCCTGGGCAAAAGCATAGCCATACCCGACCGCTTCATTCGACTCATAGTAAACCGTATAGTCCTGCCCCGAAACCAGAACAGAACCATCAGTCAGGCTCACCGTGATCTCCGGCTCCACCGGCTCACCATAGTACACCTGATCCGGGATCTCCCCGATCGTCGCGATCTCCTCAAGTGAAAGCGGATAGATCTCAAACTCGCCGCTATACTGCCCGCAGAAATTTCCTTTTCCTACGGCCGTAACCATAGCCATTCCCGCATTCACATTATTCGCATACATCAAAGTGAAATCCACATCTTTCGTGAGCGTTTTTCCAAACGCCTGGATCATCGGAACAGGCTTCGCCTCCTGCCCGTTATAGGTCGTCGCGAATACGCTAAAAGCACTGACGACGTTGTCTTCTCCGAGATCTGCGGGGTGGATATTGAACGGGATTCCTGTTTCTCCTTCGTACCCGGTGCCCATAGCCGCGCTCACTGTCACGAGGGCTTCTCCCGCATTGACATTATTGCTGTAGCTCACGCGATACTCACTGCTCTCGAGCACCCTCTCGCCATCCATGACGACCACTTCCGGTTCGAGCGCGCTGCCGCAATACGTCGCGTCTTCCACCAGTATCGTCAAATCTGTTATTTCTTTCTTGTTGATCACAAAACTTTTCCTGCAACTTCCCGTATAGTTTCCGATTCCCGAAATCACTGCATATGCCGTTCCCGGCCGAGTGTTATAGGAGTAAGACACCTCATAGTCCGTCCCCGCCTTCAGCACGCGTCCGTTCCTCGTCACGGTCACCGGCGGTTCGATTGAATTCCCCGTATATTTCTGATCAGGTATCTCCCCGACATCCTCCGCCCGGATCTTTCCCTGCGTCACTTCCACATCCAGAGAATCCGTCGCTGTCATTCCATCCAGAACCACTTGTACTTCGACCGTAGTCTTTCCCGGCGCGACGCCCTGCAGTTTCCCATCCACCACTTTCACTACCGACGTATCCTTCGACGTCCACGTCAGCTTCACATCCGTAAGCGGCACCTGCATACCTCCCCAGGAACTGGATGCCTCTTTGAGAAGCACTTTCAGCTCCGGCAGTTCCGCCGTCGTATCAAACTCAAGCCTTCTCGACGACGATCTCAGTGTCGCGCTCAACGCAAGCGAATCAGAATCCGCCACGATCTGCCGCACCTGCGTCGTATCGACCGGCGCCGAATACGCCGCACCGCTTCCTTTTGTAGCAAATTCCTGAACATAGTAATGCCAGCCGTTATACACCACATGCGCAATACCGATATGCGTATAGTTGTTCCAGCCCACGCCAAGCATCGCCCGTCTGTGCCCCTGGCCCGAATAGTCTTCATCTTCTTCCAAAAACTGTTTAAAAGCATCTTCCACGGTCGTCCAGTTCATCGCGACATTTTCGCCCATCGACTTGGTCCCGTTATACACAAGCGAGAAGCAACTCGACCCGTCCGGTCTGTCATGTCCCCATCTCATGATCTGCTCAACCGCTCTCTGCATCGCGATCTGTTCCAGGTTATAGTCATAACTAAGCGGCCCACGCTCATAGTAGACTTTCTGTCCATTCGCATCCCACGCCCAAGCATTATCCCCCGTCCGGAAATCATTAACCAGCTCGAGCATTCCTCTCGCCCCGCTCTGATCAAAAAGCACTTCTACTTGATATGCTTTGTTCGCGGCAAGTACTCTGGCGGATGTTCCGATCATCACAGCCATAGCCACCATAAACGTGCATACACTCACGCCGATCGTGCGTATGAAATTCTTCTTATTTCTTCTATGATACTTCTCCCCAATGCAAATCATAAACAGCCTCCCCAATATGTGAAACCACAAATACCGTTCACCCTATATTTTACTCCTCATCAGAAAGAAAAAACCGCCAAACGCTAAGAATTTCAAGTTCGTTTACAAATTCCGGGCACCTGCAGCGCATCTCTCATGCAAACTCCACGCCTGGTGCGGAGCCTCGCGGCTTAGCGGCTCGGGAACGGCCAGATTGGCTTCATGTAGGATTTATTGATACCGATTCCAGCTGCCGGTCCGGCGGTTAGCGTTTGCTAACTGTGCAAATTACGGGTGAAAATGAAGAAATGGCGAATCCACCCGTAATCTGTTTTCGAGAAGCCGGGCCGATTACGGGTGAAATTGAAAAAATGGCGAATTCACCCGTAATCCGTTTTCGTGAGGCCGGGCCGATTACGGGTGAAAATGAAGAAATGACGAATTCACCCGTAATCCGTTTTCGTGAGGCCTGGCCGATTACGGGTGAAAATGAAGAAATGACGAATTCACCCGTAATCTGGTTTCATGGAGCCGAGCCGATTACGGGTGAAATTGAGAAAATGACGAATTCACCCGTAATTCCGTCAGTTAGCCATAGCTAACATTATGTGTCAAAATCCGTTTTTGCCGATTTCATACGTATTCAGCCTGCAAAAGCACTATCCAATCTCAGCACTCCAACAAGAAGAAAAAGTGAAAGGGTGTCACGAGTGACACCCTTTCTTGAACTACTCAATCAATATCCGGAAATCAATACATTACATTACCCAGATTATTTGTCTCCTGAAGTGCAGAGCCCGCATCTGCTACAACCTTCTGTGTTGAATCTGTAATTACATCTTCGCTATCAAAGAAGACGACTTCCATTTCTAATTCTTTATACTCAATCTTATTCATTGTTATCACCTCTCTCGCAAATGTTCAAATTCCAACAGCGGGATTAATAAGGTAGAGCGCTTTACAGAGTCTCTGGAGATTCTCATAAGCAGGATCTGTCTGCTGTAAAACCTTCACAATATAGTCCTTGATGGCTACACTCTGTGTATCGCCATTGATGTCAAATGAGATGAGTGTTGCATTCACATCCGAAGACGAACGATGCAATACTACATATCCGAACTCTTCATTCGTGATAAAGCCGATCTGCTCAGTTTGTGTATTTAAATAGCGATCTTTCAGTTCAGCCTCAGCTGCTGCTGCAGTAAAACCATCCTTTACTTTGAAGAACATATAGAAATCCAGTTTTGCATTGAACCGCAAAGTAATACCGGCATATACAGACTTATCAAGGTGCAAAGCTCTTGCGAAAGCGAGACCATCATAAGTATCTGTCGGGAAAACCGAATCGTCATTAAGTCTGTAAAAGTTTCCGCCGTTGGGAAGATTTTCAAGAGGAGTACTTGCATTGAAATACTTCTTTGCAGCACAACAATAGTCCATCATTGCTGTTGCTTGTTCTCTACTCACTCTATCTGTTTGAGGATCTTGAATCATTCTATTCAGAAAATCTGCTACAGAAAGGGAACCCTCATACAGAACGGTGTCAGCTCCATTATGAACAAGAACTTTTATATTATACTTTTGGTCAAAATCTTTCACATCACATGTAAGCCAGACCTTACCATTTTCGTCAATTATATCATTCTGAGTACCGTCTCTATAAGTGACTTCATCGATCGTAACATCATATGCATGATAATCAGAGTTTTCAATTCTCTCGAGTTGTATTACCAACGCAATTCGGGATCCATCTGTTGCTACGCTAAAAGCAGCCCCACCAGGAAGCGGCGTCGGAGTTGGATTATCACCATTATCACAAACATAGTTACCAAAGTACGCTTCTTGATCTTTTGCTCTGATTGCTAAAGAATTTGCTACTTCAGCATTTACAAAATGAAATGTTAATTCTCCATAAGCCCTATCGCCATTTTGTGAAAGATCAAAATCACTTACACTATTCACATATGGCAAATAAATGTTAGCCGAAATAAATGGATAACCTCCAAGACAATCCCCTTCAAAATTCACTTTGTGCGCATTTATGTTCATCGTTTTCAATGAATTACAGTTATAGAACGTCATTGAACCAAACTGCACCTCAGCGCACTCATCCACTTCAACTGATGTTAAAGCAGTCAAGCCATTAAATGTTGAGCTGTTAACAGTTAAAGTGTTATTATCCTGCAAAGCAAAATGAATTTTTTTAATTCTTGTATTATACTGCCAGTCTTGCTTTGTGACTGTAGAGCTTCCAGATTCCAAAGAAAAAATCGTAAGCAAGCCTTCTTCATTTAATTCATAGTAAGCGTTCGTACCACAAGATACCGGTCCTTGTGTCGGTGCAGGTGCAGTTGGCCCCGGTGTTGGCGTCATAGGAAGTGCTTTTGAAGCCACCTTCGCAGTATTCTCGACTACCTGATTTGCCGGAGCGGCTTCGCTCTTTGTGTCTGCCATAGAGAGGACAGAAAAGGATCCAAGGACCAGTGCCGCTGAGAGAGCTACGGAGAGCAAGCGGCTTTTTCTGCTCTTCGCTTCTTTGTTGTTTCTAAACAAATGCATAAATCCCCCTACCTTACTAATAAGATTTGATCTCATTACCGCTACCGGTTCCCAAGAAGCGCCTGATCATAAGGCATTCCGCTTCTCTTGCCATACCGGCAACGTACATTTGTGCATTTCATCACATCGAACATTATACTACAGATTAGAATAGATGAGATATCAAAATTATTGTTTTTTTAACACATGTGCATCGGCAATATGCACGAAAAGCCTTTAACCGCACAGATCCGCGCAATTGGAATTTTCTTTTTAGAAAACTCACGAATGCGCCCGGTAAGACATGTCGAAGCGCTTGCCTTCAGGGCTTTCGATCACATCGCCGTCTGAGACGTTCTGGTAGATCACCTCTTCCCCGTCATCGGTCTGAAGGACGATGTTTCGGGGTTCATCGAGCGACGTAAAGAATGCAATCTTGTCCGTCATATAGTTCTCGTCCACTTCCGCCGCCACCATAAACTGATACGAGATATCCGAACGCAGGCACAGAACATGCTTGCTCCAGTCGATCTCGCTTGCATTCAGGACAAACCCGCCGGCCGGCGTATCGTCGTAGATCATCAGGTACTTCAGCGTGTAGCCCTCGTAAGAATGGATGCCCGTGTTGTCCGGCGCATAGATCTGCCAGGAAGCATCGCAGTTCGTCACCACATCGGAAGACACCGCCCGGTCGAAATTCTCGTAACGGACTTCCTGCGGCAGGAAGCGCGCTTTCCAGTAGTCCACCGTAAAATCCGAAGCCAGGCTCAGCACGATCACGAGCCCCAAAACGGCCGCCACGTACAAACCACGCAGCCACAACGGTTTCAGGAACTTATACACCAGGCACACCAGCCCGCAAAACAAAACGATCAGGAACACATAACTGTAAAACGACGGAATATACGTCGTGACACCGCTTTTGGCCACATTCACGTATTTCAGGTTGAAACCGATCAGGATGCACGGCGCAAGCGTACCGACCGCCATCACGGCAAGATGGCCCTTGAACTTCACACGCTTCGCCACCATCGCCAATACCAGGCCAAAAGCACCCGCCACGAGAAGTGCTTTTGCCACACTGGCGATCGTAATGCCGTGGAGGAATTGTGCGAACGTGATGCCTTCTGTCTTGTGGAGCCAGTTCATGGATTCCAGCGGGAAAAGCGAGATGCTGAACTTGTAAACGGCTTTGGCGCTGTAGAGCGGCTCGTCCAGATAGAGCGAGAGCCCCTCGTACGGCGACGGATAGTAGTGCTGCCAGACCGTGTGCGCGACCGCGTAAGAGGCGGCGCAGAGGAGCTGCGGCAGGATCAGGAGCAGCACGTCGCGGCAGAATTTCAGGAAACCCTTCTTCTCCCGGCCGACGAGAAAACACGCGGCCACGCCGAAGACCAGCATGAGCACGAGGAATGTTTCGTAGATCATGCAGGACGCAAGATAGAACACGCAGGAGAGGATCTGATCCTTCTTGCGTTTGCCCTCGTAAAATCTAAGGAAATAGTGCAGTGCCAGGAAGAACAGTCCGATCGGGATCTGGTGGCACAGTGCGTATGTGATGAAAAGATTGTGCTGCGGCGAGATGGTCGCAAACGCCATAAAACTGATCGCGCAAAGATCCGCAAACGACCGGTCGATGTGCTTGCGGACGAAATACCACATCGCCCAGACATCGAAAAGAATGGATAAATAGGCGATCATCTTGTAGAACCAAAGCTTGTTCGCCAGGAACGGGATCGACAGCAACAGATAATCCCACAGTTGCGAGAGCCGCCCGAATTTCGCGGCACAAAGCGCTTCTTCCCCGATGTTGCCGTTTCTTGCGATGGCGTACATCAGGATGTCGTCGTGGACCGCGAACACGATGCGGTAGAGGTTATAGAAAAGAAAAAGCGAGACGAACGCGAACACGCCGAGATAGAAGGCGCGGTGAAGCTTCTTCTCTTCCCCGAAAACCCGGTCTTTCAGTTTCCGAAACGCCTCTTGATCCATGCGGCCTCGCTCTTCTCCCTTCCCATCCAATCACGGCAACCCGTGTGTCAGCATGTATTATACCCAATTCCCGCCGGGCTTTACTACACCTTTTGTCACTTTCCCTCCGTCTGAAAGAAAAGCACTTTCTTTTCAGCCATCTTCTCGACATTTTCGATGTACTGGATGGCGTCCTTGATGCACGGGCACCGTTCGATCCGGACCTGGTGGCTTTCTTCCTGAAGGAAGACTCTCTTGCTCATGCCGCCCGCGCCGAAAGACAGGACACTTCTCTGGTCACTCATCATGGCGACATTATAGATACAGCTCGTGCCGTCTTTCTGGTAACCCACATTCTCGTGACCGCCCAAGGTGTCTTTCTGCTTATAAAGATAGTACGGCGCATAACCCGCTTCAGACAACACGCGCGAAGAAAACGAAAGCATTTGCTCCATTTTCCCGAGCTCTTCCTCCTGCTCGCGAAGGACCTCTTCACGGGAAAGGTCGGCTCTTCTCTTTTTCGAGAGAGAATGCACCGTGATGTTCTCCGGACCAAGCCCGATCAGCTGAGAAAGCGAATCACAGAATTCTTCCGCGCTTTCACCCGGAAGGCCGGCGATCAGGTCCGTGTTGATGACCGAAAAGCCCATTGAGCGGGCCAGCTCGAATTTTCTAAGGAAGTCCTCGGCAGTGTGCTTTCTGCCGACACGAAGAAGCGTCGCGTCGGACAAAGTCTGCGGGTTGATGCAGATCCGCGTCACTCCCGCTTCCCGAAGAGCAGCCAGTTTTTTCTCCGTAATGGTATCCGGTCTTCCCGCTTCTACCGTCACTTCCCGAAGGCTCGAAAACTCAGGATGGGAAAACACGCCCCGGATGAATTCCGTAAAAAGCTCATCATCCAGGACTGTAGGCGTTCCTCCGCCGATATACAGCGTCTCGATCGGCTTACGTATCTTCGGCAGGACCAGATCCAGTTCCCGAAGCACCGCCTCCGCGTAAGATGGCAGAAGCTTCGTTTTCCGGGGCGCTTCCTGTGCGACAAAAGAACAGTACGCGCATCTCGTCGGACAGAATGGTATGCCGATATATACATGCAGGCTCTCGGGATCCGAATCCGCCAGCACATCATCTTCTCCACGCATGGTCGCAAAAGCAAGCTTCGCCTTATCCTCACGCACGCCGTAGATCCGCATCAGATCTTCCGCTCGGTCCACTTCCCGGGCTACCTGCGTCGGACGGATCCCGGTCAGCGCGCCCCAGGGAAACTCTTTCCCGTACGCCCTGGAAAGAAGAACATACAGCTGTCTCTTGCACTCCCGCGAAGACGGAAGATCCTCCTGCTTTCGCACCGCACGAAGCTCCCCCACAAGCTCGGGAAAACCCTCCACAACCGAAGTCAGTGCTTTTCCCTCGGACAAACGGCTCTCGATCACGGCCTCGGACGGAACGTCCACCCGGATCGTATCCCCATCCACGCGTGGGATCACGCCCGTAAACAGACGCGCCACATCGCACAGCGGATAAAAATGTTCATGTCCAATCAGTCGGATCGTCAGCATGGCTCACTCCTGCGGTTTCACGTAAGTATAGTAATAATCGGCCACCACCGAAGGCTGCACATGGTAACTCTGCACGCCCTCTTTCTGCTGGTTGACCTTGAGAAAAGAATCGTTGACATTATTCGACACCGTCTCCACGATCGGCGGCGGGTTGATGCTGTCCCAGAATTCGACACGAGCCGCCCAGTCCCGGTAGAATCCGTCGCAGAGCGGCACCTGCTCGAGGACCTGTCGGATGACGTCGGAATTTCCGTTGAACGCTTTGACAAAATCCTCCTCGATCAGGGGCAGCGCGTCCGAGAACCCGCTATAGCGGATCTCCGGCTTGTCGCAGTTCATGCGGATGAGCATGGATGCCAGATTCGCATTGTTCTCGACGGCATATCCGTTTAGATGAGACATTTCGTGAAAAGCACTGCTCGCGATTTCCGTAAATGTGGTGGCTTTGTTGACGTTGCATTCGCACAGGAACGGGTCGTAAAGGCCTACAATGTTCGTGTAGGACCAGTAGCGGGATGCTGCGACCGGTTTGGGCCTGCCCACATTTCCCTGAAGCGAAGGAAAGATCGATGCTGCATCCCTATAGTGTCTCTGCGCCTCATCCCAGAACACATTCATTCCGCCCGGATACGCGATGACGCCGTTTTCGTCCTCAAAACTCTTCGTCCTCGCCTCGTTGATCTGAAGGATCACCCATATATATACTTCGCCAAGTTCCTCGACAGTATATGTCCTCTGCCCGAATCCCAGAGATTCCTCGAGCGGACGGCGTGTGTAGTTGATGCCATGAAAGAGCATGAAAAACGCATACATGGCAAAAAGCCCCCAGGTCAGGATGCGTGCTTTTCCGAAGAAAAACTTCCGACCTTTTTTCTGCCTTATAGATCTGACTATGCGCAGGATAAACCAGGCGATCAGGAAAGGAGACGCCAGGGCCGCCGTCAAACAGAGAACTTCCGTGATCGAGATCGGGACAAGGCTCGAAAGCCTCGACGGGAGATAGGATAAAAACTTGAAAGGTCCTCTCGCATAGGCCTCGCCTATAGCTGGATACGAAATGAGAAATCTTTGCAACACATAAAGAAGTCCGATCAGCAGCAGAGGCAGCACGATGCCGGCGCCCCAAAGAAAAAGAATCCGCTTCTTTTTCTCCCTCACTTGATCACCCCCAGAAACTGAAGGCCTTTCAGAATGCCCATGGTGAGCGGCTGGTGGACGAGGTAGATGATCAGGGAATGCCTGCCGATCCACTCGATCGGTGAAGAGATGGCACGGACGGCTTTCGGCGCACCCGGGAAGAACGTCTTCTTCTCTTTATAGGCCATGCGTCCGATCAAAACGCCGAAGAAGAACATTCCGAGCCACGGCACGATGCCGATCTGGTCGGCCATATGAAGCGAGGCCGTCGAGTAGGCCGGATCCGGTTCCAGTCCGACAATAAAGACCCATGGAGTCTTAAACATGCCATCGTAATATGGAAGTGCATGGGTAAGGATAAAAAAGACCAGAAGCACGAGAAGCAGGAACATGGTTCCCCCACGGCTGTCGCGGGTCTCTGTCTTCTTCTGCTCGACATGGTCAAAGATCGCGAACAGGAACATTCCGATCGTAAGAAGATGCAGCACATTAAAATACACGGTACAGCCCATATCGAGGAAATGGTCGATCGTTACGGTGCCGATAGTAAAAAGGATCGCGATGATCCCGAGCTTCAGGGCACGCTTGAAATTATTCTTGGAAAACTGGCAACAGATACCGGAAACCACCACGAAGACGCTTAAGAAAAACGGATGGACGAATCCCCAGAAGATCTTGTTATCCGGTTCAATACAGGAAAAAATGTTATAGCCGAAGATATAGCGCAGATCCCAGGCGGTATGCATCCAAAGCATAACACACATCGCCAGACCACGAAGAAGATCGAGTTCGAATGCCCTGTTCTTCCTCTTCAAAAGGCGCAGTGCACGCTTATCCGAACGATCCGTATCTTTCGAAATGGCATGCGCATCGTCCGACATAAGGATCAAACCTCGGAAGCAATGGCCGCGCCGATCGCGGTCGCAAACTCCGACATCTGCGGAACAATAAAGTTAATGTTATACAACTCGGAAAAAGCCTTGTAGATAGTCGCGCACATCGGTGCTTTTGTCGCCTGACCGGTAAAAACAACATCCTTCAGGTTTGCATTTCTTGCCGCCAGGACCGCCATGGTGCCGACCGACTGGAATACCAGATTGAAAAGGCCGTATGCGACATCCGACTTGGATGCATCGTCCTGCATCTTACCGAAGTTGGAAGCGGTCGTATCCATCGTCAGACCGGGGATCGCCGCGTGGGAAATATCGCCGATGGTCAGATCAACATGTTTCAGATCGCCATCCTGCGAAAGATCCACGATCAGGTCAAAATCACGCATATTCAGGGCACAGTTGGAAAGACCGACCAGCGTACCTCCGCCCACACCGGAACCGATGATGTGACGGACTTCCTCTTTGGTCGCCTCGACGAAAGCCGTACCGGTACCCATGCTGACTACGATCGCATGCTCCAGTCCGGAAAGGAAAAGACCACCTTGTCCGGTTGCGAAGAACTCCTGGATCCGGACCGTCGGAATGCCCAGAAGATCGCCGTTCGGGAACGAAGCGCCAACGCCTGTGATCTTGAGTTTCTCAATATCCGAGATCTGAAGAGAGTATGAATCCATGAGTTTTCCCAGCGCACCAAAAGCGGATGTAACCGGGTCGTCTGCTTTTACGATCTGATTTCCGATGATCTTATTTCCATTCATTCCCACTACTTTCGTAGTGCTGCCTCCGATGTCGAGGCCGACGATAATACCCATTCTGCTATCCTCCTGAAACAGAGATCCTCGTACCTTAGCGGAAATACTGCAGGTACAAAAGAAGTGCGATACCGATGACCGCAATGACGGTAAAGATATAGTAAGCAATCCCCTTCGGCTTTCTGATCTTCATTCTCGATACAAAAAGCACTGCCGTCAGGAACATGACCACGTTGTACATGATCGTGGTCGGAAATTTCGTAATAAAGCGGGAGATCAGCCACAATGTCGGGAAGATGATCGCCGCGGAAGTTACCGGAAGGCCGGTATAGTTCTTCATGGGCTGATCCGGAACCGAATTGGCAACGAGGACATTAAAATATCCCAGACGGATGACGCCGGCCAGAACATACAGGCAGCTGATCGCGATGCTGATCGGTCCCTGATGGCCCATCTCCAGGGAAATCAGGACCGGAAGCACAACAAATGCCACAGTATCGGTCAGAGAATCGATCTGCACGCCGAATTCTTTTTCCTGCTTGGAACGGTTCTTACAAGCTCTGGCGATCTTGCCGTCGAACATATCCGTCACGCCCGCCACGATCAGGCAGACGACCGACCACGTCAGATTCGTCACATAAGCAAAACAGATACCGACCACCGCGAAAGCCAACCCGATATAGGTCATCACGACAGAACGGTTATAGTATCCAATACAGTACTTCGACATGTATCTTTGTCCTCTTCTTTCCTCGCAATCAAGCCTTGGTGTAGATATCCGAAGATACCTTGTCGCCAAGATAGTATACAGACTGATCGCCTGTATCGTAGTGAACGACCTCCTCACGGACCGGCAAGCGGTAAACATATCCGTCCGTAGAGATCATGTCCACAAAAGTCGCATTGTCCGTTCTTCCCCAGTAAAAGGACGTTCCCGGCTTCAATGTGATCTGTTCACCCTTAAGGTTCGTGCATGTGATCTCGAAATCCAGATTGTGCAGATACGACGTGCGCTCCACATTCAGTTCGGCGAAGTAATCGCCCTGCGGGCTTAAGAAATCCGTATCGTCCACGATCGAGTAATTCCGATAAAGTTTATGTATACCATATATAGTATCATATGTAGCAAATTGCACGCTAGATGAATCCGACAATCCGGAAAGGAATCCGTGCACGCGGGACGCATAGATCTTCTCGCCGTCAAATCTCGCGATGATCGTGTCATACTCTTTCCAGTTATCACGCATAAGGATCACACCGATCTCGGTGTACTTGTCGGAACTGTTCAGATCGACCGTAAATCCGCGAAGTTCGCCTTTGCAGACCTTGGCGCCATAGGCATCGTTAAAAGAATACTCCGTGCCGGGCACGACATAGTCGACGACCTTATCGCCCTTTCTGGCCAGGACATAGAAAGATTCACTGTGATCATCGAGGCTGATGGAGAAGTACTCGTTCTCGCCGTCACCGTCCACATCCGATTCGGTATAACCGAGATAGTCGGTATAGTAAAGGCCATCTTCGGTGCGGTTGGCTTCTTCACGAAGGCCCATCAGAGCCGGTTCCTGTGTCATGACCTGCATGGATTCCATACTCAGTTCTTCCACTTTGGAAAGCGCGCCCTTCTTCTTCGAGCCCGTACCGGATTCGGCAGGCGTCGTCGTCTTCGTTGTCGGTGTCACGGAAGGCGCGACACTGTCGCTGAAAGGATTGGCGATGACGATATATAACACGATCCCGATGATCAGGAGCGCGTCAAATATGACAAATCCGATAATAAACTTCTTATTGTTCCGCATCTTCTATGCCTTCGTCCTCTTCTTTCGTCAACTGCTCTTCGTAAGGTCAGATCGTCCGATCACTTCTTGACTTCGATCTTCTCCTTGCCGCCCATGTACATACGCAGCGGCTGCGGGATGTTGACAGAACCGTCAGCATTGAGGTTGTTCTCCAGGAATGCGATCAGCATACGCGGCGGAGCTACAACTGTATTATTCAGAGTATGCGGCAGATAGTTGCCCTTCTCTTTATTCTTGACACGGATACCGAGACGGCGAGCCTGCGCATCACCTAAGTTCGAGCAGCTTCCGACCTCGAAATACTTCTTCTGACGCGGAGACCATGCCTCAACGTCACAGGACTTGACCTTAAGATCGGCCAGGTCACCCGAGCAGCACTCCAGCGTTCTAACCGGAATATCCATGCTGCGGAAGAAATCCACAGTGTTCTTCCAAAGTTTGTTATACCAGTCCATGCTCTCTTCCGGCTTGCAGACAACGATCATCTCCTGCTTTTCAAACTGATGGATACGGTATACGCCTCTCTCCTCGATGCCGTGCGCACCGACTTCCTTACGGAAGCAAGGAGAATAGGATGTCAATGTCTGCGGAAGATCTGCTTCGTCAAGCATCGTATCGATGAACTTTCCGATCATGGAATGCTCGGAAGTACCGATCAGGTAGAGATCCTCGCCTTCGATCTTATACATCATGTTCTCCATCTCAGAAAAGCTCATAACACCGTTTACTACTGCGGAACGGATCATGAACGGCGGTACATAGTAGGTAAATCCACGATCGATCATGAAATCTCTTGCATAAGAAAGGATCGCGGAATGAAGTCTGGCGATATCGCCCTTGAGATAGTAAAAACCGTTTCCGGAAGTCTTTCTGGCCGCATCCAGATCGATGCCGTCGAATCTCTCCATGATATCCACGTGATACGGGATCTCAAAATCCGGAACGACCGGCTCGCCGAAACGCTCGTTCTCGACATTCTCGCTGTCATCCTTACCAACCGGCACGGAATCGTCGATAATGTTCGGAATCACCATCATGATCTTCTTGACCTTCTCGGTCAGCTCCTGCTCTTTCACATCGAGGGCAGCCATCTCGTCCGCCATTTCCGCAACCTGCTTCTTGGCTTCCTCGGCCTCGTCCTTCTTGCCCTGACCCATCAGCATACCGATCTGCTTACTGATCGCATTTCTCTGGCTACGGAGATATTCCACACGGGTCTTCGCCTCACGCAGCTGCTTATCGTATTCGATGACCTCATCCACCAACGGGAGTTTCTCATCCTGGAATTTCTTCTTAATGTTTTCCTTTACAACATCCGGGTTCGCACGGACAAATTTAATGTCGAGCATTGCTTCTCGCCTCCATCATTTTGAATAACTTTATAATTTTACCACAAATATTATGTACGCTCCACCATATTCATCATGGCCAGATCCGTCTTGAGCACCACACCCGGGTGACTCTTCTTTTCGTTGAAAAAGCTCTTGAGTCGTTCGGCCGCGATCTGTCCGCCGGCTTCTTTATTCGCGGACGGCAGCATCACCACATACTGGGAACTGCTGTATTTGGTGAAAACATCACCTTTTCGGAGCGTATCCTGGATCGCCGTGTACAGGATATCCATATTCTGCTCCAGAATATCGTCTTCCAGTTTCTCACCGTTTTCATTCAAAAGTGTCGTCAGCATCACGCAGAAGGACTCATCCGAACGGGAGTTGCTTCTCTCAACAAAGCGGAAAGTGGACAGGAACGGTTCATACTCCTGCCAGTACGCGCCACGGATCGTACCGGGTTCTCTGAGCTGCTGGATCAGGACACGGACATCGACCTCCACGGAGCTCGGCAGATCGGCCTTAGCCTGCTTGGACGGGAGTGTGGAATCGTAAAAACGGAAGCTGTTACGGCTTTCCTTCTTTACGACATAGAGGGCACGGTCTGCCTTATCGTAAAGCGTATCCATATTCGCGCCATCCTGCGGTGCCAGTGCGACACCGATCGACAATGTCGCAATACCGTTCGTCGTTCTTTCGAGATCTTCGTTGACCGTCTTCTGGAAAGAAGCCAGCTTCTCGCAGAGCACATCGTGCTCCGGCGGATCCACGATAAAGATAACGAACTCGTCACCGCCGAGTCTTGCCACCGTGTCATTCGGGAAATACTCCATCATCATGTGCGCCAGACGGATCAGGACTTTATCGCCCATAATGTGTCCGAGCTTATCGTTGACGCTCTTAAAGTGGTCCACGTCCACAATGAGATAGGCTGCCGTTTTACCGGCCGCGAGGCTCTCGTCGATCTTCGTCGTCAGGTAATTACGGTTCCAAAGTCCGGTCATCGCGTCGGTGGAGGCAATATTCTCAAACTTCTTCGCCTTCTTCTCCGCCTGTTTCCGGTACTCCTCAAGTTCAAGTGTCCTCGCGATACGTGAACGCATGACCTGCGGCACAAAAGGTTTCGCGATAAAGTCGGTAGCGCCCAGTTTCAGACATTCCACCTCAGTCTCCGGGTCCGTCTTCGCGGTAAGGAAGATGACCGGGATATCTTTATACTCTTCAATCGAACGGATCTGGCGCAGAGTTTCTTTGCCGTCCATCTCCGGCATATTGATGTCCAGAAGGATCAGATCCGGCGTCTTCTTCTCCAGATAACGGAGAGCCATCTGTCCGGAGATCACGAGACTGACCTGATAGTATTCCTCTAAAGCCTGTTTGGAAAGGGTAAGATTCGCCTTGCTGTCATCCACCACTAAAATCGTCTTCATGTCTTTCTTTTCTTCGCCCATATCACAACTCCAGGATCTTATCTATAGCAGAAACCGCATCATCATACTGGAAGTCGTTCAAGAGATTCCGGATACGACGGAGCGCAAGCGTACGCTGCTCCCCGACCTCGAAGCCAAGGATCCAATCCAGTTTCTCCATGGCCACATCCGCATCGAAATCCTCTACCGATCTACGCATCTCGACGAGCGCCTGACGGAAAGTTTCCTCCGGGATCTCCGGCTTCGGCTGTCCGTCATTTTCTGTCTTATCTACCGTATTCATGACACCACGAGCCTTCAGCTCAATGGCGATATCGTCCAGAAGCGAACTGTAATTCACCAGAAGGTCCTGATAGTTCGCATCGATGAAATCAAAATGCCCGTCATAGTTGGCAAATTCGTGTTCCTTAGCCTGATCCGAAAGCTCTTGCGCGCCGATCGATGCGGCGACACTCTTCAGGGCGTGCACCTCGATACCGTATTCATTGTAGTTCTTCTGTTCCGCCAGTTCACGGATACGGTCCAGTTTCACGACACCATCCTCATATACGACCTTCAACAGGCTCAGATAGTTATCAAGGTTATTTCCACAGTTCAAAAGACCACGCGCGCAATCCACACCACGAAGCTGCATCTCGCCCTCGCCGGCCTTCGGCGTAGTCACCGCCGCCGCCACCTGCTTCTTGATGATCAGATCCTCCGGAAGATTGTTCTTCAGTGCTTTTTCCAGCTGAGCCAGCTCGATCGGCTTGGAAACATAGCCCTGGAAACCTTCCTTCATGAACATATCCTGGACACCGCTGACCGCGTTGGCCGTAAGCGCGATGACCGGCACATTCTTAAAATACGGATCATCGGTATTCCGGATGAGGCGCAAAGTATCGATACCATCGAGTTCCGGCATCATGTGATCCATAAAGATCAGGTGGAATCGCTGGCCTTCTTCCTTCAGGATCTGTAGGCAGCGCGAGCCGCTGTTCGCCGTGGTCACGTGCATCTGATACGGCTCAAGAAGGCCCTTAACGACCTTCAGGTTTACGGCGTTGTCATCGACCACGAGGATGCTGACCTCCGGCGCGATGAAGCTCTCGTGGAACTCGTTGGTTTCGAGAGACTCGATCGGCTTGTCACGGAGAACGGAAGCAAATACCGCCGAATAAACCGGACGGCGGACGACCAGAACGTCCTTGTAGCCGGTCGCCAGCTGGGTCGGGTCGATCATGATGACGATCTTCGGATCACCGTGTTCTCTGGCAAAAGCACGCAGTTTCTGGCTGTTTGCGTCGAAAAGATCGCGGGATACGAAGAAGTAGGAATACTTGGCATTCGAGTTCTTGTCCAGATCGAAGATATCCGTTGCAAAGCGGGCCGAAACGCCGAGGCGCTGCAGATCCAATCTGGCAGATTCTCTGTAGATCGGCTTGTCGTCAAGATAGAATACGTGTTCTCTCTTGGCATCCGGGATGCTCGACATCGGCTGGGCACGGACGATGAACTGATGCAGTTCGAACGAGAACGTACTGCCCTTTCCGTAAGTACTCTGCACCGAGATCGTGCCGCCCATAAGGTCAAGGAGCTGCTTACAGATCGAAAGGCCGAGACCTGTTCCCTCGATGGAACGGTTCTGCCGGGTGTCCAGACGCTGGAAACTGTTGAACAGGCGCTGCTTGTCTTCCTCACGGATACCGGAGCCTGTATCGTAAACATCGAAATGCAGCAGGCACATATCATTGGTCAGTGCCCGATGCGAAACGCGAAGACCGATATGGCCCTGTGAAGTAAACTTCACGGCGTTATTCAGAAGATTCAGGAGGATCTGGCGCAGACGGATCTCATCGCCCACCATTTCCGCCGGAATATTAGGATCCACATCGACGACCAGGTCGAGGTTCTTGTCGGCAATTCTGACATTAATGATATTGATGATATCGTTAATGACCGAAGTCAGCTGGTATCTGACGTTGATGATCTCCATCTTACCGGATTCGATCTTGGAGAAATCCAGGATATCGTTCACGATGGAGAGCAAGGAATTACCTGCACTCTTGATGTTTCGGGCATTCTCACGGACGCTCGGGTTAATGTCATCACGAAGGATCATCTCGGTCATACCGACGATAGCATTCATCGGAGTTCGGATCTCATGGGACATGCTGGCCAGGAAGTCCGCCTTGGTCTGGGAAGCCGCCACCGCTTCTTTCTTCTTGATTTCAACGATCTGGAGAAGATCTTCGGTACTTCTGGACTTATCCACCAGAGACTGTCGCGACCGGTTGATAAACGAAACCAGGCACATCAGGAATACCTGGGAGACCAGAAGGATCGTGATACGGACCGCCAGTTCCAGCGAACCCATGGTCATCAGGGAGTTGGTCAGGAGCGTATAGTCGAAGACGATCCAGAATGCGTAGTACAAAGCCGTGAAGAACAGGCAGTACAGGTTGATACTGAAGTCGAAGTACAAAGACACGATACAGGCTACCGTGATAAAACCATCCTGGATCGTACCCGGATTCTTGTAGTAGATACCGTAAAGCACGATAATGGCCAGGAAGAACGTGGTCATCATGTACTTCTGGAACTTAAGATTCGTCCTGGCGATCCTCGTCAGAAGGAAAGCAACGATCGGCGAGATCAGGCAGTAAAGCGAAAAGTACAGTGGATACTGCATAATGGACGCTGAAACGATCAGGAAGAATATGCATACGACAAAATAAATACCCAGAAGGATCCGCTGCGCGTCTTTTACATCCAGAAGCATCTCAGACCCCTCCTTCCGATTCACGGCACTGTTCTTTAAGTACAACATTCTGCGGAAGCACGAACTTCAGCGCGGCCGGCATAACGCGGAGCGCATATTCGTTATGGTACTCCTTGATCGGGAACGTCTCCCCGTCAGCGGCGAAGTACATATTTCTTCCCTCAGGAGCTTTGACACGAAGCTCGCTTCCCTCCAATGTCACGATGGACGCGCCGATCTTATCAAGCCGCCCGTGACGGTAGTGGTTCATATGCTTGGCGACGGCAAACATGGACACCGCATCGTAAAGGATCACCTTCATCTTCGCATTGACCGGGCATGCCCGCTCGAAAGGATTGAACGATCCTACGTAGGTGATGCCGTTCAGCGCCGTGATCATGGTCTTTCTTCCTGAAAAATCATGTCCGTCGATATTGATGGTATACATGGAATGTCTGACTGCGATCGCATTTCTTATGATCGCCAGATAGTAAGGAAGCTTCGAGCCGACGATGGAGAAGCGCGCCAGACTGTTAATATCCGAAGAAACCTTCGCATCGAAACCCGTCGAACAGAAATTCAGTGCTTTGCCAAAACCAAAGTCCAGAAGATCGAGATACATCGGCGTACCGTTGACCAGTGCGTTCAGCTGACGGAAAGGCTCGGCCTCTCCTTCGAAAACCTTCAGGATGTCATTGGTCATGCCACACGGGAAAAAGGCAACCTCGACCATAGCCAGGTTCGGGATGCCGCTGACGGCGCGGCAGAGTGTGCCGGAACCACCGCAGATATAAAGGCGGATTGTCTCATCTTCGAAAATATGGCAGAGACGCCCGACGAGGATGGTCTCGTGGCCGCAATATTCCGTCGTGAACACCAGCGCCTCCAGATCCGGTCTGGTAGCGATAAAAGCGCGCACGCGGACAGATATATTCTCTTTCTCTTTTCCTGCCCGAGGATTGATAATAAATATGTGTTTCATCTCAAAGCATCCTTATCCACGAAGCCGCTCAAGCGAGTCAGCGCCGTGCCCCAAATTACGTTTAGGATACCACATATTAAAATATATTAAAAGATTAAACAAAAAACGAATTACTCGTCATCTTCATTATTTTCAAGCATTTCGATCTGCTTGAGGAATTCCTCTTTCTCGACCGCTTCCTCACTTGCACCGCCACGGATGCGTGGGAGACGCTTGCTCAAGTTGCTGATATTGCTTAACGCGATCTTACCGTAGCCGCTGATATTGATGCTTACGGTCTGCACGATACGCTTCTCGGTATGGCGCACCAGCTTGGCAAACCCGGTGACCTTCTTCCCGATCGCATCCTTGGTATTGCCCAAGGCCTCCTTCGGACTTCCGATCTTGATCTCCTTCGGCTTCATCTTGGCAAGAAGCGCCCGCTCCTCATCACGATGGACCTTGGCCAGTGCTTTTTCCTCCTTACGATGCTTACGGTAAAGCTCCCGCCAGTCATTATAGGCATCTCGGGTCGGCTGACTCTTCGTGATGACCGTATCGACGCCGCCATAGATCCCGCCGCCGATCTTGTCCGAGATCACCTTCATCTCGCCGGAAATACCGCCGATAATGAGGATCCGCTTCTTCAGGCCCACCAGCGCGCATACCGTCGCGACGATATCGCAGACCAGTATGATCGACAAAAAGCCGAGTGTCAGGATCTGAAGCCAGTCCGGTGTCTTATTGAGAAGCCACAGCACGCTCGGGTGCAGGACGTAAATACCGAAAGAACAGGCGATGCCCCAGTAAAGAGAGAACTTCGGACAGATAAAACCCCAAAGGTTCAGTTTCTCGTCCGTGTAGTCCCACCAGCGCATCTTGAAGATCTTGAAAAGAATGTATCCGGCCCAGAATTCGACGAATGTGCAGATGATCATGGAGCCGAAGAACAAAAGGAAGAAATTGAACTTGATCTTCTCGAGGATCAGGATAACGCCGTAAAAGCCGACGCCGTAGACCGGGCAAAGCGGGCCGTTAAGAAATCCTCTGTTGATGAATCTTCCCTCATCGATGCCGTAATAGATAACTTCCAGGATCCATCCCAGGAAGGCATAAATGAAGAACATACAGTATGAATCAACGAACGGATAAAAATGCATCAGCGGATCTTCCTTTCCTAAACTATTTGATTATACATTTATCGTTCCGATTTTGCTATAATTGAAAAAAACTTGCTGAACATAAAGGAGATTTTTCTATGGCAAATCCATATTTACCCATGTGGGAACATATTCCGGACGGCGAACCGCGTATCTTCGGAGACCGTGTCTACATCTACGGATCCCATGATAATGCCGACACTGATGAATTCTGTGATTTCTGTCTGAAAGTCTGGTCCGCACCGGTCAGCGACCCGACCAACTGGACTTCCCACGGTATTGCTTTTGCCACCAGAGATTTTCCCGGACATCCTTCCGACACGGATTGGACGGACGGCCGCCTCTTCGCGCCGGACGTTGTGGAAAAGGACGGGAAATACTACCTTTACGCATATATTCAGAATGCTGCAGGCTGCGTAGCCGTTGCCGACAAGCCGGAAGGTCCTTTTAAGCTGATTTCCCGCTACAAGTACAACATCGAGAATCACCCGGACGGCGGTATCTTCATCGATCCGGGCGTTCTGGTCGACGATGACGGACGCGTCTATGTTTACTGCGGCTTCCTCCGCTCCTACATGGTCGAGGTCAACCCGGACAACATGTACGAAGTCATCGACGGATCTTTTAAGATGGACATCATCCCGAACACGGCGCCGTTCTATTTCTTCGAGGCTTGTTCGCCGAGAAAGATCAACGGCAAGTACTACATGATCTATTCTTCCGCAGAGCCCACCAGCCAGCTGGTCTACGCCGTATCCGACTCCCCGACGGGTCCTTTTGAATTCAAGGGTACACTCGTGGATTCCGGTTGCGACTATCCGGGCGGAAACGACCATGGTTCTGTCGGCAAAGTCGGCGACCAGTGGTACATCTTCTACCATAAGATGACAAATGGTTCCATCATGAGCCGTGTCGGCTGTGTCGACAAGCTTGAACTCAAGGATGACGGCACATTTACCCAGGCGGAGATGACTTCTCAGGGATTCGAGGATGTTCTCAATCCGTACAGGATGATCAATCCGCAGATGGCTTGCGTGCTCACGAACGGAGCGACGATCACGGAGAGAACGCCTTTCGACCAGTGTATCACGAAGATCTCCGACGGTTCCGTTTTCGGTTTCAAATACTACGATTTCGGCAACCACTCCGGAAGCGAGATGAAGTGCGTCATGAAGCTGGACAACTGCTACATGAGCGGCACGATCCATATCTTCGCCGACGGCGTGCCGGAAGAAGCTCTCCGGAAATATGCCCGTCCGATCTTCCCGGATGAGCCGAATGCCAAGGATAAGATGGCGGCCAGAGAGTCCGCTTCCACCCAGGTGTACGGTTTCAGCGGCAAGGTCCTCGAGCAGTTCTCCGCCAAGGAATACACCGATCGTTTCGGTCTGTCCCACGAAGGACACGAGATCGGTTCCTGCTCCTTCTCTTCTAACGCCGGCATCGTTACGGCTACCGTTGAAGGACTTACCGGCAAGCACGCGATCTACTTCCTCGTAGAAGGACGCTACAAGGGCTGGGGCGGTCACTATATGGAAGGAAGAAACCTCTTCGACTTCTACGGATTCGTCTTCCAGGTCTGATCCCGGGAGGTGCTCCGCCACCGATCCCGATACCACTACCAGGCTTTCCGGACCGGTTATATATCTGAAATAGCAAGCGAGGGAAAAACAATGAGTGAGATCTATGTTGTTGGTCACAAGAATCCGGACACCGATACCGTCGTATCGGCGATGGCTTATACGGCACTGAAGCATGCGCTGGGCGAACAGGACTACACCGCCGCCCGCCTTGATCACCTGAGTGACGAGACCAAGAGAATGCTCCAGAGGTTCGGTTTTGAAACACCGATGCGTCTGCGCGACGTACGTACCCAGGTCAAAGATCTGGATTTCGATACTCCTCCGGCGTTAAATGCATCCGTCACGCTTGAGCTTGCGTGGAATACCATGAACGACGGACAGACCACCGTGATCCCGGTCATCAACGAGGACGGTACGCTTCACGGCATACTCTCCTCCAGCGATATCGCATCCTATAACATGTCGACCATCCACGAACCAAGGATCGACGATGTACCGCTCTTCAACCTTCTAAGCGTACTCGAAGGACGGATCGTCAACGAAAACGATATCACCGTGGACGCCATCTCCGGCGAGATCTCCATTGCCCTTCCGCAGACCTGTGAGAACCTTCTGTTCAGTTCGAAAGATTCCATCGTCATCTGCGGAAATCAGGATGACATGGTCAAGCGCGCCCTCGAGATAGGTGTTAACTGCCTGATCCTTTGCCAGACGGACGTTGATCCGTCCTGGTTCTCCAAGCCGACTTCGACCTGTGTCATTTCCACTCCTTTAGACGCCAACAAAGTCGCCAAGCTGATCTATCAGGCGATCCCGATCGCACGAGCCTGCTTTACCGGTGACATCGAGTGCTTCCACCTGACCGACTATATCGACGATGTACGTGAAGTCGTGCTGAAGAGCCGTTTCAGAAGCTATCCTGTATTAGACGAGAACGGAAAAGTCGTCGGAACCCTGTCACGTTACCATTTGCTGCGTCCCAGAAGAAAAAGAGTCGTTCTGGTCGACCATAACGAATTGGCTCAGGCTGTTCCGGGACTTGAGCAGGCCGAGATCTTAGGGATCATCGACCACCACCGCCTCGCGGATATCCAGACGACCCAGCCGATCGCGATGCGTAACGAACCTGTCGGCAGCACGACGACGATCATTACGGAACTCTATCAGGAAAACGGCGTCATGCCTTCGGTCAAGATGGCCGGCCTCATGTGCGCAGCGATCCTTTCCGATACCGTCATGTTCAAATCCCCGACCTGCACCCAGCGCGACATCGCCATGGCCGAACGCCTGGCAAGGATCGCCGGCGTCTCGATCGACGAACTCGGGCACGACCTCTTCGCCTCCTCATTTGAGAGCAAAACGGTGGAAGAGCTTTTCAAGGCGGACTTCAAAGAATTCCATATCGCCGAGCATACTCTTGGCGTGGCGCAGATCATCTGCATCGACTCGTTCAAGATGCTCGACAGAAAGGACGAATTCCTTGCTCACATGAACACGCTCCGCACCGAGCGCGGCTACGACTTCGTGATCCTGATGCTTACCGATGTTTTGCAGGAAGGCACCGAGCTCCTCTACGTCGGCGAGGACGACACCATCCGCTTCGCCTTCAACGTCGAGCCGAAAGACAATCACGTATTCCTTCCGGGCGTCATGTCGAGAAAGAAACAGATCATCCCGATGCTCACAGCATTGTGGGGATGATCCGAAATCACAAACTTGCAGTATAGGCGTAACGGCATCTGTCGTTACGCTTTGTTTTTCCACATATATCCGCACTTGATCACGGTCTCGATGTGGTAACTTGCATCGCCCAGCGTCGCGCGCAGTTTTTTGACATAGGTATCGACCGCCCGGTCATACCCTTCGTAATCGTCGCCCCAGACCTTGTCCAGGATCAGTTCACGGCTCAAGATACGCTCCTTATTCTCCACGAAGAAAAGCAGCAGATCATATTCTTTCGGCGAGACCTCGATCTTTTTGCCGTTTACGGTAACCTGTCTTCTTGCCGGCTCGATCACGATCTCATCGACCACGATCCGCCCTTCCTTCACCAGAAGACCCCGATAACGCGTGATCAGGGCATTGAGCTTCATGAGAAGAAGCTTCGTGGAATACGGCTTGGTCACATACTCATCCGCACCGATCTCGTAGCCCGCCACGATATCGTTCTCCGAACCCAAAGCAGTCAGGAAGATCACCGGCACGTCATAACGGCTCCGGATATACTTGCAGACTTCTTTTCCGTCTTTACCGGGCATCATGATGTCCAATATGATCGCATCATACTGATTTCTCTCGACCATCACACAGGCATCGTCCCCGTTCCCGACCACGTCCACTTCATATCCGTTCTTTCTGAAAACGGTCGCCGCAATGGAACGAAGCGCTACATCATCCTCAGCCAGAAGCACTCTATACTGCTTGTCCTGTGTCATTTCTTCACCTTCTTCATCTCAAACCAGAATTCCGTCTCTTCTTTGCCGCACTTCACACCATATCCGGCCTTATGCAGTTCCAGGATACTCTTATTGGCCGCAAGTCCCACGCCGCTGCTGCTCAACCGTTCCGTGCGCGCATTATCCGTCTTATAGAAAAGATCCCATATTTTCTTACTGTCTTTCGGATCGATCGTCGTCCCGTCATTTCTGATTGAGAAGCGCACATTCTTTCCGTTCTTCTCAAACGAGATCACAACATTCTTCTTTGCAAACTTCAACGCATTGGATAAGAAGTTTCCGATCACCATGCGGATCATCTCCAGATCAGCCGAAACACAGTATTCACCGTTCTCTTCATCGGTCTTCCAAGAAACCTCCAGCTCCCGTTCCAGAACAAGCGGCTCCATTCTCTTATAGACCGACTTCGTCAACGAGAGAAGTTCCACTTCTTCCGCATTGATCTGCACATCTCCGGAGTCCATTTTCGAGAGTTTCAGCAGGTTATTGACCATCTTCGTCATATGATCCACTTCCGAATTGATCTTCTCGGCCACCTCCGGCCGATCGTTCTCATCAATATATTCCCAATTTTCCACATACGCCTTCGTCACTGCAAGCGGAGTTTTCAGCTCATGCGCCACACTCCTAGCCAGTTTCCGGCTTCTCGCCTCGAAGTTTCTCCGGTTGACATACATTTTCCTCATCACAAAGATGACCGATCCCTGAATAAACAGCAGAACAACAAGCGCCAGAAGATACACATGGATATATCGGAAGAACACGATCCTCATCGGATGAAACACAAAAGTATCCCAGGAACTCATCGCCGGCGTTCTTCCCGAAGTCCTCGCCGAAAAAATGCAGAAAGATGTCCAAAAGCCTTTTTCCGAAAGCTTCAGGCCTTTGCCGTTCTCGTATTGCTCCATCACCTTCGTATACATTTCCGAAGCTTCCTCATTCAGCCTCGCCTGAGACGCACTGTTCGCCATCGAATAGTAATCCCCGTAGAGTTCTTTTGAAGAAGTCCAATCCGTATCCTCATATTCCAGAACCGTGGCCAGCTGTTTAGGTTTTCCGAAAAAGTAAGTATTCGTTTCCTCTCCGGAACGAAGCTTATAGGTGATAAAGCCGTCATAAAGAAAGACCGCATCACACTTGGCATTGACCGAAAAGTCAAGCATCATAGGGACCTTACCATACCCGAAGCTTTCATCGATCAGAAGGATGCGGTTCTGTTCTGTCTCCCGAAGTTCGTCAGAAAGCAGATAATATACCCTCACAAAATCCTGCGACTTGATCGTGCGGATCTCTTTTGTCACCAAGTCTTCCCATTCAAAAGAACCTGAATAGCCGACATCTTCTTCACGGAGCATGGTGAAGTACCGCCAATTGATACACGCATTGCAGATTTCTTCAGTATATGAGGAATAATCATTCTGAAATTTACTGCCGAATGTCTCATGAAGATCGCTTAATGAATCGAAATACTCGTCATTGATCGCACTCACTTTCGCATAAGAAAAGAACAGTCCACCCAGCAGGACCGCTACAAGGATCAACACACATATCACTATCGTCATTCGGGTATAGTGCTGCTTCAACTTTCCGATCTCCTCCGCGCTGTTCTTCATCGTTTCTGTTTTCAGTATAAACGAAAGATGTGTAATCCTTATGTACACATTCTACCAGAAAAAGCGCGGAGCATTGATCCGACTTTCCATTCAAGCGCGGGAGAAAGTCGCAATCGAGAAAAATGAGGAATGCGACTTTCTCCAACTTTCTCCAATTCCAACCATCCGCTTCAATCTTCCGTCACTTCACACTTTCTGACCTTCTTCCAGTTCAGGAAAATGATGGTCACCACGATCAACATCTCGGCAAGCACGGTACCGATCAAAGCAAGTTTAGAGACACGCGGAAAATACTGTCCTGAACTCCAGAGCACTTGATTTAAAACCAAGACCAGACCAGCGTTGATGCATGCGCCGATGACAATGGCAAAAAGGTTCATCAGAAGGACCTCGGAAGCAATCTTCCGGAAGATCTGGAATTTAGTAAAACCAAGAGCTTTGTAGATGGCAAACTCATGTTTTCTCTTGTCATAAGCAGCAGTAAATGCAGCGTTGATCGTAACCAGCAGAACGATCACGACGACGATAACGATCGCGAAGAAAATATAGTACATAAATGACAGCTCAAACTCGGTTTCTTCCAGGTCCGTGCTATACGTCTGCGTCCAAACCAAAGGATAGTCCGATTCGATCTTTTTGGCTGCATCGGCAAACTCCCGGCTCCTCTCGACGGTAAAGTTCGCGTCATTTCCGACGATCATCATGGCGTTCGTACCACTCATATCATAAACAGAATAGGCTCGCATTCCCGGAACTTTCATTGTCGCCACAAGTGTAAGTCCCTTCCTTTTCGGGAGATTCTCCCCAACATGAACACCCTGGTTATTGGCCAGCTGCTCGCTCATGACCGTCTCTCCGTTTTTCAGATGGACATCTTCCGGGACAAGACCGGTCCTTGTTTTAAACAGTTCAAAATCCTCTGCAGACTGGAAAATATAATGATCGGTCGTACAGTTAAACCCCATGATACTGTCAAAATCCTCATAGTAACGGTTCAAATAGATGATCGTAGAAATATCTTCCGGCAAGTAAGAAGACAGTTTTCCCTGAAGCTCCCTGTATTGGTCGATCGAATCGTTACTGGTACCACGCGTATCCAGCACCAGAAAACGGTTCTCCCCCTCAAGCGTGATACGGAAGATCTCGCCCGGATTATCCACATACATGCCACCGATAAAACAAACCGTGATAAAAGACATCATCAGGATCAGCACCAGCACGCGCAGACGGTTATTCCGAAAATACGTAAATGCAGAAAAAGGTCTCATGCTTACACTCCCTTCGTCTCCACGTCAGCGATCTTCCCATCCCAGATCTTGATCGTCATGTCCGCATCCGAAATAATGCTGGTATCGTGCGTGATCACCACAACAAGTCTGTCCTTGGCATATTCCTTCAGCCGTTCCATAACCATGAAAGCATTCTCGTGATCCAGAGATGCCGTCGGCTCATCCGCGAAAAGCACTTTCGGATCGTTCATCATGGCTCTTGCAATGGCAACTCTTTGTCTTTGTCCGCCGGAAAGCTTGGATGGCTTATGCTTCAGTTCACTCTTCTTCAATCCGATTTCCAGGAGAAGTTTTTCGGCCTTTTCCTTCGCTTCCGAAACCGGGATATTGGCCGCCACGATCGCATTATCCAGCGCCGTCATGTAATTGATAAGATAGTGGCGCTGGAACACGAAACCGAACTCATTGCGTCGCAGGTTCTGCTTCTCCGAATCACTGATGGACGAAAGAGATTTTCCGTTATAGGAAACATCACCAGACGTCAGTTTTTTCAGCGTGGACATCGTATACATAAGCGTGGACTTTCCTGAACCGGAAGGGCCGATGATACCGACAAGTCCTGTATCCGGGAATGTAGCATTAATGCTCTTCATCGCATACACCTTTTCTTCTTTATCCATATCGTAGATCATGGTTGCATCTTTTAATGTAAACATAGTAATTTCTCCTAAACTTATTCGATCGCATCGATCGTCTGAATCTTTCTCATACCACTGAATAACGGGATCTGGGCAATACCCAGAAGAAGGGCAATAACCGCCAGGATCCTCGGGATCGCTCCAATACGGTATATATTGATCGTAATGCCGATCGGGTTATACATGAGTTTTTCCATCAGGATGCAAGATCCGAAAGAAAGGACCGTACCGACGATCATCGCCAGAAGAACACAGATCAGAAGTTCTTTGAGCGCCATCAGATAGATCTCGGAGGTGCTGAAGCCGATAGAGTTCAGCAGGCACCATTCGTTGTGCCGGTCCATGATATGGATCGCAACGACTACCGATACACAGATAAGAAGAAGTCCTCCGGAAACTCCGGTAAAGATCGTCTGCACCGTATCCAGAGATCCGCCCATGCCTTCCACAAGATTTTTCTCCGCCACGGCCGTATCGACATAGTTTCTAACCTTATAGCCTTGCTTCTCAACGACCGGTCGCAGATCGATATCACTGCCGGGCTTGACCATCGCAAGGATCACAACATTGTTTTCCCCGGGCATGGCAATGCCAAAGCAAAGATAATATTCCGAAGAGACCTCTCCCACGACTTTATAAGAAGTTCCCATGCTTTTCAGGAGATCGTTATCGTTTTTATGGTTATCCAAAAGTTTCCGGTCCACCACGATTTCTCCTGGATTCTCAGGCATTCTTCCGGAAATAAGCTTTGCCTCCATATGGGAAAGATACATCTCACAACATGAAGCCTCCTGAAACAAATAGCAATCCACTCCATACTGTCCGATAAAAGAATTCAGCGAAACATATTGCGCAGCATAAGGAACTGCTCTCACAACGTCTTCTTCTTTCTCCATTTCCTTTCCCAAATCAGCAGCTTCCTTCCAAGCTTCGGCAAGAAATGCTTCATCGGAATCAAAATCCATATTATCCAGATTCATTCTGGATGAAACTATACGAAGCCTATCCATCGTTTCCACATCGCATTTCCGGAAAGGCTCATTTGTGCCGCCGATGATGTAGTTCATCACATAGATCATCACCATAAACATGGCAAGGCTGATCACCAGAGCGGTCGATCGCACCCGGTTATTTCGAAGATACGGCCACGGCGAAAGCCTCGATTTAGTATTGTGCATGGCTTTTAATCACCCCTTCAAGTTTTTCCACGCGATAAGCGCCAGGGCGGCGCAAGACCCGTGTTTTTGTGTTTCTGGTAACACTTTACAAAACTTAAGGGAAGCGAAACAGTGACCGAAGTCATGAAATAAAAATGACCGCGGTATGACTGCGGTCATGTGTCAATATAATCAGAAGGTAAAATCCCGTAGTTTCACGACCAGTTTCGTCCGGTCATGCTCACCAAACTTATCGTAGATCGTCGATACATAGTTCTTAACCGTGCCCTCGCTGATATAAAGGATCGAAGCGATCTGCGCATTTGTACATCCTTCGCAGATCAGTTTGCATATCTCCTTTTCTCTCTCCGTCAAGCCATACGAATCCAGCGATCCGGAAGAATCAGCCCGCGACGAAGACCCGCCCGAAGACGACGCCGTCCTGGAAGCCTCCGCACCGGACGCCAGCATCGCGTTAAGCTTCTGCATCACCTTCAGATCCAGCACGCTCTGTCCCTTGATGGCCTGCGCAACAGCATTTAGGATCGCATCTTTTCCGGAATCCTTCAAAAGATATCCCGTCGCACCGCCTGCAATCGCATTAGCGATGTTCTTCTCATCGTAGAAAGTCGTAAGGACAATGATCTTCACGTTCGGATGATCCGCATGCACCTTCGGGATCAGCTCGATCCCACCCATTCCGGGCATGTTCAGATCGACCAGCATCACATCCGGCACGGTCTCGGAGAGAAGTTTCAACGCCTCCACACCGTTTCCTGCTTTTCCGCAGACCTCATAGTCCCCGGACATCGTCAGGATGATCTCCAGACTTTCGAGCAACAAAGGCTCATCGTCAACTAACAATATCTTCGCCATACCTACTCCTCCAAAGGCATCTGAAGTCTCACCGCGAAACCGTCTTCGCTCTCGATCACGCAGGAACCGCCTTTTTTCTCCGCATATTCGATCATCTTCCGAAGACCAAACCCGTTAGCGAGCTTCATCTTCTTCTCACTTGCCGTCAACACGCCCCATCCGGTGCCATTATCCTGCACCGTAAGCCGCACATTTTTCACATCATAAAGGAAAGTCACCACGAAGATCTTCGCACCGCCGTGCTTGACACCATTGGTCAGAAGCTCCGAAAGCGAACTGCTCAGGAACGATGCGACCGACAACGGGATCCGCGCCTCCTGATCGATCTGGGCAAAATTGTGATATACCTTGATCTCGGTATCCATCATGAACTCAGAGACCATGACCTGAAGCGATTTCATATAGTCCGTCAGCACGACCTTGTCATCATCCGCATCCAACGTCCGCACAACACTTCTCACCGACGAGATCGCCTCATGCACACGAGAATTGGCCACATCGATCTTCTCCTTGGCCCGCGTCTGATCACTCGGCACCAGCATCGAAGCCGCATCCAGCGTCACCGTCGCCGCAGAAAGCGTATGCCCGACCATATTATGGATATCTCTCGAGATCCGTTCACGCTCCTGAAGACGCGCATTATGCTCATTCACGTTTTGATCCTTCGCGATCTGCTCACGAAGACTCCTCTGCTCCATCGCATCCAGCGCGGCCGCTGTCAACGCCCGATCCAGCCTCTGGTTCATAGTTTCCAGACGATATACGATCATCTCTAGAGATTCCCATAGGATATAGGAAGCAAGGAGCACCCCGAAAACCACCAAAACCCGGATAACATCCGGCATTTCACGGAAAAGGAAACAGCCAAGCGCAGTCAGGCAAAGGATACCACCCAAGATTCTTCTCAGCCCCGGTTTCAATCTCACGGCTGCAGAAATCAGCAATAGTCCGATCGCCCCCATATACCATTTACCGCTCAAAACTACTGCTGCCAAAGCACAAATGACCAGCAACGCTCGAAAGACATTCGCCGGTGTTTTTTCCAGAAAGAAAGAGAGATTTAATGTGAGCATCGCCACAGAAAAATAGAAGACTCCGACGAGAAGCGGACAGAAAACCGCCAGGATCACGCTTTGCGCAATGATCCCCACGACTGCCGCGCCCCACACGGCGCCACGCTCCACTGAATCGATCCGCATCCGAAGACTTCCTCCCGAAATTACTATCTCGATTATACACGAAAATACTACCAGGCGAACAA
Source organism: Clostridiales bacterium (assembly GCA_017513085.1). GTDB lineage: Bacteria > Bacillota > Clostridia > Saccharofermentanales > Saccharofermentanaceae > Scatonaster. The sequence continues at coordinate 38,069 of JAFWDK010000012.1, read as the reverse complement.
ATTCAGCAAGTAATCCCCTAAGACTATGGAAAAGCCTCCCGCTCTTTTAGTCGCAAATCTCAGCGTTCCGTCAAATATAATAAACGTAATCCGCTTTACGCGCAGCCGCCTCTCTCGCCGGTTCCGCCGCATAGCCGAGCGCACAATGACCGATACCCTCGTACTCGCCCTCAATATCGAGTTTTTTCAGGATCGCTTTACCGAACTCCGACTCAAACTCTTCCTTGGCACGATGGATCCAGATGCTCGCCACACCCAGACTCTCCGCCGCATTCATCAAGTTTCCCATTACCAGAGAACCATCGTAAATGTACGTAACCACATCCTTCTTCGCCAGAACGATCAGGATGACCGGCGCACCATAGAAAGGATCGAAGCCCTCGCTCCAACCGCCGATCTTTCTGTTCTCCTCAGCGATCTCATCACGAAGCTTCTTATCTGTCACCGCGATAATGATCGGGCTCTGCTTGCCCATGCCTGTCGCAGCATAAGTCCCGGCCCGGATGATCGCCTTCAGGTCTTCCTCGTTCACCATATCCGGCTTAAAATTTCTGCAGCTTCTTCTGCTCTCTAAAACTTTGATCGTCTCGTTCATTTTTCAGTCCTCCCGAACACTAAATATCTAGATTTTCCATCTTACTGTTGATCTCATCTTCCGTCGCAGCCATCGCCGCAATCGTCATCGTCAGAAGCTTATCGAGCTCCCACCCTAATTGCTCTGCACCACGCTCGATCACTTCCCGAGAACATCCCGCCGCGAAGCCTTTGCTCTTATACTTTTTCTTCAAAGACTTCAACTCCATATCCTTCGTGCTCTTCGACGGCCGCATCAGCGCAGCGGCACCGATCAGTCCGGTCAATTCATCCACGGCAAAAAGCACTTTCTCCATTTCTTTTACAGTCTCGATTTTATTCTAACATAGCCGCATCCCTGTCATAGTCCGCCAGGATCACATCTGAAACAGGAAGTTTCAAGTCGATTCCCGGAGACTTATAGTTGACCGGCCCGCTCCTCTCAAACGGCGCATCCAGATCCATGCCGAAAGCCTCGATCGTACCTTCTGCAAGAGAAAGAAAAGCATGACCGAACCCCGAAGGAATGAAGACGATCTTCGGCGCATCACCACTCAGTTCGATCGTCTGGTACTGCTTATATGTAGGCGAATCCTTCCTCAGATCGACCACATAATCCAGACCCTTCCCCGCAATAATGCAGACCAGTCTCGGCGGCCCCTTATGGATCCCAAAAAACGCATGCTTCCTCATCCGATAGAAGCGCTGCTCCGTCAGCGTAAATCCGTGAAAGATCTCTTTCATCTCTCCCTCATGACTATACAGAAGCGCCATATCGCATCTTTCGTCGTTTCTTTGCGTCGGTTCAACGACCAGACAATCGTCGAAAATCGTTTTTATAACTTTCATGTATATTTTCCTCTCATTCATTCTCCAATTCATTCAGAAAAGCTTCCAGAAAAGCATGCCGTCTCTGCGCCAGCTCCCTTCCCTTTTCCGTATTCATCTCATCCTTCAAAAGCAACAGTTTATCGTAAAAATGCTGCCTCGACATCTCCAGTGACCGCCCATGGCTTCCCCCATAGGCATACGTCCTCGCGATCCCAATCGCCCCCATCGCATCAAGTCGGTCCGCATCCTGCACGATCTTCCCTTCAACAGAATCCGGCCGTCTCCCCCTGTTATGCGAAAAAGAAACGGAATTAATCACCGCACAGATCTTATCGATTTTCCCTGCCGAAATCCCCACGGAATTCAGAAAACCTCTGGCATTCGCATTGTCCTTCGTCTCAAAAAGCTTACTATCGTCCACATCATGAAGCAACGCCGCCAACACCACGACCTCTTCATCAAAACCACACTCACACGAAGCGATCTTCTTCGCATTCCGGTACACCCTCAACGAATGCTCCACATCATGCCCATCACTCCTGTTTGCAAACAATCCCCGGATGAACCCAATCGCCTCATCCACCAAAACCTCGTTCATGCGTTACCTCTCCAACTCAAAGTCGTCCTCTATCACAAGCCTCATATTCCCACTATAGTACGCCATCAAAGCATACTCGACCCTCTCAATGTACCCGATATACTCCTTCGGGAACCCCGCGATCACATACCCGTCCGCCGGATCAAAATGGAACACAAAATACTTCAGTATCAACTGGTAGACACCCGTGATCTCCCTGGTCAACTCCGCAGTCTTCAACTCCTCACGCTCCACCAACGCCACAACACTATCATAGAACGCCCAGAACCCTTCCGTGTCAAAAGTACTTTTCTCATGGAGATAGTATATGAAGCTGTTTCCCTCACACTTGTAGTTGTCGTGTATGATCTGTATCGCTTGATTTGTGTCCATCTTCTATAACCTACCAATCCTAGATTTTATTGTTTGAGCCCATACAAACACCATATGTCTGTACAGAACGAGCTGTATCTCACTTGAATCATTACCAGCTTTGATTAACAATCAGCGAGCCAAAATCCACAGCATCTTTATCCAACATTATTTCATCAAGAAATAATATATCTTCCTCCCGAAGACCTTGACGCCTTTTGAATCGCACCTGCAATTCTCTTCGCTTCGTCTTCGCCACTCTTTAGGATTCTCTTTCGGACCTCCGAGAAAGAAGGTTGTTGTTCTGTAGAAAACCGCAAACAGATAATCGTACCTTCGCAGCCAGCAGAAAAAACCTTTTCTTCTATTTGTTTGTCTTTCTTTCTGTATCTAACAGCCTTATCTCCACTACAGATAATAAACGATCCATTGTATTCGAGTGTTAACTCTTTTAACATGTATAACCCATACCCTGAATTCCTCCATGGATCATCCAGATCTAAATATGTAAAATTCGATCCTGTTGTAATACCAGGCTTACAAGCATACTTCAACAGTTCAACCTCGTTAAGAGAATACTTTTTCCCCATACTGCCAACTATTCCACAACCTGTGTCCATAATTGCAATTTCCACAAGATTCTTTGTCGGCCATTTCTGCGCGGCAACTGAAACCTCTTTCACGCCAGCATGTTCAAATACATTGCGAATCGTCTCAATCAGAACATACTCAGATGTTTCTTGAAGATCATCATCAAATTGGAGTGTATTCGTTAGTCGCTTAGCAATATCTTCAATACTCCCATAAAAGTCGTTTTCTAATATAATATCAGTTATAGGAACATACCTCGAATTTGCATGAGCTGCTCCTGGTTCATTTCCGATATTCAGCCCCAATTTCTTAAAAAATCCAATGTGAGATAAATACCCTCCATCCTCAACATATGAGCACCTCATCTCAGACTCAGGAAATCTTTTGCGAAATCGTCTAATCGAATTGATTAACAAGAGATTGCTAAACGGATTCTTTTCTTTATACTTTTGAAAATCAAAAACAACATTTTCTCCCTCAGAAATCTGCAAATCGTTTAATTTCTTACTTATAGCAATAGCCTGAATATTTCCTTTTCCATATGATGTTGTAATTTCAAATCTCATGTATTCTCCCTGAAACCATGCATTTTGAAAAAGCATGGCTAGAACTGATAATATGTCATTTCATTGAACTGCTTCCCTTTTTGAAATTCGTTAGCTGAATCCAACTCATCAATTAGGTGTTATGTGTTTTACACCATGTCGCTAAATCATTTACACCTATTTCAACTCTACGACGCATTTACTCCCCCAAAGCATGCACTATATAGTTTTCACTTATTCTCACCAACTAAGCTGAGATTCACCATTCACAGCTCGTCATACTTTGTACTATTTCCTCTAGCCTTGTCAGCCGGATACTTCGCTTCATTCTGATCCATCTTCATATTGACGATTTCGTCTTCGTCCAGTCCGAGTTTATCGAGCAAGTCTCGGCAATAAACAAGCACATCCGCCAGTTCTTCTTTCACATGCTGGAGATTGTATTCCGTATCGCTCCACTGAAAGCACTCGAGTAGTTCATTTGCTTCGATGGATATGGATTTCGCGAGATTTGCCGGAGTATGAAACTTATCCCAATCCCGTTCTTCTTTAAACTTTCTAATCCTTGCTATCGTCTGATCATTCATGTATTCACCTTCTTCGAGTTATATGCGTTTATTCTTTCTTTCAGATACCGTTCCAACTCCGAGTCCACACAGTAGATATAGCAACCTTTCATTCCGCGTGTCAGAAGTGTTCGGTATGTATTCCGGATAATCTGATCTGCACGCTCCCGTGCTTCTTCAGGATTTTCCTTATTCAGTTTCTTGATTCCTCGAAGTGACTGATCAGTTTGAGCGCGTTTCGAGAAGTCGGTAATGACTTTACCATCCTCATAGCGGATATCCTCGCCGATTATTACGCCGACATAATCAAACTCCAGGCCCTGTGATGTATGAATGCATCCGATCTCATTCACAGACGTATCCGATACAGCAAAAGGTTCTCCGCCGTCAAGATTCCAACTCATTTCGAAGTCTCCGATCTTTATGTCATGATAATCCGTGTTGTTTGCTTCTTTCTTATTCCAATTCCAGCAATAACCCGCAAGGATACGCGCGCGGTTTGTGCTTCTGTTCTTCTCAAAAATCAGATCACGCACTTCACCCGGAGTATCACAGATGCGGATATCAAAATCCAATCCATCCAGATCCGGATTTGCCGTTTCACGGATCTGAAGAACATCGTCCAGCCATGCCATATAACCATTCGAACCATTGCAACGGAACTGAGAAACCAGCTCCATCTCATATACCTGAGAATCCGCCTCTCTTGCCCATCGTTTTATCTGGTCAATGCTGCCGATATCATCCATCGTCACACGCTGATCTTCGTCAATAAAGAAAACACTACACAGACAGGAATGGATCAGTTCTTTTATCTGATTCTCTCCGTTGTTATGGTAGATTCCGGATTTCTCATTTAATCGGTGTGCCTCATCCACCAACAGTGTCCCCGCAAAGTTTTCAGGCGCCTCAAAATACTGGCCGGAACCTTTGAACATATTATTGACGCTACTCTTTGAATAAGTCCCCTTCAACTTTCGAAGATAGACTTGACGAGGCGCAGCATTCTTAGATACATACTGGACCATCTGTCCTCTTTGCGTCAGTTCTGCAAGAAGATTTACAGCAATAACCGTCTTTCCGGTTCCCGGGCCGCCCTGACAGATAATCGTCCTTTTCTTATTATCTTTCTGGCAAAGCTCTGATAGCCGAACTACTTCTTCGTATACCACTTTCTGTTCATCGATCATGATGAACTCAGGATTACCTTTCAACATCTTTCCGATGGAATCCTGCAGGCTCTTGGAAGGACGTATCTTTCCATTCTCAAGATAGTAAAGAACTTCTTTGCTGTCGCCTTTTACAATGCTTTTCTTGATATACTCACGCAGCTTAGCGTTCTGACCTTTTGTAAATGCAGGGGCTTCTTTCTGGTACTCATCGTACCACTCACTATCGATTGGATCGTCTTCTTTACGTGCATAGTTATGCAAATATGCGCAAGGCCAGATCTGAATCTCTTTATCCTGGACTGTAGAGTTATAGTCTTTGATCAGCTGCGCATATGACCAGGCCTGATAAGACGGGTGTACCACTCTTCTATTTGCTCCACCCGTATATGTCTCTACCAAAGCATCCATCCCTGCAATAGCCTTGAGCATCTCCCACTGCTTGAGTTCAATCACCACAATGGAAGGACGGTTGTCTTTGTCATAACCGGATATAATAAAGTCCACACGCTTCGCCGTCTGCGGAATGTTATATTCAATCGCCACACCGGAATCTTCAGGGATCTGAGAATCACTCATCACAATAAACATATCCTTCATGGAATTCTCCCAAGAACGGAACTCACTATCCGGCGTCCTTCTCCCCATCTTCTCAAGGATAGTCTGCTTGATTTTCCCCGCAAGAACACCGTCATCTACATCACGCATAAAATCCGTTTTGATTCCAGAATAGACAAGCATATGCATCCCCCAGCAGAATTGTATTTCTAATACTAATTCTAACTATTCAGGGATATATGTGCAACCTAAGCAAATACCATGGATATTCATATATTATATTCAATCTTTCTCACGTCCATTCTGCAGTAATCAATGTCTCGTCTATCCCGCTTCTGTCATAAACAAGTTCCTGATTTTTTGCAAACTTAGATACGAAAATTGTAATGCGAACTATAACTATTGTTTAGCAAGGCATACATTGCTTCTGCAGGCTTTTTCACAAGATCCATGGTAACAATATAAGAGATTTGTCGTTTTGAATGAGCTTGTGCAGTCATGGCTTATATGTGTCATTCAAAATGTTTCAAACTACGTTTTTCTCGCAGGAAACAGCTGTTCATCTCCAAAGGTCATAATCACCCCCGCATACGCGGGGAACACTCAGTAACGGTAGTGCCGGAAAGCTGCTCGCCGGGATCACCCCCGCATACGCGGGGAACACCAGACGGGTACACCAGAAACAAGAAGTTTCAAAGGATCACCCCCGCATACGCGGGGAACACTATACAGGCTTACACGCTCTTTATTGAGTAATGGGATCACCCCCGCATACGCGGGGAACACCGATACGCCTAAATTTGGGCAAGATTTCTTTAGGGATCACCCCCGCATACGCGGGGAACACAATGAAAAGGGTGGTGATGATAATGTCCCAGAGGGATCACCCCCGCATACGCGGGGAACACGTGCCTTCATGCACATACACGGCATACTCGACGGGATCACCCCCGCATACGCGGGGAACACATCAGATGGACCGATGACAGCTATGGCGATTTAGGATCACCCCCGCATACGCGGGGAACACGCGCCGCTGATCCTTGACGCCGGCTTACAGATAGGATCACCCCCGCATACGCGGGGAACACGCCTCCAATCCTGAAATTAAAATCTCGATTGTAGGATCACCCCCGCATACGCGGGGAACACGATGCTTTCAGACCGACGCCGATAAGAATGTCGGGATCACCCCCGCATACGCGGGGAACACTGGCTTGTCGTGATCCGTGACTTGAAAACCGGGGGATCACCCCCGCATACGCGGGGAACACTTCTCAAGTGCTTCAAGTAATCCTCTAACATCAGGATCACCCCCGCATACGCGGGGAACACTTCGGATTGATATCGATCTTTCTGGCCAGCTCGGGATCACCCCCGCATACGCGGGGAACACATAAATATGATTAACCAATCACCCGGCGTTCCGGGATCACCCCCGCATACGCGGGGAACACTTTGCCTTCTCCGTCCAACATATTGTCGAACAGGGATCACCCCCGCATACGCGGGGAACACTGGGAAACCTTCCTTAATAATTCTTATATTGAAGGATCACCCCCGCATACGCGGGGAACACTCTCTATTCAGGAAGAGGTAGCACAGACTATTGGGATCACCCCCGCATACGCGGGGAACACTATGGCACAGATCCAGCCGAACGGTCAGGTGAAGGATCACCCCCGCATACGCGGGGAACACGCTCGCGCCGTTCCGCTTGAGTACCATACAGCGGGATCACCCCCGCATACGCGGGGAACACTATTGAAGTTTAAAGGCAAAAACCGGCCCGTTAGGATCACCCCCGCATACGCGGGGAACACTATCCTCCCGCCGCAGTCCGGACACTCGAGACAGGATCACCCCCGCATACGCGGGGAACACTTTTGATCCACTTTGGCAAGCTCTTGTTGTTAGGGATCACCCCCGCATACGCGGGGAACACTCATGCTTGAAAAGTCCCATGATGCCGAAAGTGGGATCACCCCCGCATACGCGGGGAACACTTGCCACTATTTCTGAAGCCTACACGATACTGAGGATCACCCCCGCATACGCGGGGAACACCAAGTGAACTATACGAGCAAAGTAAAAAGCGCGGGATCACCCCCGCATACGCGGGGAACACACTTGAATAATACCATAAAAATGGGGAATATTTAATTGTCAAGGTTCGTTTTTATACGATTTCAATTAATCTTTTGTACAACTCATATGTTATATGACAATCACTTAACGCTCTATGTTTTTTCCGAGCAGTTAATGAGAAACGCTTAATTAGGGTGTCAAGCTTATAGTTTTCTACATCCTTAACTCTCCTTCTTGCCATTTTTAGCGTATCTACACACACATTTGAAAGGAGAGGCATGTTGTGTCTAAGTAAAGCTGCATTTAAAAAACCAATGTCAAACTCGGCATTGTGAATAACAATAGACTCTTGTCCTATAAAGTCTAATATATCTGTTAATGCTCTTTTTTCATCCATTCCTCCATTAATCATTTCATCTGTAATTCCTGTTAAATTGACTATCATATCGGAAAGAGGTTGCTCATGTTTTATAAATCCATGCAACTCTTTAGTAATCTCATCTCTGCTTACAGATAAGCAAGCAAACTCGATGATTCTATCGCTTGTTTTATCAAGGCCTGTTGTTTCTATGTCAAGCACCACATAGGAATTTGCTGGATACTTCGTTGTTGGGTTACTACTTGCTTTCTTGATTCTCGTTTGATGAATCTTCCTTTCTTTGAGAGGTTCCTTAGCAGGTATCATCATTAACTTAAGTCCGTCACAATCAATAGGATATCTTTCTGAATTAATTGTCTTTATATCAAAGCCTTGCTCGTTCTGTGCGCTGAACACGAGAATAGCACGACCTTCTCCTATATTGTTTTCAACCTTCTTCCATAAATGATCTCTGACTCGAGCAGAAACTCGTCCAACATAGACTCCAGTATCTATTTCCATCAACCATTTGGTCAAATCACCTCTCAAAGAAGCAGAACATTTTGACAGAGATAATACAATCATTTTATATCTTCTTCATCACAGGAATACTGCTTCCCGGAATCAACCTCACCCTGTTTGTTATCCCATAATTTCAACACATCCACCTCTACACTAGTTTCTTCTTCATTCTCCGATAAAATAGTATATATGTCCGCAACCATCCGTCTCAAAACTTTTGTTGAATAAAAGCAGTCTCTCATTTTGTGTCTAACTGCAGATTCAATATCAGACGGGGTCTCCGCTACCGTTTGGAATGAAATTGGAATAGATATTTCTGCCTTATATAAATCAGCAAGATCATAGACAAATGATCTTTCATGGCCAGTGTGAATAAAGCCCAAGCCCGGAGATAGTCCTAGTGCCGCAATTACACTATGCGCTAGACCATATAAACAGATGTTGGCGGCAGAAAGAGCTTTGTTAATCTCATTAGAATTGTTAAAGTCCTCTGGATCATATTCGCGTCCATTCCAGGGAACACCAAACTTATGAGCAAATTCTCTGTAAACTCTCCTAACCCGTGCGCCTTCTCTGCCTCTCAACTGGGCTAATGTCATCTTGGAAATATCCTCCCCTGGGAATCTCATTGCGTACATTTTACGAGCAACATCAAGTCGCTTTCTTTCATTCGAGACCATAGTAGCCTGTTTTATAAGCAACGAAGAGGTCCGGGTTAAAGGTCGACCATGGCAGTAATATCTGACACCATGCTCCCCCACCCACACAACAGATGTTCCTGAATCAGCTATAAGCTCCAAAGCTCTATGTGATATGTCACATCCAGGGCCTAGTAACAGAACAGAAATGGATGAAGCTGGAACATTGATCTGCCCTTCTTTATTCGTAAATGATATAGCACCAGACTCACGATTGACATTACATTTTTCAACATACAAAAAACTCATCCTGTCATTTACAGGAACTAAGGATTGCAATTCTGGTTTTGTATTATATGTATCCATATTACAAACCCGCAAGTGTGAGCAAACCGCATCCGAAAGCTTTTTCTTTTCCAATGCCGGTGACCAAGGCACTCTTGATTTTTTCGGAGTCCGTTATAGTCAGAATACCTTCGAACGTTACGGTTTTAAATCTTACTTTTGGTTCCTTTTTAAGATATGATTCGCCATTCTTATGGAAATCATAATCTCGCAAGTCAACTATATCAAAACCATCTGAATTGACTGTGAATCCGTATGATTCCACTTTTCCCATAAACCAGTCTTTCATTTGAGACGATTTAATAGGGATCCTCTTAGAATCACGATTCACAACCGGGTTCAACTTAATTCTGAACCTCCATATCTGTCCGCATGATAGTTTCTGGAGAAAAGCATCATATTCTTTAATCTCCGGCTGCACATTTTCATATCCAAACTCTTTCTGAATTGAACTCAAATCCGGTTTTTCAGACGTTACCAATAGCAGACAGGATTTGCCTTTGAACCTGTCAATTCTCCATATGTTTCGTTTTCGCGGACCGTCTATGCTTCTTTCTACGGCTCCATGGAAAAGTGATGGTCTAGCAAATCCTTCCATCACCTTTCTATTTGTATCATCAAGAATGATCCTAGATAAATAATACATATTTTTCCCCTTACAGTATGGCGAGAGGATCTTGTTCTGACTCGCAAGAATCCACGTAATCCCAATAACCTTCTATGACTTTTCTCTTGCTATAGATTCTCTTCCGCTTATCAAACGAAAGAGGCAGATCTTTTTGCTCAAATGCCCTGCTATCTGCATCAATCGGTTCAATGCAATATCTGATTCGAAGTTCAGATCTTTGGGCCAAAGATTCAGTCCTAAGTGCATCCTCCAACGAACCATCTCTTATAGCAACATAAATCGGTTTTGCCGGCGGGCAAGACCGTCTCCCCAAAAACAGCGGCCACATTGGATGGCAAAGAGCATGTGCAATGTCCTTGAGCATTCTCTCATCTCCTTCCAGACCACATAAGAAGGATGCATCGAAGAGATAGTATCGTTTTGAGAGAACTGATTGAGAAGGCTCCGTTTCATACTCACCATACTTGAGGCTTACATAATGGCCACGGTTTTTACATGCAACCCTCGAGATCTGGTAATCATACTCAGATACGTTCACACCCTCTCTGTCAATCCTGACTCCAAATCTCAGAGATAAAAGTGTCTTCAGCCTTTCATCATCTCTTCTATATCCCAGTGAGGATGCTACCAGGCCGATGATTCCGCTCTTCGTCGGTTCTCTCATAGTCCTTCTTTCACCAAAGGCAGACTCATCCCCCCAGGATTGCATAGGACCTTCAAGCCTAATCAATAACGTAGACATAATACTTCCTCCACATTATGAGAGATTCTCCACGAGCACGTCCTTTACCTTGAGCAACAAATCTCCGAAAGACACCTTTTCTCCCAACGAGTCATCAAGATTACCAACAACAAAAGATTTCAAAGGAGAATCTATAAAGTCCTTATAGCTTTCAAGAACATACATCTCAAGTTTCTTTTCAGAACCAGAAACATATCCTCCGCACTGCTTATCAGGGTTAACCGCTTCTTCAAATGCACCGACAAAATTCACAGGCTGATCATTTCGAATCGTAACCAGTACTGCATCAGGAATAGTTCTATTAGCGTACGAATTCATCTTTCCCGTTGGCATCGACTTAACAAAAGCCTCCAAGAAATCACAGACGCTCTGAGCAGTATCCGTTCCAAGACTATTTGCAAGATCATGGACAGCAACAGTAGCATATCGATATAAAGTTGCAGAATTAAACTCATTCGAACCAATATGACCCGCTCCGGAAGCATCATCATCTTGTATGTCATCAACTGCTGTAAAGTAATCATACTCATTAGATACTTTATGAGTTGATATAGCATGAGCAACTTGGCAACAAGCGTCTTCTCCAAGTGCCGTATTATCAGCTACCATTCGACCAAAGAGGGCTATTTCTATGCCAGGAGTTTCAGAGAGAGCCTTTTTAATCTCTTCGTTATCAGCACCAGAATTAATTGCTGAAGCAACCGCTCTTGCTTGAGCGTCACTAATAAAGAATAATGCGTTCTTTTTTCCATCTTCCGAAGCTATAATCTTCGCATCTTTAAGTGCCTTGACAGCTGACTTTTTCGCCTCTTCCTGACTCATCCCATATTGAACAAGATAATCAGCAACCTTAGCATCCGCATTTTTAGTTCTATAAGCAAGTTTCTGCTCATCAAGATGATCTCTGAAATAACATCTGACTGCATGTTTCCATGACTGGGAAGAAATCCGAGCTCTTCGAACTCCACCGTAAATAGCTGTTTTGGGACTTCCGGTATCATCACGATTCACACAGCTCGGCGGAACTGTTTGCAATACATGAACATCAACATAAATTCTTTCTTCTTTCATAATTATTCCTCCTCAGATATAATCTTTTTAGTTTTGTAGAAATCTCTTGCCCATTTCAACACAATTCGATCACGACCTTCTTCAAACTGAAAATCATAAAGATCTCCAGCTAAATCAGCATAATCAAATCCGATTCCATTCGATTTAAGAAGCGAAATCAATTGACGAAGATAATATGCTACCGATGTAATCGAATCAGCAGATGTCACAGCCTTGATTTTCTTAATCATCCTGTCAATATCATCCTCATTTTTACAGAGTCTTCTGACAGCTTCGCCGAAACGAACACTTGATACGCTCATACACTTTGTTTGAACATCGTTTCCTTGTTGATGAACAGAAAACAATGTCATCGCCAGATATACTGATGTTTCAAGATACGATGGCTCTGCACCAAATCCTTCATCGGGTAACCCTTCTAGTGTCCATTCCCACAGTAGTGGATTTGATCCGGGCTCCTTTCCTGCGCCTCTCCGAAGTTCTGCCAGTGCAGCTGAAACTTCAGAAGATGGTCTTGTTTTCAGCAAACTAATCTTCCGATTAACGAATGCCGAAGCATCACTTCTTCTTCCCATTTTTGACCTCCTTCACTCTATCTGGTTTCGAAATCTCATAGTGGAAATCTTCTAATGCCTTTGCTCCACTGTAAATCATATTTTTCTTTTTCTTTTCATCCCAAATCATCTTGCCAATCATTGCTTCCACAGGCATTTTTCTTATCTCCTCGTCGGCCAGATGTAAGGAGATACGTTGTATGATTTCCCACCAGCTGTTTTCTATCTGCCCCGCTGTTATATATTCTGTTCCGACTTTGAGAAGCCATCGCCTGAACGGAAGGTCCAGCGCTGAATACATCCGGCTTTTTGATTTTCTTCTTACACCGCTTTCACCTTCCTTGTCTCCACCTTGAGCAACATACAAAACCCCACAGAAATATGCGAATCTGTCCGCAACATCATTGGTCAATTCCAGGATTTTTAAAATATTACTCTGCTCGTTTTTTTCCTGTTCTCTAATAATTACAGCAGAAAAACTGAGGGAATCGTAAAATGTGTTGGAGATGGACGACGACATACTTCCATATTCAATACCTGCAGTCTTAATAGATAGCGAATAATTACTATCAAATATGTCCTGATTCTCAAGAGTTTCAATCCACCTTATAACCTCTGGTTTACGAGAATCGTTTGTAGAAGCCAACAATAATGATAGATTTCTCCACATTACTACTGAAGGGTCATGATGCTTAGGACGTATTTCTTCTATACTATTCTTGCTTTGAATCCTCCACATAGTCATAGGTTCCCAAAGTGGCAGGCTATTGTAACACATACCAGCTTTAGATTTGAAACCAACAATCAGATTCTCTCTCCTGTCAAGGAACAGTCTTCTGATTTGAAATGTATATAATTCTGATTTTGAAGACGGAAAAATCTCTTCATTATTTCCTGTAGGTGATGTTTTTTCCCATTCCGGTTTCTCCACATATGAACCATCTGCGCCAGGAATCAGGTTTAGCATAAGCGTCTCAAAGATGCTTTTGCCTTGACAATAAACGCAGCCCATTTCTCCAATTATTCCGCAGTTTTTCGGTGTTGGCTTTTTTTCTGGTTTATCCGCGGTGTTCATATAATTGATCAGCCATCGTGCGGCTTCGTCAAATTCGATACTATTCTTATCAGCAGCTTTGAACAAACGCTTTTTGTTTGCACTTTCGGATAGATTCCCTATTAGTTTTGTCAAAGGGTAATACCCTGTGCTCACATCCGCGATTCTTTTCTTTCCTGTTACCTTTTTATATTCCATTGCCAGTTCCTGCCCGACTGAAGCATCTTGGTAAAAAGGATATTGTTCATCAAAAAGGTAAAACCTAAATCGATATTGTTCGAGATACTCTGATATGATTCGAATTGGAAATGACTTTCTATTCCACCATTCTCCCCATCTGGTTGTAGCATCAATATCATCTTCAATGGGATTATTCTTTCCTTCCAAATCAAACCTAGAAATCACAGTTGTCAAGACTGCCAAGCACAACCGAATGATGGAAATATTCTGTGTCTCACATTCACCATCAAAAGATTTATAGATGTGGGCATTTTGAAAAAGTTCAAGCAAAGAGACTTTTTCTAGATTTCCATCAAGTCGAGTAACTATAATCCATCGCTCATCAAGCAAATTATATTCTGATTTCACGTATTTTCCTCCTTCTCTACATGAATTCCTGTCATATTGTCATATTTGATGCTATATACCTTTTTTCCAACTTCAAGTTTAGTTTTCTGATTCTCGTTAAATGCTAAAAATAGCGTATCCTTAAGCCATACACTGTTTCTTAAATCATCTGACAATGTATCGTTTCGAAGGTTCTCCAGTGCTTTCACCGTCTCCTGTATCATATGCGGTCCAGAAAGAGAGTAAGGTAATCGGACGGTCTCACATGCCAGTTCCTTATCAGAGCATACTTCTTTATCTCCGGAGACATGATAAATCCTTCCATGTTTCATTTGAAAAATCACAACCTCTATTGAGCCATTAGTATCACGTACTCTTGCCTCGCCCTCTGTAGTTACACACAGTTTTCTGTTGTCAAGCAAGTAATCCATATTTCGAAGAAATTTTCGATCAAATCTATCCACCGGGTCAGCTATACAGAATTGCTTTGCCTCGTAATCTTTGTTCTGTATTGATCTAACCCAATTAGAATAATCTGCATCTGACAAGTCTTCACAATCATACACATCTTCTACCAGTTGGGATAAATCGTCCGGTATTCGAATCCGCATTGATTTAGCTTCAATAACCGCTCTAGTTCTTCGCAGAAGATAACGTCCATATATCAATTCTGACGCATCTCTTTCCTGGTCAGAAAGCATAACGACAAGACATTTTGCTTGACTGAAGATCTCAGGTCTCTCTCTACCATGCCTATGAAGCCTTCCTATTCTCTGCAGCAAAAGGTCTATGGGGCACTGTTCTGTTATAAGCCAATCAAAATCAATATCTAATGACTGTTCAAGAACTTGCGTTCCGATTACAATGAACTTTTGTGGTCTGGTGGCCATTCCTGAGCGACCCAAAGTCTTTCTGATTTTTTCTTCTATCGCTACCCTATCGTTTGCAAGGAAACCTGAATGAATTAGTATTATCTCATCATCTGAAAACTGTTTTTTTAGCATCATGTAAAGCTTCTGTGCATTCTTGACAGTATTAAGAATAACGCCTACACAACCATCAGATCGATCCAAGGTCTTTTCTATGATTTCAGCTAAGCCAATAATATCTGAAGAAGAATAATCGACATCAACAGATCTAGTCAAATCTGTATTTGCTATAGGCTTTGACTGAATTTTCAGATCATCATAATAAGTAAGTACAGGATACTCTCCAGAATAGGGAGGTATTTCAATATTCTTACTGCGTTCTTTTCCAACATACGCAGTAATAAGTTCCATTTTCTTTTTGTGTGGAAGCGTAGCTGACAGAAGAATAACCGGTACATGATATGCACCTAGCCAGGATAACGCCTTTTTAAGATACACAGACATGTATGCATCATAAGCATGAACTTCATCCACAATAACGATTTTGTCTGCTAATCCCAAGTGCCTCAACATAACATGTTTTTGTTGTAAACCTGCCATAAGAAGTTGATCAACAGTGCCAACTACGAAATTCGATAATAGGGATTGTTTTTTCCCTTCAAACCACTCTCCTATTCCAAGAGATAGGTCGTCTTGTTCATCCCAAACGGAATTAATGTGAGGAATCTCATTATATTCTCTGTTGTATGCGGCTTTAGCATGAACAAGATTTATGCTTCCTTTGTAGTTTTCGCTTTCAAGAAACTCTTTTACTCTTACAAACATACCATCCGAAGTAGCCTGAGAAGGCAACGCGAAGAATAAACCCTTTTTGTCGAATTTCGACGCTAGAATTTCACCTGCCGCAAGCGCAGCTTCAGTCTTTCCTTTTCCCATCTGAGCTTCCAGAACTATGATACCGGAATCCGACATACTATTCGCTATACCACATGTTTCAAGTTGAACCGTGTTGGGATAAAATGAAAACCTATGCCTGAAAACTTCTGGAAGAGCAAGGTTACTTTGCCTCATGGATTCAAAAAAGCCCCCTCGTAGGAAAACCAGATCAGAAGAATTCAGCCGATGCGTATTATTTCCAGTGACTAGACTATCTACTGCAATCATTGGAAAAAAAGCGCTATTACTTGCAATCCAGTCTGCCATAATAAGAAGGCCCGTCATCCAAACCTGGGAATTGAACGCTGGTACTGGAACACTTTCAAACGAAGCATAACCAGACTGCTGCAAAACCCAGGATAAGATGTCTTTTTGCAGTTTGGACCACACACACTTACCTTCGCTCTCCAAATAATATGCTTCTTGATTATCATTTGATGGTTGCTTTTGAGATGGCATTCCATGATGCGAACCAACGATTGAAGCTGCGTTCAAATTACATCCCGCTTCAATAAGAAGGTTGTATCCAGCCTGAGCATGATAGAGATCTCTTAAGAAATGTTCCTTAAGTGGTATTTCTTTCTTAATGAATCTTTTTAGAATGACAGCATCTGCATCATTCTTTCCTTGCAATATCTTTGACTGAAAAATGGGAGTCGCTTTTCCGACATCATGAGCAAGCGCAAGAAATCTCAAGAATCTGCCACATTCATCTACGGACAAATTCTGCCTAAATGCATTACAAAGTCTATCTCTTAAGTCTTGTGATACCCAATTATTCCATAAATAATCCATGGTTTCCGCAGTATCCAATAGATGAGACTTTAACGATAGCCAGTGCTTGCCATCTTTTTTTGCCCACAATACATCAATCATCTTTTTACATTTCCAATCACAAAAAAATGTAACCTCTAAACATAGTATAGCCAAAACTCAATTTATCTAAATAGCTAAGCAAAAGAATTTAATAATCGTTTACATTTTGTAATTTCTTTTTTGATAGTTCAGAATTAACGATAACGTACTACATTTTTGCATTCAATAAATCTCGGTTCCACCTTCTTGATTTTACTTATCTAAACGTTAGACCTGTTTTTTCTACAATAAGTTATCCCTCCAATCTTGTGGAATACATTATCCTTGTTTCAACATACTCATCCCCCCATTCAATTGCCTCATTTTCACCTCAAACGAGGCAATTGAATGTTTTGATGAGGCAATTAAACTACGCGACCCACCCCTCTCTCCTCCACCCAGTTATATTATCCTCACAAGTTGTCTGTTCGCTATGACAACTGCTGTGCAAGCACTTGGCAAGAATCCGAAGCGGATCCAGCGGAAGGTTAGAAAACAGACTTCCGCCGCCTGAATCGGCACAAGATCGCAACAAGCGATCAAGTAACAGCAGGAATAGAAAAGCCAGACTCTTTCGGGCCTGGCTTTTCCACATGTATAGCTATACTTTCTTTGTTTTATGTTGAACGATGTACTATCTTGAAAATATCGTTCAAGTAAAATGTCAGATTACTTATTCTCCTGCTTTTGCTGTTCTTTTCGATGCACACTGCTTATTACCCAGGCAAGAATGGCGCTGTAGAGGAAGGCGACGATCAGTCCGTACCAGAAGCTCGGCAGATCCAGTTCCTGTTGCTTGATCAGGACCTGAATAATATATAAGATGATCGGTGTCCCAATCTCGAGGAGGATCGTCATTCCGATGCAGATTGGGCGGAACAGTTTAAACCAGTTTGTTTCTGTCTTAAGGCTTTCAAAATACTCTTTCATAGTCATTTTCTTCTTTTTCGAAGCACTTCTTCGGCTTCATGATTCCATCTTAATGCCGAAAAGTAAAAACATCGTCAACCGGAAACAAAGAAAGAATAAAGATACTGAGGAAACTTCTTAAGTTAAACGATTCTCAATCCACTATTAATCTACTAATCGCAGAATAACAGCGATTTGATACTGTTATATTATTAATGTGATATCATTTAGACAGTCAGTCACAACTGCTTAGTTTGAGAATTATCAATTTCTAAGTCTCGAATTCGTCCTGTTGAAGATCTACGCCTTGTGCCTTTGCTTTTTTCGCTTCCATGATCTCTCTGGATTTCTGAAGTGCGATTGCACGACGTTTGATAGCCTCATTTTTGCGCATACCACACTGACAAGTACCTACGAATTTAGGATTTTTCTTTCCACAAACGCATCTCCACTCATTCTCCTTCTCGAACTGTTTGCTAACTGTCAATAATTCATCTTTGCTGGCTTCTTCCTCTTTGGGAAGCTGGAGATTCTTCTTCTTTGCTATTGCTATGGCCTTAGCCTTATTCTCTTCTATTCGTTTTGCCGCATCGTTTTTCCTCACGCCACAGACACATTGTCCTGTGTAGTTTTGGTTGATCTTTCCACAAACACATTTCCATTCGTTTGTACCCGGGTTGGCTTTCGTCTTTTGGGGTACTTCAACTTCTTTACTTGATGGAATCGACGATCCTTCCGACGACCCGGAAATCTTATTCTCGATAATCTCACGAGTTTTATCTGCTGCGTGATAGATCGCATCTTCAATCTTACTGCAAATAATATATACAAGAAGCGTGCATACGATCCATGCTATAAAGAAAAGCACTTTGCTGTCTGCTGCTGCGCTGATAACTATAGCGAGCATAAGTCCCAAAGCACCAGCTGTCGCCGGAGCATATGTTTTCCTTCTCCTAGGATATCCTGTGCGTCCCATACTATTCCCTCCATAAATGCTTATGATTCTAAATTCATCAGACAACTATCAAGCATTGTCATTACTTATCCATCCTATAAAACCAACCCTGCCCCCTATAAACGCCACTTCTGAAAAATTGTAATCTGTATCGATTTTTTTCGGTTCTCCACACGAAGCATCAACAACAAACAACTCGTTTTTTCCATTCACACTTGAGATAAATGCCACTTTATCCCCATCTGGTGAAAGAACAGGGACTAAATTAACTCTTCCGCTTACATTTGGAATCAGCTCGGTTTTACTGCTATACCAATGACCTGTACTCTGTTTTCCCGAAAACCCTTCGAGATTATAACGATAGATCATGCCATTGTCTGAGCCTACACATTCATTTGTATTGATCCACCCGCCGAATTGAATCGGATATGCTCCGTATTCTGAGTCCGCAGTCGAGTATTCATAAAAATATGGTTCATCCGGGATGCTGCCATCCGGCTTCGGATAGACATGGCCGTTACTTTTGTTTTTGCTCCACATCAACTCTACTGTATTTTCTTGAAGGTTATTAAGAGGAACTCGCTTAATACATTCAACACCCTCCGTTTGATCGTAAAAATACATATAATCGCCCCAGAAGCAAGGCTGACTATGTTTTGTTATAGATCCAAAATCACTCTTGTGGGTTATTCTCTCAGAGACATCAAAGAACTCTCCATCTTCATCGATCCACCCTATGTGTTCTGCTCCATCGTCTTTGGTTAATATCGCAACCATGGCAGAATAATCAGCATTGAACTGCGTTCTGGCTTCGTTAACGTTATCACTTACTGAATAATAGTATCCGCAAGAGTGTGTCTGCTCGCTTGAAAACGTCTTAAAGTGTGTAATTGCACCAGTTTCAGGATCAATAAAGTCCAGATTTACGGTAAACGCGTCACACTTGTATGTTCCGGTACTCTTCCATTTGTACCTATCACCAGTATGAAGGCTTTGAACAAGGATACCTTCATAGTTAACAGTCTCCGTTTCACTAGGTTCTGTCTCAGTTGTTGTGTAATCATCACTTGAATTTACAGTTGTAGGAAAATCATTGTATGCTGCAACGGTAATTTCCCTTGTGCTCTTTTTTTCTTCTTTTGCACATGAAGCAAGTTCAAAAACCATCATCAAAGATAGAGCTAATACGCTCACTTTTCTAAATCTACGCATTTTCATATCCTCCCCGTACACAGAGCAGTTAAAGATTGACATGTGAAGTCAATCTTTAACTGTTATCCGTAGGATAGCAGTCGAAAATGCCCATACTTTCGGGGAACAAATCAGTTTGTTAACTTTCTGTAAAAACGGCCACCCACACTTTTGTAGTGTAGGTGGCCTCATCTATATATAGCTCAGCTTGTAATCAGATCGTTCCACGATCGATACCGTACTTCGCGCAGATATTTGTAAACTCTTCGCTTTGGCCAAAGAACTGAAGCACAGCAAGTCTGCTCATCTCATTATTGCGGATCTTGCTTGCCCAGTATGTGAC
Organism: Clostridiales bacterium; assembly: GCA_017513085.1. Lineage (GTDB taxonomy): Bacteria > Bacillota > Clostridia > Saccharofermentanales > Saccharofermentanaceae > Scatonaster. The sequence continues at coordinate 17,662 of JAFWDK010000012.1, read as the reverse complement.
CTCACCCTCATCGGCATTTCTATCCATGAACGTTGTGTACAATCTTCTTACATACTCTTCAGGGGATGTCTTCAGAGCTGTAAACTCTGGTCCCGTGAAGAAGAAATTAGCAGCCGAACAGCCTGTCTGTTCGAGATTGGTCAGAGCTAAGCTCCAGTACTTTACACCGTCTGCATCCGCACTACGCTTCAGGCAACAGGTATACAGCCTTGTCGCAAAGCTGATTGAATTCGGCGATGCAACTGTTGCTTTGTGGTACTTCGCACCGGACTTAACGCTGTATTTAGCACAGATATTACACCATTCAGTTGACTCGATAAAATTCTCAACGACCACGGCTCGTGACATCGCTCCGGACTTGATCGCGTCCACCCAGCCTTTCTTTCCGGCTACATCGGACTTACGATCAAAGAATGTCTTATAAAGCGTCTCTACAAAATCCTCCACGCTGAGATTTCGGTTCATGAACTCAGGTGCCTCAAGCAAGAAGTATCTTGCACAATCGCCACCTGTTCTTCTTCCGCTCGTTACCTCATCTGTCCAGAACTTCTTACCACCCGGCTCCGAAGCACGGTTCAGCGCACAAGTGTACAATCTCTCTACAAAATCACTGAAGACAGGTGCTTTTGTTGGTGTAGGCTTCTGAGTCGGCACCTTTGTAGGAACCTTAGTTGGCATCTTTGTCGGTGTCTTCGTAGGTGTCTTTGTAGGTGTGACCTTCTTAGTAGGCGTAGGTGTCGCTTTCTTCGTCGGCGTTGGTGTTACAGGCTTTTTTGTTGGTACTTTTGTAGGTGCTTTAGTTGGAGCCTTAGTGGGTGCTTTTGACGGCACCTTAGTAGGTGCCTTAGTTGGCGTAGGCGTAGCCGTCGGAATAGTAATCATGAGTTCCTCGCTCATATCTGAGCGAAATCGTGCAGAGCTTCTCCCTTCTTCTCCCTCTACTTTCTTAAAAGTAGCTATTCTTACACAATATGTTTCACCCGGTATCAATTCTTTTCCGTATTGTTTTAGTGCCATTTCCTGATTTATCTCAAGAGTTGTATCCTTGGAATGATATGCACTTCGAGTTTTTTCCTCCGAAGGCAATCTAAAATACAGAACATATGCTTCGGCATCTACAACTGCATTCCATTTCAAAATAAATGACTGATTGGATACACTCTGGACACTCATTTGTGGAGTTTCAACATAGGGCGCGGTAATTCTCAGAGGAAGATTTCCACAGAAAGAGCTCTTTTCATTACTATCCACGGAATAAATGCCCACAGAGTAATCTTCATAGAAATCTTGGGAGAAGAAATCGTATGCAAGTCCCCCCGCCAAATGGGCGTTTAAAGAATATGATGTTTTCGTAGTTTCATAGTCGTAATATACTATAAAACCATTTTTACTTCGTGTTTTGCAGTAAAACTCGACTCTATAACGAACTGCACCCTGTACCGGTGTCCAGTTCACTGTGAAAGGTTCCCCATATTCAACAGAATCCCCACAAGAAAGAATCATCGAGAAATCTGGACTGACATTAATTGTTACTTTGCTCGTATCAACGCTTTGTACATCAGGGATGTAGCAAGAGGCGTAAACCGTGTACGTTCCTGGAGAATCAAAAGCAGTAGCAAAGGTCGTCTGTGTCCCACAGTCAGGCGTCCAGATTCTTCCGACGCCTTCTTTATCAAATCCCAAGCAATAAAGCTGTGCATTATTCGCGCCAAACGAGAATGTTACTGTTTCGCCGACCACAACATTTGTCTTATCAGCAGTTATCCATGGATCTGTAATCGCATTATAAACATAGATCAAAACAGAAGCGTAACTGCCCTCAGTTCCTGTATATCCTTGCCCTGAATATGGTGTGAGTTTCACTTCATAGACTCCAGCGCCATTCAAAGTTATAGCTCTGGAAGTATTACTCCCCTGTCCTTCTGAAAAGTATTCCGGTTGTCCGTCCTTCCATACATGGAGCCACACTGACCCCGCATTTTTCGTAGTCCAGTTGATAGTAACTGTGTCTCCTGATAAAGTAGCCGTTTTAGATGCAGTAATACTCGAGATTTCCGGAGTACTAGGAGTTACTGATCCAACGGTAAACGGATAAGACAGTTCCTTGACTGTTGTCTTATTCCCATTTTGAGCAGTTATCTTATAGTACAGAGTATATGAACCTGCAGATAACTTATTGAAGGCGATTGCATTATTTACATTGCCTCCAGAATAGCTACTACGGACATTAAATGCTGAGGAACCCGGGTATACCGTTATTCCAATCGAGGAATTAAGTACCTTGGCTTCAACCTGTGAAATAACGCCAGGCGAACATGTTGCTGTTCCGTAAAGACCGAAAGACTGACCAACATTGAGATTTGTCGGCGCATTGAAACCAGAAACAGAAATCGTCGGTGGATCGTTAGACGGTGTTTGGCCTCCTGTAACTCTCTTTGAACGATAAATACTAATACCGTCATTTGATTGACCAAACATGCTCCATACAGTTGCCCATGGTATTTCGGTTCCTTTCGTTCCCCAAAAACCGTTGCCCCCAAAGTATACTATTGAACCTGCATGATAAAAAATCGCACCAGTATTAGAAATAGAATATATCATTAAAGTATGAAAATCATCTCCGCTATCTCGATTGTAATTCATCTGAATAACGTCACCAGGTTGGGATTGTAAAAGGAGATTCGTTAACGAAGTAGAGTTTAAGGTTCCATCAGCTATTGTCAATGTATTTCCAACCTGGATATAGTTATCCTCCCAACCTGTATGAAATCTATTGCTTGTTCTATAAAATTCATATTTACTGGGCATTTGAGATGGTAGTCCATGCTTATAAAGATAACTACAAAGCGAATTAACAAATTTCCAGCAATTTGATTCTGAAAGCGACTGTCCTGGTTTAAATCCATTCTCAGTCATTTTTGTACTCAGCAAAGCTTGAATATCGGATACAGCAACAGCATTAACATTTGTTTTATATGCTACTCCAAGCAATATGCAAAGAGACAATGCTACTGCAAATGCTCCACGTAGGAAATTCTTAACCCATTTCATTCTCGTAACACCCCATTTCACAAGATTGAATTAAGATAGTCCTGTTAAGGGCTATCTTAATCTGCTACTCGTAGAATAGCAGCGATTTTCCTAGGAGAATCCGCCGTTTGGGGCAGTTACAGATTTATTTGTTAACTTTCTGTTAAAAAGGCCACCCACACTTATGTAGTGCAGATGGCCTCATAAAGATAATACTTAGTTTGTGATCAGATTGTTCCGCGATCAATACCGTACTTTTTGCAGATTTCCGTAAACTCCGGTGACTGACCGAAGAACTGCATGATGCTGTACCTGGTCTGCGTGCCTTTCTTGATTTCTCCCGTCCAGTATGCGATCTCGCTTGATTCAGGATCACGTCCCATGAACGTCGTATAGAGTCTCCTGATATACTCGTCATCCTTCAGTTTAAGGTTGACGAACTCCTGTGACATGAAGAATTCTTTTGCTGCTGTGCATCCTGTCTGCTCCAAGTTTGTCAGGGCAAGTGACCAGTACTTCAGCCCTCCGTCTTCTGGATCACGGCCAAGGCAGCAAGTGTAAAGACGTGTTGCAAAATCGATCGCGTTCTGCGATGCGTGCTCTGCTTTTGCTGTCGGCGCGCCGGACTTAACTCCGTAATCCGCACAGATATTACACCACTCTGTAGAATCGATGAATCCACGAATAACATCTTCTCTACTCTTCGATCCTTTCTTCAGTTCACCAACCCAGTATGCTTTACCATTCGGTTCAGAAGCACGTCCGAAGAATGTCTGGTAAAGCGTCTCTACAAAGTTCTCAATACTGAGGCCACGGTTGTTGAACTCTTCACTTGTTAGGAAGAACAGACCGCAATCAGCACCGGTCTTGTTACCATTTGTGATCTCTTTAACCCAGAATTCTTTACCATCTTTCTCGGATGCACGCCCAAGAGCTACCGTGTAAAGACGCTCAACGAAATCGGCGATAGTGCCTTTGGAGGGAGCGGGTGTAGGCTGCTGTGTTGGTGTAGGATTCTGAGTAGGAACATTAGTAGGAGTTTGCCCTACTGGAGTTGGAGTTGCAGGGACCGCTGGCGGCGTTGGAAATACGCTCGGAGTAGGATTTGAAGATACTGCTTCAAAAAACGCCTTGATTTCTACATTCTCAGTACCAATCACGAACTTATCATCCTTAATTGTAACTCCACCAGATATGACCTGCCATTCTTTAAACTTATAGCCATCATTTGGCTGTGTCTTCAATGTGACTTCTGTACCCATCGCACCATTATCTACTGAAGCAAGCGCAGTTCCATGCCCGTCAGTTGTTACTTTTACTGAATAAATTATATCTTTCCATTGTGCTTTGAGCGTGGTATCGGCAGTAATCTTAACAGAAACACCGGGGTCACCCAGATTCCATCGGTCAAATTCTTTTCCTTCCGGTGCAGCAAACTCACATTCTGGGAGTACAAACTCTTTTCCATCGAATAGCCTTCTCGAATCCATAACTCCACTTCCGCCATTTGCATCAAACGATATTGTATAATGCTCACCAAATACAATTGCAATTTCTTTGTAGATCGTATCTTTCAATTGGTCTTTCTTAAAAACAAATTCATCTTTGATGTTACAGGAAGCTGATTTTTTAAGGTAAAAATCTCCATTATAGAATTCATCCACATCGTAATGACCATCGCGATCTAAATCTGTTGACGTAATACCTCTATCATAGTAACTATCGAACAAGTCATACACCATATCCAAATACCATAAAGCATTCCATGCATGAATCGGATCATCACTTCCATTACGCGGAATACCTTCATTTGAAAGATCAATTTCTACACTCATTGAATTTGGCATTATGGGTACGAATAACTCTGGTGTCATCTTCACAACTGAATCGACCGAGAAAAAAAGATATTCTTGTTCGTGTGCCACTTGACACATTCCGGTTATATTCTGCTGAACACCAAATTTCTTGCACAGCGATATTAATTCCGTACAGTTCGAAACATCGAGTTTATCAATCTGATTATTATCACATACCAGAGCATCCAAATAACCAAGTTTGCTAAGATCCAAACTCGTCAGCTGGTTAAATTCGCACCCCAATACTTCCAGATTTGAATTTTGACCTAAATCTATATTTTTCAGTTTGTTTTTACCACAATACAAGACTTTCAACTGCAAATTGTTGCTTACATCCAGACTTGTCAATTGATTTTCCCTGCAACTAAAGAATCTCAACTTCGGATTGTTGCTCACATCTAGATTAGTCAGTTGGTTTACCAAACAAGTCAAGTTTTCCAACTTCGAATTGTTGCTCACATCCAGACTTATCAATTGATTTTCCGAGCAATCAAAGTCTATCAAATTCGGATTGTTGCTCACATCCAGATTAGTCAGTTGGTTTCCATAACAATTCAAATTTTCCAACTTCGTATTTTTGCTCACATCCAGATTAGTCAGCTGGTTAGAACCGCATTTCAATTTTGTAAGATTCGCATTCTTGCTCACATCCAGATTAGTCAGCTGGTTATATCTGCAGTCCAATTCTGTAAGATTCGTATTCTTGCTCACGTCCAAACTCGTCAATTGACAATTAGAACAACACAAATCCTTTAGTTCAGTAAAAAATTCCACTCCCTTAAGCGATTTTACATTTTTACCTTCATAAACCACTCTCGTAACTTCAGCAATCTCTGCTTCAGAAAGAGTACCATCGTGATTTTGATCAAAATTATTCAATACATACTTTCTAAAATACTCATCTGGGAAATTCTTCTCATCAATTGCCACGTCCGCCTGCGGATATACTATATTTTCGTCTGCATAGGCCACCTTCTTAGCAAACAAGTTGATTGAAGAAACAGCAAATGTTACAGATGCGACCAATGCCGTCACTATCACTGCTTTTTTCATATATTCATTCCCCTCCCACATACAATCAAGATTAAGAGAGCCTGCTCAAGGCTTTCTTTTCGTTAAACATAGAATATCAGAATAGTAGCGAATTTGGCCTTTTCTTCGTGAAAGTTTACAGAACGATAATATGTCAAATCCAAAGAAGGCCGTTCCCTTGTATCTCGGAACCGCCTTCTTGAATGAATTAATCTATACGCTGGAACAATATGCAAGATTAACAGGTTACTTTGTTTGTATTGGCCGCCAGATTTTTTAGTGTCTCACACAACTCTTCAAACTTTTCGGTATTCTTTTCGTTCTTGTCATTCCAGAGTTCAAACACCTTTGAATTCTGTAATACTTCTTGTTTCCATTCGTCATAGTTCGGATGATCATTTGATTTCTGTGTATATAGTATCCACATTTTTCCATTAGTAAGAACGACGTTGTTTGCTTGCGTCATATGTGAGAAAATCTGTGAAAACTTAGAATCTTTTTCCTGAATCTTTTTCAAATCTTCTTCAAACTCTTTTGTTTCTACCAGAAAACAAATCGTACCATTTCCATGTTCAATGTTTTCATAGTTATAGTTCTTCACAACCATCAGATCCGGCGGACCTGAGTAAAAACTATCGTTATCGTCCCCACCCATATACATGTTTTTCCTTTTTGCAAACTCATTCTGGGCAGTTTCATATCGTGACTTTATATCTTCCCGGGTCTTCTCTGTCATTCGCTTTTTTGTAAGTGATTCTTTCTTAGCTTCAATACCACGCAAGAGGTAAAAGCGTGACGGATCATGTTTAGAAGTAATTATGTTATCGTTATGTACATCAACAACGCTGACGTCAGAAGAAAGCCCGAAAAGCGCCCACAGGAAATACTCTACTGCTTTTTGCACAGCTTCTGTTTCTGTTCTGTTGGTGTTCCACAGTATCTCCAAGAACAATTTGTAATCATCTAACGTAATATGATTCTCTTTTCCAAACATTCAACTTATTCTCCGTATCGCATAATCACATTATAGTTATTATACCGCACCCAGAATTCCAAGAAAGATGTGTGTTATGGATAAGCTTAAACACTTATTTTTTCAAAGGCAATTGAAAATGTAAGTCCTCCTGCGGATGGCTTCCACAGGAGGACTGCTTCACTACTTGAATTATCTAATTCTAGATCGTGCCACGATCAATACCGTACTTCTTACAGATGTTTGTGAACTCCGGCGACTGACCGAAGAACTGCATAATGCTATACCTGGTCTGGCTTCCTTTCTTGATCTCGCCTATCCAGTATGCTATCTCATCCTTAGCCGGCTCTCTGCCCATGAACGTCGTGTACAGTCTTCTTACATACTCATCGTCTTTGAGTTTGAATTTGACAAACTCCTCACTGGTAAAGAATAACTTCGCTGCCGAGCAACCTGTCTGCTCAAGGTTGGTAAGTGCCAAAGACCAGTACTTCAGTCCACCTTCTTCCGATGCTCTGCCGAGGCAGCAAGTGTAAAGACGTGTTGCAAAATCGATCGCGTTCTGCGATGCGTGCTCTGCTTTTGCTGTCGGCGCGCCGGACTTAACTCCGTAATCCGCACAGATATTGCACCATTCTTTCGAATCAATGAAGCCCCAGATGACATCTGCCCTGCTCTTTCTTCCACTCTTCAGTTCACCAACCCAGTAGGCTTTTCCATTCGGTTCGGAAGCACGTCCGAAGAATGTCTGGTAAAGCGTCTCTACAAAGTTCTCAATACTGAGGCCACGGTTGTTGAACTCTTCACTTGTTAGGAAGAACAGACCGCAATCAGCACCGGTCTTGTTACCATTTGTGATTTCCTTTACCCAATACTCTTTACCCTCTTTCTCAGAAGGACGACCGAGCGCAACCGTATAAAGACGCTCTACGAAGTCTGCGATAGATCCGGTAGATGGGACAGGAACATTCGCACCGATAATCTTTGTAGTCTTATCAAAAGAAAGATAATACTCATTTTTTTCCGGATCAATGTATGCATAGAAATCTTCTTTCTCTACAAACTCCAGATAATCATCGTCAACAACGCCTTTAACTTTGCAGTTTGAAATATCAAGCGAAGCTAGCTTATTGTGATGTGCTACAAGCACATCCAATTCTTTATTCTTACTAACATCTAAACTCGTTAACAGATTATCATTGCACTCAAGATACATAAGATTCGGATTAATCACAAGTCCTGTAATCTTATTATCTCCACACCAAAGACTCGTTAGTTTCGCATTTTTACTTACATCAATAGTAGATATACTATTATGTTCGCAACCAAGCCATTTTAAATCAGCAAAATACTCAATTCCTTTGATTGATTGTATTCCCTGTTCACTGACATCCATGAAATCAGTAATAGTTATTTCATCCTGACTTAACAATCCATTTGAATCTTTATCGATAGACTCAGAAACATATTTACGGAACGCCTTATCAGGGAAATGCTCTTCATCGATTTTAATACCAGTTTTTTTCACTACCGGTGTCGGTGTAGGAGTTACCGGATTTGGTGTTGGCGACGGTGTCTCTGTAGGAGTAGGCGTCGGAAGTGCTTTTGTCTTTGCTTCCAAAGTATCAGAAAAAGGACTTTCGATTACTATTCTATCAACAGATATCCACAGTCTTAGCTTATAGTAATATGTTGTATTAGGGTTCAAATCCTCATCCGTATATGAAGTACAACGATCAGCACTGTAAATACTTATGTACCCGTCATCTTTGGAATCAGATCTGAACAACTCATAATGTATGTCTTCTCCTGCGTCATCCCAAGCAAGTGTAACGCTCTCTTCACTGACAGTTTCAACTTTGAATCCTGAAGGAGCCTCTAATATTTTCTGCGGATCAAACTTAACAGTAAGATTGCTCGCAGAAGGTTTTTTAGTCAGATAGTTGAGTCTGCAATCAAGAGTCTCCAGTCGTTTACAAGTGGAAATATCCAAATCTTCAAGATTATTGTTATATACATTCAGTTCCTGAAGATGATCACACCCGTCCAGGCTAATCTCCTCAAGCTGATTATTCGACAGATCCACCCTAACTAGTCCAGAACACCTACTCAGGTCAACAGAAATAAGCGGTGTATCATTAATCGAGAATTCATTCAAACTGATACAATCTGACAGGTCCAGGCTCTCTAACGGATTATCTTCGTGAATATACGATAGATCTGTCAACTTTTTGCAACCACTCAAGTTGAGTGTCTTTATGTTGTTGAATCTGCACGAAAAATCATCAAGCATCGCATGATTACTTACGTCAAGCGAAACTAACTGGTTTTCTTTACAAACTAATTGTCTCAATAATTTGTTTGAGGAAACATCTATATTCTTTAACTGATTAGCATTTATGTTAAGTTCTTCCAGATTAGGACATGGGGTCAAATCTATAGTCACAAATTTATTAGAATAGAGTTCAAGAATTCTCAGCTTCTGGCAACCAGTCAAATCAAGAGTTTGCATTTCATTTTCAGCCAAATGCACTTCTTCCAAATTACTGCAACCAGTTATGTTTATCGATTCGATTTGCTTATTAGTCAGATTAATCTTTTTGAGCGCGGTGCAACCAGAAAAATCAGCTTCAGTAAGTGTATCGTTTGTATTCACAAATACCTCAAGACTGATACACCCAGAAAAATCTACTGACTTTAATGGATTTCCATAATAATAACTATATGCATAAATACCTGTTTTATCGGTACAATTCCACATAGTATCCTCAACGCTCATCTTGTTGCCATAACCATAGTTTATGCCCCAGAAAGTCAATTTCTTGCAATTTGATGCATCGATTTTACTGAGAACATTGTAGCCTGCCAAAAAGTTTTCAAGATATGGCATTCCACTCAAATCCAATTCTTCAATTACATTGTTACGGCAATCTAAGGATTCAAGATTTGTAAAAAACTTCACGCCGGTAAGATCAGCAATATGACTGTCTTTACAGTCGATTCTCGTTACAAGACTTATTTCACTCTTCGTTAAAACCCCATCTGGAGTAGCATCAAGATTTTCACTAATCCACTCTCTGAAATATTCATCTGGGAAGTTTTCTTCATTGATAGCCACGTCTCCAGCTTGAGGTTCATATTCATCAGCTCTTACCGCAACCCCTTTACTTGCTCCATACATAGGAGCTGCAATTAAAGCAGCAATAATGCATCCTGCCCCCCAAATCTTCTTTTTCATCACAGTATCACCCTCCTCCAATACAATTGATATTAAGAGAGCCTGCTCAAGGCTCTCTTAAACTGCTGTTCTTAGAATAGCAGCGATTTTTCAGGTTTTACCATGAAAGTTTACAGATCGATAATATGTCAAAACCACAAATCAGAGATATAGAGATTTGTAGATGCTGTTACTGTCATTTCACTAGGGCGCCTCGAACACTCTTCCATGATCTTCATCTACTGTGCTAACCGGATCTCATAGGTGCTCCTGTCCATACCTGCCTCCAGACTCTAATTTCTCCAACTAGTTTTTTGAGTTTTTTAAAGTCTGACATCGATAATATGTCAAAACCAAAGAAGGCAGTTCCCTTGTATCTTGGAACCGCCTTCTTGAATGAATTAATCTATACGCTAGAACTGTATCTCTTCTTTACCTATGCTCTCTCAGCCACTGTACGATATCGTCGCTTTCATAGAGTGGTTTGCCATCGATAAATAGGCAGGGGACCTGATCGATTCCGCCTACTCGAAGCAGTTCCTGGTAATACTCTTTGTTTTCGCGAATGTCTCTATATTCAATGTCTGTTCTTCCTTGTGCTTCGATTTCGTGGAACACTTTCTGGCAATAGGGGCAGCTGTCAAATTTGTAAAGTTTCAGATCCATAGTTTATACCTCCATTTTTCAAAAAGATATTGCAATATAATTGTATTAGAGTTTTCATCCTTTATTTGACAACGCAAACTACGTCTCCACTAAAACAATTTTAGTGGCATGGACAGGCTGGCGGAATCCAGAACACATTTTAAAGTCCACCACGAACTTATTGTCCACCTTTTTCTTTTCGCTTCCTGATTATCTCCATGAGCTGCTGCTTTGTCAGTTTAGGCTTTAGTGCGTCATTTGATGCAGGGCTGTCGGAAACTGATGATTTTTGCTTTGGTAAAGAATATGGGGGGATTTTTGAAATAGCATCTCTCCAGATCTTCCTGCCATATACCTCTGCATTGATTTTCTGATATTTCAAACATGTCTCGTGTATTTGATCCGAGTACGTATTGGATATAGCATTCGCAATCAGTATTGGATCCCACTGCTTGGGCGAAAACTTCTGAGCTAATCCCAACCTCGCGAGACGGTCTGCATTATCAGGTCCGTCAATAAGATGCGGCATAATTATTTGAGGGATCGCGGCATCAACAGACTCATTTATCGTGCCCATGCCTCCATGATGAATGATAAGATCTGCTCGGTTCATTATCTTTGCAAGTCGGATATTCTTTGCCCACATCATCGAATCTGGAAGATCATCAGGCACATAATCCTTAAACGGAGTAACTACGATCGCATTTACATTGGCCAACAAGCATGCCTGAATAGACGTTGTGTATAGTTCCTTACTGTAGATTCTGCTGCTTCCTCCAGTGATTATGACGACCTTCTTCCCTTCTTGATGAGCAGAGTCAATAAAACCAAACACTTCATCATATTCAGGGCCGAAAACATCGTCCTCTTTTCTCTCCAAAAAACCGATACTCAGGGTATTATCTGGCCATGTCTCATCCGGTTGAGCGAACCATTCCGGCCAACCACACAAGAAAAGTCTGGGAGAATACAGCCAGTCCTTCCAGTCAGTGATCGGTTCCAGATCCAACGACTGTCTAACCTTATTGATCTCTTCCGCCATTTCCTTTCCCATGATCTGATTATGAAGTTCCATGTGCGAGAAATAATTTGGTGCAAGGATCAAAGGCGCATACGGAAGTGACCTTTTCTCAGCTACTAACATACCGGAAATGCCTGTTCGATACCTTGTGATGATTACACTCTCATCATCACATAAGCTGTCCAGAATGTTTATTTCGCGCAAAAGCTGCTCTTTTCCATGATACTTCTCATTGAACCTTACATAATCATCCTTATGATTTATCGGATCAGAGAGCAAACATAGATCTCGACTCATCGCTTCGTATTCTTCCAAATCATCCGCTGCATAAAAATCCAATCCGTTCTGCAACGCCGTCTTTTCATAAATGCAGTGCGTAACGATTGAGACTTTATATCCTTCTTCGCTAAGAAGTCTGCCGAAGCGAATAAACGGCAATACATCGCCGCCGGTCAGGTTTGTCGTCAGGATCACATTTTTCATTCTTGTTCTTCTCCCAACAATGCTGCCAATTCCTCTTCTGAGAGTCCGGAAAGGATGTTTTCCTCAACAAGAACTGCCATTTCCTCAATCGTGATTTTCTTGGTGAAGATCTCGGCTATGGAAATCGTCGAGCCGAATGCTTTGTTTAATCTATTGACCATTCTATTGGCCAGAAGCGAATGACCTCCGATCTCAAAGAAATCATCAACCACACTGATCTGATCCATATCAAGCAATTCTTTCCAAATGCTCTGGATTTCTTCTTCTATCTCATTTCTCGGGCCGACATATTCAGTTTTGCTTTGAGGATTGGTTTTGACCATAGCCATCAATTTCTTTCTGTCGACCTTGAAAGTGCCTGTCTTAGGATAATCCTCAACAAAGGAATAAATACTCGGAATCATATAATAGGGAAGCAGATTCTCACAGTGACGCCTTACATCGTCAACAGGAAGCTGTTTTCCTCCCTCGGTCTTAAGGAATGCGCATATACACGCAGTCTCATCCTGCCCGGAAACGACCACAACAGCCTGCTCCACTTCACTTAACTTCTCCAAGGCAACCTCTATCTCTCCAAGTTCGATTCTGTATCCGTGTACTTTTACCTGGAAATCGCTTCTTCCAACATAAATGATCTGATCCGGGCCATTATACTTAACGATATCTCCAGTTGAATATATCCTGCCTTTTGACGGATCGATCGGGTCTTCTATGAATTTCTCTGATGTCAGTTCCGGATTGTTATAATATCCCCTTGCAAGGCCGATACCACCAATATAGAGATTTCCCTCTTGTCCTATTTCAACAGGATTCATCTGATCATCAAGGACATAAATACTTGTCTGCTCGATCGGCAGACCGATGAAAACCGTCGAATTAGCCTTGGTCAATCTTGTCATTGTAGAAAAGACGGTTGTCTCGGTCGGTCCGTATGCATTCCATAACTGTTCGCATCCACTATCCAACAATTTATGTGCAAGTTTTATGCCCCACGGCTCGCCTCCGATCAACATCTTCATGCCTGTAAGATCGACACTATCCGTCTCGAGCAGCATATACGCCGTAGAAGGCGTGAACGCGCAGAAATTCACATTTTCATTTTTGAACAATTCTAAAAGTTTCGTTCCGTCTTTGGTTGTTTGCTGATCAGCAACAATCAGCAAACCTCCGTTGATCAAAGGAGGATATATCTCCGAGACTGAAAGATCGAACGTGATCGTAACAACGGATACCCCACGTGTCGTGCTGTCCAATCCGAGTCTTTCACTCAAACTCAGAAGATAATTAACCATTCCTTCGTGTTCTATCTGCACGCCCTTAGGATTACCCGTCGAGCCTGATGTAAAGATAACATATGAGAGTTGACTTCCGCCTTCAAGTAATTTTTCACAGCAAAGACCACGCTTCCCAAGATCGTTCCAAATACCGTCAACACAGATCGCATTGTCGACCTGCGCGAAAACATCTTTGTATTTAGTCTCCGTCAAAACAACATTAATGCCTACCTGTTCAATGATACTCATATTGCGTTTGGCAGGATGCATCGGATCGAGCGGAACATATGCTCCTCCAGCCTTGATAACAGCCAGGATCGACACGATCATTTTTTCAGATCTGTCCATATAGATTCCCACAAGAGTCTCCCTCTTCACTCCGAGATCTTGGAGATAAGCTGCCAGATCTGTAGTTCTCGCAACCATTTCCTCATAATTCAGTCTTTCATTTCCGAATCGCAAAGCTTCATTTTGAGGGAAACGTTTTGCCGCATTTTCGATCAAATCAATAAGTGTAATCGTCTTTGTATCTCTATCATTTCCATATAGTATGCACATTTTTACTCTCCTAATTCTCTTTACTACGTGTTATATGTTCAGTCCTGATTCTTTAACAACAGTCTCGTTGATCTCAGCCAAGTAAGTATCCGTCATGGAAGTAACAAAGAAATGCTCTTCATCATAATTTACAAACTTTACTTCGTCAGTAGTAAACTGTTTCCAACGCAACACTTCATCTTGGGGGCTCTTCCAGTCTTTAAGCCCATTAATAGCAGTGACGGGAACAGATATAGGACAGGGCTCCGAGGTAAAACTCTCATATGCCATCGAGTCATGGCGAATCACCGGAAGAAGCATCATCTTGACATAATCGATATAATCATCTTCGAACAGTTCCGGCGGTATCAATCCGACGTTTTTCTGATTAGCCAAAAGCTCTTCATCATTCATTTTGTACAGGCCTTCAATTACGACCTTATCGGGTGCGCCGTGACCGGAAACAAATATGCGTCGGGGCAGTTTGATCTGTTTATCTTTTTCAATCATCTGGCAGAGTCTGAAGCTTATCAGTGCACCCAAGCAATGTCCCGCCAAATAATAATCACCTTCCCCCTCCTTCTGTTCCTGTTTAAGTATGTTATAAATGTCATTGCATAATTCTTCTGAAGAATCAAGGAACTTCTCCTTACTTCTCTTTCCATGCCCCGGATAATCGATGACCTTAAGTTCCACACCGTCACTGAATTTTTTACTCCATGACCTAACTGTAGCCGTAGAAGCTCCTGCATATAGGAAATAATAGATCGTTGCTTTTTTCATAACACTTTCTCCGTATTAATATATTATTGCAAGTAGGACTCGACCAATTCGGTTAATCCCAGGTTGGTCATAACAAATGCTACACGTCGCCCGTCAAACAGCACTGATTTTTTCAGAGGGGTTACGACCATTCCTCCGGCATCGATCAGTTGCTGAATCTGAGCTTCGATATCCTCAGTTTCCCAACAAAGATGGTAAAGATACTGTCCTTTTTTAATCATTTTGCTTACTACTTCGCCCTGGATCAGTTCGATGTCCGTTCCATATTTGATCTTAACCATACACAGGTTTGCGTTCTGCTCAGGATCATACACGGTCTGACTTACGCTTTCTATATCAGTATTATTCTTCAGCCTCTCGATTGTATCCTCTATGTTCGTTGTAGCTATTCCGATATGATGTAGTTTCATTTTTCTATACCTTATCCAATCTTTCCCTTGATACAATCGACGATATCACCTACATTCTCAAATCCTGATATTTCCTGAGTTGTCATTCGCACATCAAAATGTTTGCAAATCGTAACCATGAGTTGTATATTAACGAGAGAATCCCAATCATCAATATCAGCTGCCGAGGTTTCCTCGGAGATCACCAACTCCTCATCATCAAAAATGTCTCTGAAAATATCCTGTAACTCTTCAAGAATACTCATAACTTTCTCCTCCTCTCAATCTACATGTTTTATATAGTAATTTAATTTATTATCCGAATCTGTCTTCAAAACATATATGCGGCTCTCTTCGGAAGTCTTGCATATATGCGTATCAACTGACTCAAACCCAAGTTCTTCATACAGTTTACTTACCATACCATTCTTTGCCGTAGGAATATATTCACCTATTATGGAAGTACACTGCCATTCATTCGCTACTGCTCTGATCCGTTCGCAGACCATATTCTCTATTTTTCTCTTCAAGACACGGCAACTCATCAACCACGTATCGATAAAACAATCCATTCCCACTTTTTTTAGGATAACACAAGATATCAATCCGTAATCAGAAAACCTGTCCTTGATTTTTACAAAAAGAAGTGCATACTGATCATCCGAGATCATGCTTCGAATCTCGGCTTCGTTATAACGTCTTGTCCTTAGATTGAACTGATTTGATTTGTTTATCAACTGAACGAATCTCGGAATGTTGCTCTCATCCAGATCATATACATTCCCTTCCATTTCCAGTGCTTGCAGATAATCGTCATAATCAGAAAAGCTCATCAGGAAATCTTCCCTTTTCTTTCCTTCCACGTAATACTCCGTACGTGAAATATCATCCTTTGTTATCTGGATCCAGTCAAAAGCGCCGGCCTCTTCCAGTGCCGTACGATAATACGCGACATCTTCAGGAAGATCTACGACCAATACCTCAGGCATGAATTGTCTTACTATCTCCCTTTCTGCCGGATTGTCATCAACAAAGACCATGCTGTCCGTGCCGATATTCAGTTCACGGGCGATCAGTTTGATATTGCTGACCTTGTCATTCCAATTCGCTGTAAAACAGGAGATGTCCGAAAGATGCAGTATCATGTTCTCATTCTTTTCGAAAGGCTCTTTGGCTACCGGCTCATCATTTTTGCTGCATACCGCCAGGATAACACCGCGTTTCCTGAGGTTCAGGATATATTGCTGAAATGCACGATATGCTTCACCTTCAGCCTGATTCGGATCGAGGAGGATACCATCATAATTACATTCCGCTACAACGCCACCCCAGAGTGTATTATCAAGATCCAGTACCAGACACTTGCGTATCTTTCCTCTAAGTGCTTTGATCGCATCGACAAAGGTCTTCACTGCATAAGGCATATGATCCATACTGAAACCGGCTTTGTTCATAAAATACGCAGAATGATCAAACCAGTTGTTCTTTCCGACACGTGAGGCCATCTGATCCATATCGATGATCGTCACGTTAGAGGCGCGTTTTTCCTCCAGCAACAGGTTGATCTTCTTAAGGAAATGCGTATACGAGAACTCATAATTGGATTCCAGGATCCCGAGCGATGTCAGATTCGGAATAACAAAGTTAGCCTGCAGGATATGGCAATTCATCCTGTCATTTATCCTCTTCCATGAATCGGCATAGTGTGAGATCACTGAATCGATCTTCTTGTCTATAGATTCAGTCTGTTCAAAAGGGTTTGGAAGAGTTTTCACATCCTCATGATAAGGCAGGATTATCACCACATCAGCTTGAAACTTGTAAAACTCTGACTCCGGATCGAGCAACGCCATATCGATGCCGTTGTAGTCTCCCTCATAGACATCCGTTACTATTCCTTCTTTATGGAGCATATACTGCAAGATTATCCTGAAAAACTGTATACTGTACGAACCGAGTATGGCTATCTTTGTCTTCTCAGGCTCCACAGATTCTTCTGTTTTCTGTTTTTTTAACTTGCGTGCATACTTCATTGCTTCATTCAGTATTAAAGTTGCATCATAAGTATCGTTCAACATTACTGTACTTACCTCCCTGTATCGATCTTCTCGGCCAGGCTTCTCGGAGTAGGATTATCGAAGATCATCGGTATGTTGACCTCATATCCCATCTGCGTCAAGAGCATCTCAAGTCTTACCACATTGATCGAATGTCCTCCTAATTCAAAGAAATCGTCATCAACACCAATGTTTTCTCTTTCCAATACTTGTGCAAACAATTCACAGATTGTTTCTTCTGTCTCATTTCTCGGTGCTACATACTCATTTCCTGTCCTTGCTTCTATCTCAGGCAAGGCTCTCTTATCAAGTTTTCCGCTCTTGTTTACCGGTATGCTCTCGATCTGCATCAGGTAAGACGGGAG
>JAFWDK010000011.1 GCA_017513085.1 Clostridiales bacterium | reverse complement strand
GGAGTTCGTTAACTTCAAACTGAAGGATGACGAGTATGTGAAGAGACTTTATAGAACCTTCATGGACCGCGAACCGAAAGTAGAAGAAGTAACTTACTGGACAGGAGAGATTGCCAAGGGTAACCAGACAAGAGCGAGCGTGCTTGCATTCTTCGGACAGAGTGAGGAGTTCACGAACATCTGTAAGAAGTATGGTATCGATCGAGGAACGATCTGAGGTGTATTTGCTGTAATCAGTAAGGATGCTGGATAGAAGTAATGAATGTATCAAAATGAAGGGTGAGTTTCGGGAAAACCGAAACTCACCCTTTTTATGTGTGACGTGTAAAACAACAGTATTCTCTACCCAAAGCCAAAGATAGGTTCAGATACCGAGTTCGAATTTAAGCTGGGGTTCCATGGGGTGATAATCAACCATCTCAAAGTCGTCGACGGAGATGGAACTCAGGTCGCATCCAGGGTCTTTGTGCAGGATGAGACGTGGTTTCTGGATGGACGAGATCGCGGCATCGGCACGGCGAAGAAGTTCATGCGCATTGTCGACGTGACGGTCGTAGATCTGTTCGTTCGCTACGAAATGTGTGAAGACACCTGGTTCATAGCCTGTCGCACAGGCAATCATCATCTGCAGGGCGGCGTACTGGATCTCGTTGATTCCGCCGGCACCGGATGCGGTCAACATATCACCGCTTCGCTGGATCATGCACATATCCAGATATTTTTCACGGACATTCCATATCGTAAGAAAAGCACATGGCGCGAGGCCGGGTGTTTCGCGAAGGTCGGTCTCCTGCCAGAGCGACATGATCTTTCTTCTTCCATAAGGATCTTTCTTGATGTCAGCGATCAGGTTGTTTACGAGATCATATCTCTTGACGGTCGCGCCATAACGCTGGCCGATCGTTCCGTCGCCGATATCCCAGGGTGTCCACCAGGTGACCTTCATCTGTTCCATTTCGGAAAGAACATTGGTCGGGTTCTGGTAAATCGTGAAGATCTCGCGAATGCCTGTTTTCCAAGCCTGCCTTCTTAGCGTGCAGATCGGAAACTGTCCCAGACTCAGGTCGTACTTGCGCATTACATGATTGACGCTGATCGTATATGCCGGCTTTCCGTCTTCGTATTTCGGACGCGGATTTACATCTTTATAGCCGTTATCGAGAATATTGTGGATATCGTCAACCAGGTAATGGTCTGCCTTCGTCATGGAAATCTACCTCATTTCATAGCATACAAACAGTATAACAGACTTCCAAAGAAAAAACGCAACCCGAACGATTCTCTTTTTTCTTCTGCGCAAAAAGCACTCGGTCAGTGCTTTTGACATTGAAATCAGAATCTTCTTCAAGCTGTTTTTAGTGTAGAATGATATAGACATACATAAAACGATATGGCGGAATGGAGGAACACTAATGAGGATCGACAGAAAAAAGACATATACGTTTCATAATAATGTGGACTTTTGTGTAGGCACCGGGCGTATGGGATTGGCGCTTACCAAGGAGTATCAGGATGAACTGAGAGTTGTTCAGAAAGAGATCGGATTTAAGCATATCCGTGGACATGGCCTGTTTTGTGAAGATATGGGCATCTATGAAGAAATAAAGTGGGGAAACGAAACTTTCTTCTGCTATAACTTTACCTATCTCGACCGCGTAATGGACAGTTACATCGAGCAGGGGCTCGAGCCGTTCCTCGAACTTGGCTTTATGCCCGGTGCGCTTGGTTCCGGAACACAGACGATCTTCTACTGGAAGGGAAATGTCACGCCTCCGAAGAGTTATGAGAAATGGGCGGAACTGGTCAGCACGACACTTACCCACCTTTGTGACAGATACGGGCGTGACCGTGTGGTGAACTGGCCGGTCGAGGTATGGAATGAACCGAATCTTCCTGGTTTCTGGAAAGATGCCGACATGCAGGAGTATTTCAAACTGTTCAAGATCACATTGAAAGCCGTCAAAAAGGTCGATCGCCGGTTTAAGGTCGGTGGACCTGCTGTGTGCGGTGTGAAGGATGAGTTCTGGATCAGAAGTTTTCTGGATTTTTGCCGCAAGGAGAAACTTCCGTTGGATTTTGTCACCAGACACCATTACACGACAGAAGAGCCACAAAGGAAGGGGCACTTTACCTATCAGAAACTCTCTGATCCTTTCATGGGCTTTGATAACTTAAAAACATCTCGTGTTGCCATTGACTCGTATAAGGAATTTAAAGGTCTGCCGATCCATATCACGGAGTTTAATACTTCGTATACTCCGACAAATCCGATCCATGATACGAATGAGAATGCCGCGTATATCGCTCATCAGCTTTCCCACTTGGGGGATGTTAACGAATCTTACTCGTACTGGACGTTCGGAGATGTTTTTGAAGAGACCGGAATTCCTCATACCCAGTTTTACGGCGGATTTGGACTTGTGGCGGCAGGCTGCGTGAGAAAACCGACATTCTGGACATTTGCTTTCTTTAAGCGTCTTCAGGACTTGTCCGGGCGTTGCATCTATAAAGATGAGGAGTGCGTGATCCTTGAGAGCGCCGACAAGAAAGAGATCCGCGGCATTGTCTGGAATCGTGGCAAAAAGGCGCTTAAGAAGGACTTTGCGATTCCCGTAAAAGATAAGAACCTGACATTGATCCGGCAGACCGTGGATCCTGTCACGACGAATCCATTGAAACTGTGGCACGATATCGGTGAGCCGGCCGCTCCGTCACGGGCTCAGCTCGATCTTCTTAAGCAGGCCGATTCTCCGCTTGTTTCCTCGAGTATCGTTACAGCTGTGCAAGGAGACGTCGAATTGAAATTCAATATACGAGGATTCGGCGTGGAGTATTTTACGCTTACACCTTGTGAAATGACATCGGATCAGGGTTATGATTATTCCAGAGTCGTGAGAGGAGCGACCTGAGAAAATGCTTTATTTTGCAGGAAAAGAAAATTAAACCTGCAAAAAAGAGTGCCGTTTCTGGTTTTTAGCGTTTGACCTCATGCTATAATGATAAAGGAAGTTTTAGGGTATGAGTGCGATATGGGAGGTGTACTATGGCAAACAATTTCTGTCAGAATTGTGGAAGCCAGCTCGTCATGCAGGATGGAAAGATGATCTGTCCGACTTGTGGCAGTGTTTTTGCAATCAACTGGGATAAAGATGATGTTGCCCGTGCGCAGGAAGCTACCCGTGAAGAACGTGCGCAGGCATGGATCGAGCATATGCAGAAGACCAGCGAAGCCCGCGCCCAATATCAGCAGCAGGCGAAGGCGAACGAAGCGAGAAGACAGCAGCAGGATCTTCTGAAGCCGCTGAAAAGGATCGGCATCTTTTTCCTGGGATTCATAATCGTATATTACGCTTTTCATTTTGTTATGCTGGCTGTTGGCAGAAATGTTAGAAAAGGACTCCTTTCCGCAATGCCGACTACCACTGCAGCAACTACGGTTGACGTCAAGGATATCGTCGGTATCGATACGGACAAAGTCGTGTCCGATGAGGACTTCATGATCAATGCTGTCGAGTCCGGTCGTTACCTGATCAAAAACGAGAAGAAACTTTTCAAAAACAAAGCCGGAGAGATGGCGAAAATTTCCGGCGAGCCGGAGTTTGTCGAGAGTTATGTTCTCAGCACAAACACATACGCGGAGATCCATTTGATCTTTAAGTGCACGTGTACTTTCGAAGATGACGCGGATCCGGTGATCGTCTATTTTGACGCCGCACACGATGATATTTCTTTGAATGATCAGGGGAAAGTCGCCTGCAGATATTCGGCACGTTTCAAGCATGAAAAGGGCGCCAATATGTATGGCTATGAAGACAAAGATAAGCTGGTGAAAGATGTGATCGATTCGAAGCCTGACATAAAGATCACGAAGCTTTCGATCGGCTCCTCTTTGATGAACAAGTTGAATGATATCGGCTGAGGAGGTGTTCTATGAAACTTACCAATCTGAATTGCCCGCAGTGTAATGGTTTCCTCCATCAGGAACGCGATGTCTTCTGCTGCACCAGTTGCGGCGCGGTCTTTAATGTTGATTACGATGAGGATGACGTGCAGTACACGGATCTGGTTACCTCGGCAGATCGTACGAAGATGCTTTTGCAAAAAGATCTGGAGCTCATCCAGACGCAGTATCAGCTTCGTGAAGACATGATCGAACGTGAACGGCAGCGTAAGAGAGATAAGGAGAGAGAGCAGGCCTTAAAGAGTGCGGGAAAACTTGCTTTGCATACTACGCTGGGCATTATTTTGAGTTTTGCCTTGACATTCCTTCCTCTGGGTTTTGTTTTCTGGAGAGTCAGTAAAAACAGCGGAAACTATGACCAAAAGAAAGCGGATAAATTCAAAATCGTATCAACTGCTATCGAAAAAGACTCGGTTTTTGTGGAGAACGCTATTGCTGCCGGAAGAATGTTTGAATACCGGGGAAACAGAAGGACGCTCGACGAGACGGAAGATGGAAATGATCGTGTTGCCAATATGGTCGGTGATCCGCAGATCCAGGGCATGTATCTGATGGAGAGCCTGGAGTTGAATGACCAGAAGATCTGCATGATCTATAAGATCACCTATCAGTATGAAGATAACGGTGAATTCAAAGAGATCTATGATGCTGCGAGCCTGGATAATCTTTCTGTGAATGCGTATGGTGAAGTGAAGTGCGATTACAAATGTGGTTTTATGGGGAATAAGAGAGGGTATTCCGATAAGGATCAGCTCTATCGAGAGAGCGTCCTGGGCATGACTCGTTATACCGCAACCGAGATCGAGATTCCGGAACAGTAAGAAAGGAGTGGCATCATGAAACTACGAGTAATGAACTGCAAAAATTGCAATGCGCCGCTCCGGCTGGAAGGGGAGAAACTGATCTGCGACTTCTGCAACAGTGCTTTTGACATAGAGAAGGACGCATCGGATGTTGCGTATGATAACATTGCCAATGCAGAGGAATTGATCCGCCGTTCGCTTTCGGACAGAAAAGCGGAGATGGAGGCTTTCTTCAAAAAGAAAGAAGCGGAGACGATCGCGCGCGAAGAAGAGCGTGAGAGAAAGCATAAAGAGGCCTTGAAAGAGATAAGGAGAAAGGCCAGAAGGAAGTCGATCATATCATTTATTCGGACATTGATCATCCTCGCGATCTGCGCGGTGGTGATGAAGGTTCTGATCGACAAAGCGAGGGCCCAAAAAGCGGAAAGGGACGCGCAGAAGGCAGCGACGGCCGCGAACAACCGTCCGAAGTCCTATCGCGTGGTTCCGTCCGAACTGGAAAAGGCGGGCTTCCTGGAATATGCCAAAGATCTGGCGATCGATTCTATAAAAGAGAAGCATGAAGGCGCAGTGATCCAGTCTTCGAAGGATATCTGGAATCTGGTGCAGGAGCCGCAGATCGAGAGTGTGTATCTTATCACGAGCGATCGTGGAAATGGTCTTTATTTCATTATGGATCTTGTGCTGGAGACCGAAGACGGAAGAACGACAGAAGGATACGATTGTGTGTATCTGAAGGATATCCTCGTCGATCAAGACGGAAAGGTCAGTTTGGAGCGTGGCGAGCGTTGCTACGGAGAAAATTCCGACGCTTACGATTTCTTCTGGCGCATGGATTTCGACCACGATGCGATGGTCGAAAAAGCTATCGACAGCAAACGTCTGGACGCGGAGAAAAACTACTTTGTCTTTGATCTGACGAATGAATGCGTCTAGATTGAACTTACGGGAGCTTCTCAAGAAGAGGCTTCACGATGACTTTCCAATCGAAGATATCTTCTGCGTACTTTCTGGACGCTTCCACTTTATCCCGCATAGAAGCCAGGTCGAAATGGTTGATCGTTTCGGCCAGGCTTTCTTTTTCGGCAAGAATGAAGAGGTCCTTGTTCTCAATGCCGCGCGTGCCGAACATCGAGGTGATGATCGGAAGACCGGCCGACATATAATCGAACATCTTCAGATTCGTGCCTGATCCGGAATACATCGGGTTCAGGGCGAAATCCGCGATGCTGAAGATACGTGTCTTTTCGTCGTCGGAAACCATGCCCAGGAGCGCTACATTGGACGGCAGAGGACGATGCAGGAAATAAGAACACATGCTTCCGATGATGAAGAACTTCGTGTCGGGGCAGCTCTTGGCCGTCTCTACGATGATCTCACCAGATTCAAGGTTCGGTCCGTGCCAGCTTCCCATGAAGATACCGATCTTTTCTTTTTCCAGACCGGCTTCTTTCTTGTTCAGAAGACGGGTGTCCACGTCTGTGTACGTCGTGGCTTTGCAATCCACACCGTTCGGAACGACGAGGATCTTATCCGGCGTGATACCGTAAAGCTCGACGAGTTTGTCTTTATCTTCCTGCGAGCATGTCATGATGAACTGACTCTTCTCACAGCATTCCTTCTCGATCTTGTGGAGGTTCTCCAGAAGCTCCTGTGCTTTTGGATGATCGACATCCTTAAACATTTCCTTTTTCAGAAGATACTCGATATCCTGTGCTTCATAGGCGAACGGCAGATGAGAGGCGTGCTTGAGATACTGGTTGTAGGTGTAAGGATGGGAAAGGATCACCAGATCCGCATCCTTCGTGGCTTCTTCCAGTTTGGCAGTGTACTCCGGTGTCATTTCGCCGAGGAGCGGCATGGCAATGTCCGTTACCGGCTTCTGGAACAGATCGGTAAGTTTGTTCTCTTCCGCCTGATGTGCAGCAGACTTCGGAATGACCGTCTCAGTAAGACCGCGGGCGATCTTTCTCTTTCTGGGTTTTTCGTCGGAAACCGTGTAGGCGACGATCTCAACATCGCACTTTTGCGCTGCGCTCTTATAGAGGTTGAAGACTCTGGCCTGACCTCCGCCCATGACCGGCGTGATGGCAAAAGTATTGGTCACGACGATCTTCTTGTCGTGCAGACGCTCGCCCTCCATATCCAGAAGAGAAGCGACGGCACGCTCCCAGGTGATATCCTTGACTTTGTCGTAGGCTTTGACGCCCATCTCTTTTGCCTCATCGATATGCTGTGCCAGATAGTCGATCTTCTCGGCAATGGCTCTTTCTTCAAAAGGCACGACGAAGCCGTTTACTCCGTCTTCCACAAATTCGTTCGGCCCGCCGGCGTCGGTCGTCGTGATGACCGGCTTCTTGTGAAGCATGGCTTCGATCGTGATATATCCGTAATCCTCGTCAAAAGGAAAGTACGGGATACAGATCGCGTTGGCATAGTATTCTTCGACTTCCTGGTCGGACACGAATCCGAGGAACTTGATGCGCGGGTCATCTTTGGCCAGCTCGAGGAGCTTGTCTCTTTCCGGACCGGTGCCGGCAATGTAGAGCTTGACGTCACTCTTGACGTGCTTCATGGCGCGAACGAGCATATCGATACGCTTCGGCGCGTCGAGACGGCTGCAGAAAAAGATGTGCTTGCAATCTCCGGTGTTACAGTCCTTGAGGATCGTCGGCGGATAGACCACGTCGACATTTGCATATTCCGGAAAATAGTCTTTTCTGTTTTTTACGGTATTCGAGATGGCCGCCCACTTGTGCATGCCGTCCTGGGAAAGTGCGCAGTAATCGAGATAGTGCACGATCTTTCTGATAAAAGGACCCGGGAAAGCAAAGAAAGAGGCCGGGATGGAAGTATCGTTCTTGAGTTTGAAAAGTTTCTCGAAAAAGATCTTCAGGTCATGGTAGTTCCTGTGCTTTTCCATGTAGGAAAGAATGCTGTTGACAGCAGGACAGGACGGATCGACTTCTTCTTTCAGATCCATCTGCGGATAGGTGTCATAGAGTCCGCGAAGAGTATGGAGCATGTAGACCATGCAGTTATCGTGCTTGACCATCCAGGCCGGATACTTGGTGGAGATCACCAGGTCAAAATGACTTAAGTCGAGGTTATAGAACTGGTAATAGTTTTCGACAAGATCCCAGAATTCAAATTCTTTGCTGGGCAACTTGATGAGTTCAGCCTGATGCTTCGTATATTTGTTGATCGATTCGCAAAGCCCCCAGGCAAGATTTTCTGCGCCTCCGATGGTAAACGGTACGGGACTCGGACTGACAATGGCTATTTTCATATACTATCCTCTTTTAACTTCTTTTCCTTCATACGGATCCAGCTCATTATACCAAACACGCGGGATAAAGAGAACTAAGGATTACTTTACGGCCACGTATAAGGTATAATCAGAAGTACGGGCGCAAGTGCTTTTGGGAAAGAGTCGTGCTCCGGAAAGAAAGAGGTACACATTTTAATAGCGGGTCACATCAAGAGCCGGGGGAGGTTTCTATGGATGAGAATTACTTGGGACATGACGTAAAGAAGTTGGGATTTGGACTGATGCGCCTTCCGAGAGTGGAAGGGGAGCAGGATGTTATTGATATCGAGCAGACGAAGGAAATGGTCGATCTTTTCCTTGCGGCCGGGTGTACGTATTTCGATACCGCGTGGGCGTACGGGGGAAGTGAAGACGCGATCCGCCAGGCTTTGGTGGAGAGATATCCGCGTGAGAAGTTTCTCCTGGCCACGAAGAATGCGGCGTGGATCAATTGTAAGACAAGAGAGGATGCGATCGCGCAGTTCGAGACTTCTTTGAAGCGGACCGGCGCCGGATATTTCGATTTCTATCTGCTTCACAATCTGGGCCAGAACCGGACGAAGCCTTTCGATGATTTTGATCTTTGGAATTTCGTGCAGGAGAAGAAAGCGGAAGGAAAGATCCGTCATGTCGGTTTTTCTTTCCATTCGACGGCGGAAGAGCTGGAAGAGATCCTGAAGGCGCATCCGGAGGCTGAGTTTGTGCAGTTGCAGATCAACTACGCGGACTGGGAAAATGCGGAGATCCAGTCGCGGAAAGTATATGAGATGGCGAGAAAATACAATAAGCCGGTGATCATTATGGAACCGGTCAAGGGTGGTCTTCTTGCGAACCCGCCGGAGGAAGTGGCTCAGGTTTTGAAAGAGGCGGATCCGGATGCTTCGCTGGCGTCCTGGGCAGTGCGGTTTGCGGCCAGCCTGGATGGCGTTATTACCGTGCTTTCGGGCATGAGTAATGTCGAGCAGATGAAGGATAATCTTTCCTACATGGCGGATTTTAAAAAACTGGATGAGAATGAGCAGGCGGTGATGGAAAAGGCAAGACAGACGCTGGAGGCGATCCCGATCGTTCCTTGCACGTCATGCCAGTATTGCACGAAAGTCTGCCCGATGGATATCGGTATTCCGGGTACATTTAAGTCGCTGAATATCGTTACGCTTTATAAGAACGTCGAGCGCGCCAAGGTCGAGGAAAAGTTCAGCGTGATCAACCCGGGCAAGAAGAGAGCCGATGAGTGCATCCATTGTGGAGCTTGCGAAGAGGTGTGCCCGCAGCACATCCAGATCCGCGACCGTCTGGAAGAGTACGTTGAAAAAGTCATTAAATGATCACACGGTTTTTGCCGTTTTTCTTACCAAAGTAGAGCTTGTCATCCGCGTCTTTCACCCAGAGATCTACCATCTGGTCTTTCACCTTTTGGGATAGGCCAACGGTGATCGTGACGCGGATGTTTTCTTTTTCAAAGAGAAAGGATTCGGATTCGACGCGTTTCCTGAGCTTCTCGACTAGCTCTTGACCGGTGCTTGCAGTTTCGCCCTGACCGAGAAGAAGAAATTCTTCGCCGCCCCATCTGGAGATCTCGCATCCGGTGCAGATTTCCTGCATAATGCGCGACAGATTTGTCAGCACATAGTCGCCGGCGTTGTGACCGTATTGATCGTTGATCTGTTTGAAGTTATCGATGTCGATCATGGCGACATAGGATTTTTCGCTTGAAGTGGCGGCTTCTTCCAGTTGCTGCATCATGTAATGCCGGTTGTAAAGCCCTGTCAGTCTATCCTTGTGTGCGATCTCTGTGATCTTTTTTTCGTAGTTGTTGACCATGCCCAGCATGATGCGGGAATAGGCAATCAAGAAGAATAGGACGATGGCGGAGTTAATGATCCAGAAGAGTCCGGCGATATTATTGTTCACTTCGTAGATAGGTCCGGCATATGCGGCGTATCCGGTAGAGAGCAGGTAACAGATCACGATCAGCCCGCTGACGATAAAAGCATTGATCTTCTTCTTGCCAAGCTTTTCGGCCATGTATTCCGTGTAGAAAATGATAGGGATCATGGACAGACAGTAAAGGTGAAATCCGAGTTTGTAACCTAGACAGACTGTGGTGATGCTCATATAGAGAGTCAGCCAGCTGTAAACGATGCGGACATAGTAATCCAGTCTGTCGTTTGCGATCAGGAGGAATCCTAATACATAGACCAGCGCGGTCGGGAGGCTGAACCAGATAAGAAAAGTGGCTTTGCATAAGTAGAAAAAGCCCGCAAGACAAAATACCAGGAAGAGTATCAAGGTATTGATGGTAAAGGTGAGTTTCTTGATCGATTTCAGATCCACAGCATTGCCTCCGTAAGTTGCCGGTAACTAACTGATATTTATTATATCATGATGCATGTATGCCAATGGTTACGGAACTGTAAAAGATAATTGCCCGGAGCCGCGCAAAAAGAAGGGAAGCTGCCTCATGTTTTGAGACAGCTTCCTCATTTTTTTAAACCCTGAATAAGGGGCGTCTGTTTTACTTTGTAGCCGGAATACGGCGCGATTAGGATCTCTCTCAGATATCCAGGTCGATACCTTTATCCAGTTCTTCGGAAACGTATTTCCCGTTCTTCTTGCGCTGTTTGACGCATTCGGTCAAAAGGTATTCGATCTGCCCGTTGACGGAGCGGAAATCATCTTCCGCCCATGCAGCGATAGCATCGTACAGCTTGGCGGAAAGCCGTAATGGGATCTGTTTCTTCTCAGCCATCAATACAAGCTCCCGGAGTTTACGATCGGCTGGGCTTCCTTATTGCCGCACAGTACGACCAGGAGATT
Organism: Clostridiales bacterium; assembly: GCA_017513085.1. Lineage (GTDB taxonomy): Bacteria > Bacillota > Clostridia > Saccharofermentanales > Saccharofermentanaceae > Scatonaster. The sequence continues at coordinate 47,808 of JAFWDK010000011.1, read as the reverse complement.
GGAAACCATTGCCGCCTTCCTTTCCTCATCCAGTTCGACTGTTTTCTTCTCGGACAATCTTTCGAGCGCCATTTCTACCATGCCGACTGCACCATCGACGATCAGCTTTCTTGCATCTACGATCGCTGCTGCCTGTTGACGCTGGAGCATCGCAGCGGCGATTTCCGGTGCATACGCGAGGTAGGTGATTCTTGCATCTACGATCTCCAGACCGGCTTCTTCAACTTTGCTCTGGATCTCTTCCTTAATACGTCTTGCGACTACTTCTGTGGAGCCACGGAGGGAACCGTCATCGGCTTCACCGTCACCGGTGGTGTCAACATTATCGGTTACGTCATACGGATATACTTTTACGACATTTCGTACTGCCGTGTCGCACTGAAGGGAAAGGTATTCCTTAAAGTTGTCAACGTTAAAAACAGCTTTCGCAGTATTCGATACCTTCCACATTACCGCTACAGCAACCTCGACCGGATTACCAAGTACGTCGTTGACTTTCTGCTTACTGTTGGAAAGAGTCATGACCTTAAGTGAGATCTTCTTGGAAGCAATTTCTATATTGGTTGCTGTCTGTCCGCCGGCGGTTGAGATGATGCGCTTCGTGCTGACATCACCGCTCTGTCCAAGATGTGTGCTGGCTGCCGGGTTGAAAGCAGAGCAGAACGGGTTTACAAAGAAGAATCCATCGCCCTTCAAGGTTCCGATGTACTTACCGAAAAGTGTAAGCACTAATGCTTCATTCGGCTTTAATACTTTGAGTCCGCAGAGCGGGATCCACCCAAAGAAGATAAAAGCAATACAGGCGATAAACAGCGCCAGCGGTTCCGGATTGTCGTCTACTGAATTGGCCACGCAGTAAATTATGCCGGCGATCGAGCCGATAAAGAGCAGGATGTAGAGGAATACGACCAATCCTCCGATCTTGCGTCCGCGCAGGATCTTCTCTTCGATAATTTTGTTCTGATTCATTTTCTCCACCTCTTTCGTGTGTCATGCTGAAGCACCAAAGAAGTGCTTCTTGATTAGTGAGTCGATACGATATCAAATTGATATCATCGAGATTCATTATAAGACTGATCGATTTTCCTGTCAACAACATGTAAAGTGTGGTAAGATATGGGGCGTGAACGGGGAGTTCTCATGAAAGGATATATCTATGCTGGCGAATTACCATACGCATACAACAAGATGCCATCACGCGGTCGGGACCGAGCGCGAGTATATTGAGGCGGCGATCAAGCAGGGTTTTCAGATCCTGGGCTTCTCGGACCATTGCCCGCAGCCGTATCCGGAGGATTTCCATTCCGGGATCCGCATGAGAATGTCGGAACTTGATGACTATACTTCGACGCTTTTGAAGCTTCGGGAAGAGTATAAATCGAAGATCAAAATATTGATCGGATATGAGGTGGAGTATTCGGAAAAATACTTTGAACCGCTTCTTGCTGAACTACGGAAGTTTCCTTTGGACTATATCATTCAAGGTCAGCACTATGTTCCGGACGAGGTCTATGGTTTTTATACCGGTGCGCCGACGTCAAACGAGGATCGTCTGAAGGCATATGTGGATACGACCATCGAGGGTATGCAGACCGGACTTTTTACCTATCTGGCGCACCCGGATCTGATCAATTTTACCGGTAGGGACGATGTGTATGAGGAACATATGGAACGTCTCGTGGATGCTTCCGTGGAATTAGACATTCCGTTGGAGATCAATATCTACGGATTTACGGACGGGCGGAATTATCCTTGCGACCGGTTCTTCAGAATGGCTGCTTCAAGAGGTGCGCGTTTTGTGATCGGCTGCGATGCCCATACGCCGAAGCTGATCCTTCAGCCGGAAAAGGTGAGAGGCTTGAAGAAATTCCTTGCCCGCCACGATATCGATGTCGGGGACAACATCCTGGATCTTCGGAAGGTTTGAGAAAAACCGGTAGTTGGAAATGGATTCCTGAAAGAGACTTTTCAAATGTGATTTTCGGCGGTTAGGGGAAACTGACTGGCGGAATTAGTGGTGAATTCGGCATTTCTTTAGTTTCACCCGTAGTCGCCGGTTCCGTGAAAACAAATTACGTGCGGATTCGCACAAAATGTGGATTCCACACGTAATCGTTCAGGTCAGGTATTTGTTTGGCTTAGGCACGGGTCCGATGGACGCGAAGTGCATTTAGGATTGCGAGGATCAGGACGCCGACGTCTCCGAAGACGGCCAGCTTCATGTCTGCGATACCGAGTGCGCCAAGCACCATGATGCCGATCTTGACGGCCAAGGAGAAAGTGATGTTCTCTTTGACGATGCGAAGAGTCTTTCGGGCGATCTTAACCGCAACGGGGATCTTTCTGAGATCATCGTTCATAAGAACCACATCCGCAGCCTCGATCGCTGCATCGGAACCCAGCGCGCCCATGGCGATACCGATATCTGCACGGGTCAGTACCGGAGCATCATTGATGCCGTCACCGACAAAAGCAACGTTGCCGGTTCTTTTGGCGAGGAGGTCTTCGAGCTTCTCAACTTTCTGAGCGGGGAGAAGGCCGGCAAAGAATTTGTCCACACCAACATCTGTAGAGACTTTTTTTGCAACCTTTTCATTATCCCCGGTGAGCATGACCACATTTTTGACGCCCGCCCGGCGAAGATCCGCCAGTGCATTTTTGGAACCCTCTTTAATGACATCGTTGATGACGATGTGGCCTAAATACTCGGTGGATTTCGGATCGAAGACCGGAATCTCTTTTCCGTTACTGTCCGTAACACTGTTACAAAGCTTGATATTCAAGTCTTTTACGCGTGCGACATGAACGATGGTTCCGGGGAGGTGACACTCGTGGGAATCAGCTCCGATTTCGGTCATGAGAGCACCATTTCCTACGTAATAGGTGTTTCCGTCGATGATCGCACGGATGCCTTTGCCTGCAATTTCCTCTACCTCACCAAGCCGGCTGGAGTCGATGTGTGTGCCGTGTGCTTTTACGATGGACTCGGCCACCGGATGATTCGAACGGCTTTCCGCAAGGGCGGCGATATCGATCAGCTCATCGGGATCGATTTCGTTCGGATGTACGGCTTCTACTGCGAAACGCCCTTCGGTCAGGGTCGCCGGTCTTATCGAGCACAATCGTGTCGACGGTAGCGAGCGCTTCGAGATAGTTGCTGCCTTTGACGAGAATGCCTTGACGCGAGGCGGCACCGATTCCACCGAAAAAGCTCAGCGGTACGGAAACCACGAGGGCGCACGGGCAGGAGACGACGAGAAAGATCAGACCACGGTACAGGCTCCGGGAGAGGCCAAGGTTGGTGAAGAATGCGCAGATCAGAGTGATCAGGATCGCGCAAAGTACAACGGCCGGTGTGTAGAAACGCGAGAAGCGAGTGATAAAATTCTCGGAACGTGCTTTTTTATCCGTACTGTTTTCCACCAGTTCCAGGATCTTGGCCACTGTGCTGTCTTCGTACGCAGAAGTGGTGCGGATCTTGATCGCCTGTGTCAGATTGATGCTTCCCGAAAAGCATTTGTCTCCGACTTTCCGGTCTACCGGGACGCTTTCCCCGGTGAGGGCGGAAGTGTTAAGCGAAGTGTTTCCTTCCAGAATAATGCCATCGATCGGGACCTTTTCACCAGGTTTGACCAGCACGGTCTCGCCGATCTCCACCTCGCTCGGGTCCACTTCGATTTCCGCCAAAGCGCCGGTATCGCTGCCTTCTCCCTCTGCAGCGCGGAGCACGATGGCGCTGTCCGGGCAGATGTCCATCAGATCCGAGATCGATTTTCTGCTGCGTCCTACCGCGATGCTCTGGAAAAGCTCTCCTACCTGATAGAAGAGCATGACGGCTGTGGCTTCCGGATATTCTCCGATGGCAAAAGCGCCTGCCGTGGCGATGAGCATGAGAAATTCTTCGTCGAAGATCTGGCCTTTACCGATCTTCTTAACAGCACCGAGTACGACGTCGTATCCTACGATCAGATAGGGGATAAGGAAAAGAAGTGTCATAAGGATACGGTTGGCGATTGCATTTTCCGGAAACGGGATATGTTCGCTGATCGCCGATACCTCGGTGAGCAGAAGGAGAATACCCAGGATCGCCGCCGCCAGGAGAATTCTTTTTAATCTTTTTTTCTGTTTTTTCGTCATATAGGAAACACTCCCTTTGGGCCGTAAAGTACTACCGGATCCGGATTGAGGATCCTTGTGTGGATACTTTCAGTGTAAATACTATTATTGAATAGGAAAAGATGAAATCAGAAAAGACTGGTCACCCGAGGTTCACATCACGATCTCGCAGTCCGGCTCAACTTCCTTCATTTTCTTCTGCGCCAAGGCCAGAACTTCATCGAACTGGTCATCTTCTGCCTCAAGGATCATTTTCTGGGCCATGAAGTTGATCGCAACCTTCTTAACTCCCGGAAGTTTAGCAATTGCTGCTTCCATCTTAGCCGCGCAGTTTGCGCAATCCAGTTCTTCAAGTTTAAAAGACTTTTTCATAATTAACTCCTTTTTCGGTTCGGACTTGGTGAATGATCCGTAAAAGATTCTCTCAGTATCCGTATGGTTTTTCAATGTTTCTTTGTCATATAAACGTATGAACAACCGTTCATGTGTTTACAATTCATATAATACACCATTCGTGGAGAATGTCTATACCTTTTTGAAAAAAAGTATGAAAAATAATGTTGACGTGGAAAAAAGTGTCTGCTATAATCGTTGACAGTTAGCATATGCTAACTAGTTTGTGTTCCTTGATATTATACCTATAGAGGGGTCGTGCGTAGTTTCTGCAGTTCAGATCAACTCCCCTAATATATAATGTACTTCACATGAAAAGCACGACTTCTTGAAATGGCAGGCAGCTTTATTGCTACCACTTTCCTGCCTGCTGATGCTAGGTATCCCGAAACGCCCGTGGCCTTAAAGGCTACGGGCGTTTTTCTTGCTACGATAGCGAGAAGTAGAGAAGATGGTGTAAAAGCAAAGGTACCGGCGCTTTTGCTCAAGCGTGGAATTCATCTATAGAGGATAGATCCCCGGTCAGAGCAGGTCGCTGAGTTTTTTTGAATAGAAAAAGTCGTGGACCATCTTGTCGTATTCTGTCCACATCGGTAATGTATGGCAGACGGATTTTCTGGGACAGGTGTTTTTCTTTTCGGACAGACAGGCTACAGGGGCGAGTTTTCCTTCCATGAGTTCGAGGATCTCGCCGATGTTATACTTCTCGGGTTTTCTGCAGAGTTTGTAACCGCCGCCCTTTCCGCTGGCGCCTACCACGAGACCGCCGGCTACCATGTCTTTGACGATGATCTCCAGATACTTTTTTGAAATGTCCTGGCGCTCGGCGATATCCTTCAGCGGAATAAAATTACCGTCCTGATGCTCAGCCAGGTCGATCATGACACGGATCGCATAACGTCCTTTTGTAGATACCATAAGAAGTACTCTCCCTTCTAATAACTTCCGATAGCATGATCCCCGTTTTCGGTTGATATGGATCATGCAAAAGCACTTGTTCGTTATTTGCCTAGTATACCGCAAGGTGAATGGGTAAATCAAGAGGCTTTGTTTTTTGAAAGACGATTTCCGGATGATTTTCTGAAATATCTGATATTAAGGCGTTTGACGGGTTGTCAAATTGTTTTCAAAAACCTATTGACATGGTAGGCGAATGGCGATAAGATATGTATCAACATCCGATGATCGAAATGGTTTTTCGGAAGAAAAAATGAGATAGCAAGGGAGATTAGGATCGTGATATATGCAGACAATGCGGCAACGACAAAAATGAGTACAGCGGCGATCGATAAGATGGTATCGCTGATGAGAGAACAATACGGAAATCCTTCCAGTCTTTATCGTCTGGGACAGAGTGCGAAGGAAGTGCTTGAGGAAGCACGCGAGAAAGTTGCGGGCATCATCGGCGCGGAACCTCGAGAGATCACGTTTACTTCCGGCGGAAGTGAAGCGGATAATCAGGCGATCATTACGGCGGCGAAGATCGGTGAGGCCAAAGGAAAGAAACATATTATTTCTTCCGCTTTTGAACATCACGCCGTGCTTCATACTTTGAAAAAACTTGAAAAGGAAGGATTTGAGATCACACTTCTCGATGTGCATGAAGATGGACTGGTCCGACCGGAAGAAGTGGAGCAGGCGATCCGCGAAGATACCGCACTGGTAACGATCATGTTCGCGAATAACGAGATCGGAACGATCCAGCCCATCCGCGAGATCGGCGCGATCTGCCGCAAGAAGCAAGTGCTTTTTCATACGGATGCGGTGCAAGCGATCGGGCATCTGCCGATCAATGTGGTGGAAGACAATATCGATATGCTTTCGGCTTCCTCTCACAAATTCCATGGACCGAAGGGTGTGGGTTTCCTGTATGCGAAGAAGGGCATCCGTCTGGTCAATCTGATCGAGGGTGGTGCGCAGGAACGCGGTAAGCGTGCCGGTACGGAGAATGTTCCGGGAATTGCGGCGATGGCTGTGGCGCTGGAGGAAGCGGTGGCCAATCTCGATAATTATACGAAGAACGTACAGGCGAAGCGCGACCGACTGATCGAGAAGATCAGCGAGATCCCGCACAGTGCTTTGAATGGAGATCGGGAGCATCGACTTCCGAGTAACGTGAACTTCTGCTTCGAGGGGATCGAGGGCGAGTCGCTCCTGCTTCTTCTTGATGAGAAGGGCATCCAGGCTTCGTCCGGATCGGCCTGCACATCCGGTTCACTCGATCCGAGTCATGTGCTGCTGGCGATCGGTCGTGTGCACGATGTGGCACATGGATCGCTGCGACTGAGCATCAGTGAAGAGACAACCGATGAGGATGTCGAGACGATCATAAAGTCGGTAAAAGAAGTAGTCGAATATCTGCGCGGATTCTCACCGATCTGGAGAGATCTTGTGTCCGGAAAGAAAGCATTTATCTTGTGAGAAAAAGGGAGGAACAACAATGGCTTTATATAGTGAAAAAGTAATGGATCATTTTCTGCACCCGAGAAATGTTGGTGTGATCGAGGACGCGGACGGCGTGGGTGAAGTCGGTAACGCGAAGTGCGGTGACATCATGAAGATGTACTTGAAGATCGATAATGACGTGATCACAGATGTGAAGTTCGAAACATTCGGATGTGGCAGCGCGATCGCTTCCAGCTCGATGGCTACCGAGATGATCAAGGGCAAGCCGGTCTCCGAAGCAAGAGAACTGACGAACAAAGCCGTGGCCGAGGCCCTCGACGGTCTCCCGGATTATAAGATGCATTGCTCTGTTCTTGCAGAGGAAGCCATCAAGTCCGCACTTGAAGATTACGAAAAGAAAAAGTGATTTTGAAGCAGTGATATTGTTATCCTGAAAAGAGTAACCGTCTGATCCAGGTCGACGGTTATTTTTTGCGTTCGATAGCAAGCGATGGAGATAAGATTCGATGAGCAAATCCTATCTGTCACCACCGGTCAAAAGCGGCAGCCGACCGTTCTTTTGGCGACGATCCGCCCCATACCGACGCTGCCGATGATTTCAAATAGAGTGATAGTATAAATCCGTTTACGAAAGCATTTCGGATTGATACAATGAGTCTACTTTAGAGGGAATATGCGACTTGGGATCTGTCCTTAATGAGGGGAAAGGACAGGAGGGACAAGGTGAGGAACATGAGCAAAGAAAAGAAAGAGGAACCAAGTAAAAAGAATAAAGAGAAAAAGAAAAAACTGTCGTTTGCGCAGACAGTGAAGAATGATCTGTATGCAGTGAAGCTTGCTGCATCGATCGACAAGAGACTGGTCATTGCAGGCTTTCTGCTGATGCTTTTCGGATACTTTGAGTGGGTGTTTTACGATGGCATCTTCATGAGAAAGATCGTCAATGCGCTGGATACCAATCAGCCCTTTAATGAGATCATGTGGTTCATCGCCATGACCGGTGTGGTGTTCCTGGTGTTGCGTTGCTATACGAAATACGCGGAAAATGTGACGTTACCGCTGGGCACGATCCATCTTTACGGCGGCATCTACAAGAAGCTTTTTGCCAAAGCGAAGAATGTGGAACTCCGGTGCTACGAGGATTCGGATTTCTACGATAAGTACACTATGGCTATGGATGGTGCGGAAGAAAAAGTTGCCAAGATCGTCCAGAGTTTCTGGGGCGTGATCGTATCGGTGCCGGCACTTGCTGCGGTCTTCTACTTCATGTTCGAGATCGATCACTATGCCGTGCTGTTCATTATCTCACCGCTGATCGGTAACTTCATCTTTGGTAATTACAAGCAGAAATATGAGTATAAGCGCTATCAGGCGCAAGTACCGCAAAACAAAGTGCATAATTACGTCAACCGCATGATGTACCTGCCGGACGGCGCAAAAGAGATCCGTCTTTCGAATGTGTTCTCGCTTCTGAAAGAACAGTATCAGGAAGCGACCAAGAAGAATGTAAAAGCGGCGGTGAAGTATGCATTTGCTAACTGTTCGCTTTCTTTCTGGAGGATCACATTCACCTTCACGATCATCTTCGAAGGTGTGCTTTTTTACGCGATCTACAGAAACCTGGTCAGTAAGACGATCACGCTGGCGCAGCTGACGATCATGACCAGCTTGATGGTGGCGATGACATGGATCCTGATCCGTGCTTTTGAAAATGTCATGGACTTGATCAAGAACGGTGTCTTCATGAATAACCTTCGTACTTTCTTAGAGTACGAAGAGAAGATCCCGCAGGATCAGAAAGGTGAGATCCCGGAAGGATTTGAGAGTCTGGAGTTCAAGAACGTGTGCTTCTCGTATAAGGACGAAGAGACGATCAAGGATCTTTCTTTCCGCATCGATAAGGGCGATATCGTAGCGCTTGTCGGACACAATGGTGCAGGGAAGACAACGATCATCAAACTGCTACTTCGATTCTACGATCCGACATCCGGTGAGATCCTGCTGAACGGCAAAAATATTAAGGAGTATGACCTTCGTGCGTACAGAAGACTGTTCGCGACTACGTTCCAGGACTTTGCGATCTTCGCGATGAGCATCAAAGAAAACGTCCTGATGGGACGCCATTACGAGAATGAAGAGGAGATCGTGCACCGTGCGCTCCGCCGTGCCGGAATCCTCGAAAAGGTTGAGTCTTTGCCAAAAGGCGTGGATACGATCATGACCAAAGAATTCGACAAAGACGGTGCCGTCTTCAGCGGTGGGCAACATCAGAAACTCGCCGTCGCGAGAACTTTTGCAAAAGAATCGCCGGTCAAGATCTTCGACGAGCCGAGCTCGGCACTTGACCCGATCGCGGAGTATGAGCTTTTCAAGAACATCATGAAGGAAGGACGGGACCATACGATGGTATTCATTTCGCACCGTCTGTCTTCGGTCAAGAACTGCGACAAAGTCTTCATGCTGGAGAAGGGAACGATCATTGAGCGCGGCGATCACCGTGAACTGATCGATAAGAAGGGAAAATATGCAAAGATGTACATCCGCCAGGCGATGAACTATCTGGCGGTAGAAAAGGAAGAGGAGGTGATCCTGTGAGCAAGAAAACGGAAATAGCAGAAAACAAAAATGAGCAGACCAAACAGTCGACCTCGCAGGTCTTCAAGAACAATTTCTTCTTCATGAAGATGATGATGAAAGCCTCTCCGAAGTTCGTACTCTTCCCGGCGCTGGATGCGATCCGCGGTCAGGTTTCGATCTTCTTCGAGCACCTGATCCTCATCGGCTATGTCCTCGAGGCAGCGGAATTCGGTTACCCGTTCCGCCGGGTAGCCGCCGTGATCCTGATCATTGCAGCAGCGATCACGATCGGAATGATCTTTACAGTCATCGCCGGCGACTATATGCAGGAGAAAGAGCGGCCGAAGGTCCGGGAGAAAATCAAGCTGATGCTTTATGAGAAGGCACGCAGCGTGGACCTTGCCTGCTACGATGATCCGGAGTTTTACAACAGTCAGGTCCTGGCCATTTCTGAGGTGGACAAGCAGATCGATCAGACGATGGAGTTCATCAAGAGCGTGCTTTCCGGTCTGACAGTTTTTCTTCTGACAGGCGGGTACTTCTTAGCGAAAGATAAGGTCTCGATCATCTTCGTCGTGATTACATTCGTGATCACGTTCGGTTTGAACCAGATCTACAACAAGTTCTCCTACAAGGTCCGCATCCGCAGAAATCCGCCGGAGAGAAAACGTGAGTATGTGAAGCGTGTCTTCTATCTCAAAGATTACGCGAAAGAGATCCGTCTGGATCCGGAAGTCACAGAGGTGCTCGAGGAGCGCTTCGTCGAGGCAAACAATGAGGTGCTTGCGGCGGAAAAATCACTTGCGCACAAGAAGTTCGGTATCGCGTATCTCAAGGATCATATCTTCGGACATTTGATCGGCGATACGCTTTACACGGCTTATCTGGTCTACCGCTACGCAATCATGCACGCGATCAACCTGTCAACGATGGTCATGCTCTTCAACTGGTTCGGTGGCCTTAAGAACAGCCTCCGTATCTTCACGGAGACGTACCCGAAGGCTTGCGAGACGAGCCTGTACATCCAGAAGATCAGAGACTTCCTGGGCTACGAGCCGAAGGTGGTTTCTACGAGCGAGACGAAGCCGTCTTCTCCGGCAAAAGCACTTGCCCTGGAGAATGTATCTTTCTCTTATAAAGAAGATCTGCCTTCAGTGATTTCGGAGATCTCCATGTCCGTCAAGCCGGGCGAGAAGATCGCGCTGGTTGGATACAACGGTGCAGGTAAGACGACTTTGGTCAAGCTTCTGATGCGTCTTTACGATACTACATCGGGACGTATTCTTGCAGATGGTGTCGATGTGAAAGACTACGATCTGACTTCGTATCGGAACTCGATCGGTACAGTCTTCCAGGACTTCGAGATCTTCGCGGGAACCGTACGTGAAAACGTCATTCTTGATACGGTCGATCACGCAGACGATGCGAAGATCCGGCAGGCGCTCACGGACAGCGGTCTTTTGAAGCGGACGGAGTCTCTTCCGATGAAACTTGATACGCCGCTGACACATGAGTTCTCCGAACAAGGTGTCGACCTCTCCGGAGGTGAACGGCAGAAACTTGCAATCTCGCGTGTGTTCTACCAGAATGCTTCTCTCATGATCCTCGACGAGCCATCTTCGGCTCTCGATCCGATTGCGGAGTACCAGCTGAACCACGCCATGATCGAAGCGACGAAGGACAAGACGGTCATCTTTATCTCGCACCGATTGTCGACGACACGCCTTGCAGACAGGATCTTCATGCTCGAAGAAGGACACATCGTGGAAGAGGGAACGCATGACGCGCTTCTTTCCCAAAACGGTAAGTACGCGGAGATGTGGAAGGCCCAGGCCGGCGCGTATATCAACGTGTAATCTGACACACCCCCTTCACGTAGGTTCATTTTGCTTTATCTCAATGAGGCTGAAAAAAGTAAGTGGAAGCAGAAAAATTACAATATATAGAAGATAACTCGACGGGGATCGAGACCGTCAGTCTGGAACATGTCCGGATCTCCTATCCGCCACACACGCATGTAGGGCATTATGTGTTCGGCATCGTGACGGAAGGGTCGCTCCTGATCCGTGTGGCCGATCAGGAGTTCACATGCTCCGAAGGCGAATGCTTCTCTGTTCTTCCGGATGTGCAGCACTCGATCGAACCGCTGTCCGACCAGTATTCCATGATCACGACATGCATCCCGCGAGATGATGATGCGGCAAAAGAACTGGACGTCATCAAGCGCGAGATCCTTGGAAATCCGGAGCTGGACTTAAGCATCGATCAGATGTCCGAGAAGGTAAACATCAGTTCTTACCATATGATACGCAAGTTCACTTCCGAAAACGGCCTGACACCTCATAAGTTCCAGATGCAGTGCCGCATCCGAAAAGCCCAGCAGCTCCTGCGTCAGGGATATAAAGTTGTGGACGTGGCGCATATGGTGGGCTTTTGTGATCAGAGCCATCTGGACCGGGTGTTTAAGAAACAAGTAGGCATTTCACCGGAACAGTTTATCCAGTCCGCAATTTTATCCAATGCGGATTGATCCCATCCTGTTATGATCAAACCATCCAAAAAAGAAAGGGTGATCATAATGGAAAACACAGTATTTGAAGCATTTAACGAAGGAAAACTTTCGCTTCCGGAAGGAACGGTCATGTTCAAGGATATTCCCTGGTCGAAGCATCCGACATTCGAGGGCGTCGAGCTGAAGCACATCGTAACTTCGAAGGTCACAGGCGGAGCGTACAGCTACCATCTCGTGAGGATCACACCCGGTAAGAGTATTCTGGATCATATTCACGATCCACAGCTGGAGACACATGAAGTCATCGCCGGACGTGGGACATGCGTGAACGATGGCCACGTAATCGAGTATTTCCCGGGCGTGATCTCGATCATGCCGGCGAAAATCCATCACGAAGTTCATGCAGGAAAAGAGGGACTATATCTCTTTGCCAAGTTCATGCCCGCGCTCTGCTGATAGTTTAGAAACTCGACTGAAAGAAACAGCTCTGACCTCCTCAGGGCTGTTTTTGTTATAATCAAAAACAGATAAGAACTAACCCCGACAGATCGCACGCGCATCAGGAGGTTGAGATGGAAATCATACAAGTTTCGAAAAAGTTCAGACTGCCCGGAGTGGTTTTCGGAAGGCTATAAGAGGATATACTCCTTTTTCCACTGGTTTGTTCAGAATAATTGGTGGTTTTGTCGTCTTGCGGGTAAGAATATCATGCTATAAAATAAGGAACGGTATATAACGTGCCGTCTGAGGCGGCCCTCGGAATACTTTCGGGGGCCGGTTCTTCTTGACCGGCATGAGGACAATAGAAAAGGAGAAATCATATGATCCAATCAAGAACACATAACTGCGGCCAGCTCCGTCTGGAGAATGCAGGCGAGAAGGTCACGCTGGTAGGCTGGCTGGAGAACATGCGTGAGGTAGGAAGCACACTCGGTTTCGTCGTGCTTCGTGACTTCTACGGCACGACCCAGATCGTCCTCGAGACAGAAGAGATGGTCAAGCTCGCCAAGGGCATCAACAAGGAGTCCACGATCTCCGTGAGCGGTACTGTCCGTGAGAGATCTTCCAAGAACCCGAATCAGGCGACCGGTGATATCGAAGTCGTACCGGAGAAGATCGAGGTCCTCGGCCGTTGCCGTTATAACGAGCTTCCTTTCGAGATCAATCACTCCCGTGAAGCCGATGAGAATGCACGTTTGAAGTACCGTTATCTCGACCTTCGTAACCCGGAAGTGAAGAAGAACATTATCCTGCGCTGCAATGTTGTTGCTGCACTTCGTCAGGCCATGATGGAGCATGACTTCCTCGAGATTACGACTCCGATCCTGACGGCTTCGTCTCCGGAGGGTGCACGTGACTACCTCGTTCCGGCAAGAAAGCACCCGGGCAAGTTCTATGCGCTTCCGCAGGCTCCGCAGCAGTTCAAGCAGCTCCTGATGACTTCCGGTTTCGACAGATATTTCCAGATCGCACCTTGCTTCCGTGATGAGGATGCCCGTGGTGACAGATCTCCGGGTGAATTCTACCAGCTCGATATGGAGATGGCCTTTGCGACTCAGGAGGATGTATTCTCCGTCATCGAAGATGTTTTGCCTCCGATCTTTGCCAAGTATGGTACATATAACCGTGCATCGGGCGCTCCGTTCGCACGTATCCCGTTCCTCGAGGCGATGGAGAAGTATGGTTCCGATAAGCCGGACCTTCGTATCGACCTGACGGTACAGGACGCGACCGAACAGCTCAAAGACTGCGGTTTCCCGCCGTTTGCCACAAAGAACGAGGCCGGCGAAGATACCGATGTCCGCATCAAGGCAGTTGTCATCTCCGACTTCAAGGAATCCCGTAAGTTTATTGATAAGACGCTGGCAGATGTGGAAGTACAGTCCGGCAATAAAGCCTGCTGGTTCAGAATGGATGAGAACGGTGAGATCGTCGGTGGTATCGCGAAGTTTGTTACTCCGATCAAGGATGCGGTCGTTTCCGCTCTTGGCGTAAAGCCGGGTGACCTGGTCGTTCTTTCCTGCGGTAAGCTTCTGACAGCTCAGAAGACAGCCGGTGTGATCGTGAAGACATTCGGCGCGGCTTGCCCGAACCACATTGATAAAGAGCAGTATGCGTTCTGCTGGATCGTAGACTTCCCGATGTACGAGATCGGTGAAGAGTCCGGCGAACTCGAGTTCTGCCACAATCCTTTCTCCATGCCGAGCGGCGGCCTCGAGACACTTCTCAAGGCAGAGCGCGGCGAGATCGATCCGCTGGCCATCACTGCCGACCAGTACGACCTCGTATGTAACGGCGTAGAGCTTTCTTCCGGCGCGGTAAGAAACCACGATCCGGAGATCATGATCAAGGCCTTCGAGATGGTCCGCCTCGGCGAAGAAGACGTAAAGGCGAAGTTCCCGGCTATGTACAATGCTTTCTGCTATGGTGCGCCGCCGCATGCCGGTATCGCTCCGGGCGTAGACCGTATGGTCATGCTTTTGTCCGGCGAAGAGACGATCCGTGAGATCATCCCGTTCCCGATGAACAAGAACGCGCAGGACATCATGATGGATGCGCCGGGCTATGTTACCGACAAGCAGCTCGAAGAACTGCACATCAAGACAGTGCCGGTCGAAGAGTAATAGAATCAATAAAACACCATGACGTCGCGAAGGAGGAAACAAGCTCTGACGCGGCGTCTGTGCTTGTGAGGGGAGAAGAAAGGATCACATGAGACACATTTTCAGTAAATCAAGACTAATGAAAGTATTCGCGCTGCTTTGCGCGATCTGCGTGCTGGGTCTGTTTGCGGCATGCTCGGCGTCAAAGAGTGAGACGTCTGCAATCACAACGGCTACGACCACACCAAAAGTAACCGAGACTACTGCTTCCGAAACGACGAAGGAATCGGAGACTTCGAAGGAGAGCGAATCGGAAACCACGAAGGCTACTACGGAAGAAACGACCAAAGAGACCGAAGCAACGACGGAAGAAACCACGACGGAGACTTCCGGGAGCAACGAGGAAACTTCGGAGAGCAGTTCTGAAACGACATCTGAAACGACGACCGAGCCGACTGAAGACGACAATAAGATCGATGAGGAAGGCAGATATACATCAAAAGAAGACGTAGCTCTATATATCCACACATACTGGCATTTGCCGTCTAACTTTGTTACGAAAGCACGGGCCAGAGAGAAGGGATGGAGCGGCGGTTCGCTCGAGGAGTATTTTCCGGGATGCAGCATCGGCGGCGACGTTTTCGGAAACAGAGAAGGCCTGCTTCCTAAGAAGAAAGGCCGCACGTACTATGAGTGCGATATCGACACGAAGGGAAAGAGTTCAAGAGGCGCCAAGCGTATCGTGTTCTCGGATGACGGCCTGATCTACTATACCGATGATCACTACGAAACATTCACATTGCTCTATGGGGAGGAATAAATATGCGTATTTTTGTACTTGATGGAAAAGACATGACCTCCAAAGCAGAAGCATACCGCGTGATCGGGGCAACCATGGAGTTCCCGGATTGGTTCGGCGCCAATCTCGACGCCCTTGCAGACTGCCTCGGTGAACTTCCTAAGGAAACTACGATCGTGTTCGTGAATACCGCGATCCTTGAAGAGAACATCGGAGGCTACGCCGGCAAGATCCTCGAGACTTTCCGTGATCTTTCCGAAGAATGCGGATTCGGTTTGATCGAAAAAAGATAATAAAGCTTTGCGAAAAAGTGTTGACAAGAGACACGAATAGAATTATCTTATCATCAATTGAATAACATAAACCGTTGAGGCGGAGATAACGGTGATGATGCTCATACAGAGAGTCGGCGAGGCTGAGAATCCGGCAGAAAACAAGTCATCAAATGGACCGCTGAGGGTGCAGTCAAAGGTCGGTATCCGACTGAGTATTCTGTGACGAGAGGCATGCGTTAGTTGCCGGGGATATGATGGTATCTCGCTAAAGTGCTTTTTCAAAGAAAACATCGTCAGAGTAGACGGAGTTTTTCGGAAAGAAAGAATCAAGGTGGCACCGCGGATTAGTAATTCGTCCTTGACAGAAGAGTATGAGAATTCTTCTGCCAGGGATTTTTTGTTTCCTGCAGGAAATCGTTCTTGTACGAAAGACCATTTCCGGCAGGTCTTTTTTTGCCGGGAAAAACGAAGAGAAAGGCAGGAATGTAAAATGAATTTGCGGCCAACCCGGGAGGAAGTGCACGAGATCAGAAAACGTGGCGGTTATAAGTGCGTCCCGCTTTCCACCTCGATCCTTTCCGACATCAAGACACCGATCGAAGTGCTGAGGATCCTGAAAAATGTGTCCCGCCACTGCTATCTGCTGGAATCGGTGGAGAACAACGAAAAGTGGGGAAGATATACGTTCCTCGGTTTTGATCCGAAGATGGAGATCACCTGTGTGGACGGTAAAATGAAGGTGGGCGATCTTGTTTTTGACGTGACCCATCCCGGCACATACCTAAGACAGCTCCTGAGCGAGTATAAGAGCCCGAGACTTCCGTATCTTCCGACATTTACAGGCGGCCTCGTGGGATATTTCTCCTACGACTATATCAAGTATGCGGAGCCGACACTCAAACTTGATGCCAAAGATTCCGAGAGTTTCAAAGATGTGGACCTGATGCTTTTTGACAAGGTCATCGCTTTCGACAATCTTATGCAAAAAATCGTCCTCATCGTAAACATCCGCATTGATGATTCCGATGAGAATGTGGAAAAAGAACTGAACCGCGGCGAGCGTGAGCTCTCGGAACTTCGTGATCTGATCGTGAACGGAAAGCCGGCAGAGGAAAAACCGGGAAAACTCAAAGGCAAGATGCAAGCGCTTTTTGATAAGGACGAGTATTGCTCGATGGTCGAAAAGGCCAAGCATCACATCAAGGAAGGAGATATCTTCCAGATCGTGCTTTCGAACCGTCTGGAAGGCGAATTCGAGGGCAGTCTTCTGAACGTGTACCGTGTGCTCCGTACTGTCAATCCGTCGCCGTACATGTTCTACTTTTCCGGCACGGATGTGGAAGTGGCCGGAGCTTCGCCGGAGACGCTGGTGAAACTTGAAAACGGCAAAGCCTACACGTTCCCGCTGGCGGGCACGAGAAAGCGCGGCGCAACGGAGGAAGAGGACCTGGCGCTTGAGCAAGAGCTCCTTGCCGATCCAAAAGAACTGGCCGAGCACAATATGCTGGTCGATCTGGGAAGAAATGATATCGGAAAGATCGCGAAGTTCGGTTCCGTGAAAGTGGAGAAATACCACGAGATCGAGCGTTTCTCACACGTAATGCACATCGGGTCCACCGTGCGAGGTGAGATCCGTGATGATATGGATGCCATCCATGCCATTGATGCGATACTTCCTGCCGGCACTCTTTCCGGTGCGCCGAAGATCCGTGCGTGTGAACTGATCAATGAACTGGAAAACAACAAGCGTGGCATCTATGGCGGAGCGATCGGTTATATCGATTTTACCGGAAACCTCGATACATGTATTGCGATCCGTATTGCATTCAAAAAAGGCAACAAGGTATTCGTCCGGTCCGGCGCCGGTATCGTTTATGACTCCGTTCCGGAAAAAGAATATCAGGAATGCATTAACAAAGCCGCCGCAGTGGTGAAGGCCATTGAGATGGCAGAGGAGGTGGACGGATGATCCTTTTGATCGACAACTACGATAGCTTTTCTTATAACCTTTTCCAGCTCGTCGGCACGATCGAGCCGGATATCAAGGTGATCCGTAACAATGAACTGACTGTCGAGGAGATCGACGCGCTTTCTCCCGAGAGCATCATTCTTTCCCCCGGCCCGGGACGTCCTTGTGATGCCGGTGTCTGCATCGAAGTGGTCAAAAAACTCGGAAGCAAATATCCGATCCTGGGCGTGTGCCTCGGGCATCAGTCGATCTGCGAAGCCTACGGCGCGACAGTTTCCTATGCAAAAGAACTTATGCACGGCAAACAATCGAAAGTCCGGGTGAACACGGATTCAGTGCTTTTTACCGGGCTTGCGGAAGAAATCGATGTTGCCAGATATCACTCCCTGGCAGCACTCAAAGAGACGATGCCTGAATGCCTCCTGGTCACGGCGGAGACCGGCGACGGGGAGATCATGGCAGTGGAACATAAAGAATACAGCGTATACGGCGTGCAATTCCATCCGGAGTCGATCATGACAGAAGACGGACTTGCTATCCTTACAAATTTCATCAAGAGAGGTAACAAAAAATGATTAAAGAGGGCATTATCAAAATCGTAAACAAAGAAGACCTGACCTATGACGAAGCATATACAGTCATGAATGAGATCATGAGCGGACAGACGACACCGACACAGAATGCGGCTTTCCTCGCGGCGCTTTCGACCAAGAGCGCTCGTGCCGAGACGATCGATGAGATCTCCGGCTGTGCGGCGGCGATGCGGAGCAAAGCGACAAAAGCACCGCACCCGGGCATGGAGGTTCTGGAGATCGTGGGTACAGGTGGTGACGGTGCGCACAGCTTCAATATTTCGACAACTTCCGCTTTCGTCATTGCGGCTTCCGGCATCAAGGTGGCCAAGCATGGTAACCGTGCGGCGTCTTCGAAATCCGGCACGGCAGATTGCCTCGAAGCTTTGGGCGCGAATATCTCTATCGAACCGGAGAAGGTGCCCGGTCTTCTCGAGAAGAGTGGTTTTGCTTTCCTGTTTGCGCAGAAGTACCACAGTGCGATGAAATATGTCGGACCGATCCGCAAAGAACTCGGTTTCCGTACGGTGTTCAACATTTTGGGACCTTTGACGAACCCTGCATCTCCGGAGTATTTCCTCCTCGGTGTATATGACGGATACCTGGTCGATACCGTAGCTCGGGTACTTAAAAATCTGGGCGTTAGAAGAGCTCTGGTCGTATATGGTATGGATAAGCTGGATGAGATCTCCATGTCTTCCGAGACGTTGGTATGTGAACTGAATGAAGGCATGTTTGCCAGCTATGCGATCCGTCCGGAGGATTTCGGCTTCGAACGTTGCAAGAAAGAGGAACTGGTTGGCGGCACGCCGGAAGAGAATGCGCAGATCACGCGGGATATCCTTTCCGGTAAGATCCGGGATGCCAAGAGAAACGCGGTCCTCATGAACGCCGGCGCGGCGATCTATGTAGGGGGTAAAGCTGACTCGATCGCGGAAGGCATCAAGCTCGCCGCGGAGCTGATCGACAATGGCGCAGCTCTCCAAGCAATGGAATCTTTCATCGAAGAATCCAATAAGTAAGAAGAGAAAAGAGGACAGAAGATGAGTACGATCCTGGATACGATTGCGGAAGCAACGAAAGAACGGGTGAGAATCGCTAAACAGACGCTCCCGACGGAAGATATCCGCCGGGCAGCATTTGAACTCGCGGAGCAGGAAGACTTTGACGGGAAGGTCTTTCCTTTTGAAGCAGCACTTCGGAAGGAAGGCATCTCTTTGATCTGTGAATGTAAGAAGGCCTCGCCATCAAAGGGCATTATCGCAGAAGATTTTCCATATCTTCAGATTGCCAAAGAATACGAGAAGGCAGGCGCTTCGGCGATTTCCGTTCTGACGGAGCCGCAGTGGTTCCTGGGAGATCTTTCATATCTTTCCGAGATCTCCCGGAAGGTCTCGATCCCTTGTCTGAGAAAAGATTTTACCGTAGATGAGTATATGATCTACGAAGCCAAGATCTCCGGCGCGTCGGCCGTGCTTCTGATCTGCTCGATCCTGGATCTGCCTTCGTTGAAAAGATACCACGCGCTCTGCGATCAACTGCATCTTTCCGCGCTGGTTGAAGCACACGACGAGAACGAAGTGGACATGGCCATTGCCGCCGGTGCAAGGATCATCGGTGTCAATAACCGCGACCTCAAAAATTTCCAAGTGGATCCATCCAACTGCCTGCGGCTTCGTGAAAAGATCCCGTCCGATATAGTATTTGTCGCGGAAAGCGGTGTGCACAGCCGTGAGGATGTGGTGGTTTTGGAGAAGGAAAAAGTCGACGCGATCCTCATAGGTGAGGCCATCATGAAAAGCCCTGATAAGAGTGCTTTTGTGGCGGAGATCCTCGGAAAGTGAGAAGCACGGCAGGTTCTGTGTAAAAAGAACAAAAACGAAACCAATGTGAAGAAAATCTGAATTTCCATATCATGTTAGAATTTTTTGTGACAGGGTGTGATACAATCGCTCCGAAAAGGTTGGTAAAAAAACAGGCGGTGGAGAAACTTTTGCCTGCTTTTTGACTACATGCATTTTAAGACACTATGGAAGTGAGGATGACAACAATGAGACGATCCCGAAGTAAATTACTTTGTGCGCTTTTGGCTGTGCTTCTGTTCTTTTCCGTTATGCCGTGGACTTCACGTCCGGTACAGGCGGCCACGGATCCTGTGGTACAGAGCAAGCTGGATACACCGCAAAATGTCAGATGGAATGGTACAGATGCAGTTTGGGATGCAGTAACGAATGCGAGAACTTACAGTATTTACCTTATGGAAGGTGAAGAAACGATCAAGGTCTTCCAGAATATTATGACCCCTCATGTGAGTTTGCACAGATGGCTTTTAGAAGGTCAGCACACTTACACGATCGAGGTGAACGCAAGTGCCCCCTACTACGACGATAGTGATTTCGGGACTAGCGCGAAATTCACATACGATAAGAGTCTGCCTGAAATACAAAACGTAAGGCTCGAAGAGAGTGTATTAAAGTGGCAAAAGTTTCCGGATGCAGAGAAATATAGAATTACTGTTGATTCGAATGTTTCCTGGCATTTCGGTGCGATCTCTGAGGATCTGGATCAACTTATACATTTCTTTGGCCTGAATAGTGGTGAGTATGAGATTACTCTGTGCGCATATTCCAACGATAACGATTCTCTGGGTCAATACCAGAGTTCTGCAACCTGGGAGGGTACATATACATATGTATCATCGGATCCTACGGTCAATAAGCCACAGAACGTTCGCTGGGATGAAACTCAGGCAGTATGGGATCCGGCGAATGACGAAGATGTGTATTATGAAATTGAGCTTTATGAGGGTGACGAACGCATTTATCAAAACATACTCTCATATAACAACCAGGATGATATGATGGACCATTTCCGTGAAGGGGAACACACTTACACATTCCGGGTAAGAGCATTTAAGCATGGTTCCGCTTGTAGTGATTGGGTAACCAGTCCGGTTTTAACATATAATAAATCGCTTGCAGAAATGTTTGATGTTGAGATCTCATCTGAAGGCGTGATGACGTGGAGTGCTTTTCCACTTGCCACTCTTTATCAATTCAAGATCGGTACTTTCACCGGAATCGTATCCGGCACAAGCGTGGATCTTAAAGAGGTCTGCTGGAAAAACGATTTTGAAAGTGGCGCTTACGAAGTCAGCCTCTGTGCTTGTAGTGGCAGTTATGCCCGCCGGCTGCAGATCTCTTCGACCTGGAAAGGCTCATACACATATTTAAATGATAAGCCGATTCCTACAAAAACGCCTACAAAAGCACCTACCTTGTCGCCGACTCCGACGCCTACGGAAGCCCCGACTGTGTCGCCGACTCCGACCACGGAGCCTTCCGTTACACCGACGACCGCACCGGGACAGCCGACTCCAACGACCGCTCCGGGACAGCCGACTCCGACATCAGCGCCTGATAAGGACCCGACTTTCGAAGATTTTGTCGAGAGACTTTATTCGGTTGCGCTTGATCGTCCTTCCGATCCGGAAGGCAAGAAATTCTGGGTGGCCAAGGTAGTTAATGGTGAATATAATGGTGCGGATTGTGCACGTTTCTTCTTGCTCGATGCACCGGAGTTCCTGAACCGTGCCATGGACGATGATGACTTCCTGGAAGTCCTTTACAAGACGTTTTATGATCGTAAATCCGATGCTGCCGGCAAACTATACTGGTTGGACCGCTTGAAAGTTGGTGTGACACGTCAGGATGTCGTGAACAATTTTATTGAATCCACCGAATGGTGTAATGTCTGCGCGACATATGGCGTCAAGTCCGGCGCAATTTACCACAAGGCGGAGTTTGCGTCGAAGAATGCAATCAATTTTGCAACAAGACTTTATACATGCTGTCTGGGAAGAGATCCGGAGCCGAAGGGCCTTCAGTACTGGTCGCTTGCTCTGACCAACCTCGAGCAGACCGGTTGCTCGGCTGCCAAACTTTTCTTTACCAGTGACGAGTTTGTGAATTTCAAACTGAACAATACCGAGTACGTCAAGCGTCTGTATACGACCTTTATGGGACGTGATCCGGAAGCTTCGGAAGTAGCTTACTGGACAGGCGAGATCGCTAAGGGCACACAGACGCGAGCCAGTGTCATGGCTTTCTTCGGTCAGTCTCCTGAATTTACCAAAATCTGCAAGAAATATGGTATCGATCGGGGAACGATCTAACGTCTGCTTTTACTAAAACGATATAACCTCTTGCGATGCGGATCCCCCGTCGCAAGAGGTTTTTTGATGTATATTGTTATGAGTTTTCTGATAGCCTTTTTTATGTTATCCTTTACTAGCAAAAGAAAGAGAAGAAGGAAAAAATTATGAATACAAAATTATCATGCCTTGTGCTTTGCGACGCCGCGGGGCTTGCGGAATCTGTGCGCCTATTTACAATATCTCCGGCTCGTGGTATTATTCTGCTGATATGAGAAACCGTTGACGCGGAGATAACGGTGATGATGCTCCTACAGAGAGCCGGTGTGGATGAGAGACCGGTGGAAAACAAGTCATCAAATGGACCGCTGAGGGTGCAGTCAAATGCGTGATGCAAAGTATTCTGCAACGTGAGGGCATACGTTACTTGCCGGGGATATGTTGGTATCCTGCTAAGTGCACGGCTAGGGTCGTGAATCAAGGTGGCACCGCGATTTTGAATCGTCCTTGACAGAAAGAATGGAGTTCTGTCGAGGATTTTTTGTTTCCTCGGCAAAGGGGCTGGCTGGCTCTCGAACGGGACAGCAAGTCCAGGGGCGGGGCAGAAGGTCCGTTACGGCGAAGGAGGTGCGCGTGCTTGATCGTTAAGTATTGCGGTATGCAGAGAAAAGAGGACATCGAAGCTGTGAACCGTGTGAGACCGGATCTTGTCGGGTTTATACTGGTGCCGGGCAGAAGAAGATACGTCGCGCCGGAAACGATACAAGAACTAAGGCGAGTGCTTTTGCCGGAGATAAAGGCCGTCGGTGTTTTTATCGATGAAGATATACGGGTCGTGCAGGATCTTCTAAGTCGCGGTATTATAGATATCGCGCAGCTTCACGGGAATGAATCCGATGCGTATATCCGTGAACTGAAGAGGGCGACGGGCGCGAAAGTGATCAAGGCTTTTGGGGTACGCGATCAGGGAGATCTGCTGAAGGTGGAAACTTGTGAAGCGGATCTGGTACTCCTGGACTCGCCGGGAGGCGGAACGGGAGAGACTTTTGGCTGGCGATGCTTGAAAGATGTGAAAAGACCGTATATTCTGGCCGGTGGCTTGAATACGGAAAACATAGAAGAGGCCGTTCGGATGTTGCATCCTTTTGGAGTGGACGTGAGTTCCGGGATCGAGACGGACGGAAAAAAAGATGAAGAGAAGATGCGCTCCTTTATGGAGCTTTTGAGGAAAGGATGAGTAAAGTGGATAAAAAAGGAAGATTCGGCATACATGGAGGACAGTATATTCCTGAGACTCTGATGAATGCTGTTCATGAACTGGAAGAGGCATACGAGCATTACAAGAACGACCCGGAGTTCCAGAAGGAGCTTGAGACGCTTTTTAATGAGTATGCCAATCGTCCGTCGCTTCTTTATTATGCAAAGAAGATGACCGAGGATCTTGGCGGTGCGAAGATCTATCTTAAGAGAGAAGATTTAAACCATACCGGTGCGCATAAGGTCAATAATGTGCTGGGACAGGCACTGCTGGCAAAGAAGATGGGTAAGACACGCTTGATCGCAGAGACGGGCGCCGGCCAGCATGGTGTGGCGACGGCGACTGCTGCGGCGCTGATGGGGATGGAATGTGTCGTCTTTATGGGTGAAGAGGATACGAAGAGACAGGCACTGAATGTGTACCGCATGAAGCTGCTGGGCGCATCTGTGGTGCCGGTCAAGACCGGTACGGCGACCTTGAAGGACGCGGTTTCGGAGGCGATGCGCGAGTGGACGACCCGGGTTTCCGATACACATTACTGCTTAGGTTCTGTTATGGGCCCGCATCCGTTCCCGACGATCGTACGTGATTTTCAGGCTGTAATTTCCAAAGAGATCAAACAGCAGATGCTGGAAAAAGAAGGACGCCTTCCGGATGTCGTCATGGCATGCGTAGGCGGCGGAAGCAACGCGATCGGTTCTTTTTACCACTTTATTGAAGACAAGGATGTACAGCTGATCGGCTGCGAAGCGGCAGGAAGAGGTATCGATACATTTGAAACCGCGGCTACGGTCAATACCGGAAAACTGGGTATCTTCCATGGCATGAAGTCTTACTTCTGTCAGGATGAATATGGTCAGATCGCTCCGGTTTATTCCATTTCGGCCGGCCTGGATTATCCGGGTGTCGGACCGGAGCACGCACATCTTCACGATATCGGCCGGGCATCTTATGTGCCGGTCACAGACGATGAAGCGGTAGATGCATTTGAGTATCTGTCCCGGACAGAGGGCATTATTCCGGCCATTGAATCTTCGCACGCGATCGCTTACGCCATGAAGCTCGCGCCGACCATGGACAAAGATAAGATCATTGTCGTCACGGTTTCCGGAAGAGGTGACAAGGATTGCGCGGCGATTGCCAGATACAGAGGAGAGAATATCTATGAGTAAAATAAAAGAGGCTTTTCAGAATGGAAAAGCATTCATCCCGTTTATTACCTGCGGTGATCCGGATGTGGAGACTACCTACCGGGCCGTTCTTGCTGCGGCGCAAAACGGCGCGGATCTGATCGAACTGGGTATTCCTTTTTCAGATCCGACTGCGGAAGGACCGGTGATCCAGGGTGCGAACATCCGTGCGCTGGCCGGTGGCATCACGACCGACAAAGTGTTCGAACTGGTCAGAAAGATCAGAAAAGAAGTCACGATCCCGTTGGTGTTCATGACTTACGCGAATGTTGTGTTCTCCTACGGTTCGGACCGTTTCATCAAGACGTGCAGTGAGATCGGCATCGACGGACTGATCGTCCCGGACGTTCCTTTTGAAGAGAAAGAAGAGTTCGAACCATTCTGCGAGCAGTATGATGTGGATCTGATCTCCATGGTCGCCCCGACTTCCGAGAATCGTGTTTCCATGATCGCAAAAGAAGCGAAAGGCTTTATCTATATCGTTTCCAGCCTGGGCGTGACAGGCGTCCGCTCCTCGTTCTCAAATGACCTGAGCGAAGTGGTCAAGAAGATCCGCGAAGTCACGGATGTGCCGTGCGCGATCGGATTCGGCATCTCCAATCCGGAGACCGCCTCGAAAATGGCCAAGGTGGCAGACGGTGTCATCGTCGGATCGGCAGTCATCCGGATCCTGGAAGAAAAAGGCACTGACGCACCTGCAAGCATAGGTGCTTTTGTCAAGGAAATGAAGGAAGCCTGCCAGAAATAAAGCCATTCCGGTAAAGGGCAGAAATCGATAATATTTTCTTCCGAAGTTGCATTGACAGACGAAGGGCATATTACTATAATTCCCGTTAAGAAATTGCGTGGCGCGCCATGAGTGCGCCGCAGATGATGAAGAAGTACGGGAATGCAAGGCTTACAACAGATTATATCGACTGAAAATAGTGGAACAAAGACGTTCGCACATGCTTGATCTTGAGCATGCAGGGGGCGTCTTTTTTTGCGAGAAGCACTGGAGGGCGTTATGAGAAAGAAAGACCGGAAGATCGTTCTTGAGGATGGCAGTTTTTACGAAGGATATGGATTCGGTGCAGATGTGGAACGCGTCTGCGAGATCGTGTTCAATACTTCGATGGTCGGGTATCAGGAGATCCTTTCCGATCCTTCCTATACGGACCAGATGGTCGTGATGACTTACCCGTTGATCGGAAACTACGGTATCACAGATGATGACTTTGAGTGCAAGAACCCAAGCATCGGCGGCATGATCGTCGGAGACTATAACGATATGCCGAGCAACTTCCGCTACACCAAGACGCTTTCCGAAGAGATGGAGGAAAATAATATTCCGGGTATCTTCGGTGTGGATACCCGCCAGATTACCCGGAGCATCCGTGATCTCGGTTCACGCCGCGTGATCATGACGTCGATCGATACGAGTGTGGAAGAGGCACTCCAAAAGATCAAAGACACACCGGTCCCGCACGACCAGGTCTCCCGCGTCAGCTGCAAGAAGCGCTGGTACTCCCGTACGCCGAACCCGAAATACAATGTTGTCGCTATCGACTGCGGCATCAAGCTCAATATCATCCGCAAACTCAATTCCTACGGCTGTAATGTCACGGTAGTGCCATTTGACACGACGCCGGATGAAATCGAGTTCATGAAGCCGGACGGCATTTTCTTAAGCAACGGCCCTGGAGATCCGGAGGACGTGACGCCTGTTATTTCCACGGTAAAAGCACTGGCCGGCAAGTTCCCGATCTTCGGTATCTGTCTTGGTCATCAGATGATCTCCCTGGCGTACGGGGCGAAGACCTATAAACTGAAGTTCGGTCACCGTGGCGGCAACCACCCGGTCAAGAATCTGGAAACAGGAAAGATCGAGATCACGTCCCAGAACCATAGTTACGCCGTTGATCTGGAGAGCCTTGCGGGCACGAAACTTCAAGCCACGCATATCAATATTCTCGATAACACTGTAGAGGGCGTCGAGTGCAAGGAAGACAAGGTCTTCTCCGTGCAGTATCACCCGGAGAGCGCGCCGGGTCCGCAGGACAGCAGTTACCTTTTCGAGAAGTTTACTTCTATTCTTGCAGCAAATAAGGAAAGCGAGGTGCGTGACAATGCCTAAGAGAACAGACATACACAAAGTACTCGTGATCGGTTCAGGTCCGATCGTGATCGGTCAGGCGGCGGAGTTCGACTATGCAGGCACGCAGGCGTGCCTGGCTCTGAAAGAAGAAGGTTATGAGGTCATTCTTGCCAACAGTAACCCGGCAACGATCATGACAGACACATCCATTGCCGATAAAGTGTACATGGAGCCGTTGACGCTGCAGTATTTGGCGCGCATCTGCCGTCTGGAACGTCCGGATGCCATCGTTCCGGGTATCGGTGGTCAGACTGGCTTGAACCTGGCGATGCAGCTTGCTAAGAAAGGCGTACTGGAAGAGTGCGAGATCGAACTGCTCGGCACCGACGCCAAGAGTATCGAGTGCGCCGAAGACCGAGAGCTTTTCAAGGAGCTTTGCGAAAGAATCGGCGAGCCGGTCGTACCTTCGCAGATCACATACAGTATTGAAGAAGCCCTTGAGGCGGCGGAAAAGATCGGTTATCCGGTCATCCTTCGTCCGGCATTTACGCTTGGTGGTACGGGCGGCGGTTTTGCCAACGATCCGGAAGAACTGACCTCCATGATGAAAAATGCGCTGGCTCTGTCTCCTGTGCATCAGGTCTTGGTGGAGAAGAGCATCAAGGGTTATAAGGAGATCGAATACGAGGTCATCCGTGATGCGAACGATACGGCGATCACGGTATGTAATATGGAGAACCTCGATCCGGTCGGCATTCATACCGGTGACTCCATCGTTGTTGCGCCTTCCCAGACGCTGACGAACAAGGAGTACCACATGCTCCGTGACAGTGCGCTAAAGATCATCCGTGCGCTGGGCGTAAAGGGCGGCTGTAACTGTCAGTTTGCGCTTGACCCGCATTCCTTTAAGTACTATGTCATTGAAGTGAATCCACGTGTGTCCAGATCTTCCGCACTTGCATCCAAAGCCAGCGGCTATCCGATCGCGCGCGTTTCTGCGAAGATTGCAGTCGGCATGAATCTCGATGAGATCAAACTGGCCAATACACCGGCATGTTTTGAACCGGCACTGGACTATGTGGTCACGAAAATGCCGAGATTCCCGTTCGATAAATTCCCGGCAGCCATGAATAAGCTTTCCACGCAGATGAAAGCAACCGGTGAGGTCATGAGCGTCGGCCGTACTTTTGAAGAGAGCCTTCTTAAGGCGATCCGTTCTCTCGAGGACAGCAAGAACCATATCCATATGACGAAGTTCGACTCTGAGCATATGAGTGTGGACGACCTTCTTGAGTACATCAAGGAAGGTACCGATGACCGTATCTATGCGATCTCCCAACTGATGTGGCTGGGTGTCGATCACTCCCGTATCTGCAACATCACGGGTATCGATATGTTCTTCCTCGATAAGATCAAGAAGATCGTCGATTTCGAGCGTGAGATGGAGGAGAACGTGGGTTCGCTGGAACACCTGATCGAAGCAAAGAGAATGGGATTCTCCGACTCCTACGTAGCAGAGCTTTGGAAGCAGACTGAAGACGACATTTACAAAATGCGCCGTGAGAATAAGATCGCGCCGATCTATAAGATGATCGATTCCTGTGCTTCCGAGTTTGACAGTTATATTCCGTATTTCTACTCGACCTATGCTTCCGAGAACGAGTCCATCGTTTCCGACAGAAAGAAAGTCATCGTTCTGGGTTCCGGTCCGATCCGTATCGGCCAGGGTGTCGAGTTCGACTACTCGACGGTACACGCTGTCAGAACGATCCAGGAAGCGGGCTACGAGGCTATCGTGATCAACAACAACCCGGAGACGGTATCCACGGACTACACAACGGCCGACAAACTCTATTTTGAGCCGCTGACCACAGAAGATGTCATGAACATCATTGAACTGGAAAAACCGCTTGGTGTCATCGTAACACTTGGTGGACAGACAGCCGTCAATCTTGCGGATTCACTGACCAAGCGCGGCGTACATATCATCGGCACTGACTCCGAAGCAATCGAAAAAGCAGAAGACAGAGATGCTTTTGACGCCGTGATCAAATCGCTCGAGATCCCGAACCCGAAGGGTGAAGCGGTGACCGATATTCCTACCGGCATCAAAGTGGCTGAGAAGATCGGTTATCCGGTACTTGTCCGTCCGTCTTTCGTGCTCGGCGGACGTGCCATGGAGATCGTCGCAAATGAAACGATGCTCGTGAAGTACCTGAAGAACGCCGTGGAAGTGGACGAAGATAAGCCGGTCCTGATCGACAAATATCTCGTCGGTAAAGAAGTCGAGGTCGATGCAATCTGCGATGGCAAGGAAGTCTTTATTCCGGGCATCATGGAACTCGTTGAGAGGACCGGTGTCCATAGTGGTGACAGTACGAGTGTATATCCGCCGTTCTCGATTTCGGATAAGGTAAAAGAAACGATCTGTGACTATACTACACGCCTGGGCTTAGGTATCGGCATTGTGGGCCTTTTCAACATCCAGTTCATCGTCGATAAGGACGACAGCGTTTATGTCATTGAGGTCAATCCGCGCGCTTCCCGTTCTGTACCGTTCCTTTCTAAGTCGACCGATCAGAATCTGGTTACGATCGCGACCCGCGTCATGCTGGGCGAGTCCCTGGCTGATCAGGGCATCACGAAGCTGACTCCGCCGGAGACGACGGATCGTTGGTATGTAAAAGCACCTGCGTTCAGTTTCCAGAAACTGGATGGTATGGATGCATATCTTTCTCCGGAAATGAAGTCGACCGGTGAGGCGATCGGCTACGATAAGAGCCTGAACCGTGCTTTCTTCAAAGCGCTGCAGGCTTCGGGCATC
Organism: Clostridiales bacterium; assembly: GCA_017513085.1. GTDB lineage: Bacteria > Bacillota > Clostridia > Saccharofermentanales > Saccharofermentanaceae > Scatonaster. Next base: position 18,084 of record JAFWDK010000011.1, on the reverse strand, counting down.
AAGATGAAGGATTACGGTACAGTCATCGTAACGTTGGCGGATGAGGATAAGGAAGAAGCACTTCCTTTGATCCGCCGGTTCTATGAACTTGGTTTCAATATCGAAGCCACGATCGGTACCGCAAACTTCCTGAAGAATCACGGTATCCGTACCCGCGTACGTGGTAAGCTCAGTGAGGGCAGTACCGAGATCCTCGATTCCATCCGTGCCGGTTATGTAAGTTACATCATCAACACCCGTGCGATCCTTTCCGGTGTGCACTATGAAGACGGTGTGGCGATCCGCCGCTGTGCGATCCAGAATGGTGTGACGATCTTTACCTCGCTCGATACGGTCAAGATCCTGCTGGATGTACTCGAAGAAACGATACCGGGAATTGCGACGATCAATGCTTAAATAAAAAAACAATTCTCGTTGCTCGATCTTCGGCGCTTCGCGCCTGCGTAATCGCTCCTCAGTATGCAGGTTTTGAATAAGAGATGAGGAGCGAAAATTTTTACTTTTGTCAGCTATGGCTTTGACAGTGTCAGTTGCAAGATGATGTCAAAGCTATTTTTTTCTCGTGCTATAATAATCTTAATATGCGTTCGTGTATAAAGAAAAACACTGACTTGCCATGGCCATCTGTCAGTGTAAAACACGAAAAGTTACTTGTTTGTGAATACTTGCATTCTCTTTTTGATAATTTGTGCTATACTTTCTGGTGTATGTTTTACGGGGACTGAACGTGTTTTGATAATATGCTAGGAATCTTTTCGGAGGCGCATCGTGAGTGTTGTTAAACGTCTTCTTAATATAGTATTGATCCTGGCCGTGATGCTGGCGGCGTTAAGTTGTTCTTCGGCCAGGAAGAAAGTGAAGTATAACGTAGGCGATGAGATCACTTTCGGATCCTATGCGGATCAGGAACTTCAGTGGATCGTTCTGGATGTGAACGATGAAGGAGATGCCCTGGTGATCACGAAGCATGTCATCGACATGATTCCTTATAACCAGGATGCCAAGAACGTCACATGGGAAACCTGCACTCTCCGTGCCTGGTTGAACGCAGATTTCTATACAAGTGCTTTTAGCGAAGAAGAGCAAAAACGTATTCTCGAGACCAAAATCAAAAATGCAGACAATCAGGAATTTGGTATCCGCGGAGGAAATGAAACGGAAGATCGTATTTTCCTTCTGAGTTTTGACGAGGCTAACTCGCTTTTTGCCAAGGGAAAAGACCGCCGTGCCATTCCGACCGACTACGCGAAGGATCGCGGTGTGATGACTTCTTTAAAAGGATCCGCTGCCGGCTGCTCGCCCTGGTGGCTTCGTTCACCTGGCCGTGACGAGCATTCTGCTGCCTGTGTCCGGGATTTCGGTTATGTTCTGAGTTCCGGTTACAATGTCTACTATGAAGGATACGGACTTCGTCCTGCCATGTGGATCCAGGCGTAAGAGACGCCGGGGACCGCATGGGAATATATTGCGACAAGAACTGAAGAGGGATCTATCATGCACAGAACACAACGCGCGATGAGAAAGGCGGAGCAGCTTGGCGGAAAAGATGCGCTGAACTGTATTGCCGAGATCAATGAAGCGGCCTTGGATGAAGCCAACTATCAGGGAAGAAAACCATCTGCTGCCAGCGGCGAGCCAGGTGAACTCCTGCTTCGCGGAGTGCCGATCCTTGTCAAAGACAATATCGATGTGAAAGGTATGCATACTACCGCCGGAAGTCTGGCGCTTGCCGATAATCTGGCTTTGGAAGATGCGCACGTGATCCGGAATTTAAGAAGACACGGTGCCGTGATCCTGGGCAAGACCAATATGACCGAGTTTGCCAACTATGTCTCTTCCAATATGCCCGGAGGATACAGTTCCCGTGGCGGCCAGGTGATCCATGCGATATGTGAAAGCGCGGAACCGGGCGGTTCGTCTACCGGATCCGGAGTGGCTGTCAGCGCGGGGATCGTCTCGATGGCAGTCGGTACGGATACCTCGTTTTCCATTATCGCCTGCGCACAGTTCAACGGCATTTGCGCGATCAAACCACCGGTCGGAGTGCTTTCGCAGGAAGGGATCATACCGGTGGCGAAAACGTTGGATAGCCCGGGACCGATGGCAGATACATTTCTGGATGCGTTTCGGATGTATCGGGCCATGCGCGATGAGGTGTTTCCGGATATCCGGCCTGCTTCGGTCTCCAGGCTCCGTATTGCGGTGAATGACGCGAATGGGGAGAAACTGGACGACGGGCAGAAGGCTTTCTACGAAAGATTGGTGGGACAGCTTCGGGAAGCGGGCGCGACGGTGGAGAAGATCCATCAGGAAAAAGAACCGATGCTCAAGACGATCATGAAATGGGAGTTTAAGCCTATGCTCGAGATGTACCTTCGTACATCGACGGCTTCCCGAAAAACGCTGAGCGAGATCGTTGACTTTTATGAAGCGAATCCGGATACCATGATGAAGTACGGGCATGACTACCTTCGGGCAGCTCTGGATGAGACGCCGGGAGGGCTTATGGGTGAAGAATATCTGGAGGCTTTGCGTTACCGGAAGAAGAGGATCGAGGAAGTGCGCAACGCGATCGAAGAATACGATGCGGTCTTGATGACCGGACCGACCAATGTCATGCATTTCTGTGGATTGCCGTCTGTTACAGTCGCAGGCGCTGAAAAAGATGAGCAGGGGATAAGACGGGCGGTCATCCTCTATGGCGCGGATGAGAAAAAACTTTATGCAGCAGCTTGCGGATTGGAACGCATGATGCTGCAAAGCGAGTGAAAAAGGTCAGAAGGAAAGAGGACAGATTATATAGATGAAACTGAAGAGTTCGGACGCAAAAGGAATTGCCTGTATTCTGGCAGCGGCATTGGGATTTGCCCTGATGACTTTCTTTGTAAAACTCAGCGGCGATGTGCCGACAATGGAAAAAGCATTCTTCAGAAATGCTTTTGCAGCAGTGATTGCAGCGGTAACACTCATGCGTTCGGAAGAAAAGTTCAAGATGAAAAAGGGAAACGGGAAGTACGTTTTTCTCAGATGCCTGTTCGGTACGACCGGGTTGCTCTGCAATTTCTATGCGATCGATCACTTGCCTCTTGCCGACGCGAATATGCTCAATAAACTTTCGCCGTTCTTTGCGATCCTTGCGTCGATTCCGATCCTAAAAGAAAAGCCGACGAAGATCGACATCCTGACGACGGTAGTTGCTTTTTCCGGAGTGATCCTGATCGCCAGACCATCTGCAGATGTTTCCATGATCCCGGCTTTGGCCGGCCTTTGGGGTGGCGCAGGCGCTGGTATTGCATATTCTTTTGTCCGTCTTCTCGGGCAAAAAAAAGAGAGGACATCGATCATTGTCCTCTGCTTTTCTCTTTTTTCGTGTCTTTTGTCGCTGCCGTTCATGATCTTTGACTTTAAGGTGATGGAGACCTGGCAGCTTCTTTGTCTGGTCGCAGCAGGAATCTTCGCGGCGATTGCACAGTTTTCGATCACTTCTGCCTATAAGTTTGCACCGGCAAGAAAGATCGGTGTTTTCGATAACACGCAAGTGGTCTTCTCTGCGATCCTCGGTGTGGTCTTTTTCTCTGAGATACCGGCGCCGTTAAGCATATGCGGCTATGTGATCATTATCGGCATGGCCGTATTCCGCTGGTACTGGAATCTTCATCACGATAGAAGTGAGGAGAAAGAAGAAGCGTAATACAGAAGCTTACTCAGCTTTCTTGGCATCACGAACATGCTTCTTGATCTTGTTGAAAGATTTCTCGCTGATATCATGCTCGATGCGGCACGCATCTTCTGAAGCGGTTTTCTCATCCACGCCCAGAAGCATCAGGGCTTCCGTAAGGATACGATGACGCTCGTAGATACGCTTGGCCAGCTTGCTGCCTTCCTCGCTAAAAATAATACTGCCATCTTCTTCGATAGAGATAAAACCTTTGTTTTTCAAGATGCCCATAGCACGGCTGACACTTGGTTTGCTCAGCTCCATCTCGTGGGCGATATCCACGGAACGAACATTGCCGTTTCGCTTCTTAAGGATCAGGATGGTCTCGAGATAATCTTCGCCAGATTCATATAGTCCGTTCATATGTATTCTCCTTGTAAATCAGATGGTTTCAAAATAATTATTTACTATTATACTTCATTTTGCAATTGTGTGTAAAAAAGTACCTGAAAAGATATGAATGTCTGATCAGGTACTTTAGGTGAATAGATAGATTGATAGTGAATTGTGAATGAATTAATGTGAGAGATCTGTGCCAAGCTTTTTACAAGCTTCGGTAGCGGCAGCGTCCGGGGCTTCGTTGCAGATCACGCCTTCGTAGATAAGATCAGCGCCTGCCTGTCTGCATCTTTCTTCCCAGTTTCGCATCCACTCGCCGTCACCCCAGCCGTAAGAACCGAAAAGACCGACCTTCTTACCGGTAAGGACGCTGGCCTGCTCAAGCGCAGTGAACATCGGGTCAACTTCCGACTCTTCCAAAACTTCGGCTCCCATAGCCGGGCATCCGAAAGCGATCGCGTCAAAGTCTGCTACTTTGTCCTCGGTAAAATCAGCCGGCGAAAAACGTGTGACTTCTGCACCGGCCTCTTTAGCACCGGCTTCCACAGCATTTGCCATAGTCTCTGTGTTTCCGGTTCCGCTCCAAAAAACAATTGCGATTTTGCTCATACTTATATCCTTTCTGTTTGTAAGATTTCATATATACAGACCTGCGGAGTGCAGGAAACTGCCTGTTCTTCAGCCTGCTACGGCCAACTGTTCGATAGAAGCTCCGCATAGGAGCCGCTTCTGATAACTTCTCGTGCAGGACGCATACTTCTCAAAAAGCACTTGGGCTTTTTCCGGTTCGTGATATACTTTCCAGCATCCTCCTGTGCAGCCTCGGCATTTGCTTGGACAGTGCGGATCTTCCATAAAGCCTTGTACGTCTTCCGGAGGATAACCAAGGAAAAGACCGATCTCGTGAGGAAACCCGGATCCTTCCCGAAGCCGTCGGATAAGGTGAACCAGACAGGTCGTTGTCCGGAGACTTGAGTATCCGCATTTTCGGAGAAGTTTAGTACATTTCGGCTGCTTCAGATCCTGGTCAAGTTGCTTCGGACGATACAGATAAAGAAGACAGAATGCGGAAGTTGAGTGAAGAGGAAGAAGCAAAAGCCCTTTGCCTGAAAGAGTGCGATTGATCCTTCTGATCTCGGAGTGGATCCTTTCCGGATCTTTGCCATGAATAGTAAAGAGGCTTCCTGTTTTCATTCCGGCAAGAGTCGGCGCGCATTGGTCAACCAGATACCGTTCCGGCATAGATGTTTTCCTTTCTGATCGTCTTTACGTTTAGTTAGCATAGGCTAACTAAACGTATATACTATATCAATAGAAAACATCCGTGTCAATACAAATAGTTAGAATATGCTAACTACTTCTTTGTCATTCTATGCCTTTCAGGATCTCGACCATATCCAGTTTCTTGATACGTTTGTTGAACATATAACTGACCAGTACAGATACGATCATGACGAAGAGTCCTGAGACGAGATAGACGAGGAATCCTGCTGAGACAGGGTAGTCCATGCTGTCTCCGTTACTGTCGAACATGTACTGGAGCATGACTTTGCCGAACGGCGCCCCCAGGAACACTCCGATGATGGAGAGCCAAAGGTTCTGAAGAGAGAGGAGCTTTCTGATCTTTTTCGTGGTGAACCCAAGGACTTTCAGCGTAGCAAATTCTTTCACTCTTTCGTGGAAAGAGAGATTCCCGCAATTGTAGAGGACGACGATCGGCAGGATCGTTGCAAATACCACAAAGACGAAAAGCATGGCATAAATCATTTCCATCATGATATCGAAGCTTTCCTTCAGATCCTTGTCATCATGGACCGCTAAGATGCCCGGCTGGTCCTGAGCATCCACCGAGTCGGAAGATGTATAGAGAAGACTAGGTAGATATCCGGCGTCGGTTGCTTCATAGTCGTCACGTAACATCGTCACTCCCGAGAAATTCGGGTGACGGTTGATCAATCCGACTTTTGCCTCATACCAGGTATTCTTTTCATAAAGGTGCCAGTAGAAAGTGTCGCCTTCACGAAGATCCAGAGAACGGGCCAGCTTCATGGTAATGGCACAGCTTCCTGGAGCAAGTTCGGCGAGATCGCGGTTTTTGTCAGTGAGCCGGTAGAAGTTTTCGCCCTCAGTTACCATAAGCGAAGTTGTCTTTTTCTTCGAAGAATCCGCGTGCGGTTCTTTTGCAATCTCGATTGCCGATGTCTGGATCAGTTCGCCGCCATATTTTTCTTTATAACTCTCTGCCAGATCCAACGTGATATCATCCGAGAAATCGATCTCGTTTTTAAAGTTTTGGATCTTGTCGAAAGACCAGGAAGAGGCATCCTGGATCGTGGTGATCGAAGCCATGGCCGCGACCATGATCATCATGCCGGCGGCAGTTCCGAAAACGCCCATGAAAGAACGCAGCTTTCCGCGTGCAATATCACGCAGGTTGTACTGGGAAGAAAAGCCGAGTCTGGACCAGAAAGGAAGCTTTTCGAAAAGAGTGCTTTTGCCGGATTTCGGAGCGGCCGGGCGAAGGCTTGCGGCAGGATGTACATTCATGACTTTGCGGCAACTGAAATAAGTCGCGAGCGTACAGGCGAGTACGATCAGGATCACGATAAGTGCGAATGAGGCATCCATCTCGACCGTCCAGCCCGGGATCAAATACCAGGCACGGAAGATCGCGGCGATCCCTTCGCCGAAGAGATAGGTGCCGACGAAAACGCCTACGAGGGAGCCCAGAAGCGAGACAATAAAACTGTAGCTCAGATAGTGGAAGATGATCTTCCTTTTCTTCATGCCCAAGGCGCGCAGCGTTCCGATCTGGGTACGCTGGTTGGCGATCATTCGGTTCATCGTCGTCATAATGACCAATATGGCAATAGCCAGAAAAACGACCGGAAAGGTGATGGCAAACTGATCATGTTGTGCCAGTTCATCTTTCATGATGCGGATCCCGGGCATGTCGTCCCGATCGCAAAGCACTGCATAGTTGCCGTGAAGTGCTTCATCCAGCGAGGACTCCAAAGATTTCACATCGCTTCGGCTGGTCGTGAAGATCAGTTCATTGAAAGGGAGGCCGCCGGGAAGACCCTGGAAATATTCGCTTAGTCCATCGACCGGCATATAGATGACGGCGATATTTTTCGCTATGATATCCAGATCCTTATCCGCTTTGAGATACTGATATTCAGGAGAAACGATCGTGCCTTCGATGCGTTTGTTCAGAATTTGACCGTAAGCAGAAAAGGAGAAAGAGTCGCCAATCTTCAGACCCCATTCTTTCACAAAAGACTCCGAGATCCAGATGCCATCTTTCGATGTCAGATCCAGCTTGTTTCCGGTCACATAATACGGCATGGAAACCAGATCCTCTTCAAGACCATAGACTTCCAACTGCGCCTGGTCGAAGCCTTCCGCCGTCGCTTTGAAGTGAAGACGTCTCTGCGCAGAAGTGATGTCGGAAAGTGCTTTTACAGAGGAAAGATCTTCCGAAGAAAAGTTCTCGCTGAAGATCCAGCCGTCGGCGCAATTGGTTTCTTTCCGCAAGTCATCCAGCTTGTTGTAAGCACTGATATTGCTAGCCTTCATGCAGGCAAAAAGAGATACGGCCAGAAAGGAGAGTACAAAGAGAGAGAGGAACTGGCCGAGGTTCTTCCGGATCTCCCGCGTCATCTTACGTACAAGCATTACCATTCCACCTCCCGGACCGGAACCGGAGATTCGTTGATGCGGATCTCGCGGATCTTTCCGTTTTTCATGCGGATGACTTTATCCGCACACTTGGCAATATCGGCGTTATGCGTGACCAGGATCACGGTCTTTCCTTGTTTGCGGGAAAGATCGGAAAGAAGTTCCAGAACGATCACACCGGTCTCGGAATCGAGTGCTCCCGTCGGCTCATCGCCGAGTATGATCTTCGGGTCCTTGGCCAAAGCTCTTGCGATGGAGACGCGTTGTTGTTCGCCGCCGGACATTTGCGACGGAAACTTTTTGGCGTGATCCCCGAGTCCGACGGCGCGTAACATCTCCATCGGTTCCGGACCGCTTTTGACGATGTTTTTTACCAAAGACACATTCTCTATGGCGGTCAGGGAGGGGAGGAGGTTATAGAACTGGAAGATAAACCCGATCGTGCCGGCGCGATATTCCGATAACTCTTTATCGTTCATCTTCGAGACTTCCTGGCCGGCGACGGTGATCGTTCCGGATGTAGGTGTATCCATCCCGCCCAGCATGTTTAATACGGTGGATTTGCCGGCTCCGGACTGACCGAGTATAACGACGAATTCGCCCTCTTCGATCGTGAAGTTGACATCGTTGTTGGCCAGCTGGATCGCTTCACCTTGACCATATTGCTTCGTGACATTCTTAAACTCGACGATTGTGTTTCCCATTTTGTTCGTCTCCTTCGGATATTTATATAAGTTATAAAGTAAGCCTGTGCTAACTACGATCATTCTACGTCCGCCCTGAAATCAGGTCAATACAAAAATTGAGAAATCTCTCAACTTTGTACATTGTGTATAAAACAAGGTGCCGGTTTTTTGTGAAAATTGAGAAATGTCTCAATTTTGCTGTGCAAGAAAACGAATCTGTGGTTTAATAGAGTTGGATAGTAAGAATTCGATGAGGTGACTTGCCTGATGGCCACTAAGAAACCGGGAAAAAACAGTGAAAAAGGGAAGATTGAACGCAAGACATCTTCAGACCCCAAGAACAAGCCAATGGCGGTTCCGAAGCAGAAGCGCTCAATCGAGACGCGGCTTAAGATCTTAAGCGTCGGCGGTGACCTGATCCTTCAGAAGGGATATCACAATATCACGGCGGACGATATTGCAAAAGCGGCAGGCCTATCTACCGGTATCGTTTACCACTATTTCCGCGATAAGAAGGATATCCTCATTCAGGCTCTGCAGATGGCGGCAGATCAGTTGATGGGAGATGTTACCCGCTTCTACCACGAAGCTGAAAACGGAGAAAAAGGGCTTGAGTTTGATGCTTTTGCCGAAAAAACATTAGACTACTTACTGGAATATCACCGGAGAAACTGGGCAGTGCATGAGGAACTGGAAGCGTTGTATCACACGGATGCGGATATCGCGGAAGTCTCCGACGGCTTCTGGCAGGATATGTATGAGAAGATGGAGCAGGTGTTCCTCCTTAAGGGCGCGAATCCGGAGAAAAGCGCCGAAAACGTCCGCATGGCGGTCAACTATATAGAGTGCTTCTGCCATACCTATATGCATCCCATCGATCCGGATCTGGACCAGACCTATATGCGAAAGAAGACGATCGAGATCGTAAAGAAACTGATCTTCGGGTGATATAGCCGCTCATTTCTTTTTCTTCGGTGCCGGGAGCTCCGGATACATGGCTTCAAATAAAATCCAGGTATTCTTTACTCGATGCCATATGTGCCTTCTTATTTCAAGTCTTCTCGTAATATACTGAACATCTGTATATCTACGAAATCGCCGCGGCACATCTCGTGTTTCCGGAGGGTGCCTTCATACTGGAATCCAAGCTTTTCAAGAAGAGCTCGGGAACCGGTGTTCGGCGGTTCGACCATTGCTTCGATGCGGTTTAAATCCGAGCATTGGAATGCGTGATCGATGATCAGTGAAAGCGCTTCTGTCATGATCCCTTTCTGCCAGTAGTCACGGTTCAGATCGTAGCCGACCTCGATACGTTTATCGTACTCAGACAGAGCATGAAATCCACATGTGCCGATGAGTTTTCCGCTTTCTTTCAGGACGATGCCCCAGCGCATGCTCCAATGGTTAGTGAGCGCTTCCTCGTATTCACGGATCATGGTTTCCGCTTCAGTGCTTTTCTCGAAAGGAAAACGGTCCGCAAAATAGAGCATGACCTCTTTATTTGAGTAGATCTCGAACACATCATCCAGATCCTGCATCGTGATCCGACGGAGCAATAATTTGTCGGAAAAAAGCTCACGATAATTAGAAAACAGTTCGTCTGTCATTTGGACTCCTTAAGTCGTTTGCGAATAAGCTTCATGTCATGGCGCAAGTCCTAACCATTGCGTTTGAATCCATATCTGCCGCTAGCGCCACCATATACTTTGCCCGTTGCTGCTTCTTTTTCAGAAGGCTTGCAATATATATGGAGGAAGACGCTTGAGCATGAATCGTTTCTTGTGAAATGCTTGCGCTTGGCATCAAAATCTTGTAAAGAATCATAAGCAAATTGCATGATCTCAGCATTTTCATCTTCAGACAATTGCTGATCTGTATAGAAATTGATCGTCGGGTTATAGAACATATAAAGCCCTTCGGTATTTGCAGGTTGGGGCTCTTCCAACACAATATTGAGTTCATATTTATCTATCAGTTTAGAAAAGTCCGTCTCATCCAGGAAAACCTTCAAATACTGGTAGTCGAAATCTTCGCTCAGATAATTGGCTTGCGGTTCATATGAGGAGACTTTCGTGTAATAGGCTTCGACCTGATAAGTGAACCCATACTCTTTGTCTTCCATGATATACGCTTCCACTCGGGAACCATCATCATCCTCGGTAACCGTAAAATGGTCAAGTTGTTTGCAAGGTCCGCACCAGACTTCGGCATAGTCTTTCCCGGTCTTGTAGCCGTATGGATGGTCATCTTTTGAATTTCTCTTTGAAAGATCCATAATAGAACATCCTGACGTGGCAAATACCATCAGTGCAAGAAATAAAGATAGAAGTTTTCTCATAACGATACTCCTTATCGCAGGTGCTTTTCGATCATTCACCTACGACAATTATACTTGAAAAGAAGTTGAGAAAAAATATGCAGGTCGTTAATCGGCGAAAAACAAGATAATTTAATGGGGGTTATCAAAACGCGATTTATGCATTTTAATGGTTATAGGGAGCTGGTGCTGCAAAAAGTGTCAGCAAGATAAAACAAAAACAAGGAGCACGGAATTATGAGAATTTTGGTATTGAACGGAAGCCCGAAAAAGAAGAGCGATACCTTCCGTCTGACGGAAGCATTTCTCAAGGGATTAAACAAAGAGCAGAATCACGAAGTCGATGTGATCAATGTCATCGAGAAGAACATCGCTCCGTGTCAGGGATGCTTCGGCTGCTGGCAGACACTGGATGGTCACTGTGTGATCCCGGATGATCAGAATGCGATTCTGGATCTCTATGTAAAAGCAGACGTGGTGATCTGGAGTTTCCCGCTTTACTGCTACGCGATGCCGTCTCATCTGAAGGCCGTACTGGACCGTACGATCCCGCTTGTAAAGATGAACATGGTAGAAGAAAAAGACGGTACTGTCCGTCACGAAGCGCTGGCTGATTTTTCCAAACTCCATACACTAGTTATCTGCGGCTGTGGGTTCCCGGATTGGGAAGGAAACTTCGACGGATTAAAAGAGATGTGCAAACACTGCTTCCCGGGTCACGATATCGTATGCGTACCGGAAACACCGATGCTGAATATTCCAGCCGCCGCACCTGTTGCTGATCCGCTCCTGGCCCGCTTCGAAGCTGCCGGCGAAGAGTATGCGCGAACACTGACTCTTTCGCCTGAGACCATCGCTTCTTTGGAAGTGCCGATGATCCCGAAAGAGATGTATATCCAGAACGTGAATGCGATGTAAGTAACACGTCATATAATGCGCTATACGTAAAAAACCATGAAGTGGTCAATGTAAAGGGTACTTACATTGACCACTTTATTGACTTTTCAGATTTTCTTTTGCAGCCACAAAAGGTCATACCAGCGATCGAATTTTTTGCCGATATCCTTCATGTGGGCTACTTTCTCGTAGCCCATGCGTGTGTGGAAGTTGAAGCTTCCGTGCGTCAGGTATTCGTCCTCTTCTTCGCTAAAAGCAACGCCGGCCAATAGGTTTATGATGCCATTCTCTTTCAAGTGCCTTTCGAGCTCCTGATAGAGAAGAGAGCCGATGCCCTTTCTGCGGTGATCCTTGTCCAGATAGATGGAGTTGGCCACCGACCAGGCATAAGCTTCGCGGCAGCTATACGGGCTAGAGTAAGCATAGCCGACGATCTGACCGTCCTCTTCCGCAACCAGATACGGGTATTTTTCCATGACCTTTTTCATGCGCTCCTGAAACTCGGCAACAGTCGGGACTTCATATTCAAAAGAGACTGCGGTATTGAGGACATAGTAGGAGTAGATTTCCACCAGTCTCTGAGCATCTTCTAACTTTGCATTACGTATGTTAATCATCGTTTTCTTCTTCCTTCCGGCAGGCTTCGTTATAGATCTTCAGCGCTTCCAGGACTTTCTCCTGCTCCGTCTTGCTCATTCGTGAGAAGACCTTTTTAAAAGCTGCATTCATGTCGTTTTCGATCTTTTCAAACCTTGACTGTCCCGCATCGGTCAGAGTCAATACCACACAGCGCCGATCGTTTTTCGAGGGCTCTCTTACGAGATAGCCTTTCTGGACAAGTTCTTCGATACTCCGGCTGATGCCGCTCTTATCGAGGTGGAGTTGCTTGGCCAGATCCTTGATGCATATACCGGGGTTCCGTCCGATTTCTACGACCAAAAAGCACTGGGACTCGTTTACACTGCATTGGCAGCAGTCACTGCGGTTTATGTTTTCCAGATGGCATTCCAGTTCACGGGTCAACTCACGAAACTGTTTTACTTTGTCCATTTTGTATCTCCTTTTTCTTTGTCGATTTGCCTCACTTGAATAGATGATAAACGCAATAGTTGCAAAAGTCAACTAATTATTCGAAAAAGATTCCGGGGATTATCTTCATATGAAAAAACCTTGGAACCATCGTTGATTCCAAGGTTTTATGTGAGTAACACTATCGTGACGATATCGTATGAGATCAGAGCGACTGCTTCAGGATCTCGCGGACCTCGTCTTTGGAAAGGACTTTGTAGCCGCCTTCGAGGATGATGGTTCCTTCCGTGATGCCATCGATCATGTCCTCGGTTGCCCCAAGCTCAGAGATGTTGAGCGAAACACCGATCTTCTTCATCCAGTCTTCCATAGCTGAAAGGCCTTCCAATGCCACCTGCTCGTCGGTCTTTCCTTCAGCAGAAACATTCCATACTTCCTCGGCGAATCTCTTAAATTTCTTGACACCGTAAGGGAGGATGTAGCGGTAGTAGGGGAGGGAGACGGCGGCAAGGGTCATGCCGTGCGTGGCGTCTGTGTACGCGCCGACGGACTGGCCGATCATGTGCACCATCCAGTCAGTGCTTTTGCCACGGGAGATCAATGTGTTTAATGCCCAAGTGGCTGTCCACATGATGTTGGATCTTGCTTCGTAGTCTTCCGGATTCTCGATGGCGATGAGAGAACTGTGTATCAGAGACTTCATGAGGGCTTCCGCGAGATAGTCGCTGGTGTTGTCGTCTTCGCCGGAAAAGTACTGTTCGCAGATGTGGTTAAAGATATCGTAGATACCTGCCACCATCTGGCGCTTCGGAAGAGAGAAGGTGAACTTAGGATTCAGGATCGAGAACTTTGGCATCACTTCTTCGCCGAAAACATGACCAATCTTCAGTTTCTGTTCGTGGTTGGTGATGACAGATCCGGCATTCATTTCGGATCCGGTTCCGGCCATGGTCAGGATGCAGCCGACAGGAACGATCTCGCTTGTGGGCTCTTCGAACCGGATGTAGTATTTGTCCCATGGATCTTCGTTGCAGTGCACGGAGACGGATACGGCCTTGGCATAGTCGCAGCAGGAACCGCCACCCACGGCCAGAAGGAGATCCACACTATTGTCACGTGCAATCTTTACTCCTTCGCGAAGTTTCTCGATAGTCGGGTTCGGCATGACACCTGCGTCCTCGATGATGTTCTTCCCGTTGTCTTTCAGGATCTTCACGATCTGATCGTAGATCCCGTTTCTCTTGATGGAACCGCCGCCATAGATGAGCTGGATGTTCTTTCCATACTTCGGAAGCTCTTCATTCAGATACGAAAGAGAGTCATCTCCGAAATAGAGTTTGGTTGCGTTCTTGTAGCTGAAATTACCTAACATTGCTTTTCCTCCTTGCATTTTGCTTTGTTTTGTTATGTTTAACATTGTTACAAATATTGATATATCAGGCTTTGTGCCATATGAGCGAGTTTGCCGCAAAAATCACTTTTGGATGGACGTGATTACGTCTTCGTTCACTCCATGCTGAGCGTGATGGTCACATCGCCGTTGGAAAGAAGCTCCGTCATCTCGTCTTCGGACAGATCGATCCTGCCAAGACGGGTATAGGACCAGGAATTGGAACCGTAGAAAATGACGATCTGGTCTCCCGAATAAAGAACGGTATCCCCGGATGAAGTAGTGGTCTGGGAATCATTCCTTGTGATGCTTTGCCCGATCGGACCGACCTGCTCAAATCCGCCATACATCGACATCTCGATGGTAAGGCTATCCTTCGCAAGTGCTTTTAGATCAGAAACGGAATCATTATCTTCCCAGGTTACGGGAACTTTAGTATCTCCGATTTTCAGTACCATGGTTTTCTCCTTTGCTGTTTCCGCTGTGGTTTCTGATACGGTTGTTTCCGTTTCGGAAGATGCGGCAGTTTCCATTGAGGTGTCTTCCGAAGTTGTTGCTTCGGTGGCTATCGTCGTGTTCTCCGCCGATGCTTCCGTAAAAGCACTTGTCCCTGTCGTTTCCGTTTTCCCTGCACATCCACTCATACAGATTGCAGAAGATAAAAGCAGGATCAGTAGTTTATTCTTCATTTTTGATCAACCTTTCTTTTTATCATCTTCGTCACATGTCCAGGTGAGAACACCGGTCTTCTGGGCGATCTCGTATCTGCCGATCTTATAGTCCAGTTTTTCCAGAGCGATATCGTATTTCTTTCTGGCTTCGAGAATGGCTTCGCGTGCTTCTTTCAGAAGATTGGTCCGGGCATCGATCGTTGAGTCTCCTTCCTGATAGAGCTTCACATATTCAATAAGCATTTCGACAGGCATTCCGGCATCGCGAAAACAGATCGCATTTTCGACCCAGGCGATATCCGTCTCCTGATAATCCCGTATTCCGCCCGGTGTTCTTGTCACTTCCGGGATCACCCCGACACGCTCGTAGTAGCGAAGGGTATCAGCTGTAATATCGTACTTTTCACAGACTTCTTTAATGGTCATATGCATCCTCCTGATCGTCCGATCCATCAGTTGATATGTTTATTCTACAACTTGGAGTTAACTCCAAGTCAAGAGGTGATTTGGTATTAGTCTGAGAAGGATGAGAAATCAGGATTAAGCTGAAAGGTTGTCAAACATACATGATATAATAGAAACATCCTGGACTAATGTCCCGGAAATTTATCGGATTATACAGATGTATGGAGGGCAAAATGATCATTAAAGCAATTAAATTCAGAGAGCACGGATTCTATACACAGCCTTTTGCTTTTGGTGGAGAAGAAGGACCTGAGAAATACGATAAGAATATCCGATATAGAGGAAGTCTTCAGAACTATCTGATCGATACAGGGGATGACGTGATCCTTGTGGATACAGGACTTCCAGCAGGAACTCCTGAGGAGAATCCGGATGAAAACAGTATTGCCTATACCGGAAAAGACATCTGCAGTTATATGGAAGCATTGGCGGCTTTGGGATATAAGACAGAGCAGGTGACAAAGATCCTTCTTACCCATAAGCACGCAGATCATTCCGGAGAATTAAAATCATTTCCAAATGCAAAGATATATGCCAATGCGGATGAACTGTCCGCTGCGGAGCTTCAGGGAATAAACAATATCACCCCGGTTACGTTTACTGACGGTGCATACTATAACTTCCCGGACAGCCAGAAAATCGTTGACGGAGTGTATCTCATTAAGGCGAAGGGCCATACGAACGGAAACAGCCTCGTAGTTGCCGAAAAAGACGGTTTGTTCTATATGTTCCAGGGCGATATTACTTATGTCGATGAAGCATTGTATGAGAACAAGCTTTCCGTTGTATTTGATGATCTCCCTGCGGCACGTGAAACCATGGACCGCGTAAGAGATTTTGTCAGAAATCATCCGACGGTGTATATGGGAACGCATACTCCTCAGGGATATGAGAATCTCGAGGCCAACCGGGTGATCGATCTTGATAATCCTGTGGAGACGATTTTCGAAGAGTTTGATTTCGAGAAGAAAGAAGCAACCGGAAAATATATATGCTCCATCTGCGGATATGTCTACGATCCAGAAGAACACGACGGAGTCGCATTCGAGGATCTTCCTGATGACTGGAGATGCCCGAGATGCAAGCAGCCTAAGGAAAAGTTCAACCCAGCCTGATGTCGTACGATGAAACTATATAAATTTGGAAATCCGAATGCGGACATAGTATTGATCCAGCCGGTCGATGATCACGATCTGGAAGGAATAGAGAATGAGGTTTCTGTCATAGCCGAAAGCTGTGGGAGAGACTTCTTTCTGATTGCCTGTCAGGTCGAAGACTGGAATAAGGATCTTTCTCCGTGGAAAGCACCTGCCGTTTTCGGGAAAGAAGACTTCGGAGATGGTGCCGAAGAGACCCTTAGGAAAATACTTGCTCTCTGTTCTGATGAAGGGAAAACCTACTATATCGGCGGATATTCACTGGCCGGACTTTTTGCGCTATGGGCCGCATTCCGGACAGACCGGTTCAGCGGGGTCGCCGCAGCTTCTCCATCGGTATGGTTTCCGGGATTTCTTGATTACATGAAAGAGAAGAAGATGCGGGTGTATTCAGTGTATCTCAGTCTCGGTGACAAAGAAGAAAAGACACGTAATCCGGTGATGGCAACTGTGGGGGAGAGGATCCGTGAGACTTATGATTTGCTAAAAGATCGTGGCATCCGCTGTGTGCTTGAATGGAATGAGGGAAACCATTTCAAAGAGCCGGATATCCGTACGGCAAAAGCTTTTTCCTGGCTTTTGGAAAACAGAAAGAAAACGGTACGTGTCGTCGCTGCCATTATCCGCGATGGAGACCGGATCTTCGCGACACAACGCGGGTACGGTGCTTTTAAAGACGGGTGGGAATTCCCCGGAGGAAAAATCGAAGCAGGAGAAACTCCGCAGGAAGCGCTCCGAAGGGAGATCCGGGAAGAATTGGATGCGGAAATCGCTGTTGGTGATCTTCTTATGACGGTGGAATATGACTATCCGGAATTTCATCTTTCCATGGACTGCTTCTGGGCAGAACTGGCAAGAGGTTCGAAGATGAAACTTCTGGAACATGAAGCGGCGAAGTGGCTCTCTTTCGAGGAACTGGATTCAGTGAACTGGCTTCCTGCTGATATCGAAGTGGTGAAAGCTATAAAGTAACTTCTTCTTTGATAAAATATATGATATGACTATAGAAACATAAGGAAAAGAACCTAAAAGGAGAAAAAATATGAGACTAGACGGTTTTGGTTTATTGGTTGAAAACATGGCGTCAATGATCAGGTTCTACCGAGATGTTCTCGGCTTTGAGATTAAAGAAACTGAGGATACATCAAATGTGTATCTCATAAAGGATGGAACGCTTTTTCTGCTTTATGGCCGCAAGGATTTTGAGAACA
Source organism: Clostridiales bacterium (assembly GCA_017513085.1). Lineage (GTDB taxonomy): Bacteria > Bacillota > Clostridia > Saccharofermentanales > Saccharofermentanaceae > Scatonaster. Next base: position 523 of record JAFWDK010000011.1, on the reverse strand, counting down.
TGACCAGCCGTAAGTATGATTATGTGAAAGGCTTGAACGGCCATTTTGAACTTGCGCTATATGTTGATACTTTCGATGAAGTGGATGCTACCTATGAGCGTGTTATCAAGCAGGGAGCAACGTCTGTTCTTGCGCCGACCACAGAACCATGGGGACAGAGAACATGTTATATTGCGGATCCCGAAGGCAATCTTATCGAGATAGGTTCATGGAATAAACCATTTGAAGAAAAGGATCAATAACAGAGGTTAGTCCGGAAAATCAGCAGTATAGATAACTAAATCTTTAATTAAACGTAGCTTGAAAAATCGAAATTTGTAGGTGAAAAGAATGGGGAATTGTGATTGGTGCAACCTGTCTGAAGAAGAAAAACAGTTTCAGTTATACGAAAGTAAATCGTGGTCTGTTTTCCTTTCAGATGAACAGGATTATATTGGACGATGTATTTTGGTCTTGAAGCGTCACTGCGGTTCAATGTCAGAGCTGACAGACGATGAATGGGAAGAGCTTCGCAATCTGGTTT
>JAFWDK010000010.1 GCA_017513085.1 Clostridiales bacterium | reverse complement strand
TATGTTATCCTACCATGTGGGAGGTGAGTCAACTGTGGGAAAACAAAAAATGACTCCGGAAGAAATGAGCGCAAAGCTCGATGAAGTTCTTTCGAAATACAAGGGCCAGGGCCAGAAGGCTTTGATGGCCACATTGCAGCAAGCTCAGGAAATTTATGGCTATTTGCCGCTTCCTGTGCAGAAGAAGGTAGCAGATGCTCTTGAAGTATCAGTTGCTGAGGTTTATGGCGTTATTTCGTTCTATTCTTTCTTCTCGCTTAAGCCGAAGGGAGAAAATGCGATCAGCGTTTGCCTGGGTACAGCTTGCTATGTTAAAGGTTCGCAGGCCCTTCTCGACAAGATCGAGGATGAATTGGGCATCAAGAATGGTGATGTTACCAAAGATGGTAAGTTCTCTATCTCTGCGTGCCGTTGTGTAGGTGCCTGTGGATTGGCACCGGTTATCATGGTCGGTGACGATGTATATGGTCGTCTGACACCGGATGAAATTCCCGGTATTATTGCAAAGTATAAGGAGGCTTAATCATGGATTTATTTCGTGCGCACGTCCTTGTTTGCTGTGGTACAGGATGCACATCTTCAAACTCTGCGAAAATTCTCGAACAGTTTGAACAGCAGATTCCGGCTCAGGGACTTGAAAAAGAAGTAAAAGTAGTTCAGACAGGATGCTTCGGCCTTTGTGCCCAGGGTCCTATCGTTGTAATCTATCCGGAAGGTGTTATGTATTATCGTGTTACACCTGAGGATGTTGCTGAGATCGTAAGCGAGCACCTCTTGAAGGGCCGTTATGTTGAGCGCCTGATGGTTGCTAAGCACGATACTCCTGCAGCAGAGAATACATCTGCGAATGACAGCAATTTCTTCAAGAAGCAGATGCGTGTTGCTCTTCGTAACTGCGGTAACATCAATCCGGAAAATATTGATGAGTATATTGCTCATGACGGTTATCAGGCTCTTGGTAAGATCCTTACAGAGAAGAGAGATCCGGATTCCGTTATCCAGGAAATCATCGATTCCGGTCTCCGTGGCCGTGGCGGCGGTGGATTCCCGACAGGTTTGAAGTGGAAGTTTGCTTCCGGCAACAGAGGTCAGGGTATTACAAAGTATGTTTGCTGTAATGCTGACGAAGGTGACCCGGGTGCATTCATGGACCGTTCCATTCTCGAGGGTGACCCGCATAGCGTAATCGAAGCTATGGCTATCGCTGCTTACTGCATCGACGCTCATCAGGGTTATGTTTATATCCGTGCTGAGTACCCGATCGCTGTTAAGAGATTGCAGATCGCTATTGATCAGGCTAGAGAATATGGTCTGCTCGGTGAGAATATCTTTGATTCCGGATTCTCCTTTGATTTGGATATCCGTCTCGGCGCCGGCGCATTTGTTTGCGGTGAAGAGACAGCTCTTATGCGTTCTATCGAAGGTAAGCGCGGTAATCCGACACCTCGTCCGCCGTTCCCGGCAGTTAAGGGCCTTTTCGGACAGCCGACTATCCTTAATAACGTTGAAACATACGCAAATATCCCTGTTATCATTAACAAGGGCGCTGAGTGGTTCGCTTCTGTCGGTACAGAAAAGTCCAAGGGTACTAAGGTATTCGCTCTCGGCGGTAAAGTAAACAACGTTGGTCTCGTTGAGATCCCGATGGGTACAACAGTTCGTGAAATCGTATTTGATATCGGTGGCGGTATCCCGAATGGTAAGGCCTTCAAGGCTGTTCAGACCGGTGGTCCGTCCGGCGGATGTATTCCTGCATCTCTCCTTGATACTCCGATCGACTACGATAACCTTGTAGCTGCAGGTTCCATGATGGGTTCCGGTGGTATGATCGTTATGGACGAAGATACCTGTATGGTTGATATTGCGAAGTTCTTCCTCGAGTTCACGGTTGATGAGTCTTGCGGTAAGTGCGCTCCGTGCCGTATCGGTACAAAGAGAATGTTCGAACTTCTCACAAAGATCACTGATGGTACAGGTACACTTGAGGATATCGACTCCCTCGAAGAGGTCGCTCTTTCCTTGAAGAATGGTTCTCTCTGTGCTCTTGGCCAGACAGCAGCAAACCCGATCCTCTCTACATTGAAGCATTTCCGTGAGGAGTATGTTGAGCATGTAGTGGATAAGAAGTGCCGTTGCCATGTATGTAAGGGTCTTACAGAATACTACATCGATCCTGAGATCTGTAAGAAGTGTTCTCTGTGCGCTAAGAAGTGCCCGGTCAATGCAATTACAGGTGAGGTTGGTAAGGTAGCTTACTCCATCGATACGACGAAGTGCATCAAGTGCGGCGCCTGCATCGAGAACTGTAAGTTCAAGGCTGTTAAGAAGAGATAATTCAAGTGACGATTAAATTCGATAAAGGAGTGTGAAACAAATGAATATGGTCAATGTAACCATTGATGGGGTTTCGGTACAGGTTCCTTCGAACTACACCGTTCTTGAAGCAGCAAAACAAGCTGGCGTGAAGATTCCAACCCTGTGTTACTTAAAAGATGTCAACGAAGTTGGCGCTTGCCGCGTCTGCCTCGTTGAAGTTGAGAAGGCCCGTGCTCTGGCAGCTGCCTGCGTTATGCCGGTAAGCGAAGGTATGGTCGTTCATACAAACAGCAAGAAGGTTCGTGATACCAGAAGAGCTACTCTCGAGATGATCCTTTCCGATCATAACCGTGACTGCCTTGCTTGTATCCGTAACAAGAACTGCGAACTTCAGACTTTGGCTGAAGAATATGGTATCCGTAAGGTTACTTTTGAAGGTGAGAAGAGCCCGTCTACTTATGATGATAAGTCTTTCTCCATCGTTCGCGATGGCAGCAAGTGCATCAAGTGCGGTCGTTGTGTTTCTGCTTGTAAGAAGCAGGGCATCGGTGTTCTTTCTTTCCTCAACAGAGGTTTCAGTACTTCTGTTGGTCCGGCTTACGACATTTCCATGGCAGATGCTCCGTGTATCTACTGTGGTCAGTGTATCGTAGCTTGCCCGGTCGGCGCTCTGCATGAAAAAGAAGAGACTGATAAGGTTTGGGAAGCTATCAATGATCCGAGTAAGCATGTTGTTATGCAGGTTGCTCCGGCTGTTCGTGCAGCTATCGGTGAAGAGTTCGGTCTGCCGATCGGAACACGTGCTACAGGCAAGATGTTTGCTGCTATGAGAAGACTTGGCGCAGATAAGATTTATGATACAAACTGGGGTGCTGACCTTACGATCATGGAAGAAGGTACAGAGCTTCTGAATCGTATTCAGAACGGCGGAGTTCTCCCGATGATCACATCCTGCTCTCCTGGATGGATCCGTTTCTGCGAATTCTACTATCCTGAGTTCATCCCGAATCTCTCGACATGTAAGTCTCCTCACGAGATGGAAGGCGCTATCATTAAGTCATACTATGCACAGAAGAATAATCTGGATCCTAAGGATATCGTTGTTGTTTCTGTTATGCCTTGTACTTCCAAGAAGACTGAGGCAGCTCGTGAGCAGCTCGTAAATGCTGATGGCCTCCGTGATGTAGATATCGTTATCACAACACGTGAGTTGGCCCGCATGATCCGTCAGGCCGGTATGGATTTCAATTCTCTCCCGGATGAAGGTCCGGATGCTGATCTTCTCGGCGAGTACACTGGTGCAGCGGTTATTTTCGGTGCAACCGGTGGTGTTATGGAAGCTGCAGTTCGTACTGTTGCTGACATTCTTGAAGAAAAAGATCTGCCTGAGTTCGAATATAAGGCAGTTCGTGGCGTAGATGCTGATATTAAGGAAGCAGAGCTCACCCTCGGTGGTAAGAACATCCGTGTAGCTGTCGCCCACAGTACAGCTGCTGCTAGAAAGCTCCTTGATTCGATCAAGGCCGGCACTGCTCCTGAGTATACCTTCATTGAGATCATGGGTTGCTCCGGTGGATGTGTTTGCGGTGGTGGTCAGCCTCAGGTACCTGCACAGAAGCTTATGGATATTGATATCCGTGCTGAGCGTGCAAAGGCTCTCTATGAGGAAGATCAGATCATGCCGAAGCGTAAGAGCCATAAGAATGAGCAGGTTGACAAACTCTATAAAGAGTTCCTCGGTGCTCCGAATGGTCACTTGGCTCACGAACTCCTGCATACAACATATGCGAAGAGAGAAATCTATCCGGATTCTGTTATCGAAGACTAATGTTGTGATGAGTTAAAAACAAGAGAGCGTCCCTTTTTGGGGACGCTTTTTTTGTTTTGTTTCACCTCTGTTCTATAAGCGAAAGTTATAACTGAATATCACATTTTAGGATTAGACGATAAGCATGTCCTATAGTACCATTCTCGTTAAGAAAATGATTTGCACATGTGAATGAATCAAAATCAAAAGTGAGATATATGAGGTGAAATGTATGAGAAAAATAGCGTTACCGGATGTATTTCATCCGACAAGTGATGAAGATTATTTGAAAGGTGCCATTGAAACGGCAAAATGGATCAAGAAGCATGAGATCAATGACGAAAACGGACGCCATTGGGCGGTCAATTGTCAGGAAGGAAAAAAAACTGACGAAGTGGAAGAAACTTATTTAAGCAATCGTACTTTGTATTCCGGTGCTGCAGGAATCGGTTTCTTTTTCATTCAGCTTTATGAAGTTACGAAAGATGAGAAATATCTTGATGAAGCCAAGAAAGGTTTGGAATTCCTTATCCGTACATACGAGCCGGATCTGTCGGTCAAACCAGGGCTTCACACGGGAACCGCAGGTGAGGGATTCCTGGCTCTGCTCCTTCATGATAAGACAGGTGAGAAGAGGTACTTCGATCATGCAGTACGCATCGCTAATGACATTTACGACAAGGCCATTAAAGAAGAAACCGCAGATGGTCTTCGAATCCATTGGAAGAGCTTGTATGATTATATGGGAGATGGAAGCGTGATCTCATACTGGATCAGAATATTCAAGCTGACTTCGGAAAGCAAGTATCTTACCTATGCAAAGACAAGCCTGGATTCCATTTTGGATCTTCGTATCGAAGATGATGAAAAGACGATTCATTGGAATCTTCTCAACGTACATGATTATTTCCCGGAAGTGCCGGACAAAGGGATCATAGCAAATTTTGCACATGGTACTGCAGGTATAGTTTATCTTTTGACACTATATTATGAAGCATCGAAAGATGAAAAGTATCTTCGCCTGGCAGAACGTGGAATCAATTTTCTTGAGAAGATAGCCATTCGTGATGAGAATTCACAGATCATCCCATATATCTATCTCCCGGGTGAGGAGAAGCCTTATGACGTTTTTTATCTTAGTCTGTGTCATGGACCTGTCGGTTCGGCAGTAGTTTATAGAAAACTCTATAAGGTAACCGGTGATGAGAAGTATTTGGATGGATATAGGAAATTTAACCAGGCTTTGATCAATGCCGGTGTTCCTGAAAAACGTTCGCGAGGATACTGGAACCACTGCATCTGCTGCGGTACTTCGGGATTCCTGCTGCACTTTCTTACTGAAACGGAACTTGTACCCGGCCAGGTAAATGTTTCCTTGGCCGCAAGGACTGCCAATACGATTTTGAACGATGCTTATGTTGATGATAACGGGAGAAGATGGTATGATGCCTGGACACGGGTGAAGCCCTGGAATGTAGATTCAAATCTTGGACTGTTTATCGGTGATGCCGGAAACGCCAGCGCGATCCTTTCTCTGTACGCAAAGAATAAGGGGATCCGGATCACGACACTCCCTGAGTTTGAAGATTGAGAATGTTGAAAAGGTACTGATGACAAAAGGCTCCGGGTTCCCGAAGCCTTTTTTATATATTATCCTCTTTGATCACTGACCAGGCAGCGACAAGCTTTTCCAGCGTCCATGCAGCATTAGCAGGACTCGTGGAAGGAAGACATATGGCACTTAGACCGGTTTGCTTTTCAATATATTTCCGGTAAAGTTCGTGGGATTTCTTACCATTACATATTATTTTCTCAATGGGACAATTGGAAAGGATCAAAGAGATATCGTTTGCCTTCGCGTCTCGGATGGAAGCATCGGAAGAACCTGTGATCTCGCACGATGCGATAGAATCCCAAAGCGCCAGATGGTGGGTAAGGATCAAGTGCTTTTTCTCAGGAATCGTTTTTGGCGTTTCCTCATTGAAAAGCACTGACATAACTTTCCAAAACCTGTTCTGTGGGTGACCGTAGAAGAATTGCTGCTCTCTTGATTTGACAGACGGGAACGAGCCAAGGATCAGGACTCTGCTGTTTTCGTTATATAACGGTTCAAACGGGTGTTGAATGCGTGTCATCCGATGTACTCCTGTTGTTTTTTTGTGATTATACCAGAATTGATAGAAGTTGATGAGAAAAAAAGTCCGTCCCGATTTCGGGACGGACTACGTTTCCGTTATTGATTATCTGATCATCAGGAATGCTCAAGAGCCAGAGTTCTGGTTGTCAGATCGCAAACTTCAGCAGGTCCATAGTACTGGATAGCACCCGGGTAGGTGAAGGATGTTTCAACAGCCCACTTTTCACGGTTTACTTCAAAGTACTTGAACGGCTTGCCATCGAGCTCTACAAGAGCCTTGCGGATAACAGGCTTGTCCTGACCGTTTCTTCTTTCCATGTTCATCATCTTTGTGATCGGCATACCGCCAGCGATCCACTCTTCAGCCGGCTTGGAGATGTTAGAAACCTTAGAAAGGTATCCTGTGAAACCGTACTGGATCAACATGAAAGCGTTGAAACCAAGTGAGTAGCAGTAGTCAGCATCGAAGTTACTCGGGAAAGCACAACGGCCTTCATAACCGAAGAAGTGATGCTGTGCACCGAATTTGCCCTTGTATGTGCCGGCTTCTTTTCTCTTAGCGAGCTCAGCCTTAACCATCTCGGAGAAGAGCTTCTCGGACTCGATGAGGGAAACCTGAACATTACCGTGCGGGTCACGCTCAAGGAAGAGCTGCTGCTGGATGCCCTGCGGAAGGATATCGAAAACCTTGAAGGAATCAGCAGAAAGACCTGCCTTGATGAATTCATACTTAGCGTTCCAATCAGGAAGAGCATTGAACTTGGCGGTGTTGTCACCAGCGAGCAGTTCATTGATTTCAGCAATGAGGGCAGAGAACTCCGGAACGAATTCTACGATACCTTCCGGAATGATTGCAACACCGAAGTTTTCTCCATTATTGCCACGTGTTTCAACGGCGTCAGCGATGTAGTTTGTGATCTGTGCAAGAGACATCTTCTTTGCGGCAACTTCTTCACCGATCAGGCAGATGTTCGGCTGTGTCTCCAGAGCGCACTCAAGAGCAACGTGAGAAGCGGAACGGCCCATTACTTTGATGAAGTGCCAGTATTTCTTGGCAGAGTTTGCATCACGCTCGATATTACCGATGAGCTCGGAATATGTCTTTGTAGCGGTATCGAAACCGAAAGAAGCCTCGATGTCCTCGTTCTTAAGGTCACCATCGATCGTTTTCGGACAACCGATAACCTGAATGCCTGTGTTCTTAGCAGCCATATACTCAGCGAGTGTAGCAGCATTTGTATTGGAATCGTCACCACCGATGATTACGATAGCAGTAAGACCATTCTTCTTAGCATTCTCGGCAACGATGTTGAACTGCTCTTCTGTCTCGAGTTTTGTACGACCGGAACCGATGATATCAAAACCACCTGTATTTCTGTAAGAATCGATGAACTTGTCATCAAACTCTACGTAATCGTTCTTAAGAAGACCATCCGGGCCACCCTTGAAGCCGAGGAGAACGTTCTCACTGTTTGTTGCCTTAAGAGCATCATAGAGACCGGAAATAACGTTGTGTCCGCCCGGAGCCTGTCCACCGGAAAGGATAACGCCTACGACCTGCTTCTTGACAGCAGATGTGTTCTGGCCTTTTTCAAATGTGATCTCCGGCTTACCATATGTGTTCGGGAACAGAGCCTTGATCTTGTCCTGATCTGCAACACTGGCTGTTGCAGCACCTTCTTTTACGCAGATTTCTGCGATACCGTTTCTGAGCATGCCCGGAAGCTTCGGCTGATACTCATATCTTGCTTTCTGAAGTGGTGAAAGATTCATAATATGCACTCCTTTATATAAATAGTGGTAATTAAATTACCTAAACAATGCTAAATCATAACTTGAAGAAAGTAAAGAGGAAACACCCTTCAAATTTTATTAGGATGTGCCGGTTTGTTTATTGTTTACAGATAATTCTCATTTGTCAACTTTGTCAAATGATATAATTCTTAGTAAGATGCGATACTATGGGGGATGAAAATGGCTTTCTTTTACGAGGTGCGTAAAATAAGAAAGTTCTTTGAAGGCGTATTCGCTGTCGGCAAGTGGAAAAAACTGTCAGAAGCGGCTACCTTCATTTACATGTCAACTACGCTCTTTTCTTCGATCGTAGGTTTATTTCTCTATGCATTTCTTTCCTACATCCTTGATTATACGGTTTTTCCGAAATGGGGGACCATGGGACGTACGCAGGGCATGATCCTGTTAACGATCGTTTTGGGCATGATCTTTATCGATTTCCTGATGGGAACCTTTTTTGTTCTTTTATATGACAAACTGATCTTCTCGCCAACGGAAAATATTATCGGACAAATTCAAAAGAAGACTGAAGATGCAGCTTCGGCTTTCCCGATCGAGATGCGCCAACTGGTCGAAGATAACCCGTTTATTAAAGTGTCATCGACCGGGACGTGGGTCGATTCGATAGATAAGTATATTACGGTAGCCAGTAACGAAAAATATTATGACGAGACGACCGGATGCTTTAACCGGAAGTATTTCACGCAAGTGCTTTCGCAGATGCTGAAGACCGAGATGCTCTGTGATATCAAGAAACAGGGAGATCTGAGAACATATGGAAGTTCCATGTTTGCCATTTACATGATCGATATTGATCACTTTAAGTACATTAACGATGAGTTCGGTCATCAGTACGGAGACGTGATCCTGGCTTTGGTAGGAAAGACTTTGCGTAAAATCGTCGGCAACAAGGGTGTAGTGATCCGAAATGGCGGCGAGGAATTCCTTCTTATCGTAACCATGGTATATCCGGAGAGCTTCGAGTCTTACGCGGAAAATATCAGGGCGGTCTTTGCCAAGAATGTGCGGATCACCGGTCATGGCGACAAGAATCGTTCTGTGACTTGCAGTGTAGGGTATACACCTTTCCCGCTCTTTGATGAGAAGCCGACGGCACTTTCTGTGGCTGACCATGTGAATCTGGCAGACCAGGCGATGTACATGTCTAAAACTTCCGGCCGTAATACATGGCGTGGTCTTGAGGTCGTTCATGCGCCGTACAATGAGGAGGAGATGTCAAAACTCATCCAATCGATCGAATACGGTGCCAAACAGAGATATATCAAGATAAATACGCCGTAAGGCTTTACAAGTGACGGTCTTTGTGTTAATATACCCAAGTATTTTTGCCGTAGACACAGTTTATGGAAGGTTCCGACCATTTACTTTGCTACAGGATTATGGAGGTATATAACTATGGGACAGATCAACAAAGCTGAGATCATCAAAGAGTACGCTCTTAAAGAGGGTGACACAGGTTCTCCTGAGGTACAGATTGCTATTCTTTCTGCAAGAATCAACCACCTCACTGAGCACCTTAAGGTTCACAAGAATGACCACCACAGCCGTCGTGGACTGCTGATGCTGGTAGGTCAGAGAAGAGGTCTTCTTGATTACCTTGCTCGTATCGACATCGAGCGTTATCGTTCAATCATTTCCCGTTTGAACATCAGAAAGTGATTGGTTTTTCCAGGATTTTCGGACTGCCTTTGGTTTTTGCCAGAGGCAGTTTTTTTATTTTCGGATCGTATACGATTCGTGAAGACTTTGAGATTTTGGAAAAAAACTTGATTTTTCAATTACTTATATTTAATATAGATTTGTTGCGTTAGACGCATATTTCATCATTATGGGAGCGTAGTGGGTAGATTGATATCCCGACTTGTACGGAGTATGAATCTACAAGCTACCTCCTGAAAAACAAAATTGGAGGTAAATATGGAACGTATTTTTAAGACGGAACTGGCAGGCCGTCCGCTTGTTGTGGAAACAGGCAAGCTTGCTCAGTTTACTAATGGTGCATGTCTTATCCGTTATGGTGAGACAGTTATCCTTTCTACAGTAACAGCTTCTAAGACTCCGCGTGAGGGTGTTGACTTTTTCCCTCTGTCTGTTGACTATGAAGAGAAGATGTATGCTGTCGGTAAGATCCCGGGTGGTTACATTAAGAGAGAAGGACGTCCTTCTGAGAAGGCGATCCTGACTTCACGTGTTATCGACCGTCCGATCCGACCTTTGTTCCCGAAGGATCTGAGAAACGACGTAGTTGTTTCCAATATGGTTATGTCTGTTGATCAGGATTGCTCTCCTGAGATCGCAGCAATGATCGGTACATCTATTGCTATCGCTATTTCTGATATTCCGTGGAATGGCCCGGTTGGTGGTGTTGTGCTTGGCCTTATCGGAGATGATGTTATCATCAACCCGACAGAAGAGCAGAGAAATCAGAGCCGTATGTATGTTACACTTGCCGGTACAGCTAAGAAGATCTGCATGGTTGAGGCCGGCGCAAATGAGGTTCCGGATGAGACAATGCTTGAGGCGATCGCTATCGGTCATGAGACCATCAAGGAGATCGTTGCTTTCATTAACAGTATCGTTGCTGAAATCGGTAAAGAGAAGTTCACATACGAATCTGCAGATGTTCCGGAAGAGGTATTCACACTGGTTAAAGATTTTGCATGGGAGAAGATGCGTCAAGCTGTTCTCGCTGTGGATAAGTCCGTTCGTGATGCAAACATTGAAGCTCTGACAAAGGAAATCGAAGAGTATCTCACTGAGCAGAATGAAGAGTATCTCCCGTATCTGGCTGATGCTGTTTATAAGCTTGAGAAGAAGGTAGTTCGTAATTATCTGTTTAAAGAGCATGTCCGTGTTGACGGCCGTCGTTTGGATGAGATCCGTCCGTTGTCCTGTGATGTCGGACTTCTCCCGCGTGTACATGGTTCCGGTCTTTTCCAGCGTGGTCAGACTCAGGTTATGACAACATGTACTCTTGCGCCGCTTTCTTTCTCTCAGACTCTTGATGGTCTGGATAACGAAGTTACCAAGCGCTACATGCACTACTACAACATGCCTGGTTACTCTGTAGGTGAGGCGAAGGCTTCCCGTTCTCCGGGACGTCGTGAGATCGGTCACGGTGCTCTGGCTGAGAGATCCCTTGTTCCGGTACTTCCTTCTGAAGAAGAGTTCCCGTATGCTATCCGTACAGTATCTGAGATCTTGATGTCTAATGGTTCCACATCTCAGGGTTCTGTTTGTGCAAGTACTCTTGCTCTTATGGATGCAGGTGTTCCGATCAAGCGTCCGGTAGCAGGTATTTCTACAGGTTTGATCGTAAATGAAGAAGATGAGAACGATTTTCTCGTATTTATGGATATCCAGGGTATTGAAGACTTCTTCGGCGACATGGACTTTAAGGTTGCCGGTACAACAGAAGGTATCACTTCTATCCAGGTAGATATCAAGGTTGATGGTCTTTCTCTTGATATCATCCGTAAGGCTTTCGAGTTGACACATAAGGGCAGACTCCAGATCATCAATGAACTGTTGCTGCCGAGAATTTCCGCTCCACGTGCTGAACTTTCCAAGTATGCTCCGAGAATCATTACTATGCAGATCCCGGTTGATAAGATCCGTGAAGTTATCGGTACAGGCGGAAAGGTAATTAACAAGATCATTGCTGATACAGGCGCACAGATCGATATCAATGATGATGGTATTCTGCATATTGCAACTCCTGACCAGGAAGCTGCTGCGAAGGCTATGGCTATCATCAAGGGTATCGTCGCTGATCCGGAAGTCGGTGTCGAGTACGAAGGTGTCGTAACCAGACTTATGCAGTTCGGTGCTTTTGTAGAGTTCCTGCCGGGTAAAGAAGGTCTGGTACATATCTCAAAGATGGCTTGGAGCCGTGTAGAGAATGTTGAAGATGCTGTTAAGGAAGGCGATGTAGTTAAAGTTAAGCTCCTTGAGGTTGACAGCCAGGGCAGATACAACCTTTCCATGCGTGATTGTATGGAAAAGCCGGAAGGCTATGTGGAAGAAGAAGCTGCTCCGAGAAGAAATGACCGTCCGAATCGTGAGAGAAGAAACGGTGGTCATGGTGACCGCTTCGAGAAGCGTCAGAGAAGAGATTCTTCAGATGAAAACAATAATGTTGAGCCGCCGCATCCGGGTGCTCGTTCCAGAGAATTCTGATCTCTGAATTACAGATTTCTAAAAGCCCACGTTTCTTAGAAAACGTGGGCTTTTTCCGTCGTTTTTGAGATTAAATTCGGTTGACACATATCATGGTTATGTTAGAATTGATGTAGCGTCGGGGTGTAGCTCAGCTGGCTAGAGTGCTTGCTTGGGGTGCAAGAGGTCGCCTGTTCAAGTCAGGTCACTCCGACCACCTTATTTTTTCAGTTGCTATCAATTAGCGGCAAAGGAGGTTATTATGTTTTGTTCAAAATGTGGAACTCAAGTCCCGGACGGAAGTGTAAGTTGCTCTAATTGTGGCGCTCCATTATCTGCTCCTACTGCTCCTGTAGCACCGGCTCCGGCCCCTGTAGCACCGGCTCCAGCCCCGGTTCAGCCTGTTCAGCAAGCTCCGGCAGCGCCTGTAGGTGTTGCACCAGTTGCAGTACCTGTAGCAGCACCTGTTGCAGCTGCTCCGAAGGCTCCGTCCAACATTGATCTGGATGTCGGTGGCTTCTTTAAGGATTTCTTCTCAAATCCGGTAGATTCGGTTCTGAATCGTGCTAAGCCTTCAGGATGGCTTCTTGGTTTGATCGGCGCAGGATTGTTTGTAATTCTTGAGTTTGTTCTTACGCTCATTAACTATAAGTCTAAGGTTGCTCAGCATGCTTTCTGTGAGTTCTTTATTGTTGTTGCTTCGTTGGCAGCACTTATGGGAATCATTGCTCTGTTTACAAGAATCTTTGGTATTAAGCCGCTTGGATTCCTTTCATCTCTTTCTTTAGTTGGTTTAGCATATGTACCGATGGTTGCAATGCGTCTTCTGGCTTTCATCAACACGAAGATCTATATTGCATTGGATATCAATTTCTTCTCCATTTCTTCCATCTTCACACAGGTTGCTACGATCTTCCTTATCCTTTGTGTATATGATTATGCAATCAACAACAAGGAGAATAAGAGCAAGGCTACATGCCTCTGGTTTACATTGGCAACATTTGCTACTTATTATTTCGCAGATTCTTTCGCATCCTGGATGTTTACAAAACTTTTCCTGTGATCGAGAAAGATTATTGAAGAATATGAAAGAGGATGTCGAAAGACATCCTCTTTTTTTACGTGTGATTTTTTTCAAGGAATCAAGTGATGAATCCTCCGTTAACACCCAGGATCTGTCCTGTGATAAATGAAGCGTTGTCTGAAGCAAGATAATAGACTGCATCGGCAACTTCTTCCGCTGTGCCGATTCGGCACAAAGGGGTATTTTCACTGAGTTCTTCCCGGGTCTCGTCATCGAGTCCTGCATTCATTTCCGTATCGATCACGCCTGGCGCAACGCAGTTTACACGGATATGGGAAGGCCCGACTTCCTGGGCAAGTGCTTTTGTAAAACCGATAATAGCGGCTTTTGTCGTGGAATAGGCTACTTCGCAAGATGCACCGACAACGCCCCACATGGAAGAGATATTGACGATAGACCCTTCGTGGCGATGGAGCATGGAGGGGAGAACAGCCTGTGTCAGGTTGTAAAGTCCGTTAATGTTTGTATCCAGCATATCCCGCCATTGTTCTCTTGTTGTTTTTGTAAAAAGAGCAATTCTAGAGACTCCGGCGTTGTTTACCAGTACATCAATAGGACCGAATTCTTCTTCGGCTCTCCGTACTGCGTGAGAGACGGCATCAAAGTCGCGGATATCTACTTTCATTGCCTGGCAATATGCACTGATATGTCGGATCTTTTCGAGTGTATACTGTGCTGACTCATCATCACTCCGATAAAAGAACGTGATACGATAGCCTTCTTTGGCAAAACGATAAGCTGTTGCAGCACCGATCCCACGAGAACCACCTGTGACTAAGCAATGTCTCTGATTGTCCATAACGCATCCTCCTTGATTCTTACTTTAATGCTAACGGACATTTCGTTTGCTGACAAGCGTGTTTTTCGGTAAAAGAGTTGCGAAGACAAAGAAATATGATTATTATCTTCGTAGAGCTTTTTTGAAAGGACGTCGAATATGGCTAAGTTTGTACAGAATGAAAATGAATCTCCTGAGGTTGATTTGAAGAATCTGACTGTCCGTCTTTCCGGAATGGGAATGGATAAGGAGATCAAGGATGTCATTCCAGGAAAGAAAAGCAAGAATTATAAGGTTGCTTCTGAAGAGGAAGAGACGAAAGAAGATACTGCCGAAGACGAGACGGATGAATTGATTGAAGATTACGGGGCAGAGGATGCATCGGATGAGGTGATCGAAGAGAATGCTTCCGATACGGATGAGTTTGATGAGGCGGAGTCAGAAGAAGTAGAGAGCTTCTTCGAAAAGCGCGCGGCAGAGCGTAACCTGACCTTGGAAAAGGTTGAAGAACTTGAAAATGAAATGTCATCTTCCGAGCCTTCACAGGTTAAAAAACTGACTAAGATCAAAGCTGAAGAGAAGGTGACAAAAGAGAAGAAAAAGGTTAAGTTTGACGCTGTGACTGTCGCAGGAATACTGATTGCTTTAGCTGCTCTGTGCGCCGGAATCTTTTATATTATAAATTCGATGAATACTGTTTCCTCTTTAGGACTTACGGAAAAGGACTATCGGGAAAAGTATCTCAATACGCAATATTACAAATCGATTTTAAGTCATGGCTTTGCTTTGCTGCCTCCGACATACCGCGATGAGAGTTCTACCAATGTTTCGGAAGGACAGTATTTTGATGCGATGATCGATAACGATCTTAAGATTCCTCTTTATGTAACGGGAATTGAGGTCAAAGGCGGAAAACTTTTGAAAATGCTCCGCTTTTATGCCCTTGTGGATTCGGAAGAGCAGATCAATGCGACACTTCAGATCATGGGAAGCTATCTTGTTCCTCTTGATGAGAAACTTGAGAGTCAGAAGGCTTATGAGAAGATCTGTAACGCTTACTCTATGTCAATTTCTTCCACTGAGCGTGCTGTTATATATAAAGACAAAGGTTATGCATTTTCTGTTTCGTATAACAATATCAACGGGTATGGAATGCTTGTCCTGGATATTATTCCTGAATCGGAAGCAGATTCCTATGTGTTCCAGGATGTCATTTGAGTTGGCGTGTAATTGACAATAAAAAAGCTTCTGCATAGTGCAGAAGCTTTTTTGTTTATTCTTTTATCAGGATAATTCGCTTAGGATCGCTGACAGGAAATCATCAAATTCTTCAAAAGCGGGTATCTCAGGATTGTCCTGAATGATCTGTTCTGTGCTTCGGAAGAGGAAGCCTTTGCGACTGGCTTTGATCATGGCAAGATCGTTATAACTGTCACCAGCGGCGATCGTATCAAATCCCATAGCCTGTAAGGAACGTACGGTAGTCAGCTTGGAATCTTTGCAACGCATGGTAAATCCGGTAATTTCGCCATTGTCGGCTACTTCCAATTTGTTGCAGAAAAGAGTCGGATAACCGAGTTTTTCCATAAGAGGCATACCAAACTGTGTGAAAGTATCGCTGATTATGATCACCTGCGCGTGTTTTCTGAGCGTATCAAGAAACTCTCTGGCACCAGGTAGCGGATCAATACGGGAGATGACATCCTGGATCTCTTTGAGTCCCAGGCCATGTTCTTTAAGGATCCCGAGTCTCCATTTCATGAGCTTGTCGTAATCCGGCTCGTCTCTGGTAGTCCTTGTCAGTTCAGGAATTCCGGATTCTTTTGCAAAAGCGATCCAAATCTCCGGAACAAGAACGCCTTCCATATCCAGACATACAATATCCATGTTTATACCTCCGTAAAAACGTCAACAACAAGAAGCCTAAAGGAAATGAAGAGGAAATGCAAGTTCTTTTGAAGAAAAAGTATGGAAAATACGAAAAAAGAACCGTCAGAAAAGTCTCTGACGGTTCTTCTGGCAGGGGAGACACGATTCGAACATGCAACCAGCGGTTTTGGAGACCGCTGCTCTACCATTGAGCCACTCCCCTATGAAATGGTCCGAAATGACCAAACAACAAGCAATATATTACTCAAGTGTTTGCATGATGTCAAGTAGAATGTTATGATTTTATCTGTGATAAATCGATTTATATAAGAGGTGTTTTTTTACATGGTTTTTTCAGTTATTGGAACAGGAAATATGGGCCGTGCGCTTGTTGGCGGATTTATTAACAGCGGAATTCTTTCTTCCGGCGAAGTCCGTCTTTGTGATTTAGATAAAGAAAAAGTTGAAAAACTCGCATCCGAGACAGGCTGCGCTCCTTTCACCGATCCTACCAAGGCGGTAGAGAATGCGGATTATGTGCTTATGGCCGTTAAGCCGCAAGTGTTTGATGCTGCGTTAAGTAATCTGAAACCGTCTTTGAAATCCGGTTCGGTGGTGATTTCGATCGCTGCGGGTGTTACGCTTTCACGTATTTCCGGTATTCTTGGTGATGAGGCATCTGTGGTTCGTGTAATGCCGAATACTCCTGCATTGGTCGGTGCCAGCGTGTGTGCTTTTTGCACCAGGAATGTGGACGATGAGAAGAAGGCTTTTGTTGAGAAACTTTTGAATACATGCGGAATGGTCGTTCCGTGCGATGAGAAGACACTGGATGCCATCGGTTGTGTATCCGGCACAGGCCCTGCATACGTTATGCTTTTCATTGAAGCAATGGCAGATGCTGCCGTAAAACTTGGTATTCCTCGTAAGACTGCTTTGGATATTGCTGCAATGACTGTTTATGGTTCCGGCAAACTTATGGTGGAAACCGGTACACATCCTGCAATTCTTAAGGATCAGGTATGCTCTCCTGGCGGAACTACTATCGAGGGTGTTCTTGCTTTGGAAAAAGGCGGTCTCCGTGCTGCTGTAGAAGATGCTGTAATTGCTGCGGATGTAAAGACCAAGGCTCTTTCTGGAGGAAAGTGATCTGTGGCTGATCTGATCCATGTCGACATTTATACTGACGGTGCCTGTTCCGGCAACCCCGGACCAGGTGGCTGGGGCGCAATCCTGATCTGCCGTGGTGTGGAAAAAGAGATTTCCGGCGGAGAAAAACTAACCACCAATAACAGGATGGAATTATCCGCCGCAATCTTTGCGCTGAAGTGTTTGAAGAAACCGTGCGATGTGACGCTGTACAGCGATAGCGCATATCTCGTAAACGGCTTTACTGCGGGCTGGATCGTGTCTTGGAAACGTAACGGATGGAAAAACAGTTCGAAACAAACTGTTAGTAATATAGATTTATGGCAGGAACTGGACGCTTTGAGCGCGATTCACCGGATCAAATGGGTTAAAGTGAAAGGTCATGCTGATAACGAATACAACAATCGTTGTGATGCTTTGGCTGTTGCTGCTACTAAGAAACAGGGAGATGCTTGAAATGACTGTAAGTAAGGGGAATATTGCTGCTGCTGAGGAACAGCTTAGTGAAAAAACGCTGGAAGCAGAGACTGTTTTTTCGGGAAAAGTCTTCGATGTTGAGGTGAGAAAGATAGAACTTGCCGATGGAAGACCGGCCCGCCGTGAGATCGTACTTCATAATGGGGGAGCTACCATCTGTGCCCTTGATTCAGAAAACAATATTTTTATGGTCAGACAGTTCCGTTCTCCGTTTGGCAAGATCCTGATGGAACTGCCTGCCGGAAAACTCGAAAAGGGAGAAGACCCGAAGGCTTGTGCCATTCGTGAATTGAAAGAAGAGACCGGTATGACTGCTGAGAAAATTCAGGATCTTGGATTTATGTATTCCACGCCCGGTTATTGCTCGGAGAAGATCTATATGTATCTTGCAACAGGTCTTTCTTTCGGAGATGGTAACCCAGATGACGGAGAATTCCTTCAGGTAATCAAGATTCCGTTGAGAGAAGCGGTGGATAAAATCATGCAGGGTGAGATCAGTGACGGAAAGACGGTTGCGGCTATCTTAAAAGCTGCAAGAATGGTTGGCATCTGATGGACGAGAAATACGCACAAAAGCATGAAGTTACAGGTGTACTGCTGTTTGCTTTTGCAGTATTACTTGGTTTGTCCTATTACCTGCCGATGTCTTTGACCGGCTCACTAGGGCGCTTTTTACGTGGAATCGGCACCGGACTTATTGGCGTTGCCGCTTACGCAATACCATTGATCCTGATTTATGCTGCGGTAGATTATTTTATTGAGAAGCGGCCGGGCGTGGCGCATATCCGTGTCAGATCCGTTCTTATGCTTCTTGTCAGCATCGCTGCGATCCTTGCTGTCTGCACCGTCAGTCCTAAATATGTAAAAGCGGCGAGTATGGTTCTTCCGGATGGCGATGTGAAAGCCAGTAAAGCAATTGCGCTTCTTTGGAAGATGGGTATGGAGCCTGAAAAACTTGGTGCACCGGAAGGTGATATCATTCTTTCCGGTGGTGTACTGGGAGGGTCCATCGCATTGGCATTACGTGCCTTGGCTGCTAAGCTGGGGGCTCTGCTTATCCTGATCGCTTTTACGATTTCACAGATCGTGCTGATCTTTAATATCAGCATCAAAGCTACTGCATCTAAGACTGCACATGTGATCCGTACGACCGGTCATCGCGCTTCGGAAGTGATCCGTCATGACAGAGAGTATCGTGAAAAAGAACGACAGATGCGCGAACAGGCGTATCTTCGGAATCATAATCAACGCCCACAGCCAAGACATACTTCAAACGGAGGTTTTATTGTAAAACCGAAGCAATCTCCTTTTGAAGAAGTTGAGGAGCCACAGGGTTTCATTGATTTAGAGGGTACTGAAGTCCGTATGAATCAGCTTCCCTGGTCGGAGCGTGAGAAGGACTTTGATTTTGATTTGACTCATGATGTCGATCTTTCTCCGGAAGCCAGAAAAGTCGAAGTTCCGAGAGAGCCACGTGTGGATATCAGTTTTAGTAATCCTCAGCAGCCTAAGCCGGTGAGTCGTGAGGAAGATGAGCCTCAGTTTCTGGATGTGCTGATTCCCGATCCGACCGAGCCGAAGCCGGGAACCATTTTACCACCTCCTGTGGCAACTGATGAGATCTATGACGATGGAAAAGTACATGAGCAGGGCGGAACCCGGATTCGTGTTCCGGATCTGAACAATATGGAGAGGGAGAAGGTTCCTTCTGCCCCGCAAGTTGATTTTGATCCGCTAGCCGTTGAACAGGCTCCCGTCGCACCGGTACATAAGCCGGAGCAGGTGGAAGAGAAGAGAACTTTCGTGGAAACATCTCCGGCACAAACGGCTCCTGTAGATCTTCCTCCGGTTGCTAAAGCACCTCGTGCTTCCCGTGCCAATGCGAAATATTCTGCTGCGCCTACGCACATTCTTGGACATGATGCGCCTGCTGCGCCAAGAAAAGCTGTCAATGGCCAGGATGAAGAGGGTATGAAACTTGTAGCAGCATTAAAGAGTTTCGGCATTGAGACTCGTCTCGGCGATGTGACACGTGGTCCGGCGATCACAAGATTTGAAGTGGTTCCGGCTCCTGGTATTAAGGTAAGCCGTATTACAAATCTTTCGGATGATATTGCGCTGGCTCTGGCCGCACAAAGTGTCCGTATCGAAGCACCGATCCCGGGAAAATCCGCTGTCGGTATCGAGGTTCCGAATAAGTCGGTGGCTCCGGTGCATCTTGGAAATTTGCTTGAGTCGCAAAAATACAGAAAAGCGATCGAAGACTCTCCATTGGCTGTTGCACTTGGTAAAGATATTCCGGGTGATCCGATCGTTTGTGATCTGGCCAAAATGCCTCATCTCCTTATTGCGGGTTCTACCGGTTCAGGTAAATCCGTATGTATCAACTCGATCCTGATCAGTATTCTTTGTCATGCTACGCCGAAGCAAGTACGCATGATCATGGTCGACCCGAAAGTAGTAGAACTTGCTGTATATAATGGTATTCCGCATTTGTTGTGTCCGGTCGTAACAGATCCGAAGAAAGCTGCGAATGCTTTGAATTGGGCGGTTAACGAAATGACCCAGCGATATGCCAAGTTTGCGGAAGCTGCCGTACGAGATTTTAAGGGTTATAATGCCTGTTGCCAAAATGAAGAAGATAAACTTCCTCTTATCCTGGTCGTTATCGACGAGCTCGCGGATCTTATGCAGGTTGCGTCCAAAGAAGTCGAAGAATCGATCTCCCGACTCACGGCTATGGCCCGAGCTGCCGGCATCCATCTTCTGATTGCTACTCAACGTCCTTCTGTTGACGTTATTACCGGTGTTATTAAGGCAAACATTCCGTCGAGAATTGCTTTTGCCGTATCCAGTCAGGTCGATAGCCGTACGATCCTGGATATGGTCGGTGCAGAAAAGCTTCTAGGAAAGGGCGATATGCTCTACTATCCTCAGAGCGCTGCTAAACCGGTACGTGGACAGGGTGCTTTTGTAACAGATAAAGAAGTGGAAGAAGTTATCGGTTATATAAAGGCGAATAATAGTGTACAATATGATGAGGAAATGGCGGAGGCTATTGTAAATGCTTCTAAGGGCGGCGGCAGTTCTTCTGCCGGCAATGCCGCTTCGGATGGAGATGGTGAAGATGAACTGTTCTACGATGCGGTGGAAGTTGTTCTTCAGGCCGGATATGCTTCCGTATCGATCCTGCAACGTCGTCTGAATCTCGGTTATCCGAGAGCTTCCAGACTTATTGACCGTATGGCGGATAAGGGCTATATCGGTCCATTTGAAGGCAGTAAGCCACGTAAGATCCTGATCGATCAGACACAATGGCTCGAAATTAAATCAAAGAAGGGGTAAAACATGAGCGCAACACTTATTTCAGGAAAAGAACTTTCTTCCATCATTCGGGAGAGAATTACTAAAGAAGCTTCGGAACTGGCAGCAAAGTACGGTAAACAACCGGGACTTGCCGTTATTCAGGTAGGCGAAAACCCGGCCTCTACAATTTATGTAAATAATAAGAAAAAAGCCTGCGAGCAGGTTGGTTTTAAGTCATTCGGATATTCGCTTCCGGAAACCGCATCGGAAGCGGAACTTCTGGAGCTGATCGATACATTGAATAAGGATCCGAATGTGCATGGTATTCTTTGTCAGCTTCCACTTCCGAAGCATATGGACGAGTTTTCCGTAATTTGCGCGATTGCTCCGGAAAAAGATGTCGATGGCTTCCATCCTGTCAACAAGGGTCTGCTTTCAATCGGAAAAGATTGCCTGGTTTCATGTACACCGAAGGGCTGTATAGAGCTTCTGAAGTACGCAAATGTCGATATTTCCGGTAAGAATTGTGTGGTTATCGGTAGAAGTAATATTGTCGGTAAGCCTGTTGCTTCACTGATGCTCCACGAGAATGCCACAGTTACTGTAGTACATTCCCGAACAAAGAATATCAAGGAGATCTGCAAGCAGGCCGATATCCTGATCGTTGCTATCGGTAAACAAGGTTTTGTTACCAAAGAGTTCGTCAAGGAGGGCGCCGTGATCATCGATGTCGGCATTAACCGTTGCGAAGATGGCAAGGTGAGAGGCGATGTTGACTTTGATGATGTTGTGGATGTAGCATCTGCCATTACGCCTGTACCGGGTGGTGTAGGTCCGATGACCATTACCATGTTGCTCCAGAATACTCTGGAAGCTTTTGAACGAATTGAGAAAGGACGTGCATAATATGAGTATCCGTTCGGCAGAAATCATTTGTGTAGGTACTGAATTATTAATGGGAAATACCCTGAATACTAATTCCCAGTTTTTGGCTCAGGAACTTGTTTCTCTCGGTATTTCTTCCTATCGTCAGATCGTGGTAGGTGATAATGAAGAACGACTGGCAGATCAGATCAAGGAGAGTGCGCAGCGCGCGGATCTGGTCATTATGACCGGTGGCCTTGGCCCGACGACTGATGATATTACCATGGGCGTTGCTGCAAAAGTAGCCGGACGTGAGCTGGTATTTGACGAAGAGAGCTTCGCCAGCATTACCGAATATTTCAGAAAAATGTGCCGGAATATGCCGAAAAATAACAGAAAGCAGGCTATGTTGCCTGAGGGTTGCACGATTTTTGCCAATCATAATGGAACCGCTCCGGGCGCTATGTTTGATTATGCCTGCCCGTCCGAGAATGATCCGGACCGTGTGGTTCGATTTGTTCTTCTTCCGGGTCCGCCGTCTGAGATGAAACTCATGTTTACGGAAGAAGTACGTCCGGAACTTGAAAAGATCAGTGATTCCAAGTTCGTAACACAGTTTGTCCATCTTTTCGGAATCGGTGAATCCGAAGCGGCCGAACGTGTCGGTGATCTGATCGATTCCCAGACGAATCCTACCATTGCTCCCTATGCATCGGAAGGTGAGTGCATGTTCCGTATTACGCAGCGTATCGATAAGGACGAAGAAGAAAAAGACCTGATCACGCCAATCATCAATGTGATGAAAGAGCGTTTCGGGCAGTGCATCTATGAGATCGGAACACGCCCGCTTAAGCAAGTTGCTTTTGATATGCTTCTGGAACGTGGAAAGACAGTCTGCTTTGCAGAAAGCTGCACAGCCGGCATGGTTTCTTCCGAATTCGTTGATATTCCTGGCGCATCCAATGTTTTTATGGGCTCTGTCGTATCTTACGGTAATAAAGTAAAATCTAATCTTCTTGGTGTTTCCGGTGATGTTCTGGACAACCTTGGAGCGGTTAGCAGAGAATGTGCTGCGGAAATGGCAGAGGGCGCGAGAAAATTACTCGGTACGGATATTGCTGTTTCCATCACCGGTATTGCAGGTCCAACAGGCGAAAGCGCCACAAAACCGGTAGGTCTTGTTTATCTGGCCATTTCGGATGAGAAGGGTACAGAAGTCAAGGAGGTTCACCTGAGCGGTAATCGTATGCGCGTCCGTCGTAAAGCGGTTTTGCATGCTTTTAATCTGATCAGAATGAGACTGCTATGAGTAATCCGCCATCCAAAACAGTGAAAAAGCAGAGTTCGTCTTCCACTAAGACGAAAAGTATTGCTTTTTCGACCATTATCATGATTATTGGCCTGTTCCTTTCCAAAGGATCAGGCTTCTTGCGTGATATTTTTGTTTCCCGTTCGTTTACTCAGACGTACCGAGAAGCTTTTACTGCGGCATTTCTGATCCCGGATTTTTTCTTTGCACTTCTTGTCGGCGGTTCGATCCAGTCAGCCATTACACCGACGTTGTCCCGTGCCATCGAAAAAAAAGAAGACAAGAAAGCCTGGAAAGGTGTTAGCATCTTTATCTCCTGGATGACATTGGTCGTCTTGCTGTTTGTGGTGATCGGAGAAGTTTTCTCGAACAAACTGTACTATCTCTTTAATCAGAATAAATCCCAGGAAATCGTACGTCTTGCCGGAAACATGGCACGTACCCTGTATCCTCAGATCTTTTTCATGATGCTGGCAGCTTTGTGCATAGGCATTCTGAATGCATATAAGAAATTCGGTTCTACTGCATTCGGACCGACGATCTACAATATCTGCGTGCTTCTTTCTATATTCTTTCTCGGCGGTTCGACAGAGGATGCCCTTATCCGTACCGGCCTCGGAATTATGGCGTCGGCTCTGATCTATTTTATCTTTCAACTGTTTATGGGAAAGAAGGAGATCTCGCATTTCCGGCCATCTCTGGACACTTCCAATTCAGAATTCAGACAGCTTTTTAAACTGGCAGTACCGATACTGATTTCTGCTTCTGTCGTTCAGATCAATATGCTGCTTTTGAATTCTTTTGCCTCGCGTTTTGATGATGGTCCTTTGTTCGCATTGAGAAATGCAGGAACTCTGTGGCAGTTGCCTTATGGTATTTTTGCTGTCGGTATCGGAAATGTCATGCTTCCATCTTTAGCTGCACATTATGCTGTTAAAGAATATAAAAAAGCAAGTGAACTGCTTTCACGCAGTATCAAGAATGCATTATTCCTTGCCATTCCTTGCGCAGGTATTTTTCTGGTCCTTCGTTCCGATATCGTCCGCGCTGCTTTCAAATGGTCCGCAGACTATACGGAAGAGAATATCAAAATGGCATCGCTGTTCCTTGTCGGCTATTGCCTGTCCATCGTGACTCAGTCTGTGATCTTTATTCTCAATCAAGCTTTTTATGCGATTGGAAAAACACGTTTTCCGTTATTTGCCGGAATTGTGACCATGATCGTTAATGTTGGTCTTTGTTTTATCTTTATGACGTTGGATCTTGGTCCTCTTTATCTGACTATTGCTTATTCGGCCGCATGTGTGGTCCGTCTGATCCTTCTTGCATGGGTATATTGTAAAAACAAAGTCCTGGCGCCGAAAAAGATACGTGTATTCATTGTTAAATCCGTGATTTGCCTGGTTGCGATGGTTGGGTTCCTGTATCTGGTTGAATTGTTACCATGGGTTCCGCAGAGAAAAGTCGTGCAGCTGTTCTGGGTAGGCGCACGTTGCATACTTGGTTTTGTGGTGTATTTTGTTGTTGCCTTCCTTCTGAAGATGGAAGAACTGACGATTGCGTATCAGAAGTATTTAGGACGTTTCTTCAGAAGAAAAAAGAAGACTTCCTGATTTATTCCTTTCTTTGTCATACCGGTTCCATATATGGCAAAATAACTCGAATTGTCGCTTTTTGTCGAGAAAAATAGAAGAAAAATCACTTGACGTTATGGTAATGTATTGTTAAGATTAATACGTAAGAACGAATGTTCGTAAAGGGAGGAAGCGTATGGCTAAGAAAGATTCCAACAAATCTCAGCAGGATGTATCAAAGAAGACAGACAGTGAGCGTACCAAGGCTTTGGACGCTGCATTATTGCAGATAGAAAAACAATTCGGTAAGGGTGCCGTTATGCGATTGGGTGAGCAGGCAAGCATGGTTGTAGATGCTGTGCCGACCGGAGCATTGACATTGGATCTGGCTCTTGGCGTAGGTGGTCTTCCGAAGGGAAGAATCATTGAGATCTATGGACCTGAGTCTTCCGGTAAGACAACTGTAGCGCTTCACGTTGTTGCGGAATCCCAGAAACAGGGCGGTACTGCTGCATTTATTGATGCTGAGCATGCTCTTGATCCTGTTTATGCAGGAAAGATCGGTGTAAATATCGATGAATTGATCGTTTCCCAGCCGGATACAGGAGAGCAGGCTCTGGAAATTACTGAAGCTCTTGTTCGTAGCGGTGCGGTGGATGTAATTGTTATCGACTCTGTCGCTGCACTTGTTCCGAAAGCAGAAATTGACGGTGAAATGGGCGATTCTCATGTCGGTCTTCAGGCGAGATTGATGTCTCAGGCACTTCGTAAACTTGCCGGTATTATCAGCAAATCCAGCACAGTATGTATCTTTATCAATCAGCTTCGTGAAAAAGTCGGAATCATGTTCGGCAATCCGGAAACCACGCCTGGCGGACGTGCTTTGAAGTTCTATTCATCTGTCCGTTTGGATGTTCGTCGAGTCGAATCTTTGCGTAATGGCGGCGAAGTGATCGGTAACCATACGCGTGTCAAAGTTGTTAAGAACAAAGTTGCTCCGCCTTTCCGTGAAGCCGAATTCGACATTATGTATGGCGAAGGTATTTCCAAAGAAGGTTGCATTATTGATTTGGCTGTTGATAAAGATATTATCGAGAAGAGTGGTTCCTGGTTTGCTTATCAGGGTCAGAAAATCGGTCAGGGAAAAGATAATGCCAAGACTTATCTTAAGGAACATCCTGAAGTTCGGGATGAAATCGAAGAGAAGATCCGTGCATCTCTCGGTGGCGTGAACCAGGAAGAAGTTCCTGCAGCTATCGAAGATGATACGCAGCTCGATGACGATGTTCTCGGTATTGATATCTGATCATGGATGATGCCGTAAAGTATAGTGAAGCTCGAAACAAAGCTATTAAGCATATAGGTCTGTCTGTTTCTTCGTCCGGTAAAACGACGGAGTATCTTCAGAATCTCGGATTTGATCGTGAATTGGTTCGGGAAGTTGTTGATCAATTGATCGAAGACGGATACGTTGATGACAGAAAGGTCGCGCGAAAGATCATCAGACAAAGATCCGGTGCTAAATCCGAGAGTCGGATGAAATTGTTTGCGCGATTGGAAGAAGCAGGTGTTTCCAGACAACTGATCGAGCAAGTCTTTGATGAGGAAGATGTCAACGATGAAGAGACGATCATGGAAGTGATCCGTGATCGTTTCCCTGTTGACTCTTTTTCTGATGACCCGCGTGAAGTTCGTAATCAAATCGCCAAGGCAGTTCGTTATCTGGAAAGTCGAGGTTATTCGACGTCCTTGGCGGTTGCATCTTTCAGAAAACTCATTCATGATGTAGAATAACATGTAATTCTTTTGTTTTATGGTGAGTATATGAGTAAAGATCGCTATATATCGATGATTTCTTTAGGCTGTTCAAAGAATCTCGTGGATACGGAATGTATGACGACTATCCTGATGAACGACGGCTACAAGATGACGGATGACATTACAAAGGCTGATTGTGTCATCATTAATACTTGTGGATTTATTGAGAGCGCTAAGAAGGAAGCTATCGATACGATCCTGGAAGTGGCTTCTTACAAGAAGCCTCAAGGAAAACTCTCCTATATTGTAGTGGCCGGTTGCCTTTCACAAAGATATCCTGAACAAATCAAGAAGAGCCTTCCTGAAGTAGATGCCGTTATCGGAACTGCGCATTATCAGGACATTAGTAAGGTCGTCGGTTCTTTGTTTTCTAAAGATCGATTGGAATGGATGTCATATATGGACAAACCGGGAAGCCTTTCTCACATGCAGACAGAGCGTGTTGTGACTACCAAGTCCTATGCCTGGCTCAAGATTGCCGAGGGCTGTTCGAACGGTTGTGCTTTTTGCGCGATTCCAGGGATCCGTGGTAAATACATTTCCAGAAAGATGGAAGATATTCTGGAAGAAGCAAAGCATCTGGCTGCTCTTGGTTTTAAAGAAATTATTCTGGCGGCTCAGGATACGACTAATTACGGAAAGGATCTTTATGGTAAGAAGTGCTTATCTGAGCTTCTGTCAAAGCTTTCCTGCATTGAAGGTATTGAATCGATTCGCATTATGTATGCCTATATTAACGGCATTACCGATGATCTGATCAATGAGATCGCAACAAATCCGAAAGTCCTTCATTATCTGGATATTCCTGTTCAGCACGGCGATGATGAGATCCTCAAGAAAATGAGGAGAAAAGATACTGTTTCGTCGATTACGAAAACACTCGATAAACTGAGAAGTGCCGTTCCGGATATCGTTATCCGTTCTACTGTCATGGTTGGCTTTCCAGGAGAAAAACAGGCGCAGTTTGAAAACTTGCTGAAGAACCTGCAAAAATGGAAATTCCAATGTCTGGGATGTTTTATCTATTCTCCGGAAGAGAATACTCTTGGTTTCAATATGCATCCAAGAGTACACAAAGATGTTTCTGAGCGTCGATATGCCCGTGTTATGGAGCTTCAACAGGAAATTTCACTACATTATAATGAGCAGCGCATCGGAAAATTCTATAAAGTCACTATTGATTCTATCTCCGATGATGGTATATTCTACATGGGGCGTAGTTATATGGAGGCGCCGGAGATCGATCCGGTCATCTATGTTGTATCAACAGAACGTCCGCTTCAGATCGGTGACATTGTGTCGGTCAAGATAGTGGATTGTACGCCTTATGAATTAACAGGAGTAACAGAAGATGAATTTGCCGAATAAACTATCTCTCACAAGGATACTTTTAGTTCCGCTGATTCTTCTGTTCATGCTTCCGATCCATATTGGTTCGATTTGTCCTGAAGGTTGGAATTCATTTATCAGCGAATATGGCATGATCGTTGCGGCATGTCTCTTTGTTGTGGCTTCGCTTACTGATCTGGCCGATGGAAAGATTGCCAGAAAGTATAATCTTATTACTAATCTGGGTAAGTTCTTAGATTCTCTGGCGGATAAGATGCTTGTCATTTCCGTGCTGATCGCCCTTGTAGACCTGGATCGTATTTCTTCGGTGTGGGTATGCATTATCGTATTACGCGAGTTTGCTGTTACCGGCATCCGTATGCTTGCCAGCGCAAAGGGCGTGGTCATGGCCGCTAAGATGATCGGAAAGATCAAAACGGTTACTCAGATGATCGCTATTACGTATCTTATGTTTGAAACTCTGTTGATCAAGATCCTTCATGCCATGTTTTCCGATCTTTCTTACACAGGAATCGTAGATGGAGTCCAGCTTATCGGCAACATTCTTTTCCTTATCAGTGTTCTGATGACAGTCATCTCCGGTATGGATTATTTGCTAAAGAATCTCAAGTATTTCAAAGAAAATGAGTGATTCTTTTACAAATTGTTTGAAATTCAAAATATTTTCCCAAATTTATTGATTTAGTGTATTGACATTTTAATGATATTCAATTAAAAACATATATGAGATTGCTAAATGCAATTTATACAGGAGGTTATAAATATGTCATCTGATTCGGTTTTTGAGAGTGTTAAATCTATTCTTGTTGATCAATTGAATGTTTCTGAAGATAGTGTTCAAATGGATTCTTTGTTCGTAGATGATCTGAATGCAGATTCTCTCGATATGGTTGAGCTGGTTATGGCTATGGAGCAGGAGTTCAACATTTCCATTCCTGATGAGGAAGCTGAGCGTATCAAGACAGTAGGAGACGCTGTTGAGTTCATCAAGGGTAAGATGTAATCATTCGATAACTAAGCTTTTCAAGATGCTTCAAATGAGAAATCATTTGAAGCATTTCTTTTTTCTCTGTATACTAATAGAAAATAATCTGAGCAGGAGGAGGTTATGGAACGGGAATATATACCGCTTCATGCGGGTTTAGAAGAAAAACTTCAATACTCATTCTCTGATAAACAGTATCTTTTACTGGCACTTACGCATTCCACATATTCGTATGAGCATCGGAAAATGGGGATCGTCTCCAATCAAAGACTCGAATTTCTCGGGGATGCCATCCTTGATTTCATTATTGGTGAGGAAATCTATAACAGAAAACCTCAGTGGGATGAAGGAAAGCTTTCCAAAACACGGGCGCTCGTGGTTTGTGAGAAAACACTGGCGGAAGTTGCCAATCAGCTTCAGGTCGGACAACTCCTGTTACTCGGTAAAGGAGAAGAGGGAACGGGTGGCCGTGACAAACCATCGACACTCGCGGATACCATGGAATCCTTGTTTGCAGCGATCTACCTGGATGGTGGATTTGATCATGCTAAGCGGGTTATTCTGTTCCTGTTAAATCAGTATGTGGATCTTGCTGTTAAGGGTGAACTGATCTTTGACTATAAGAGCCGCCTTTTAGAAAAAGCACAAACCAAGCATTCCAACCATCAGGTGTTTTTTGAGGTGGTGAATGAAGAAGGCCCTGTTCATGACCATATCTTTGAGGTAGCGGTCCTGATCGATGGTGAGGAAATCGTTCGGGCTAAGGGAAGAAGCAAGAAACAGGCTGAGCAGGATGCTTCGAGGCTGGCTCTGGAGATTTGGAAAGCATAATGCGGGATAACTTCTTGCGTGCTTATGTTATAATTTATACCTAATGATATTTACTAGGAGCATAGATGCATCTTAAGAAACTGGAAATCCAAGGCTTTAAGTCATTTCCGGAAGCAACTCTTATTGAGTTTGATAAAGGAATGACGGCTATCGTAGGACCTAACGGAAGCGGTAAGAGTAATGTTACTGATGCGATCCGCTGGGTTCTTGGTGAGCAAAGCGTAAAAACTCTTCGTGGCGCCAAGATGGAGGACGTGATCTTCAATGGTACCCAGTCCCGTCGTGCCATGAATTTTGCCGAGGTTTCCATGACTCTGGACAATTCGGACGGACTTCTTCCTATAGAGTATTATGAAGTTCAGGTCACAAGAAGGCTTTATCGTTCCGGCGAGAGCGAGTATCAGATCAATCATGTGAACTGCCGCATGAAGGATATTCAACAACTGTTTATGGACACCGGCTTAGGTAAAGACGGTTATTCCATCATTGGCCAGGGCCGAGTGGATGATATTCTATCCACAAAGTCCGAAGATCGTCGTAAAGTACTGGAAGAGGCTTCCGGCATCGTGAAATTTAAGACCAGAAAAGACGAAGCCGAGAGAAAACTGAATTCTGCGGAGCAAAATCTTGTTCGTATCAATGATATTTTGGATGAGTTATCAAACCAGATCGGGCCTTTGGCTGAGCAGGCGGAAAAAGCGAAAAAATATCATCAGCTGTATGAAGAATGGAAAAAAAACGATATTGCAGTGCTTCTGCATCTTATCGATCGGAATAAGGCATTTCTGGATGCCAGCAGTGATGAACGGGCGAGTCTGAATAAGGCCGTTGAAGATCAGCAGGATCTTGTTATGAAGATCCGTTCAGAGAATCGCGCATTGACGGAGCGTTCGGCTTTTCTGGAAGAAGAACTCGAGAATAAGAGACAGGAAAGATCTGATCTGACAGAGAAGATCCATGAGATCAATAATCAGATGGTGATCTTTAAGGAACGTTATGATCATCTTCAGGCCCGTATTAAGGCTGTGGAAGGTTCTGATGTGGAACATACCGACGAAATCGAGCGCTTGGATAAAGAGATCAGCGAGAATCAGAACAAGATAGCGAGTCTTGAGCTGGATAAGACCAATTTGACCAATGAACTGAATGCGGTTGAGAGTTCGCATAAAGCGTTGCTGGATAAAATGTCAGGAAATCAGGCTAAGCAGACTGAATTACGTAAAAAGATCGAGCTTCTTACTGAAGAACTATTCGAAGCAAGAGAGACTGTTTCCGGACTTTCCGGAGATATGATGGTAAAAGAAGCCAGAATCAAATCTTTGTCTGAAGACCGTATGCTGATGATCTCAGAAAGAGATCTTGCTCTGAAGAAGCGTAATGAAGCTGATGAAGAACTGAAAAAAGCACTTACCGATGCTGCGGAACTGGCGTCTTCGCTTTCGGAAAAGCAGATCGAAGTTGCGCAGAAACGAAAAGAAGCTGATAAGTTCTCTTCAGATCTTGACGCGAAGCAAAGATTGCTGTCGAATTGTGCGTTCAGCATTAAAACGATGGAAAACCTTGAAAAGAGCCGTGAAGGTTATCAGGAGTCGGTTCGTAGACTCCTTACGAGCACGGATCAGATCCCGAGTCTTTCGAAACTTGTGATCGGTGTCTTGGGTGAGTTGATCAAAGTTGACAAAGAATATGAGACAGCCATCGAGATTGCTCTGGGCCAGGCTATGCATAATGTAGTTACGCAAAATGACAAAGATGCGTCGATGCTGATCGATCATTTGAAGGAAAAGCGTCTGGGACGTGTTACATTCCTGCCTATAGACTCGATC
This sequence comes from Clostridiales bacterium, assembly GCA_017513085.1. Classification (GTDB taxonomy): domain Bacteria; phylum Bacillota; class Clostridia; order Saccharofermentanales; family Saccharofermentanaceae; genus Scatonaster. The sequence continues at coordinate 356,541 of JAFWDK010000010.1, read as the reverse complement.
CGTCCTAGAAATCTTGAAGAAAACTATCTGCGGGATGCAAAAAACGCGCGCGGTTATATCGGCCTGGCTTCGGATCTGGTGGAGACGCGTTCGGATCTTCGGGATATTATCGAGAATCTTTTGGGACGTATCGTTATTGTTGATACTTTGGAGAACGGTATTTTTATGGCCAAACGGGCCAAGTACGCTTATCGTGTGGTTTCGCTCTCCGGTGATGTCGTGAATCCGGGCGGATCTCTCACCGGTGGTAGCATAAATAAAAAGGGTGCAAATCTCTTAAGCCGTGCAAGGGAACTCGATGAGTTCCGTAAGAGCTATGCGGCTTTGGAACGTGAAATAGCGAAAATGGAAGCGCAGAAGCAGGATTTCGATCTTCAGATCAAAGATCTTGCCAGAGAGCAGATGCAGTTGGAGGAAAAACTCCAGAGTTCCACCCACAACCGTATCCGTGTGGAAAGTGCTTTTGAGGCGGCTGAAGAAGATTATAAGAAAACAGTGGATCGTATCACTTCGGTGGAAAAAGAACTTGAGTCGATCTCTGCTTCAAAACTTTCTTCGTCTTCCGACCTTGAAGAAGCGAAGCAGGTTATTTCTGAAAGAGAAGATGAAATTGCCGAATTGAAGGAAAAGGCCAGTTCCACGGAAGAAAAGTTTGCGTCCGAACAGCAGGAACTCGAGAAAATGCGTGCTTCGATCAGCGATCTGCGTGTGCGTATTGAGACGGTGAATGGTTCGGTCAATGCGATCTCCGAGATGCTTCGTATGTTTGAAAATGAGAAGCAGAAGAATAAAGATGATATGGAGCGCGCGAAGCAGGAAGCCGAGCAGGCGAAGAAAGACGCAGAAGAAATAAAGAAACAATTTGAGGAACAGGTCAAATTTAAAGAGGGCTTGAAGGAAGAAGAAGAAAAATTCGATCAGGCGATCTCGAAAATCGTTCAGGAAAAAACAGAACTTGATGGAAAACTTGCCGGATTCATTGAGAATGTTACCGAAGCAACTGCAAAACTTTCACAGCTTCAGACGGAACAGGCAAAACTGGATAGTAAACTGGAACGTTATGAGATCGAGGTTGATGAAAGCAAGAACCGCTTGTGGGAAAACCATGAGTTGACTTACGACAATGCAGCGGAATATCGTGTGGAAATCGATAGTCTGACGGTTATGCAGAAGAAGTGCAATGATCTGAAAGGTCAGATCAAGGCTATCGGTCCGGTCAATATCGAAGCGATCGAAGAGTATCAGAAAGTCGGCGAGCGTTATGAATTCATGTGCGCTCAAAGAGATGATATTGAAAAAGCCAAAGCAGACCTGCAAAAAGTTATCGAAGATCTTATTAATGAGATGAAACAACAGTTTATGACGCATTTCGAGCAGATCAATGAGAATTTCAAAACCGTTTTCTCGGATCTGTTTAATGGCGGTACCGCACAGATCCTTTTGGAGAATCAGGAGGATGTTTTGAATTGCGGTATCGATATTCAGGCCCAGCCTCCGGGAAAGAAACTGCAGAGTTTGTCTCTGCTGTCCGGTGGTGAACGTTGCCTGACGGCGATTGCGCTTCTTTTTGCAATACTACAGCTTCGTCCGTCTCCATTCTGTGTTCTTGATGAGGTTGAGGCTGCACTCGATGATGCAAATGTTAACCGTTTTACGGATTTTGTAAGAAGATACTGTGTGAAGTCCCAGTTTATTCTGGTTACACACAGAAAAGGAACGATGGAAGCCTGTGACCGTATGTATGGTGTAACCATGCAGGAAAGAGGTATTTCGAAGATCCTGTCCATGCGATTGAGTGACGTTTGACAGGAAATGAATAAGAGAAGATAAGGAGAACATTGATGGGCATTTTCGATATTTTCAAAAGAGGATTGGCTAAAACCAGAAATTTCGTAGCGGAAGGAATCACAAAGATTTCGGCATCTATGGGACGTTTCGACGAGGATATGCTTGATGATCTGGAAGCTTTGCTTGTTCAGGCGGATTGTGGTGTCGGAGCCAGTCTTGCGATCATGGATGAGGTCCGGGACTCAATCAAAAAGACCGGCGATGATAGTAAGGCAGCCGTTATGAATGTGGTTTCCAATAAAATGCTGGAGATCCTCGGCGAAAAGAAAACGCTGAATATCGAAGAGAACAATCTGAATATTATTCTTATGGTGGGCGTAAACGGCACCGGTAAAACAACAACTGCAGGAAAGCTTTGCCTGCGTTATAAAAATCAGGGCAAGAAAGTCATGCTTGCTGCTGCCGATACTTTCCGTGCGGCTGCGATCGAACAGCTTGCTGCCTGGGGTGAAATGACAGATACCCATGTTATTTCTCATGAGGAAGGATCTGATCCTGCTGCAGTATGCTATGATGCCGTTCACTCTGCCATAGCGAAAAGAGCGGATGTGCTGATCATTGATACGGCCGGAAGACTTCATAATAAGCAGAATCTTATGGATGAGCTCAGCAAGATCTGCCGTGTGATCGAGAGAGAAGCTCCGTCAGCCAATACTCAGGCACTACTGATCATCGATGCGACTACCGGTCAAAATGCCGTTATTCAGGCAGAAGTGTTCAGTAAGGCGGTAAAACTGTCCGGCATCGGTATCACCAAACTTGACGGAAGTGCCAAAGGCGGTGTTGCCATCGCAGTAGCTCATTCTACAAAAGCTCCGATATTCCTGGCCGGTCTAGGAGAGAGTGCGGAGGATCTGGTGGATTTTGATCCGGAAGTCTTTGTGAAGTCGTTGCTTCCGCAATAATTCAAATAATTTACGCCTGACAAGTAAAAATGCTTGACACATTCTCCGTAGTTTGGTATTCTTCTTTAGCGTGTGAGGGAGGATACTTCTATGGATAGCGTCGAAGTGTGCATGTTGCTTGATTTTTATGGGCAGTTGCTGACCAAGCGTACCAGAGAGATCCTTGAACTTCGTTATCAGGAAGATATGTCACTGGCGGAGATTGCCGAAGATTGCGGAATCTCGAGACAAGCGGCTCATGATGCGATCCATCGTGGAGTCTCATCTCTTTCGGAATACGAAGCAAAATTGAAACTCGTTGAGAGATTCACAGCACAGAAGAAGACCATTGCCAGTGCTTTTTCAGCATTGGAGGAGCATAACGAGGAGAAGGCTAAGGAGTTGCTCTCCACTTTAGTTGAGGAATTATAAGTATAATGTTTGAAAGTTTGTCGCAAAAACTGCAGAATATCACAGCGAAGATGCGCGGTAGTGCCCGTGTTACCGATGCTGATATCAAGGCTATGATGAAGGAGATCCGTATGGCGCTCCTTGAGGCGGATGTTAATTATTCTGTAGTAAAAGAATTTGTTGCGGATATGAGCGAGAAGTGCAAGGGCGCTGATGTTATGAAAAGCCTGACGCCTGGACAGCAGATCGTTAAGATCGTGCACGAGTCGTTGGTTGAACTTCTCGGTGAGACTTCAAGTAAGCTGGCGGTTTCGCCTTCCGGATTTACGGTGATCATGCTTTATGGTCTTCAGGGTGCCGGTAAAACCACAACGGCTGCAAAGCTTGCGAATATCCTGAAGAAGAACGGAAAACGTCCGTTATTGCTTTCTCTTGACGTACATCGTCCGGCCGCTGCGAAGCAGTTGGAGGTTTTGGCGCAGAAAGTGGAAGTTCCGTCTTTCATTATGCCGGAAGAGAAAGATCCGATCGTGATTGCCAAGGCCGGTATTGAAAGAGCGAAGTATTTGCTTTGTGATACACTTCTCGTCGATACGGCAGGTCGTATGACCGTAGATGACGAGATGATGGAAGAACTGATCAAGATCGGTGATTTTGTTAAGCCTCATGAGAAACTTCTTGTTGTCGATGCCATGATCGGTCAGGAAGCTGTTGCGGTGGCACAGAGCTTCGAAGACCGTATCGGACTTGACGGATTTATTATGACCAAGCTCGATGGTGATGCCAGAGGCGGTGCTGCGTTGTCTATCCGTAAAATGACGGGAAAGCCGATCAAGTATATCTGCGTCGGTGAGAAGATCGATAATATCGAAGAGTTCTTCCCGAACCGTATGGCGGACCGTATTCTTGGTATGGGTGATGTCCTTTCTTTGATTGAGAAAGCCCAGCAGACCATTGATGAAGAAGAAGCGGCCAAGTCTGTAGAGCGTATGCTTAGCAGTACTTTTAATATGGATGACCTTCTTTCCCAGTTTGAACAATTAAAGAAGATGGGTTCCATGAAGGACGTGCTCGGTATGATCCCTGGAGCTGCCGGCAAAATCAAAGAAGAAGATATAGATGATAAGGTGATCGATATAAACATGGCGATCATCCGTTCTATGACCAAGAAGGAAAGACGTGTTCCGAATATTTTGAATGCGAGCAGAAGAAAGCGTATTGCTGCCGGATCCGGTACTACGGTTCAACAGGTCAACAAGCTGGTTCAGCAATATGAGCAGACTGCTGAGATGATGAAGAAATTCAGTAAAATGACTAAAGGCGGGAAGAAGGGCCTCGGCAGATTCCCGGGTATGGGCAAGATGGGTCTTGGCGGACTTGGAGGCCTCGGAGGTTTTGGAGGAAAGAATTCTCCGTTTAAATAAGATGTTCACGCGCACTTCCCAAGAAAGTGCTTTTCGAAAGGAAAACTGACGCGAGAATATATAGAAAAAACATAATTGTATTATTGCTAGGAGGAAAGAAAAATGGCAGTAAAGATTCGTTTGAGAAGAATGGGTGCTAAGAAGGCTCCTTTCTATCGTGTAGTTGTAGCAGATGGTCGTTATCCGCGTGATGGTCGTTTCATCGAGGAGATCGGTACATACAATCCGCTCGTTGAGCCGGCTGAGATCAATATCGACAATGAAGCTGCTAAGAAGTGGATCGCTAACGGCGCACAGCCGACAGATACAGTTCGTGCTCTTTTGAAGAAGACAGGTGCTATCGAGAAGTAATCCCATTACTTCCAATTCAAACAGGAGGCAAGCAGCACACCTACTTCTATTTTCATGCTGCATTTTGAAAAATGGAATTATTAACTACAATGGCCAAATCTCTGGTCAATCATCCTGAGGATGTTGTCGTAAAGAAGTCTGAAAGAGGAAACTCTGTTGTCCTCGAGCTTACCGTAAACCCGGAAGATATGGGTAAAGTTATCGGTAAGGGTGGTCGTCGTGCTCAGGCGATCCGTTCCATCATGAAGGCTAAGTATCTTCGTGAAGGCAAGCGTGTCATCGTTGATATCATCGGATGAAAGACTATCTGATCATAGGTAAGATAACCGGCGTACATGGAGTTCGTGGAGAGGTGAAGATTTCTCCTCTCACGGATAATGTACGTCGTTTTTCTTCATTAAAACAATGTATGCTCTTAGATACCAAGGAGAATCTTAAAGATACGAAGAAGGTCGTTGGCCGAAGAGTGGATCCAAGCAGGACGCTGCTGAAGTTTGAAGGACTTGATGACAGAGACGAAGCCGCCAAACTTTCAGGTATGTATATTGCCGTTAAACGTGAAGATGCCGTTAAACTTCCGAAAGGAAGATATTTCATCGCGGATCTGATCGGTCTTGTCGTCGTTGACAGTGTGCGTGGTGAACTTGGGAAAATCAAGGATGTGATCAATTCGGGCGCCAGTGATATTATCCTTTGCGAGCGGAAAGGAAAGAATGAACTTCTTATCCCGTATTTGAACTCCATCGTAACGGAAGTGGATCTTGAAGGCGGCAAAATGCATGTCACTTTGCCGGATGGACTTTATGAGATTTACGAGTGAGGCAGGATATGAGATATTCTGTATTGACTCTATTTCCGAATCAAGTGAAGAACTTTCTGTCTGAAAGCATACTTGGTCGTGCCATGGAAAAAGGCGTTCTTTCTGTTGAATGTATCGACATTCGTGATTTTGCCGGAAACCGTTACGGAAAGGTTGACGATACCTTGTTCGGCGGCGGAACCGGTATGCTTATGCAGTGCGAGCCTGTTTATCAGGCTTTTTCGTCATTGTATAACAGAGATAGCGAGAAGAAACCACATTGTATCTTTATGAGTCCGAAGGGACAAGTCCTTACTCAGTCCAAGGCAAGAGAACTTGCTTCGTTTGATCATCTTGTGTTTCTCTGTGGGCATTACGAAGGCATCGATCAGCGTGTTCTTGATGAAATCGTGGATGAAGAGATTTCCATCGGCGATTATGTTTTGACTGGTGGAGAAGTGGCTGCCTGCGTGGTGATCGATTGTATTTCAAGAATGATTCCGGGAGTACTTCCTAATTCTGAAGCTTATGAAGAAGAATCCCATATGCAGGGATATCTTGAAGCGCCTCAATATACGAAGCCGAATATCTGGCATGATCAAGAAGTCCCGGAAGTCATGCTTTCCGGTAACCATGCGAAGATCAAAGAGTGGAAGAGACTTCATGGCCTTTACGATACCTGGAAGAAACGACCGGATATGCTAGTAAAGCTGGATGTTTCGGCAGAAGACTGGAAAAAACTCCTTGAAATAGACAAAGAAACTCAAGAACGGAATAGTATTCATAAAAATGAGAATTGAAATTGAAAACGAGAAGATCCGTGAAAGAAAAAAGAAAGAATATTCGGATCTTGTGGAAGAAATGGATAAGAAAGGGTACGAAGCCAGACTTGAAAAGATCAGTGTGCTGGGTGCCAACATCTTCGGATTAGCAGTAATGCTTTTTGTTGGTTCTGTTTCTTTTTTCTTTTTCGTGCTGATACATGGTGATTCCGCCTTCAATGCAGATCACCTATTCGGGTTGCCAGGGATTTCGGGAATGCTCATATTTATGGCTGTATTTGCCGCGTCGATATTTGTTCATGAATTTATACACGGTTTCTTCTGGCATTTTTATTGTAAAAAGAAATGGGAAAGCATCGATTTCGGGTTCAACCCGAAAAATGTAACTCCATATTGTCATTGTCGGGAACCTCTCAAAGTTGTTCCTTATTTCTGGGGTTCAATCGCTCCGACACTGATTATCGGTATATTACCGATAATTTTGGGTATCTTGTTAAATGTTATTTTTCTTGTTACATTCGGAATCATAGGTGTTGTTGGCGGAAGTGGGGATTTAATGGTTATCTTCACATTACGAAAGCATAAGAACTCTATGCTTTTTGATCATCCGTACGAAGTCGGATATGCGTATTTTGTAAAGAAAAACGACTGAATAGCATCTTGAAGCACTGGCATATGGTGCTTTTGAAAAAGAAAGTACTGAAAAACGCAGAAAACACTTGCATCTACAAAATCGTTATGTTATCATTTAACGGCTAAAAGTGATGGTCCGCTGCAAGATCCGGCATGAACATCTATCAGAAGAGGAGGAAAAGAATATGGATTTAGTTAAAGCAGTCGAGCAGGATAACCTGCGTAATAGCTATTCCGAGGTCGAAGTTGGTGATCTGGTTAAGGCTCATCTGAAGATCAAGGAAGGTTCCAGAGAACGTATCCAGGTATTTGAAGGCTATGTGATTGCACGTAAGGGCGGCGGTCTTTCTGAGACCATGACAATTCGCCGTCTCTCCTATGGCGTAGGCGTTGAGCGTGTTTTACCCGTTCATTCTCCTAACATTGATAAGATTGAGATCGTCCGTAAGGGCCGTGTAAGAAGAGCGAAGCTGTATTATCTGCGTGGACGCGTTGGTAAGGCAGCAAGAATTACTGAGAAGCTTTCTTCTAAGAAGTAATTCGAATCACTTATCGATACAAATGAAAGAGACTGTCATTATGGCAGTCTCTTTTTTATTTCGCAGGAAAACTGCCACGCCGAGAGTTCAGCAGTGGCAGCTTCCTAAGTGATGTATGAAACTGGAAGTGTTGTTTGTTAATTGGCTGATTTTTGAAAGTAGATCTTGAATACTTCTTCGAAGTTGCCTTTCTTTGACCAGAAATCCTTGAATTCTTCCGGATCGACTTCGGAGAAGGCAAAGGTCTGTACGTATTCCTTTATGGTTCTGACGAAAGCATCTTCTCCGAGATCATAGTAGAATTTGGAAAGTAAAGCGGCGCCTTTCTCGTAGATATCCCAGTAATCCAGTGGCTGGGTGCGGTAATCATATAAGGACTTATTCAGATCCGCGTACATATCTCCGCCGGTCTTACCGTTGTATTGATCGGTGAAAAACTGGTTCGCGCCAATCAGTTGTCCGATTCCAAATCTTTCGGAATCAAGCTCAGTCAGGCATTTTTCCGCATAATAGTGGTCGAAGAAGCGGGCGAATCCTTCATCGAGCCAGGCGTGACGGATCTCATCATTTCCGACGATTCCGTAGAACCACTGATGTGCGATCTCATGCGCGGTAGTGATGTTCAGTTCGCTTGTTGTTGTGAGTATCTCTTTTTTTAATTCATCGCCCTTTAGTGGCTCGCCATCCAGTCCTTCCGGAAGGCCCAATTCGAGTTTGCCTTTTTCAATTTCATTAATGATTTCGTCGTCAGAAAGAAGTCCGTTAACATATTTGTACAAGATGTCCTGGTGATTATGTGTCTGTAAAAGGATCATTCCGGGATATTCCATTCCTCCGATGTCATCGGCTACGCTGCAAAGAAGCAGGCTAAGCGATTCATAAGGATACTTGCCAAGTGTCTTGTTAAACAGTTCCAAAGACTCCTTGGCAGATTTCATGACTGTTTCGGCCTGGTATTGGCATGCTTCACTGTAATAAACATGGATCGTGCAATCTTCATGCTTTTCGGTTAGTTCTTTTAGATCTTTTGCGGCACTGAAGGCAAAGTCACGCATGTCGCTTGCTTCATATACTCCGTCTTTCAATGTTCCGCTCGCACATACGGTATATCCTTCCGGGACGTCGATCTTGACCTTGTAATCAGCAATTTCAGTATAGAAGGCATCTCCGATATCAATATAGGGCTGAACGAGCCAGTTTCCGTTTTCGAAAAGCGCCGGTGTCGCGATGAAATTTCCAAGGTTATAGCATTCTTTCACATAGCCGTAGCGGTTCGCGATGCCGGGAATGGTCAGTGTATACTGCATATCCAGATCCAGTGTGTCGCCTTTTTTGAGCGGAGTGTCAAGTTTGATCTTATATACTGTCTCCTGAACATTGTCCATAGACAGTGCTTTTCCATTGGCCTGAACCGAGTCAAAGGAAACTTTTCCGCCATTCTTGGAAAACGCGGCGGGGATGACGTTAAAGTAGATCTCATCTAGATTGGCATCGGTGTTATTGACATATTTCAGCTTCTGGTCGACTTTTAGTGTTTTATTCGTGTCATCGAGCGTAACGTGCAGGTCGTATTGATTCTTTTCTCGTTGTGTCTGATTTGAAAGCGGCGTGAGAACCGGACCGGAAGATGCGGTTTCCGAAGTTTCGGTAGAAGCATTGGTTTCCTTTGGGGCTTCACTTGTTTCAGGCTTCTGTGCAGAAGTTGTTTCGACCTTGGAGATCTCTGAGGATACGATGGATGAAGCTGCGGAAGTCTGATCTTTGCTGTTGCTGCATGCAGCAGAGGAAAGGATCGCGATAGCGAGAAGTATGGACAGGATTTGTTTTTTCATTTGTTTTACTCCTTGGTGTTGATGACTCCATTGTATAGCTTTGTTTGCGTAAGATTGGTTTATGAATCGTCACATGACGGATATGTAATAATTCTTTTTTACATGTGAATCATAGAAAAACAGGAATGGTATAATAATTTATGTGTGTTTTGAATCACTTGGGAAATGGCAGGAGGTAAAGGGTGTTTCCAATGTTGAAGGAAATGGCGTTAACCTTTCCTGGAAATGTGAAAGTGTTTTTGCTGAAAATTATGAGATTTGGTATCAGGCGGGAACAGTCTATAGTGATAGATCGAGGAACGATCTGAAGGATGAATTATGAGCGATACAAAAGGTAATATCAACTGGTTTCCAGGTCATATGCGAAAAGCACTGAACGAGGTTTCGGACAAATTGAAGTTCGTTGACATCGTTTTTGAGACGGTAGATGCCAGGATCCCGATTTCCAGCCGCAATCCTGATCTGGATTCGCTGGTTGCAAAGAAACCCAGGATCGTCGTACTGAACAAAGCTGATCTGGCGGACGAGAGAAAAACGGACGAGTGGCTCGATTACTACCGTTCCCAGGGCATCTCTGCGATTGCTATTGATGCATCGCATAAGAAAGGCCTGGACAAATTAAGAAGTATGGCTGTGGACGCCTGTAAAGATGTGCTTTCTAAAGCAGAGGCCAAAGGACGTATCGGTCGGCCTGTCCGTGCCATGGTGGTCGGTGTGCCGAATTCCGGTAAATCTACTTTGATCAACGGGCTTTGCAATAGAAAGATTGCAGTTACAGGGGATATGCCTGGCGTAACGCGCGATTTTAAATGGGCGAGATCCGACGGGCAGTTGGAACTGATGGATATGCCGGGAGTGCTTTGGCCAAGGCTTGGAACTCCGAGAAATCAGCTTGTTCTGACGCTGACCGGAGCCGTAAAGGTGGAAGTGGTCGATGTGGTAGATGTGGCGTTTTCAGGTATGAAGCTTATCGAGAAGCTCTATCCCCAGGAATTCTATACGCGATACAAATTGGCTCCGCTAGGTTCCGAAGACTATATCGAAGACGATTATGAAAGATTTGAAGAGGCGGCAAGAAAGATGGGGTGCATTCTTTCCGGCGGACGCATCAATGATGAGCGGTTCGCGAAACTGTTCCTTGATGATCTGCGTAACATCCGTATTGCCAGGATCACACTCGAAACCCCGAATCAGCCCGACAAGGAGTAACTATGACCAGAGAAGAAAAACTCAAACTGAAGTTTGAAGAAATGTCTGCATATGAGAAAGAATCCGCTTCTGAAGGTATGCCTGTCTGCTGTGGTATTGATGAGGCGGGAAGAGGTCCGCTTGCGGGACCGGTCGTGGCTGCGGCCTGTATTCTGGATCCGGAGAAACCGATCTATGGTCTGGATGATTCGAAGAAACTCTCCCCTAAGAAACGCGATGTTCTTTTTGATGAGATAAAAGAGAAGGCCAAGTGCTTTTGCGTCATAAGAGTGGAACCGAAAGAAATCGATGAGATCAATATCCTGGAAGCGACGAAGAAGGCAATGCGTGCCTGCGTTGCGGGACTTGCCCTGAAACCGGATGTGCTTCTGATCGATGCGGTGAATCTTACCGGTACGGGGATTCCCGTAAAGCCGATCATTAAGGGAGATGCGAAGTCTAATTCGATCGCCGCGGCTTCGATCCTGGCTAAAGTGACGCGTGACCGGATCATGGAGGAGTACGATAAAGAATTCCCGGGATACGGGTTTGCCCAGCATAAGGGGTATGGAACCGCGGCGCATTATGCGGCGATCCATGAACTGGGTATTTCGCCGATCCATAGGATGTCTTTCCTGAAGAAAATGCATTGAGGTTCTGTATGACCAGAAACCAGAACATCGGGAAGGCTTCGGAGGAGTATGTCGCGGCGTATCTTGAAAAACGTGGCGCGAAGATCCTTGCGCGTAATTATTCCGTACCGCGTGTCGGAGAGCTCGATATTATCTGTGAATACAAGGGAAAGATCCTGGTGATCGAGATGAAGTCGCGGTACAAAGAGATGCGTTTCGGTACACCCGAGGAAGCAGTGACGGCTTCAAAGCAGAACAAAGTCATGAAGACTGCGGTATACTATTGTAAAGAGAATCACATCTCTTGGGATGTGGTTTCGTTCTATGTGGCCGGTGTGCTCCACGATGCGCAGGGTAATATTCTGGATGTGCAGTTTACGCCGTTCTTTTGAGATGGATGAAATGACATGATGAAATGGATCCGAAAATCGAAAACCATACTTGCTGTCCTTATTGCTTTGTCAATGGGATTGGCTTTCGGATGCTCAAATCCGACAACAAAAGAGGAGGCCACAACAGAGCAAACAACGACCGTAGAAACGACAACAGAGAGTGCAACGGAGTCCGCGACGGAAGTAACGACTACGTCAGAGACCACAACGGAATCCACGATAGAAGAAACGACGACGTCGGAGAGCATGACGGAATCTACAACGGAAGAAACAACTTCGTCGGAGAGTACGGCGGAAGAAACGACGACTTCGGAAGTAACTGAAGAATCGTCGTCAGAATTAACGAAAGCACCTTCCAAAACTTCGGAAACGGCTGAACCATCTGTGCCTGATGATCCTGCTGAAAAAGAACTGGTCATTCATTTTATTGATGTAGATCAGGGCGATGCTTCCTTGATCATCTGTGACGGGGAGGCCATGCTGATCGATGGCGGCGCATCGGACAAGTCGGAACTGATTTATTCCTATTTGAAAAAACTTGATATCACACATTTGAAATACATCGTGGCCACGCATCCGGATGACGATCACATCGGAGGACTTGCCGCGGCGCTGAATATAGCGACTGTAGAACGTGCTTTTTGCTCGGTGGACGAGTATGACAGCCGTCCGTTCTCGAGTTTCCAGAAATATCTCAACAAACAAAAGGTAGAGCTGGAGATTCCCGAAGCCGGAACGGAGCTTTCTCTTGGCGGCGCGAAACTTACTGTGCTTGCTCCGATAGAAGAACTGGAGTCGACAAACAATAATTCGATCGTGATACGTCTCGAATATGGTAAGACATCGTTTCTTTTCACCGGGGATGCCGAGTATGACGAAGAGTATACTCTCTTGAATTCTGATCAAAAACTTGAGAGTACGCTCTTAAAGGTCGGTCATCACGGAAGTGAGTACTCGACTACTGAGGCTTTTCTCGATGCGGTGGCCCCATCATTTGCCATCATTTCCTGCGGTTGGGATAACGCATACGGGTTTCCCAAACAGTCCGTACTGGATCTTTTGAAAGAAAGAAATGTGGAATTGTTCCGTACGGATATGCATGGAGACATTCTTGTGTATAGTGACGGGGAGAAGATCACGGTGGAAACGGAAACCGAAACCGATGGCGACGTTTTCCTCGGACCTGTTATCGATAACCCGGATCCGGGGACGGATCATGATTGCGATTACGTCTGCAACACGAACTCCCACAAATTCCATTATCCGAATTGTGAAGCGGTTCGGAAGATGAAAGAGTCGAACAAGATGTATTTCAAGGGAGACCGTCAGGAACTGATCGATGATGGGTATACGCCTTGCAGGATCTGCAATCCATAGCATTTTTGCAGTTTCCGATTATCATTTCCGTCATTGGTATTGCCAATTTGCCCTCGAAGCGCCAGGTAAAAGCACTTCTTTTGGACATTTTATCGAAATCGTGTAAAACATCTGCAAGTTGCTTGTCAAAATCTTTCAGTTATACCATAATAGGAAAGGTTTAATTTCCATAATTAGGATAGAAAATGCAAGTGGACACAAACAAAGTTGCTTTTTGAGTGCTTTGGACGAAGAAAAACAACAAATCAACTGGAGGGTGATGTCAATGAAGACTTATCTTGAACTGAGCAAGGCGGAACTACAGGAAACACTCAAGATTTTGGAGATCCGTTACAACGATCTGAAATCCCGTAATCTGGCTTTGGATATGACGCGTGGTAAGCCGAGCCCGGATCAGTTGAGCATTGCAAATGAAATGCCCGGACTTCTTGATGCAAATAATTTGAAGGCAGAAGATGGTTCGGACTGCCGTAACTACGGTGTGCCGTTCGGCCTGAAGGAGTCCAGAAATCTTTTTGGTGAGATCCTGGGTGTGGATCCGTCCCTCGTTACAGTTGGTAATAACTCCAGCCTGCAGCTGATGTATGATACACTTTCCCGTTCCTTGATCTTTGGTGAGATCGAGTCGGAAAAGCCGTGGTCCCAGATCCCGAACCGTAAGTGGATCTGCCCGGTTCCGGGTTATGACCGTCATTTCCTTGTTACACAGACTTTGGGTTTTGAACTGATCGCTGTTCCGCTCAATGAAGACGGTCCGGATATGGACATGGTGGAAAAGCTGGTTTCTGAAGATCCGTCGATCCTGGGTATGTGGGCGATGCCGCTCTACAGCAATCCGGATGGATACATTTATTCTGAAGAAGTTTGCAAGCGTCTGGTTTCCATGAAGACCGCGGCTCCGGATTTCCGTATTATGTGGGATAACGCATATGTTGTTCATCACCTCTATGATGATGTTAATAAGCAGGGAACTCTGCCGGATATCCTGAAGCTTGCCCGTGAGGCCGGTAATCCGAACCGCGTATACGAGTTCGCTTCTACAAGTAAGATTACCTTTGCCGGTGCCGGTATTGCCTGCATGGCGGCAAACGATGAGAACACCACTCGTGCAAGAAAGTATCTTGGTGTGCAGTCCATCGGACCGAACAAGATCATCCAGCTCATGCACGCTAAATATGTACCGAACCTTGAGGCGGTCAAGAAGATCATGTCCAAGCAGGCGGAACTCCTCCGTCCGAAGTTTGAAATGGTTCTGAAGATCCTGAAGGATGAGTTCGAAGGATCGGGTGTCGCCCACTGGAATAATCCTCTCGGCGGTTATTTCGTTTCTCTCTTTGTTCTCAATGGAACAGCAAAGGAGACGGTACGTCTGGCAAAAGAGTGTGGCGTAGCTCTGACACCTGCAGGTGCGACCTACCCCTACGGTAACGATCCTCAAGACAGCAATATCCGTATTGCTCCGAGTTTCCCGAATGTCAAAGATATTGAAGTAGCCGTTACAGTTTTGTCGGTTTGTGCTAAACTATCTGCTGTAAGAAAACTTTTGGAGGAGTAATGTCATGAAAGATATCTACGAGAGTCCACTGAATTCCCGTTATTCCAGTAAGGAAATGAAGGCGATCTTTTCGCCTGATCACAAGTTCAAAACATGGAGACAGCTCTGGATCTATCTTGCTTCTTGTGAAAAAGAACTTGGTTTGAACATCACGGATGAACAGATTGCCGAGCTTGAAGCCAGCAAGGATGATATCAATTATGATGTAGCGGCCAGAGAAGAAAAACTTGTCCGCCATGACGTTATGGCGCATGTACATGCGTATGGTGAGCAGTGCCCGAAAGCCAAAGGTATCATCCATCTTGGTGCAACTTCCTGTTATGTTGGAGATAATACCGATATTCTTCTTATGCGTGAGGCATTGATTTTGACGAGAAAGAGACTTCTTGTCGTGATCGAGAAACTTGCCAAGTTCGCAGATGAGTATAAAGCTATGCCGACGCTTGGTTTTACGCATTTTCAGCCTGCCCAGCTTGTAACCGTAGGCAAGCGTGCAACTTTGTGGCTTCAGGATCTTCTTATTGACCTGGACGAACTCGATTATACTTTGTCTTGTCTGAAACCATTGGGCTGTAAGGGTACAACAGGTACACAGGCCAGTTTCCTGGATCTTTTCCAGGGCGATCATGATAAGGTTGAAAAACTGGACAAGATGATTGCTGAGAAGATGGGCTTTGAAGCTTCCATCTCCGTCAGCGGTCAGACCTATACCAGAAAACTGGATGCCAAGGTATTGAATACACTTTCCGGCATTGCAACTTCTGCACATAAGTTCAGCAACGACATCCGTCTGCTGCAGCACCTTAAGGAAATCGAGGAGCCTTTCGAGAAAACACAGATCGGTTCTTCCGCTATGGCTTACAAGCGTAACCCGATGCGCTCCGAGCGTATCTGCTCCTTGTCCCGTTACGTGATCGCGAATGCTTTGAATCCGGCTATGACAGCTTCTGAACAGTGGTTCGAGAGAACTCTTGATGACTCGGCAAACAAGCGTATCAGTGTTCCGGAAGCTTTCCTAGCAGTTGATGCGATCCTGAGTATTTATCAGAATGTTGTTTTCGGCCTTGTCGTTTATCCGAAGATGATCCATAAGCACATTATGGATGAGCTTCCTTTTATGGCAACCGAGAATATCATGATGGAGGCTGTAAAGCGTGGCGGTGATCGTCAGGATCTGCATGAGAAGATCCGCGTACACTCTATGGCAGCCGGTAAGGTTGTAAAAGAAGAGGGTAAGCCGAATGATCTTCTGTCACGTATCGCTGAGGATCCTGCATTTGGTCTTGATAAGGATTCCCTTGATACGCTTCTTGATCCGAAGCTCTATATCGGTCGTTGCCCGGAGCAGGTCACATCTTTCCTTAAAAACGATGTGGAACCGGTCCTGAAGCTTTATGCATCCGAGTTGGATATCGATGAACCGGAACTTACAGTATAAGTTCGGAAAAATACGATGCACGGATAGTGCTTTTGAAACGGAAAGAAAATATGAGCATTTATTTAGATAATAGTGCAACCACGAAGCCACTTCCTGAAGTGGCTCGTTTGGTTTATGAATCTTTAAGCGGGGAAGAGACTTTCGGAAACCCGGGATCTCTTCATCGTCTTGGTGTGCTGGCCGAAAAAGATCTGAATGAGAGTTCCGAGAATATCTCGCGTATTCTATCTTGTAAGAAAGAGGAGATCTATTTTACTTCGTGCGGTTCGGAGTCGGTAAATACTTCCATTTTGGGATATGTTCATCAGAATCCGAGAGCCGGGAAGAAGATCATTTCCACGAAGACAGAGCATAAAGCATCTCTCGAATCTTTGGAAAAACTTGCCAAAGAGGGATACGAGATATGTTATATTCCTGTCGATGCTTCCGGAAAGCCTGATCTTAACAGACTCTCCCGGGAAATTAATGAGAATACTGCTCTTTTGACATTTACCCATGTGAACAACGAGACCGGCGCGATCCTGCCGCTTGCTGAGATCATTGAGATTCGAAACAAAAAGAACCGCAATACCAAGATACATTTGGATTGTGTGCAGTCTTTAGGAAAACTGCCTATTGCGCTCTCACGCATGGGTGTGGATATGGCGTCTTTTTCGGGGCATAAGATCCATGCGTTAAAAGGATTCGGATTACTGTACATTAAATCCGGTGTCCGCGTTGCTCCACTGATACTTGGAGGAGGACAGCAGCGAGGTATGCGTTCCGGGACGCAGAGCGCATATCTGGCAAGTGCTTTTGCATTAGCTTTGGAAAAAGCAACGGAGAGCATTGATGATAATCTTTCAAAAATGCAGATGATCCGTGATGATTTTGCCAGTCAGCTTCAGGATCTAGGGATACAGATCCTGTCTCCGGAAGGATCTTTGCCTTATGTCTTAAATGTTGCCTTTCCGTCTTTTCAGTCCGAGACGATGTTGCATTGCTTGGAAGAAAAGGATATCTTTGTTTCGACGGTTTCCGCTTGTTCTTCGAAATCGAAGAAGGTAAGCTATGTGTTGACCGAAATGGGAATCAGAAGAGAAATCGCCGCAAATGCTGTCCGTTTCAGTTTTTCAAGGTTTACAACGGCAGAAGAGTTGAAAATGACCATAGATGCAATCAAGGAGATTTACGAAAAGTACAAGGTCTGAGCGCTTTTCGGATAAAACATGAATCAGACTGATAATTGATCACATATCAAGGAGATAAGAAAATGACTAAGACCTATCGTACGATCATTTTGGCCAGAATGGGTGAAATTGCTCTTAAAGGTTTAAATCGAGGAAAGTTTGAAAGACAACTGATCGATAATCTCAGATGGAGACTTAAAGAGTATGGTGCTTTTTCGATCGTACAAAGCCAGTCCCGTATCTGGATCGAACCGAAGGATAGTAATCCGGATCTTCTTGAGGATAAGGAAACTGCATCCAATGTTCTTCGTGCCGTAACTCAGGTTTTCGGTCTTGTATCGGCCAGCCTGGTATGGAAATTCAGCGGAGATATGGAATCCATCAAAGAACACGCGGTTAAATTGACCGACGAGATCCTTTCCGAACATGACTATAAGACATTCAAGGTCGAGTCAAAACGTGGAGATAAGCGTTTTCCGCTTGCTTCGCCGGAGATCTGCTGCGATGTCGGGGAAGCTGTTTTAATTGCGCATCCCGAGCTGACCGTTGATGTGCATGAACCTGACTTTACGATCTATGTTGAAGTGAGAGAAGACCGTTTTGTATATAGTGAGAAACTGGAAGGACATCGCGGTCTTCCTGTCGGCACTGCAGGGAAGGGAATGCTGCTTCTTTCCGGCGGTATAGACAGTCCTGTTGCCGGCTATATGATGGCTTCACGCGGTATGCAGCTGGAGGCGATCTATTTCCATTCTTATCCGTATACAAGTGAACGTGCGCTGGAAAAGGTTAAGGACCTTGCTCGTATCGTTTCCCAGTATTCCGGAACGATCCTTCTTCATGTTTGCAATTTTACGGATATTCAATTGGAACTGTATAAAAACAGTCCGCAGGATATGCTGACGATCACGATGCGACGGATCATGTTCGAAATAGCGGAAGAACTTGCAAATAAGCAAGGATGTAAGTGTCTGATCACCGGTGAATCTCTTGGTCAGGTTGCTAGCCAGACGATCGAAGCGATCCAGATCACGAACGAGGTGGTTAAGACGATGCCGGTATTCAGACCGCTGATCGGACTCGATAAAGAAGAAACCTGTAATATTTCCCGACGGATCGGTGCTTTTGAGACATCTATATTGCCTTATGAGGACTGTTGTACGGTTTTCGTGGCCAAACATCCTAAGACTCATCCTCAGAAGAAGCATATCGTTGAAGCGGAAGAGAAACTTGATATTCCTGAGTTGGTCAGAAGAGGCGTTGAAGGTATCGAGACATATAAAATCGAACGTGTATCAAAGGTGTGAGTTTCATATTGAGGATTAAGCTATAAAGTATTCGTTGATCGACTAAAGTTAAAACGGTTTTAATAATACTCAAATTACTAAAATATGGGCATTTCTTGCAAATAAATAGTTTGACGTCCTGTATATATAAGTGCTACAATATTAACAAATTTTTATAGGTTGCGATATTATTGGCATGTGAAGGAGGTTAACTTATGTTCGCAAAGAAATTACTAAGGGCATCGACCTTAGTTGTATCGGCTGTTCTTGTCGGAACGGTCGGTTTCTCTCTGTTATCTGCCGCAAAGAAAGTTTCCGCTGTTAGTGGCGAAATCGTTCTTGCTACAGGTGTCAACTCTCTCACTAATGAAGAAGAAGATTATAAACTTCTTTATGCAAATGGTGAGTATCAGTTCTATGGCTACTCCAGTGGTCATTATAATTCTGATAGGTTAGGTATTCCGAAGGAATATACCGTAACTCAAACCGGTGAGGTTGTAACGATCAGCGGTATTGCGCCTTCTGCATGTTATGGCGCTCCAATTACTGAAGTTGCTATTCCTGAAGGCGTTCGTTTCATTTCGAACGGTGCTTTTTATGAGTGTAAAGGTCTTACAACTGTTTCTTTCCCGTCAACATTGAAAACTATCGGCGCTGAAGCATTTAAGAGCTGTGAACTGTTGAAAATCGTTGACCTGAGTAATACAGATCTTGAGACTGTTTTGGCTACCAATCCTGATACCGGCCGTCCGCTTCATAGAGTTGGACAATCTGATCCTGTTGAAGGAACTCAAGCCTTTGCTAACTGTATCTCTTTGCAGGAAATCAGATTCCCGAAATATTCAGAATCTTTCAATGTTATTCCTGATGGTTTCTGCAAGAACTGTAGACGATTGACATCGATTTCTCTTCCGGATTCTGTTACACAGATTGACAGAGCAGCTTTCGAAAACAATATTTTGCTTGAAAGCGTAAGATTCCCATCCGGACTGGAAGTTATTGATAGTGGTGCTTTCAAGAGTTGTTCGGCTCTTACAAGCGTTAAAATTCCGAATGATGTATTTGCTATCGGCGATGACGCGTTTAATGAGTGTTCTCAGCTTTCTTCTGTTACACTGAGCGAGGGAAGTATACTTGAGGGCATCGGTGCTCAGGCATTCCGTGCTACAAAACTTAAGACTTTCACTATTCCGTCCACTTGCGAGAAGCTTTTCATTATTTACAAGAATGCTTTTGCTGAATGTAAAGAATTGACTACTTTTACTGTAAAAACAAAGTCTTTGCGTACATTTGATAAAGAGTGCTTCCTCAACTGCGAAACACTTACAACTCTTTCAATTGATGCAAACTCTCTTACTGGTATTGGTGATTCTTGCTTCAAGAATTGTAAACTGCTTTCTGATATCGCATCCAAAAAGAATAACATCTTAAAGAAAGTAGTTAGTATCGGACCTTCCGCTTTCTATGGTTGTGAATCATTCACTGAGTTCCTGATCCCTGACGTTCCTACGATTGGTGAATATACATTCTATGGTTGTAAGAACATCCAGACTTTGTATTTCTCTTCTACTAATGAGAATGCACTGGATAAGATCGGTAACTACGCTTTCGCACTGTGTGCAAAACTTGTCATCAGTGGTGGTAAGCTCCCTGATACTGTTACTGTTATCGGTGACTATGCTTTCTCGGCTTGCTCTCGTGCAACATCCATTATTGCTCCTGAGTGCCTTGAGAAGATCGGTAAGGGTGCTTTCAAGAATTGTACAGCTTTGAAGGCTTTCTCGATTCCGGATGGAATTGATGAGATTTACGAAGAAACATTCTACGGTTGTGCTTCAATCAAGAGTATTGCTATTCCTGAAGAAGTTACTATTATTCCGGCTCAGTGCTTCTATAATTGTATCTCTCTCGAGTCCGTCACAATGGGCAACCAGATCACAGCGATCCGTAAGCAGGCTTTCTATGGTTGCGCAGCTCTTTGTCATCAGAATGGTGTTCTGAGCCTGAGCAAGAACCTTGAACTTCTTGGCGACGAAGCTTTTTCCGGTTGTAAAGAGATTAAGAGCGTAAGCTTTCCTTCCGGTGTTACAGCTATTCCGGATAGATGTTTCGCAGAGTGCTCTTTGTTGAAGAGCCTTAACCTGAATAAAGTTACTGCCGTTGGCCAGGCAGCATTCGAAAAGTGCGTAAGTCTTGAAAATCTTGATTTCCCGACAGGTTTTGATACATTAGGAAGAAATGCCTTCCGTGTATGTAAAGCTTTGGAATATGTTATTATTCCTGATACTATTACTCAGATTCCGGATGGTTGCTTCGGTGGCTGTGAGAATCTGCAGTATGTTAAGATCCCAAGTTCTGTTACTGCTCTTGGCAGAGGCTGTTTCTCTTCCTGCAATCTTATTGCTGTAGAGCTTCCTGACAGTCTTTTAGCAATCAGTTCTGAAGCTTTTGAAGGCAACAGATCTTTGCATCGCGTAAAAGTAAACAACAATCAGGTAACTATCATTTCTTATCTTGGAACATATACTGAAGTTGATGTTCCTGAGAAGATCTTTAATATGCCTGTAGTTAAGATCGATGATGAGACTTACCGTAGCAAGAATGTAAGATCCGTTCATGTTCCGAGTTCTGTTAAGTCTATCGGCAATGGTGCTTTCCAGGATTGCATCAATCTTCTTACAGTAAGAATTGCCTCTACAACAAGTATTGCTGACAATGCATTTGAAGGATGCCAGACCGTCTACAATATCAAAGATTCCGAAGCTGTTGCAAATGCTGTTGAAATCGTAAAATTCTACGGTTACAGCAAAACTGTGAATATTCCTGAATCTCTTGAAGGTAAGAAGGTAATTGCTATTGGCAATGGCGCATTCAAGGGTAACATCTATATCCAGGATGTAGTTGTTCCAAAGTCTGTTCTTTCTATCGGTGCTCAGGCTTTCATGAACTGCAGCAATGCATACGTCCTCTATCCGGCAGCTGCATCTGTTGGTTCGCAGGCATTTGCCGGTTGTAAGGGTTCTGAAGCATATGGTAATGCTCCAACAATTACAGCTAAGCCGACTGTTACAGTTACACCTGCTCCGGGTAAGGTTACACCTATTCCGGCTGATGGAACAATCGCTGACTTCGTTGAGCGTCTCTACACAGTAGCTCTCAACCGTCAGTCTGATCCGAACGGTAAGGCATACTGGGTTCGTGAAGTAACTAATGGTAATAAGACTGGTGCGGATTGCGCAAGAGGATTCCTTGTTGATACTCCTGAGTTCCAGAACCGTGGTCTTTCTGATGATGCATTTGTTGAAACTTTGTACCAGACATTCTTCGGCCGTCCTTCTGAGGCTGGCGGAAAGAGATACTGGATCGGCAGACTGCAGAATAAGACAGCTACACGTCTTGACGTTATCTTGAACTTCATCGATTCTACTGAGTGGTGTAATATCTGCGCAGGTTACGGTGTTAAGTCCGGTGCTCCGAATGCTAAGTCCGAGATCGCTTCTAAGAATGCGACAAACTTTGCAACCAGACTTTATACTTGCTGCCTCGGCAGAGATCCTGAAGCAGGCGGATTGAAGTACTGGTCTCTCGCTCTGACAAATCTTGAGCAGACAGGTTCTTCCGCTGCTAAGCAGTTCTTCGATTCCACAGAGTTTAAGAACCTCGGTACATCTGATGAAGAGTATGTAACGAGACTCTATAAGACATTCATGGATCGTGATCCTGAAGCTTCCGGATTCAAATATTGGGTTGGTTTGTTGAAGAGTGGTACAAGCCGTTATGAAGTGCTTAAGGCATTCTCTCAGACACCTGAGTTCACGAACATCTGTAAGAAGTATGGTATTGATCAGGGAACGATCTGATATCTGAATTCTTAATTTGATTTCTATCCGCCTACTTGTTTCTTCCTGATGGATGATTGCAAGTAGGCGGATTTTTTTGCTTTTTATTTCATTAATTTGTATACTTTCTCTTTTGAAATGGCTTTACTGAATCCGATATTTTGATTATCATATTATAGTAATTTGTATACATATGTTGGAGGTATCCCATGTTTGAGCATATTAAAGCTGAAGATCCTGAGGTTTTTCAGGCAATAACACAAGAGGTGGAGCGTCAGCGCAATAAGATCGAGTTGATTGCTTCTGAGAACTTTGTCACAGAGGCAGTTCTTGAAGCTGCAGGTTCTCCGTTGACTAACAAGTACGCTGAAGGTTATCCGGGAAAGAGATATTACGGCGGATGCGAATATGTGGATATCGTAGAATCTCTGGCTATTGAAAGAGCAAAGAAGCTTTTTGGCGCAGAGCATGTTAATGTTCAGCCGCATTCCGGTGCACAGGCAAATACAGCTGTATACTTTGCCATTCTTGAACCGGGCGATACGATCCTTGGTATGGATCTTTCTCACGGCGGTCACCTTACACATGGTATGAAGTTGAATGTTTCCGGTCGTACATATCATTCCGAGTTTTATCAGGTCGATCCTGAAACTCAGACATTAAATTACGATAAGATCATGGAACAGGCTAAAGCTGTAAAGCCGAAGGTAATTGTTGCCGGTGCTTCCGCATATCCTAGAATCATCGATTTCAAGAAGTTCCGTGAAATCGCGGATGCTGTTGGTGCATATCTCTTTGTGGATATGGCTCACATTGCTGGTCTTGTTGCTGCAGGGCTGCATCCAAATCCGGTTCCGTATGCTGATTTTGTTACTACTACTACGCATAAGACACTCCGCGGACCACGTGGTGGTATTATCATGTGTAAAGAGGAATATGCTAAGAAAATCGATTCTGCTGTATTCCCGGGTCAGCAGGGTGGACCTTTGATGCACATCATCGCAGCAAAGGCAGTTGCTTTTAAAGAAGCGCTCAGCGATGAGTTCCGTACCTATCAGGGACAGATCGTTAAGAACGCTGCAGCTTTGGCAGATGGCCTGTTGAAGAGAAACGTTAATCTTGTTTCCGGCGGCACCGAGAATCACCTGATGCTGATCGACCTTCGTGGAACTGGTGTAACAGGTAAGGAATTGCAGCTTCGTCTTGACGATGTGAACATCACAGCAAATAAGAATACAATTCCTTTCGATCCTGAGAAGCCGTTCGTCACAAGTGGTGTTCGTGTTGGTACTGCAGCAGTTTCCGCTCGTGGTATGAAAGAAGAAGATATGGATATTATCGCTGATTGCATCGCTAAATCCATTTTCTCCTTTGATGAATCTAAGGAAGAAATCAAAGCTGCTGTTGCTCAGCTTACTTCCAAGTATCCGCTTTATCCGGACATGAAGTATTGATCCTATTTCGGACGGGAGATAAGACATGAGCGTTAGCGAAGAGTATAAGAAGAGAGAACCTTTAGCTTTTCGCATGGCGCCACGTTCTTTGTCTGAATATATCGGCCAGGAACATATCCTTGGCGAAGGAAAGATGTTAAGAAGGATGATCGAGGCAGACAGACTGTCTTCGATCATCCTTTTTGGCCCTCCGGGAACCGGAAAAACAGCATTAGCCAGATTGATTGCTCATACGACTTCTGCGAAATTCGAGAGGATCAATGCTGTTACAGCAGGTGTTTCAGATATCAAAAGGATCGTGGAAGATGCTAAGAATCCGATTTTTACACCCAACGGAAGAGTAGTGCTTTTTGTTGATGAGATCCATAGATTCAATAAGATGCAACAGGATGCGTTGCTGCCTCATGTAGAAGACGGTACAGTGATCCTTATTGGTGCTACAACAGAAAATCCTTTCTTTGAGGTGAATAAAGCGCTGATCTCAAGATCGACCGTACTTTCGTTGAAACCTTTGACGGATGAAAACATCATCGCCATTCTTAAACAGGCTTTACAGGATAAAGAGCGAGGCCTGGGTAATGAACCGATCGAAATTTCTGATCGGACGCTGGCTTACATTGCTGACCTTTGTAATGGTGATGCCCGTATTGCTTTACGTTCTTTAGAACTGGCATATATCACGACGCCGCCTGATGAGAAGGGGACGATCACCATTAATGAGGAAATCATGCAGGATTGCATGCAGAAGCGTTCTCTTGCTTTTGATACAGATGGGGAAAGCCATTATGATAATATCAGTGCTATGATCAAGTCTATGCGTGGCAGTGATCCTGACGCAGCGATTTTTTACTTGGCCAGAGCTCTTCATAGTGGTGAAGATATCGAGTTTTTAGCTCGCCGTATCTTGATTTGCTCCTCTGAAGATGTGGGTATGGCGAATCCTAATGCAATACTTGTTGCTATGGCCGCTTATCAAGGAGTAATGGCTGTTGGCATGCCGGAAGCAAGAATTCTGCTTGCCGAGGCTGTCGTGACCGTTGCAACCAGTCCTAAGTCAAACAGTGCATATATGGCTATTGATAAAGCTTTGGCTGATGTTGCCAATAAGCGTACGGGCGAGGTTCCGATGCATCTTCGGAATGCTCCGGCTAAAGGAATGCTGGATATGGGTTATTCTGTCGGCTATAAGTATGCACATGATTTCCCTGAACATTATGTAGAGATGCAGTTCCTGCCGGATGAGATGGTTGGAACGACTTATTATGAACCAGGATCTTTAGGCTATGAGAAGCAGATCCGTAATTGGATGGATCATCTGAAAAACAGATCATCCAATCGTGAAAATGGCGAAGATGCCGATAAATCAAGGAGTTAACGGTTTCCATCCTATTTTTTCATGACTAGAAGTAACAAATAATTCACGAAACGTATTTATAATTTTGTGTATTTGACAATTGACACTCAATATAATGAAATCATATAATCTAACCCAGTTAGCAATCTAGGAGGATGTATGGTTTCCGATCAGGAAGTTCTCGCTTTACTTAAAGAATTTAACAGTATAAAGCCGTTGTCTTTTGTGCAGCAGATCGATATCCAGTCGATGGGGATCGGCAATGTGCTGGGATTTCTTATGTGTTCCGGACACGAAGTATCTGCCGGTGAGATCAGTGAATACATGAATGTCAGCACAGCTCGCGTAGCAGTGCTTTTGAAGAAGATGTCGGATAAGGGATTGATCACTAAAAAGAATGATCCCGAAGATGGTCGGCGTGTTCTGGTATCTATCACTGAACAGGGCAAAGAGGCTTTTTACGAGAAGCAGAAAGAAATTCTGCTTTATGGTGGCGCGATCGTTGAGCATTTCGGAGTTGACAGAATAAAGGATTTTATCAAATCATGCCGCGAGATCCGTGATGTAGTGGACGCCGTCGAGAAACAACAGGATTGTAACAAAAAACATGACAACTAAGGCTATATCGATATAGAAGAAGGACAGGAGACAGTATATGCTTGAATTAAAAGACATTGTAAAGATCTATCCGGCCGGTGGAAATCCGGTTGAGGCTTTGAAAGGAATTAATCTCGGATTTCGTGATAACGAGTTTGTCTCGATCTTAGGACAATCCGGATGTGGTAAAACGACCATGCTGAATATTATCGGTGGTCTTGATCAGTATACATCCGGTGATTTGATCATTAACGGTAAATCTACCAAAGAGTATAAAGATCGTGATTGGGATTCATATAGAAACCATTCCATCGGATTCGTGTTTCAGAGCTATAATCTGATTCCGCATCAGAATGTTCTTTCAAATGTGGAATTAGCGCTTTCCTTGTCCGGTGTAAGTAAAAAAGAGCGTAAACAAAAGGCTACGGAAGCACTTAAGAAAGTCGGCCTGGGAGATCAGCTCAAGAAAAAACCTGCTGAAATGAGCGGTGGTCAGATGCAACGTGTTGCGATTGCCCGTGCTATTGTAAATGATCCGGATATTATTCTTGCCGATGAGCCGACAGGTGCTCTTGATACGGAAACAAGTGTGCAGGTAATGGATATTCTCAAAGAACTGTCCAAGGACAAGCTTGTCATCATGGTCACACATAACCCGGAACTTGCGGAGAAGTATTCTACGCGTATCGTAAGAATGCTTGACGGTAAGATTACAGGTGACACGGCTCCTTTCACGGAAGAAGAGCAGAAGAAGGCTGATAAGATTGCAGCGGATATGGCTAAGATGGACAAGAAGGCGAAAAAAGAAGCAGCCAAGTCCGAAAAGAAGCCTTCCATGTCTTTTGTTACCTCCTTCGGACTTTCTTTGAAAAACCTTTTTACCAAAAAAGGAAGAACGATCCTGACCTCTTTTGCAGGATCGATCGGTATTATCGGTATCGCATTGATCTATTCTGTATCCCAGGGCACACACAACTTTATCAATGAAGTTCAAGAAGATACGATATCTGCTTATCCATTGCAGATCCAAGCACAAACCGTTGATTTAAGCACTCTTTTAAATACTTTTGTAGGCAATGATACTGCTGAACTAAATCATGAAAAAGATGCCGTGTATCAGAGATATAAGCTTTATGATCTGGTCAATTCGTTGATTGCTGTGGAGACGCAGGAGAATGACCTTTCTTCGTTCAAAAAGTATATTGAAGAACAGAAGAGCAATCCGGATAGCAAGATGGGACAGGCGCTCTCCGGAGTCCAGTATGCGTATAATCTTAATCTTCAGATCTTCACCAAGAATGTGGAAGGAAAGATCATTCATTCTGATACAACAGAACTAATGAGTGCTCTGTTCTCCCAGTTTTCCTCGACGATGTTCAATTTTGATATGGGCAATACTTCCCAGAACAGCCAGACAGCGCAGATCATGGGTTCACAGATGTCTCTTTGGAGCGAATTGCTTCCAGGATCAGATGGTTCTTCCACCAATCAGGTGACACATAAACAGTACGATGTAGTATACGGACGTTGGCCGGAAAACTACGATGAGATCCTGCTCTTCCTTGATGAAAACAATGAACTTGACGACTATACGCTTTACGCCTTGGGTTTGAAGACCGAACAGGAAATCAAAGACATGATGAATGCTGCTTTGAATAAGCAGACTATGCAATATACCGATCATCACTGGTCTTATGAAGAAATCTGCAATCTAGAGTTCCGCTCCGTATTACCTTCTGCTTGCTGGAGTTATGATGCCACGACCGGTCTTTATACTGATCTTCGTACTACTGAACAGGGTCTGAATTATCTTTACGATAATGCTCTGAAATTGAAGGTCGTAGGAATCGTTCGCCCGAACGAAGATGCTGTATCCACAAGCCATCACGGTACGATTGGTTATACACATATGCTGACTGAATATATCATCAACGCAAGCAAAGATTCTGATGCAATTAAGGCCCAGCTTGCAAGTCCGAAGTTTGATGTTACGTCCGGTCTTCGTTTCAAAGATGAGACGGTTGCTTTGACAGAAGCAGACAAAGCTTCTTATTTCCGTAACTATGTAAACGACCTGGATGATCAAGGCAAGGCTGATATCTACGTTAAAGTAATGAGTATCCCGTCTGAAAGTATGATCACAGAGTATGTAGAAACGACATTAAGCAAGATGGATCGTGCCACCATGGAAGCTATGATGATCGAGAAGATGACCAAGGAAATGGGTATGGATGCAGATACTGTCAATGGCTATATCGCCCAGATGAGCGACGCGGATATGAAAGAAGCATTTGCAACCGGAATTCGCGAACAGTATCTTGCTGAGTACAGTGCGAATATGGAAAAAGAACTCAGCTCGAAGACTCCGAAAGAGTTGTCTGCGGCTCTGGTTCATGCCTTAGAAGGTTTCGATGATGCTTACTGTGCCGGTTTCTACGATACAGTGATCGAATTCTCTCCTTTTACATACGACTATAATCTTATCCGCCTGGGCAGCCTGGATCTGGATCAGCCGGCCGGTATCAGCCTTTATGCGGCCACATTTGAGAATAAAGATACGATCGTGGATTGCATCGAAGAATACAATAATTCAGTACCGGAGCTCCAGAAGCTTAAGTACACGGACTATGTTGGCATTCTGATGTCTTCCGTAACCACTATCATCAACGCGATCACATATGTATTGATTGCTTTTGTAGCAGTATCTTTGATCGTTTCCTCGATCATGATCGGTGTCATAACACTGATCTCCGTTCAGGAACGTACCAAAGAGATTGGTATCCTTCGTTCACTTGGTGCTTCGAAGAAGAATGTATCCAGTATGTTTAATGCGGAGACCGTGATCATAGGATTCACCTCCGGTCTTCTGGGCGTACTTATCACATACATTCTTTTGATCCCGATCAACTATATCGTGCATTCTTTGACAGGTATCAATAATCTGACTGCTGTCCTGCCGATCCTTACAGCTTTGATTCTGATCACCATCAGTATTCTCTTGACTTTGATTGCCGGCATCATCCCGTCCAGGTCTGCAGCAAAGAAGGATCCGGTAGTAGCACTTCGTACCGAGTAATGGTAACATTTAAGTGATGGTTTACACCGTTACTTTAATGTTCACGAGGTAATAATATGTCAGATGAGACGCGTGTGTATCTGGACAATGCGGCAACGACGAGAGTCCGCCCCGAAGTGTTCGATGCCATGCGTCTTGTTTTATGTGAAGAGTATGGCAATCCTTCGTCAATACATCGTGAAGGGCAGCGTGCGAAAAGACTCTTGGAAGATTCTCGCGAGAGAATCGCTGCCTGCCTCGGATGCTCTCCGGATGAGTTGTTTTTTACTTCCGGCGGGACAGAATCCGATAACTGGGCGGTGAGAAGTGCCTCCGCTTCGTGTTCAGATAAACGACATATTATCACCTCCGCGATTGAGCATCCCGCGGTATTGAATTCTTGCCGTCAGCTCGAAAAAGAAGGATATAAAGTTTCCTATCTTCCTGTCGATCGATATGGTCTGGTTTCTCCCGATTCGTTGGAAAAAGCACTGACGAAGGATACTTCCTTAGTATCGATCATGTTAGGCAATAATGAAATCGGCACGCTTGAACCGATTCGGGAACTCGCTGAGATCACGCACGAATACGGAGTTCTTTTTCATACGGATGCAGTTCAGGCGGTCGGCACGATTCCGGTCAATGTTTCCGAACTCGGCGTCGACCTGATGTCTTTTTCTGCGCATAAATTCTATGGACCTAAAGGTGTCGGCGGTCTTTATGTCCGTAAGGGCGTAAAACTCTTGCCGTATATTTATGGCGGCGCCCAGGAACGTTCTTCACGTGCCGGAACGGAAAACCTTCCTGCTATCTATGGCATGGCTGAAGCACTGGATCTTGCAGTTTCTGAAATTGAAGCAACGGAAAAGCGTATCCGGTTTCTTAGGGATCTTCTTTTAGAGAAGGTGAGGAAGGTATCTGCAAATGTCATTTTAAACGGACACGAAACCCGGGTGCTGCCGGGCATCGTAAACTTAACTTTTCCAGGAGTTGACGGAGAAAAACTTTTGTTACTTCTTAACTACGAAGGGTTTGCATGCTCAGGTGGTGCTGCCTGCTCTTCAAAAGACGCCGGAACCTCACATGTACTTACATCGATCGGGCTTTCGGAAAAGGACGCCAAGAGTTCTATTCGAGTCAGCATTGGCGTTGATAACACGGAAGAGGAAATTGACCATTTCGTAGCTGCTTTATGCAAAATTCTGAATCATTAAGAGGAGATTTCTAATGGAAGAGAAGACATTACGACCCAAGTATCACTTCACACCGACATATGGTTGGATGAATGATCCGAACGGATTGGTCTTTTATCAGAACCGGTATCATCTTTTCTTTCAGTATAACCCGCATGGCCTGACATGGGATTCTATGCACTGGGGTCATGCTATATCAACAGATCTTATAAATTGGCAAGAACAGGAAATAGCTCTTTATCCTGACGAGCAAGGAGATATCTTTTCTGGAAGCTGCATTGTTGATCATGAGAATCTTTCCGGCCTCGGGACCAAAGATAATCCGCCGCTTCTGGCTTTTTACACTTCCCACAATATGGAAAACTCAAGGGAGATGCAGTGTTTGGCTTATAGTACGGACGGGATTCATTTTCAAAAGCATCCGTCCAATCCGATCATTCCCGGCCAAGAACATACACCGGCCAGGGATCCGCACGTTTTTACCAATAAGATTCTTGGCGGTTATTCTTTATGTTTTACGACAGAGAAGGAAATCGTCTTTTATCATTCCCTCGATCTTCTTATGTGGGTGAAAACAGGTGCTTTCATACTCCCGGAATACGCACTTCACGGCATGATCGAGTGCCCATGCATGTTTTCTTGCAGCGTATCCGATGATACTGATATAAAAGAGAAGTATGTGCTCATGATGAGCATGGATATTCCTGAAGAAGAGTATTCCAAACTGCCGGAAGAAACGCTGCCGCACAACCGTTTGATGCAGTATTTCGTAGGAACATTTGACGGAAGTGCTTTTCAGGCAGATCGTGAGCAACAAGAAGTGCTTCTTGTGGATTACGGACCGGATTTTTATGCCGGCTCTATCTTTTCCAATGTGGACAAAACCATTTTAATGGCGTGGCTCGGAAACTCGTCCGCGTCTATGAAGATTGAAACGGAAAGGGAGGGATTCCGCGGAATCCAGAGTTACCCCAGAAGGCTGTCACTTTGTCGGTGCGAAAAAGGTTATAGGCTTCATCACGAGTTCTACCCGAGATTAGAAGACGGGCAGCCGGGATATCTGAGAGACATGTCAGGAGAAACTCTCGTAGATGGTTGTGTTATCGATAAACTAGGTCAAAACGGCTTCATTCCGTATACTTCCTACTTATACTAAAGGTTCTCCGAATCTCTGTCGTTTCACGTAATAGGAATTCTCAGTAAATCCGAAAGAATGTAAGTACTCGGCAACTTCTTTAAAATGTATGCACAAAGTGTCTTTATCATGCGAATCGGAACCAAGGCTGATCCATCTGCCGCCTAAATCATAATATCGCTTGAGGATCGTCGGATCCGGCATACAATCATCGATTCCTTTCCGTCGCATCTTATCGACAGAGCGGGTATTGATCTCCAGTGATTTTCCTTTAGCAACGATCGAAGAAAGGAAACGGTCAAAGCTTTCCGGGCATTGATCATATTTGATCTGAGGAGCCGGGTAGGGGGCATAACGGTTGATATAATCGAAATGACCGACAATATCAAAGTTTTTACAGCCTTCCACCATATCTGCCATTTCTTCAATATAACGTGTGTAGACAGTAATCATATCTTCATCATAACAATCACGGAAAAAGTATGGATCTTTGCCACGATATAAGTGATTCGAAAGTATAACGGAATCAAAAGGATACTTTGCGATCATGTCATCGTAAAAACTACAAAGATGCTTCTGATATCCGAGTTCGATTCCACGGTATAGATGAAAATCGCCGGCATATTCCAGCCATGAACTGCTCTCCGCAAAAAACGAAGAAATGTCAAAGATTTGCGGAACACCGATATCATGTGGGTAATCTCCTTCATAGTGCTCCGTCACAGCAACTCCGTTCATTTTCAAGGATCTGCATGTATCGATAAGTTCCTGTGCCGACATTCTGGCATCAGAACTGAAATGCTTGGTATGATTGTGATTATCCGTATACATAAATAGGCAAAAAGTCCTTCTAGTTAGTCTCATTTAATTCTATATTATGGTATCATATATGGGAAGTTTTTGTTTAGTTTCTTGATATAAGGAGTGAAATATATGGCTAAAGAAAAGAAAACAGTAAAAGAACTCAAAGAGAAGAAACCCAAGGTTTCTAAGAAAGAGAAAAAGGAACTTTTTGCTGAGTATCCGAACCTTTGGGAATCCAGATCTGCTGATGATATCGAGCATACTATGGCGTTTGCTGAAGAATACATGGCATTTCTGGATATTTCGAAAACCGAGCGTGAGTTCGTGAATAATGCTATCGCGGCTTTGACTGACGCAGGTTATGCTGATATTGAAAGCAAGGATTCCCTTAAAGTTGGTGATAAGGTTTATTCCTCGATCAAGGGTAAAGGCTTGATGTTTGCCGTTGTCGGTAAAGAATCTGCTGTAAAGGGTTTTAACATTCTTGGCGCGCACATCGACTCTCCAAGACTTGATCTCAAGCCTAATCCGATTTATGAAGAGGATGAGCTCTGTTTCTTCAAGACACATTATTATGGTGGCATTAAGAAGTATCAGTGGACGACGATTCCGTTGGCTATCCATGGTGTTGTAATGCTGAAAAACGGCAAGAAGCTTACTCTTTGCATCGGAGAAAAGGACGAAGATCCGATCTTCTACATCACCGATCTTCTCCCTCATCTCGGTGGAGAACAGATGAGCCAGAAAGCCACTGATTTCATCAAAGGTGAAGACCTGAACGTTTTGATCGGCGGAAGCAAACTTTCCGGAGATGACTCTTCCAATGCCTGCAAGTATGCGATCCTGAAACTTCTTAACACGGAATACAGCATTGATGAGAAGGATTTCGTTTCTGCTGAAATAGAGATCGTTCCGGCTATGAAGGCTCGTGATGTTGGTTTTGACCGAGCTTTGATCGCTGCCTATGGTCACGACGATAAAGTTTGTGCTTATCCTGCATTAATGGCTGTTATGGCACAGGAAGCACCGGCACGTACTTGTGTTTGCATGCTTTCCGATAAAGAAGAGATCGGATCATATGGAAACTCCGGCGCACAATCCCGTCTTTACGAGAATTTCCTTGTAGAGCTTTTCGCAAAGATTAACGGCGGATACGATGAACTCGGCTACAGAAAGTGCATCGCAAATACTAAGATGCTTTCCACGGACGTTTCCAATGCTTTCGATCCTAAGTATGCCAATGTTTCCGATAAGAGAAATACAGCTTATCTTTCCAAGGGCGTCAAGATGGAAAAATACACAGGGGCCAGAGGTAAATCCGGTGCAAGTGATGCCAATAGCGAATTCTTTGCTTCCATTCTTCGAGTCTTTGCCGAAAATGATATTCCGTGGCAGACCGGAGAACTCGGTAAAGTTGATGCCGGCGGTGGCGGAACGATTTCTGCGTACCTGGCTAAGCTCGGAATGGAGGTCATTGACTGTGGTGTTCCGGTACTTTCCATGCATGCTCCATATGAAGTGATCAGTAAAATTGATCTATATTTTACGTATCTTGCCTATAAATGCTTTATTGAAAACATAAAATAAGATATAATGCTGATTCGTAGTATGGTAGGTGTGGCGCATGGAGCGTCACAAGAAAGAAGGTAAAGTATGATTATTGTAGTAAAACCAGGTGCCAGTGAAGCTCAGGTAAATGAGATCATTGACGTTTTGGAAAAAAACGAGTTACGTGCTCACGTTTCAGATGGTGCAGAACGTAAGATCATCGGTGTCATTGGTGACAAATCCCGTTTGACGCCCGGCTCACTGGAAGTTCTCTCCGGCGTAGAAAAGATCGTTCCGATCATGGAATCTTACAAACTGGCCAGCCGTCAGTTCCGTCCGGAAGGTACATCTTTTAATGTTAAAGATGTTACGATCGGTGGAAAAGAACTGGTCATGATGGCAGGTCCTTGCGCTGTGGAAAGCGAAGAACAGGTTGAAGCCGTTGCTTCGAAGATGGTCGCCTGCGGTGTGAAAGTCCTCCGTGGTGGCGCGTATAAGCCGAGAACTTCTCCATATGCATTTCAGGGTCTGGAAAAAGAAGGATTAAAGATCCTGCGTCGTGTAGCTGATCGTTATGGACTCCTGGTTATTTCCGAGATCACGTCTGAGAACGATATCGAATATGCTTCGAATTATCTGGATATTATCCAGATCGGTGCCAGAAATGCTCAGAATTTCCGTCTTCTGTCCGCGGTTGGTAAGTCCGGTATTCCGGTCATGCTGAAGCGTGGTATTGCTGAGACGATCGATGAATGGTTGGGAAGCGCAGAATATATCATGAGTGAAGGCAACTACCACATCATGATGTGCGAACGTGGTATCCGAACATTTGAAACAGCTACCAGATCAACTCTGGATATCAGCGCTGTTCCTGTATTAAAAGGTAAGACCCATCTTCCAATCATCGTGGATCCGAGCCATGCAGCAGGAAAGGCCCAATATGTGCAGCCACTGGCACTTGCTGCTATTGCTGCCGGAGCTGATGGTCTTATTATCGAAGTCCATCCGGATCCGAAACATGCTCTTTCCGATGCTGCTCAGCAACTGACACCGGAAGCGTATGCAGAATTGGCACAGAGAGTGCGCGAGATGGCAACTATCGTTAAGCGCGAGTATCCGAAGTCGGTCTAAAACATATCATCGTGATGAAGAAAAAGCCGCCTCCTTGAAGTCTTAGGCTCCAGGGAGGCGGTTCATTCTTTAGCCTTTTTATTGTTTATTCCATGTCTTTCATTCTATTATAAATCTGACTATATTGTGAATTTTGAACGGATTACGATATCCCCGCTTATTGTCAAAAGAATTGATTTGTGTTAAGTTAGTTAAGAACAACACGTTGAAGAGGACTAGTAGAAACCGGCAATTTCTTCAGAGAGTCTGCGGATGGTGCAAGCAGATGAAAACGCAGTTTCGAACTCGCCTCGGAGTGGCTTCATTGAAATCCAAGTAGATGAAGACGGAGGCTTACCGTTATCGAAGAGCAGGATATCAGGTTTTCTCGTATCCGATGAGTGCATCCCGATGAAGGGATGAAGAAGAGTGGTACCGCGGAAGTTCAGGCTTTCGTCTCTTATTGGAGACGAAAGCTTTTTTGTTTGATTTTTTATAAGAGGAGGGAAGAGAAGATGCAGCATAATAAATACACCATGCCGCCTAAGATCCAGCTTGCAAACCGCCAGTGGCCCAATCGTATGATCACTAAGGCTCCTATTTGGTGCAGTGTAGATCTACGCGATGGAAATCAGGCTTTGGAAGTGCCGATGGATCTGAATCAGAAGATCCAGTTTTTTGATTTTCTTGTAAAGATCGGGTTTAAGCATATTGAAGTCGGATATCCTGCAGCTTCTGATACCGAATATGAATTCACGCGTTATCTGATCGACAACGGATTGATTCCTCGTGATGTTACGATCCAGGTTCTGACAATGGCACGTGAAGATGTGATCCATAAGACCTTTGATTCCGTTAAAGGCGCCGATAAAGCCATTGTTCATCTGTATAATGCAACGTCTCAGTTACAACGCGAAGTCGTTTTCGGTTTCACTAAAGAACAATGCAAGGAACTGGCCGTGAAAGGCGCACAGATGATCCAGGCGGAGATCGATCAGGATGAGAGCAACACAGAATGGTTTCTGGAGTATTCACCTGAGAATTTCTCCGAAACGGAGCCGGATTTTGCCGTGGAGATCTGTGATGCCGTATTAGACGTATGGAAACCGACGCCGGATAAAAAGGTGATCATTAATTTGCCTGAAACTGTTCAAATGACTTCACCGAACGTTTTTGCAGACATGATCGAGTATTTTGTCACACATACGCGTTACAGGGATTCTATCATTGTTTCCGTGCACACACACAATGACCGTGGAACAGGAGTTGCATCATCTGAGCTGGCATTAATGGCTGGTGCAGATCGCGTGGAAGGCACGCTTTTCGGAAACGGCGAACGTACGGGAAATGCGGATATAGTGACATTAGCGATGAATATGTTCATGCAAGGCGTGGATCCCGAACTGGATTTCTCCGATATGGATGATGTGATCGACATGTATGAAGCCTGTACCGGAATGCGGATAAGTGACAGACAGCCATGGGCTGGAAGGCTTGTATTTACGGCGTTTTCAGGCACACACCAGAATGCGATCCAGAAAGGCATGGAAAATGTCAAAAGAAAAAATACATGGTATGTGCCATATTTACCGATCGATCCTGCGGACGTTGGGCGCAATTATGATCCGATCATCCGTATCAACAGTCAATCCGGCAAAAACGGCCTGGCCTATATCATGGAACGCAATTTTGGATTGCATCTGCCGAAAGCTTTCCAGAAAGACTTCATGCAGATCGTTACTGCAGAATCTGAAAACCGTCACAGCGATCTGATGCCGCAAGAACTATTTGAACTGTTTGATGAAGTTTATGTAAATGTCATGACACCATATCATATGATTGGTTATCGTGAAGATTCGCTTGGCGATAAAAAAGCTCACGTAACTGTGAATCTGAAAAAGTCTGATGAGATCATCACGATCAACGGAGATGGTATTGGTTTATTGGATGCATTCTGTAATGGTCTTGAAAAGAACTTGAACATTAAAATATCCATCAAGATGTATAATGAGCACGCCATTAAGAGCGGATCAGATTCTGCGGCTATAACATATGTACAACTTGAAGACGATAATAAAGAGTTGCATCTTGGAGCAGGAATTTCAAGTTCTGTAACCAAATCATCACTGCGAGCTGTCGTATGCGCATTAAATAGAATGATCCGTTAAGTACGATTCATCATCTGAAAGAAAATAAAACGCTCCTGAGCGGTCATCGATTTTGTTTACAAAAACTCTTTCCGGAAAACAAAGCTTTCAGTAAGCTTGGAACATATTTCGGAAAGAGTTTCTTCTATATTATAAAACCTCTTCCCAATTAAACAAAACTGTGATTTTGTTTAATTGCATCTATAAAAAATCAGGGGCCTTTTCTTTTCAAGGCCCCTTCTTATATTCAAGAATTACTACTATCGATTGTTTCTGACGTGGCAGATGGAATTGGTGTAACTGCTTGTGAATCTAATTGCACAGCTGCTGTTGTAGATTCTTTGGCAAAAGGATCACTCTTAGTCAGATCATTGATATCATTGATTCCGATCATCTGTTTATATTCGTCAGTATCCAACTGTGGCATGATCCAACGATATGCCATAACCAGAATGATCAAAATGATACATGCTACCAAGATCCTTCGAACGATCAATAAAATACGTTCTTTACGATATTTCCGATTAACGTATTCTTTGGTCGTATATCCAACCAGTACATAGACTTTATGAATAGATTTACGCTTAGGCATCCTCTTTTTCTGGGCAATTTTTTCTTTTATCTTTGCTGAAATACGGCTCGGTAAAGTTTTAAAGAAATTCCATGTAGTTCTTCCCAGAAATGCAAAAAAACCAAGAACTGCAAATAATGCACGTTCCCACCAGGAGTCGTTTCTGGTTTTCTCATCCGCCGGCTCCTGCTCAAAATCTTCCTGGTTTATTTCTTCTAATTCTATATTATTCTCGTTATCGCTCATTTTGCTTTTTCCTTTAATTCACACAAAATTATAGCACAACGAAAAAACTCTTGCATCAAATGCACATCAATCGCACATATTCAAGCATAGTGAGTATGATTAAAACCAGCATCACACCAAGACATCCGATCAGTACTCGTAATGTGAGCGTATCCGATCCGTTTTTCTTCATATACTTCTCCTCTCCCGAAATACGAACAATCGTTTGACAACTGTTCTATGGAATGTTAAGATTAATAAAAACGTATGGAGGTTGATTTATGAGCGTTTACAGATTTACGAAGAGCAATCTGAGTGAAACTTTGGAAATCATCTATTCCTTTATCGTGTCTTATGTTAAGAAGGAAGGATATCCGCCTTCTGTTCGTGAGATATGCCAAGGTGTGGGTATCAAATCCACCTCCACAGTCCATGCCCATCTTCATCGACTTGTGGAGATGGATAAGATTGAGTACACACCCGGGAAGCGTCGCGCAATCCAGATCAAGGAACCTGCTAAGAAGACTTCCCTGGCTATGACAACGACCAAGATTCCTTTGGTCGGTACTGTTACAGCCGGAGTGCCCATCCTTGCTGAGGAGAATATTGACAGTTATATGTCCTTTCCGTCTGAATATTTCGGAAATTCCGAATATTTTATGTTGAAAGTTCGTGGCGACAGTATGATCAATGCTCACATTATGGATGGAGATTATGTGATCGTACGACGCGATAACATGGCCAATATGAATCAGATCATTGTAGCGCTGATTGGCAATGAAGCTACAGTAAAGAGATTATCTTACAAGGGCGGTCACGCTTTGCTTCTTCCTGAAAATCCTGCCTACTCCCCTATTCCGTTCGAAGATGACGACTGTCGCATTCTTGGGGTAGTCGATGGAGTTTTCCGCTCGAAGGTCAACTGAAGATCAATCTTCAATCATTAACGCTTCATCATCTGGAATTTGACTCATCTCTCCTTCAGGAATGATGAGTTTTTTTCCGTTTCGGGGAGAAATGTAATTGATAGAGTGCTTGTAGATCAATAATTGTGCCATGTCGTTATGAAGCACGATCGTGTCTTTATCATAACAGTCTATGATTCCATCGATGATCTCACCTGACTTGGTTACGACTTCTACGCTTGTGTAATCTTTACGACAACTGTTGAGAAAGATCTCGTGAACGTGGATGGGTGTGCGAGTTCCGGGATCACGAACTTTTATGGCATTGTGCCCATTATTCGTATGCGGTTTTCTCGCCACATTACGGCTTGGAATGTGAGTGTTCTTTAGGACTGTTTTCATCATTATTTCCTCCTTTAAACTTCTTGTGAGGAAATAATAACACGGATATGAAAATTAATCTTGATAATATAAGCACTATTTTATACTTCAAAAGTATATTCCGGCATTATAGGAAAGATTTTACAGAGTAATCTTTGATATGCTCAAAAGAAATCCAATGAATCCCATCCAAATGGCGAAACCAGGTCAATTGTCTCTTAGCATAATTACGAGTATGCTGCTTCAATAATGAAATTGATTCTTCCAAGGTGCAACGGTTATCGAAATATGGAAAAAACTCCTTATACCCGATTGCCTGGAGTGCCGTGACATTCTTTTCATACTTTTGATCATAGAGCCATTTGGCTTCCTCAAGAAGACCATCGTTCATCATTTGATCCACACGTAAATTGATTCTTTGATACAATTCATCTCTCGGCCAATCTATGCAAAAGAGAGTAAATGGATACCGTGGACCTTCCTTATTTGAATCTTTATGAATCTCCTCAGTAGTCTTTCCTAATGACTCACAAAGTGCAAGAGTATGAATAACTCGCTTCGTGTTATTAGGATGTATCTTCTCTGCTGCTTTGGGATCGATAACGCGAAGCTTCTCAAAGATGTCATCAATTCCATCTTTTCTGTATTTTTCCCAATACTTCTCTTCCAACTCATGATCTACCGGTGCCTCATCGAAAGAGATCCCTTTTTGCAGAGCGGAAACATACTGTCCGGTTCCTCCGCAAAAAACAGGAAGAATATGTGAGTCAAGTAATTCTTCGATTTTAGTGTAAGCAGCATCTAAATACGAAGCAACATGAAATGAAGTATCCGGTTCAACAAGATCAATCAAATGGTGAGGTACCAGAGCACACTCTTCTCTAGTCGGTTTCGCAGTTCCGATCGAGAGATGTTTATAGATCTGCATCGAATCACAACAGCATATCTGTCCGTCCAGTTCACGGGCAACGCGGATCGCCAATGAAGTTTTTGCGCTTGCTGTCGGACCACAAATAACCGGTATGCTTCTATACCCTGTCAAAGCAAACAACTGTTGTGCATTCTCTTCCATATTCAACCTTACACTATACGTTTGAACTCTTTTTCAATTTCGTTCTGAGATAGACGGATCAGTATCGGTCTTCCGTGAGGACAATGATAAGGATCACGGAGCTTAGAAAGCTGTTCGATCAAACCTTGTATCTCAATATCATGTAGTTTGTCATGACCTTTCACTGCAGCTTTACAAGCACTGGTCGCCAAAGACAATATCAATGCATCTTTCTGAGTCTTACTTGCATGCATCCACTCATCGACCATAGCAATGAAGGATTCCCTAACCGATTCAGGTTCGATCTGAGCAGGAATGGACCGGATTGCCAGATCATTATCTCCCAGCGAAGAGATTTCAAAGCCTATGCCGGTCAACTGTTCCATGTTTTCTTCAATAAATGAAATATCGGAACGGGACATTGATATAATGACAGGAGCAAGCAATGGCTGGGAAACAACTTCTTTCTTTTGCTCTTTATCAACAAGTTTCTCATAAAGTATTTTTTCATGTGCGGCATGCTGATCGATCATGAGAAGCTGCTTGTCCGGAGATTCCATAAGTATATATGTATCAAACAAAGTACCGATCACTCGGGAAGATAACAATTCCGAAAGGCTTTCCTCTTTTGACGTGAAAGCAGAAGCCGGAAGTTCAGGCTGTGTGAATTCTTTTTCCGGTTCCGATAATGATGGTTCTTGTTTATCGTTCTCAACCGGTGATACCAGATTCGGAATGTCAGTTGAAGACACAGAATAGGAAGATGGAGTCTCTTGTAAAGTGCTCTCGGTAAAGTATGCATTTTTGTATCCGATTGAAGATGTAAAATCCTTGGGCGGATATGAAGATGCGGATGAAGATACAGCCTTAGGGGGTGTTTGCGGAAGTGGCGCAACGAATCCCGGATCCCTGACCGGTTCCGGTTTAATCGCCTCATGTACTGCTTCTTTCTTCTCTTCTACCTGGTTTTTTTCCGCTTTGTCTTCTTTAGAAAAAGAATAATCGACGCTCATGGATTCTTGCGCAAGTGTGTTCATAATGGCATGATACACAGCACGATAGATCACAGATTCATTGGAGAATCGAACTTCAGCTTTTTGCGGATGAACATTGACATCCAGATCTGAAGACGGCATCAGGATATCCAGGATCACAAAAGCATATTTTCCTTTCATCAGCATATTAGTGTAAGCAGCATCGATAGCCGCAGAAATTGTTTTTGAGCGGATCAGACGCTGATTTACGAAAATGATCTGTTCCGAACGGGATGCTCGGGAGATATGTGGAAGTCCGGCAAATCCTTTTACCGTGATTCCGTCGATCGTACAATCGATTGGACGGCAATTATTCACGATTTCTTTTCCATATACAGTATAAAGAGCGGATGCAGGGTCGCAGTTTCCCGGACTGTTCAGGATCGTCTTTCCATTCTTGATAAACTTAAAAGAAATGTCTGTGTGACAAAGAATAAAGCGCTCTACAAGTACCTGAATATAGTTGGCTTCGGTCTGGTCTTTCTTTAAGAACTTAAAACGCGCCGGGAGATTATAGAACAGATCGGATACTTCGACGGTGGTGCCGGAGGAAGCGCCCACAGGCGTACAGGAAATAAACTGACCACCTTCATAACGGATGCATGTTCCACGTTCGGCAAGCGGTTCTTTTGTAGTAAGTGTAACTTTGGCAGCGGCAGATATACTAGCAAGCGCCTCACCACGGAATCCCATAGAATGAAGAGAGAAAAGTTCGTCCAGAGACGTGATCTTACTGGTGGCATGACAAATGAATGCATTCTTTGCATCTTCTTCATCCATTCCGCAACCGTTATCCCGGACACGGATAAAAGTGATGCCGCCATCTTTGATCTCAACTGTGATCTGCGTGGCCCCGGCATCAATTGAGTTTTCCATCAGTTCTTTTACTATAGACATCGGGCGTTCAATAACTTCACCGGCAGCGATCGCATTGGCGGTTGCCGCATCAAGAACATGAATTCTGGACATTTTTACTTATCTCCTTTCGCTTTTTCAATCAAAGAATAGAGAATATTAATCGCTTCCAATGGTGTGATCGTGGAAATGTCCAGATTGACCAGTTCACTTCGCAAACTGTCACTTCCGTTGGAAGTTGTCCCCTTAGGTGCAAATATCGGAAGCTGTCCGGATAAGGGTGCTTCGAACCCTTCTGCGCCGGACGTATATGTGAGCGACATCTTCTTCATGTTTTCCAATTCGGAAAGAATAATATTGGCACGGTCGACCACGTCAACAGGAACACCTGCCAAACGTGCAACCTCAATACCATAACTGTCAGAAGTACCACCATCTGAAATCTTATGAAGGAAATGTACTTCTTTATCCTTTTCTTCCACTTCAACATGCGAATTGTATACGCCCTCGATCGTCTTCTCAAGCTGATTCAATTCGTGATAGTGTGTGGCGAATATAGTTCTGGCAAACATAATGGAACGATTAGCAATAAACTCGATAATTGCCCAAGCTATGGCAAGTCCGTCATAAGTGCTTGTTCCACGGCCGACTTCGTCGAGTAATAGCAGGCTTCGGTAGGTTCCGTTACGAAGGATCGTTGAAACCTCATTCATCTCGACCATAAAAGTGGATTGACCCAGTGAGATATCATCGGATGCACCGATCCTGGTGAAAATACGATCGACAATACCTATATGCGCGGATGTAGCAGGTACAAAACTTCCTATCTGAGCCATCAAAACGATCAGTGCCGTCTGACGCA
Organism: Clostridiales bacterium; assembly: GCA_017513085.1. Taxonomy (GTDB): domain Bacteria; phylum Bacillota; class Clostridia; order Saccharofermentanales; family Saccharofermentanaceae; genus Scatonaster. The sequence goes on along the minus strand of JAFWDK010000010.1, from coordinate 313,881 downwards.
TAAAGGTGGATTTACCGGCCATATTCGGGCCGGTCAGGATCATGATCCGTTTGCTTTCCTGATCCATATGGATCCCGTTCGGTACAAACTCCCCTTCTTTCAACATTTTTTCAACGACAGGATGACGGCCTTCTTCAATTTCCAGAACCGTAGAATCATCGATCAGAGGTCTGCAGTAATTATTCCGCTCTGCCAGCTCGCCTAAAGACATGATGACATCAAGCATAGATAATGAAGAGGCCACTTTGAACAGCCTGTGAACCTGAGATGCAATCTTCTCACGTATATCGCAGAATAATTCATACTCAAGGTTAATGAGTTTTGCCGTCGCGCCGACGATCGATTCCTCGATTTTTTTCATTTCTTCCGTGATATAGCGTTCGCCGGTCGTAAGCGTCTGCTTACGGATATAATGATCCGGAACCAACGACACATTTCCTTTGGAAACTTCGATATAATAACCGAATACCTTGTTATAGCTGATTTTAAGGTTTTTAATACCGGTAGCTTCTCTTTCCTTGGCTTCCATCTCAAGTATGATCGACTTACCATCTTTCGAAGCATGACGCAACTTATCCGCCTCTTCGTTATATCCATCTTTAATGATGCCGCCTTCTTTGATGGAAATCGGCGGATCTTCTGCCAAAGAACTATCCAGAAGTTCATATATGTCAGATAGATCTTCCAGATCATCATGCGCTTTGGCCAGGATACCCTTATTGAAGCAAGCGGCACACTGCCGCAAATACGGAAGTTTGGATAAAGTATTGCGCAGGCAAAGAAGATCTCTCGCATTTACAGAAGAAAGCGAAATACGGCTGGCCAGTCTTTCTATGTCATAAACACCCTGTAAAGCTTCACGCAGTTCCTGTCGTGCCATGAAGTTTTCTTTCGCCTGTTCTACAGCATCCAATCTCTCGCGAATCTGATCGATATCGATCAAAGGTTCTTCGACGAATTGGCGAAGCATACGCCCCCCCATGGAAGTCTCGGTAAGGTCGATGGCCCATAACAGGCTGCCTTTCTTGGACTTGGAGCGTATTGTGGAAGTAATTTCCAGGTTAGTTCTTGTCGAAACATCCAGTTCCATCGTTTCCGAGATCTCGAAGATCCTGGCTTCGGAAAAATGCGTAACACACGACTGCTGTGTCTCATCCAGATAAGCCAGAATCGCATCGATAGCTGAAATCAAAAGCATGTTTTTCGCTTCATCGGCAAAAGAACTGGCCTTCTTTTTTGAAGATGGCGAAGAAGTCTTTTTATATTTTTCCGGCAATACACGATCCGAAAGGCCGCTACGGAAATCCTCATTCGGGCGAAGTGTTACGGAAGCTACGAGATTATCCTGAATATAGGAAAAGAGCGGATCTTTTACAAAATCCTCATTATAGATCAATTCCGAAGCACGATACTTGGAAAGAAGATTCACAAGATGTGATGAAGTATTTCCGTTAATAAGTTGCGTCGCTTCGATGATACCGGTCGTAATATCTGCTGAAGCAACACCATACTGCATGCCCACCTTATAGATACTTACCAGATAATTGTTCTTCTTATCATCCAAGCCACTTGTATCGGTTACCGTACCTGGAGTCAAAACCCGAGTAATGGAACGCTTAACAAGGCCCTTAGCCAACGCCGGATCCTCCATCTGCTCACAGATAGCAACTTTATACCCTTGCGTAACAAGTCTTTGCATATACGAAGAAGCAGAATGATGAGGGACACCACACATCGGAGCACGCTTCTCAAGTCCACAATCACGGGAAGTCAGCGTCAGTTCCAACAAACGGGAAACCATGATGGCATCGTCAAAAAACATCTCATAGAAATCGCCGAGACGGAACATCAGAATAGCATCCTTCGCCAGATGCTTCATCTCAAAATACTGACGCATCATTGGTGAAAGATCAGCAGCATTTACGGAGCTATAGGTTAAAAGTTCATCGTTATCCATCAATAAAACTCTCCAATTCCCCTTCTACCGAAAACGGACGCGCGCCGGTCAATCTGACCATCGCCAGTACGCCTTCGAATTGATCTGCTTGAAAAGACGGATCAGATGTATCGATGGTTTTTCCCTGATAAGTCACGCCAGCCGGAATAGTAAAATTCACAAGACGATTCGAACGTGTACGTCCCGTAAGGATATTAAAAGCAGTGGCACTTCTACCCTCGATCAGAATTTCTTCGGTCGTACCGACAACCGAACGGTTAGACTCAAAAGTCAATTCATTCTGCAGTTCCAAGAGCCTGCCGAACCGCTCAGTGACAACATCCTGAGGCACCTGATCCGGCATGACGGCGGCCTTGGTGCCCGGTCTTTTTGAATACTGGAAGGTAAAAGCACTATCAAACTTACATTTCTTCACAACTTCCAAAGTCTGCTGAAAGTCTTCTTCGGTTTCACCGGGGAATCCGACAATAATATCGGTAGACAATGTTGCATCCGGAAGGCATTCACGGAACTTTAACGCGGTGCGCAAGAACTGTGCCTGATCATAATGCCGGTTCATGTTTTTTAATATTCGGTCACTTCCTGATTGCATGGGCAGATGGAGATGACGTTCAATATTCGGATATTTCTGCATAGTCATTATCACATCATCAGAAATATCTTTCGGATGAGAAGTCATAAAACGTATACGTGAAAAGCCCTCGATCTGAGCTGCTTTTTCCAACAGCTCCGCAAAAGAAATCTCGTCATCACGGTCTTTTCCATAAGAGTTGACATTCTGTCCAAGGAGCATCACTTCATGATAACCGGAAGCTGCAAGTTCAGACAGTTGTTTCAAGATCATTCCTGATTCACGGGAACGTTCTCTTCCCCGAGTAAACGGAACAACACAATATGTGCAGAAATTATTACATCCGTACATGATCGGTACCAAAGCACGGAATTTACGCTTGCGCTTTACCGGAATACAGTTGTCCTCAACAAGATAATCTTCTTCAGAAATGGAGAAAACACGTTTTCTCTGATTGAGTTTCTTCTCAAGAATAGACGGAAATAAATGGATATCTGCCGGTCCGAAGCAGGCATCGACAAAAGGAAAACTTTTCTTGATCTTATCGACGTTTTCCTGCTGCTTCATCATACATCCGCAAACTGCGATAAACATTTCAGGATTCTGGATCTTCCAGGTCTTATACATACCTAAATTACCAAACAGTCGTACATCTGCATTCTCACGGATCGTACATGTATTCAGGAGAAGAAAATCCGGCGCTTCGTGCTCTTGCGCCTCAACAAGACCGATTTCTTGGAATACTCCGGCCAGTTTTTCACTATCAGCTTCATTTAATTGGCATCCATAGGTACGGATAAAATATGTAAGGCTCCTGCCCTTCTCTTGCGCGCGGGCAGAGATCTCATTTTTCAGGTACGTAAGTACAGAATTATGGCGCAATAATTCATCTTGCGATACAATAACTGTTGACACGTAAATTACCTCGATTTCTACTTCGATTTATTTCGTTGTTTTTGACCCTTTAATGATACATGAATTAACGGGGTTTGTGAATGAAAAAAATCGATCGAATCGAAAAAAATACAGGTGGAGCATGAAGATGAACAGGAAGAAGCACTCGCGTACGTTAGAGATGATCGCCGGTTTTCTAGCCGTCGTTTTCCTATGTTCATTCTTTCCTTTCAAACTTCTTTTTGCAGACGAAAGCAAGAATACTGAGGATGTCCGTCAAGAATCAACCGACCAACCCGGGAATCCTGTAGAAGGTCTTCTGGACCCTTCACCGTCAGGGCTTATCGAGCCGAATGCAAACGGATATCTCGTCTATGACGCTCTTTCGGACACCATGCTGATCGGTAAAGATTATGAAAGCCAGATGGAACCGGCCAGCATCACGCAGATCATGACTGTTCTTCTTGCTTTGGAAAACCTGCAGTTATCGGATAAGATCACATTCAAACCGAGCATGTACGAAACGATTCCGAGAGATTTTGTACGTATTGGATTTGAGGAGGGCGAGATCGTTACAGTAGAAGAGTGTCTTTATTCCTGCATTTTAAAATCCGCAAACGACGCCTGCATGGCGCTGGCCATTGAAATGGCCGGGTCCGAAAAATCATTCGTAGATTTAATGAACAAGCGCGCGATGGAGCTCGGCTGTACCCATACTCACTTTTCCAACCCTTATGGAAAATCTGATTATGACCATTATTCGACATGCCATGATCTCGCTTTAATCCTTAAAGAAGCACTGAATCATCCGACATATATCAGCATTGCAACAAGTCTATCCTACACAATGGAGCCAACAAATAAGTACAACGACAAGCGCATTTTAAATAACGGAAACAGATATATCTCTTCCCCGCAGCTTGCATATGAGTACTATATCGGCGGAAAAACAGGTTATACGGAAGGCTTAGGATATACTATCATTGCCGGAGCAGAGAAAGAAGGAAAACGACTGGTCGGTGTTATGATGCGTGCATCTGACGCGGAGAAGAGATACAGCGAAATGATGGAACTTCTCGAATACTGTTTCAGTAAATATACCACGACCAAAATTGAAGATTCCGAGTTTGCCGATCCTGAAAAGACAACCATCTCACAGATCCAGAGCGCACTTGAAGGCACGGATCTACGGATCGATTCCATCAATATCACCAGCCTGAAATACTACTCCGTACCTTTATCCCTTACAGATAGCGGATACAGTACTGTCGTAGATCTTTCGAAAGTCACGATCTCACCTCAATTAAGTGAGCAGACAGTCGTCGTTCCGGTTGACCGGGTATTCAGCAATGAAACCAGATACCGCATCGGCTACATTTCTATCCAAATCGTAAACAGCACGGTTAAAGAAGATACAAAAAAAGATACTAAAGATGCTTCAACCTTTAGTATCGTAAACATGATCATTGTTTCATTTGTAGGACTTCTTCTTCTTTTCTTAACGGTATTCGCAATAAGCCTTTTCATCAAAATGACCAGGAAAAGAAAACTACGCAAAAACCATCGAAATCCGACTGTGTTATAAGATCATTCACCAGCGACCGAAACGTTCGGAATCAATAAGCTTGGAGACTGAATGTGGGATCCGTCAAAAGCATAATAATCCACATCATCTGCAAGATCTTCAATCTTAAGAAGCACATCAAAGAAATTATCTGCTACAGTGATCTGATTGACCGGCTCAGTGATTTTTCCATCTTTTACAAGGAATCCCTCCGTCATAAGAGAAAAATCACCGGAAATGCCGTTTACACCGGCATGCAAGCCGTGAAGAGCCGTGATCAGAATTCCATCCTTCATCTTTTCCAGAAGCGCCTCAAATGAAAGAGTACCTTTTTCAAAATGGAGATTCGTAGGAGAAATACCAAGAGACCCCTTGGCTCCGCCACGGAATCCATTACCTGTACTCACAGTCCCCTCTACCAAAGCAGTTTTCCGGTTATGCAGTGCCGAGACAAATACGCCTTTATCGATCAGAACAGTACGCTTAGCCGAAACGCCTTCCGAGTCAAAAGGAATACACAGTGGAGAATCACCGATCATACCTTCATCGATCAGCGTAATGTTGGTATTCGCGATCTTTTCTCCGACACGGCCGGCAAGACGGGAAAGTCCTTTTTGCATGGCTTCTGCGGAAAAAGCACCCGCAAATGCGCCAAGCAGGCTTCTTGCGGCAAATCTGTCTAATACGATCGAAGTTTTGACCGATGGAACCGAGTGTGCGCCAAGTTTTTCGATTACTTTTTTACCGACTGTCATCGCGCATTCGTCCATGTTCAGTTGATCATAAGATGTGAAAGACCAGCTTTTTCCTGCTGTTTGCACATCTTCGCCATCACGGGCACGGCATCCAATATATACAGAAATGCCGTTTTCTTTACTTTCACAGACCATTCCCTTGGAATTGGTGATCAGAAGTTCTCCGCTTGAATACACCACATAGCAATCATCGACAGATTCTATTCGAGAATCATACGCCAACGTTTTCTTTTCCAGTTGAAGCGCCGTGTCAGCCAGCTCATTGTACCCGATCTTAATAAGATCTTCGTTGAAGAATTCACACTCAGGATACTCCTTTTCTCCCTCATACACTGTAACTTTTTCTTTGACTTCGAGGATCCGGCAATTATCTTTAGCCTGAGAAAGCAGAAACGGGATCATATCTTCCGAGATATCCTCAGTATAGGCATAACCCATCTGGCCATTGAAAAGGCCACGGAATGAAAGTCCGGAAGCATCAGAACTCTCATATTGGACGATCTTCCCTTCCAGAGCCTGAACAGAAGTAGAAACATCAGACTCAAAAAATACTTCAGACTCCAAAAAGCCTTCTTCGGCTGCTTGCTTTAAAAGCTGATCTATTAACGAACGAATTCTTGTTTCCATATTCTTCCCTTCTTATGCCTGTCCACCGACAGTGATCTCTGAAACGCGGATAGTAGGCTGTCCGACATCCACAGGTATGTTTCCACTACTGGAGCCACAAATACCCTGGGACAAAGCCAGATCGTCTCCCACTTTATCGATGTTCATAAGAACTTCATTGCCTTTTCCAATCAGAGTGGCTCCCTTAACCGGCTCGCAAATCTTACCATTACGAATAATATACGCTTCATTCACGGCAAAATTGAACTCTCCCGTTGATGTATCGACAGAACCGCCACCCATGTTGCATGCATAAAGCCCGTATTCTGTGTCAGAAATGATCTCGTCTTTCGTACTCTTTCCTGCAGCTATGAATGTATTAGACATACGGGATGTCGGCGCATAGGAGTAATTCTGTCTTCTTGCACATCCTGTAGAAGGTTCACCCATTCTCCGGCTGCCGATACGATCTACAAGATAACTGTTCAAAATACCGTCCTTGATAAGAAGATTCGTCGTGGAAGGTGTTCCTTCATCATCGACATCGTAACTACCCCATTCTTTGTTGATCTTGGCATCGTCATACGCAGTAACTATCGGGCTGGCAATAGCAAGTCCTTTTTTATCGGTAAAATAGGACGCACGTATGCCGACAGCAGTAGCTTCCAATGCATGTCCACAGGCTTCGTGGAAGATTACTCCTCCAAAAGCATTGCCGATGACAACAGGCATCTTTCCGGATGGACAAGGTTTGGCGGATATCATCGTCGAAGCGATACGAGCGGCTTCTCTTGCCTTTTCATCAAGATCATATTTCTCGACGAATTCGAAACCTTCTCCACTTCCAGGGCCGAAATAACCGGTTTGTTTGTCGTTTCCGTCACTGGCGATAGCCTGAATGATGAGTCTGGTACGGCAACGGGTATCCGAAACGGAAAGGCCTTCCGAATTAGCGATCCAGATTTCCTTTTCCGCATCCGAGCAGGCTGCAGAAGTCTGGGAAATCATAGATGAGTAGTTCTTGGCGGTTTCACCGGCCTTACGAAGCTTATATACTTTATCAGACTTCGCAACGGAAGATGGCGAAATAATGCAAGGCTGCGACTTATATTCGATCACAGGTTTAAGGTAAACCGTTCTTCCTCCAGGCACTTCCTTCAATGAAGCCGAAGCATTCTTTGCCATTTGGATCAGTTTTTCTTCATTGTATATATCGTTAGAATACACGTAGACACATTTATCGCCTTCCAAAATGCGAATACCGATTCCGCAATCAATACTTGAACCGGTATTCTCTACTACGCCGTTCAACAACGACACTGACGATAATTTTGTCCGCTCGATATAGATTTCCGAGAAATCTCCGCCGTGGGAAAGCGCCGCGGCGAGGATTCGCTCCATACTTGCGGTGGATAACATTCAGATGCCTCCTTATTACTTCTTATATTGTCTTCTGATCTTCTTGCTTGTTGTTTTATCAAACTCGGTCTCTCTAAGGATCACGCGCTTGATATGTTTATAGTTGACCAGATTCTTATTAACCTTAGAAACTTCATCCTCCAAAAGACTCTGTATCGCATCATCATCCGGATTCTCACCGAGAAGTTTCTTGACTTCTTCCATACACGGGAAGATCGTCGCGGTGATAATAACATCATCATTCTCTTCATCACCGGAAACCAGGCACTCTTCAACATATTCAGACATACAAAGCATAGTTTCGATTTCTTCCGGGAATACATTTTTACCGTTCTTGGCGATAATGACATTCTTCTTTCGACCGGTAATGATACAGAATCCGTCTTTATCAATATATCCCAGATCGCCGGTATGGTAGTAACCGTTTTCATCTAAAGCGGCCTTGGTAGCTTCCTCATCCTTGTAGTAGCCAAGCATGACATTGTCGCCCTTCGCGATAAACTCGCCAATACCATTCTCATCTTTATCAATAACTTGTACATCAACATCCGGAAGCGGAAGACCTGCCGCACGGTTATTGAAATCACAGTCACGGTTTAAGGCAAGGATCGGTGCACACTCGGTAAGTCCATAACCTTGTACACAGCCAAAACCCATATCCTGCATGTCCTGCATGATCTGAGGATCGATGGCAGCACCGCCGCTGATGATCATTCGAAGATTACCACCGAATGTCTCATGGACCTGTTTGAAGATCTTCTTACGCTTGTCGATACCAAAGAACAGAAGGAAACGGCAGAGTTTACGCCCAAACTCAAATTTACGGGCCATTTTCTTAGTTGCTTTCGCCTTGGACATGATGCTTTTATGAAATTTTTCAAGCATGAGCGGTACAACCAGTATGATGGATACTTTGGATTGCTGCATATTCGGCACGATATAGCGAAGACCTTCGCAGATCGCAATATGTGAGCCACGATAAACCTGACACAGAAAACCACAAGTGCATTCATAAGTATGGTGCAAAGGAAGGACTGACAGGAACATATCATTCTGATCGATATAAAGCATGGAGCACATACCTTCAAGGTTTTTGCAGATATTCTTCTGGCACAGCATAACCGCCTTGGAACGATCCGTAGTACCACTAGTGAAAAGCAGCACGGTCATAGCTTCCCGATCGATCGGTGCATCCAGGAACAGACGGTCTCCGGAATCAAGGAGTTCCTGACCTTTATTCAATACATCGTAAAAGTACTGCACGCCGTCCTTATCGGTCTTATCCATGCAGATAAAATACTTTACATTCGGGATCTGATCTTTGATCTGATCAAGAACATTCTGTTTTGAGGAAGAATAGATAATGCAGCTGACCTCTGCACGGTTCAAACAGCTGGCTACCTCGTCCGGAGGAAGTTCTTTGTCCAAAGGAACCACAATGCCGGTACCGTTCGTAGTTGCCAAATAACTTACATACCATTCATATCTGGTCTCAGCAAGAATCGCGATACGCGAGCCTAAACCACAAAGGTGCGAAAGACCTGTACCCATCGCCTGAACAGAACGGTTATACTCTTTAAACGTATAGTATTCGTAGTCGCCACCCTTCACTTTTTTATAATAGAAAAGCGGCTGATCACCGTATAACTCAACGCTCTGCTTCAGCATATCGCGCAGATCTTCAATGTGTCGGACTTCATAAAGTGGAATGTTTTTCATATTTATGCCCTCATCGTCGATATTAGATCAATTTCTAGTATACCAAAAAACAATAAATACAACACATTTTACAGGATTTATCTTTTTCCGGGCAGACGATATTTGCGGAGCGCTTTCCGTCTCTCACGGTAATCCGGACAAATCTCGGATACTTTATTCCAAAACAACGGCGAATGGTTCATCTGATAAAGATGAGACAATTCATGTATCAGGACATATTCGCGGAGAGACTCGTCCACTTCATACAGATAAAGATTCAGCGATATATTACCTGACGAAGAGCACGATCCCCACCTGCTGCTCATTTCGCGGATCGTAATTCTTTTCGGACGTCTTCCCTCGTATTTTTCAAGAAAAGAACCGGCCCAAAGCTTTAGTTCGTCTGCTTTTCGTTTCTTTTTCTCTATACTGTCATCAGAAGACAGCACAATGTCGGACAAAAGCTTTTTTCTGTTCTTTTCGATCCAGTCTGCATGCTCCTCTATAAAGCTTTCGATTTCCCGGATCGTCAGACGTAAGGGCGCGAAGGCAAGAACACGCCCGTGAATATCGAGCGTGATCTTTAGTCTTCTTCGTTTTCCGTATTGCAACGAATACGGGATCTTCAGTTTTGATGTGATCCTTTCGCCGGGCGTCATACTTCACTTCTTCCCGGTACATATCCACGGGAAATAGCCATTTCAGCGCGCTGCTTCGGTTTGCCGCCGAGAGCGATCTGGTCGTCGATGAAAGAAGGATGCGCTAACAAAAACTCTTTCATATACTCGATCGGATCCTTCATAAAACGGGCCACCATATCTTTCTGGGCGTCGGTGAGGATCCCCTTCTCCGCAGCATCTTTAAAGAGCGAGAATTCAATATTTGCGAAGGTGTACATGTTCACGCCTTCTTTTCTAAGATTCTCTTCTCCCCCCTGAAGACGGTTGATGACGGCAATGGTGTCCGTGATCTCTGATCCGAGATTTCGGATAGAAGGGATCCATGCATTAGTATAACTGGAAGCTTCAGTGATCAAATCTGCAATATGAAGTGCTTTTTTACCGGAAAGGTCTCCTTTTCCAACTTTGACCGCTTTGGCTTCCACAGATGAAGAGTAATATGTTTCACCATCTTTAAAAATACTTACATGCGGTTTTCCTAAGATGAATGCAGGCATCACGCTGAAAAAGAAATCACGGCGTTCTCCACCGGAGATGTAATCAAACTCCAGTTCTTTTGCCTTAGAAACGATCTGATCGATCACCATCTTGTAGGATTCCGATCTTTCATACTGGTTTTTGATGAACGGGAAAATAGCACTCAGAAAATCCGTACGATCGCCGGCAGCTGCGTCTTCGATCTTTGAAAGAAGTTCATTTGCTTTTTCCTCTGATTCGATCAGGAAATGCGTATTTACATAAAAAGGACCAAGCGTACCGGAAGCATACCAGAACGATTTTTCCGGATCGCTTACTCGTACTGCGTTTGTTGCAAATAAATAATCTTGAATTGTTGTCATGTTATCTTACCTCCACATTTCCAGCGTTCCTGTCAAGGAAGCTAAACCTTCGATATTATTCTGTTTTACGTATTGTTCCAAGTCATTTACGATCTCAACCGGACGTGTCGGATGTACAAGAGAAATTGTGCCGAGTTCAACTGCCGATGCGCCGGCGATCATGAATTCAAGGACATCTTCGTAGGTGGAAATACCACCGCATCCGACAACCGGGATCTTCACGGCGTCATAGATCTCATGTACCATACGGATAGCTACCGGCTTGACGCAAGGTCCGGAAAGTCCTCCCGTATTGTTATGAAGGATAGGTCTTCTGGTTTTTATATCAATAGCCATTCCCAGCATGGTATTTATGGCTACGATGGCATCTGCACCACCCGCTTCCGCGCCTTTGGCAGTCTCGGAAACAGATGTGACATTCGGAGTCAGCTTTACCCACAACGGGAGATCAGTCAGCTTTCTTAAGCGGGAAACGAGTGACTGGATCGCCTTAGGGGAAGAACCGATAACCATACATCCTTCTTTTACATTCGGGCAGGAGAAATTCAATTCAAAAGCATCGATCTTTTCTTTATAAGGATCAAGTTTTTCTACCATGGCCAGATAATCTTCATCAGAATGCCCTGCCACATTGACTACAACACCCGCGCCGGTCTGAACCATATAATCTAATTCCGTCTCAAGAAAAGCATCGACGCCGGGATTCTGCAATCCTACACAATTCAGCATACCGGAAGGAGTCTCCGCAACACGGACACTCTTGTTTCCATCTCTTGGCAGAAGTGTTAATCCTTTTGAAGACAGAGCCCCTAATTTGCCAAGATCCATATACTCAGCCAGTTCTCTGCCAAATCCGCAAGTACCGGATGCAAGTATAATCGGATTCTTGAGTTTTACTTCACCTACTTTTACGGCAATACTCACCAGATCACCTCCTCAGCACGGAAAACCGGACCATCTTTGCAGCATCTCTTGTGTACAAATTCTTTTCCTTCCTGTTCGGCTTTGATCTTGCAAACACATACCAGGCAAGCACCGATTCCGCATGCCATCCGCTGCTCCAATGAAACATAGCAGGAAAGTCCATTTGCCATAGCCCATTCGGATACTTTCTGCATCATTATTCCCGGTCCGACTACAAAACAGGTAGCGCCATCTGTTATTGCTTTGTCGAGTTCGCTCAAGCAAGCCATGACATTGCCCTTGATTCCAAGATCTCCACTGTCCGTGGTCACCATGAAATTCTCGGTGATCTTTGAAAAGTCTTCGTATAGAAAAGCATCTGCCTTGGAACGGTATCCGTTTACGACTGTGACCGGAATACCGAGTTCTGACGCATATTCCGCAGCAAAGAATATCGGGAAAATACCGGTGCCGCCACCAACTAAGATGAGTTTACCGACACCGTCAAAATCAAAACCGTTTCCAAGCGGGCCGAGTACAGTAAATTGATCTCCTTCATTGGCAGTCAAAATCTGTTCTGTGCCTTTGCCGACTTTACGAACTCCGATTGAAAAAGTTCCGGAAACCTTATCTGTACACATAATTCCGAAAGGTCTTTTCAAAAATTTTGAGCAGGACAGATTGATAAACTGACCCGGACGCCCCTCTGCGGCGATCTCCGGGCAAGAAAAAGTCAATACAGCGCATGTATCGCCCAAGACTCTTTTGTTTACAAGTTGAACATTATATTCCGACTTCATAAAAACTCCTCATTAAGCTTTCTCTTGAAGGGCACTATTCAAATCATCACGCATACGAAGTGCTTCTTCTCTGGTTGCTTTCTGGAATCCGAGCAGTGTTTCGCCGGAAGGTCCCTTAATGTCTGTAAGAGCCATAGGTTCAATATCTTCACGTTTTTTCCATGCGCACATAAGTGAACGGGAAGCATTAACGATACCGCCTTTTCCATTAACAAAAGAGGCAACGGCATCTTTTCCGGATCCACCTTGCGCACCATATCCCGGGATTAGAATCAAAGCATGTGGCATGATCTGTCTTGCTTTCACTGCTTGTTCCGGCCATGTTGCGCCAACTACTGCGCCAACAGAACTGAAGCCGGATTCTCCGATCAATTCCTGACCCCATTTTTCAACGTTTTCCGCCATTGCTTCAAATACTTGTCGGCCATCTTCAAGTTTCAGATCCTGAAGATCACCGGCCGAAGGATTGGATGTACGAACAAGAACATAAAGTCCCTTGCCTTTTTCTTTGGCAACATCCATGAAAGGTTTGATTCCGTCGATTCCCAAATATCCGTTAACTGTGATACAGTCGCAATCAAACATGCATGCGGAGGAGCCATCGATGATCCGGGTTTCTCCGATGATCGCATTCGCATAAGCTGTCGCTGTCGTTCCGATATCATTTCTCTTCGCGTCGCCAATAACGATCATTCCTTTTTCGTGTGCATAATCGATTGTCTTCTTTAATGCGCCAAGTCCCTGCAAACCATACATTTCATAGTAAGCAAACTGTGGTTTGATAGCCGGAATAACATCATATACCGCATCGATCAGAAGACGGTTGTATTCCCAAAGTGCCTCAGCGGTAACAGCTTGAGCATCTTCGCCGGCTGTCTTTCTTTTTTCGTCAAGCATGGATGCCGGAAGATAGTCCAATTTCGGATCCAAACCCATAACCGTAGGATTGTTGCACTCTTCGATCTTCTTTAAAAGTCTGTCAGCGAAGTTCATCATATGTAATCTTTCCTCCCGTGATCGTCACTTTAACACGTCCCTGCAAAGATTCACCGATATATGGTGAATTTGTTGATTTACTCAGGATCTCTTCCTTCGTATATACAAACTCCTGCTTCAGATCGACCAGAGTCAGATCTGCCGGAACGCCTCTATCCAGTGTACCACGACCGAGCCGTAAAATCTTTGACGGATTGATTGTCATTTTTTCTACCATTTCTGTCAGCGTAAGATATCCAGGCTTAACAAGATATGTATAACCTACGGCAAAAGCAGTTTCAAAACCTATAATACCGTTGTTAGCCAGAGAAAACTCGATATCCTTCTCATCCACATGGTGAGGAGCATGATCAGTAACGATGCAATCGATCGTCCCATCCTTTAAGCCTTCGATAACAGCTTTTCTATCCGCTTCTGTTCTAAGCGGAGGATTCATCTTAAAGTTGGAGTCGTAGTTAACACACTTATCTTCAGTTAATGAGAAGTAATGCGGACATGTTTCACATGTCACCTTTACGCCTCTTTTCTTCGCTTGGCGGATCAAGTCGATTCCACGTGCCGTACTGACATGACAGATGTGTATCGGCATATCAAGATACTCAGCAGTCAGTATATCTCTTGAAATCATAATTTCTTCAGCAATAGCCGGGATTCCGCGTAAGCCGAGCGAAGTAGCCACCGCACCATCATTCATTGCGCCCTCACCTATAGTAAGGTCTTCACAATGGTTGAGGACCGGCAGATCAAAGTCGGAAGCATATTCAAGTACTTTTTTCAAAAGATTAGCCGTAGCAATCGGTTTTCCATCGTCAGAAACCGCAACGATTCCAGCTTCCTTCATCAGGCCCATTTCCGCGATTTCTTTTCCTTCCAGGCCCTTACTGGCAGCGCCGATCGGGAAAACATTCGCTGATCCTACTAATTCAGCTTTGCGAAGGATACCCTCAACAACAGCCGCATTATCACAGACCGGTTTAGTGTTCGGCATACAGCAAACACTGGAAAAACCGCCCTTAGCTGCGCTCAAGGTTCCGGTCTTAATATCTTCGCGATACTCAAATCCGGGTTCACGCAAATGGCAATGCATATCCACAAGGCCAGGCATGACTGTCAGGCCTTCCGCATCTATCACCTCATCTGCCTTCTCCGAAAGAGCATCTACAAAAACACCATTTTCAATATAAAGTGTTATCTTCTCATTTGTGGAGAAGTGCGTCGCATTTTGAATCTCAATCCTCTTCATTCCTGATTTCTCCTTGCCATTAATAAGTACAGTACAGCCATACGGACGGCAACACCGTTCGTAACTTGTTCATTGATAACAGATTGTGGACAATCATACACACTGGTCGGAAGTTCCACTCCATGATTACAAGGACCCGGATGAAGCAGATAAGCATCCGGTTTAGCAAGTTTAAGCACATCCTCGGAAATTGAATAAAATCTTGCGTATTCCGCTACAGACGGGAAAAGCGACTTCTGTTGTCTTTCCAGCTGTACCCGAAGTCCCATTACTGCATCGGCGTCTCTAACCGCTTCAGAGACCGAACGGCAAACCGTGCAGCCCATCTTTTCAAGTCCGATAGGAACCATAGTACGCGGGCCGGCTACGGACACTGTTGAACCGAGTTTGGTAAGACCGATCACATTGCTTCTTACTACACGGCTGTGATACAAATCACCGCAAATCGCTACTTTCAGGCCATCGAGATGACCATATTTTTCATAGAGTGTAAACATATCCAGAAGAGCCTGTGTCGGATGTTCATTCATACCATCACCGGCATTAACGATCGAAGCCTTGACTCTTGGGGCAAGATAATGCGGAGCGCCTGACTGACTGTGACGCATGATGATGATGTCTGTTGCCATCATATCGATCGTTCTTGCTGTATCCAGCAAAGATTCGCCTTTGTTAACAGAGCTGCCGGACGTGGAGATGTTTGCGCTTGCCGAACCCATATATTTTGATGCCAATTCGAAAGAAAGACGTGTTCTCGTGCTGTTCTCATAAAAGAGAGTTACTACCGACTTTCCCTGAAGATGTGATGTTTTCTTATTTCCGGAAGTCAACACCATTTTCATCATCTTGGCCGTATCCAAAATCTCCATGATCTCGTCTGCGGTCAACTGTTTTAACCCTAATAAATCCTTACTTTGTAATCCCATTATTTCACCTCTTCACAAAGAACTACCTTATCACATCCATCTATTTCAGAGAACTGAACAGATATCAATTCGGTGTTCGATGTTGGTACATTCTTACCCACATAATCAGATCTGATCGGCAACTGTCTGTGTCCACGATCCACAAGAGTCGCCAACTGTATGCAGGCAGGTCTCCCCATATCAAAAATCGCCTCGATCGCTGCTCTAACCGTTCTTCCGGTATAAAGAACATCATCGATCAAGACGATTTTCTTGTCATTAATATTGAAATGAATAGCAGTGCCGTTTACCACAGGATGCGCAGCCAGTGTAGACAAATCATCTCTATAAAAAGTGATGTCCAGTATACCAACATCCGGTTTCGTTCCTTCAACCTCTTCCAAGACTTTGGCGATCCGGTCAGCCATAGGAACTCCTCTTCTCTGAATACCGATCAGGACGACGTTCTCAAGGCCTTTGTTCTTCTCAATGATCTCATGCGCAATTCGGATCAAAGCACGATGAATAGCTTGTTCATCCATGATCAGAGTTTTTTCATGAAAATCCTTCAAAAATACCACTCCTTCCTGCTTTTCGGAGTACAAAAAACCGACTCCGTAATTGTACGTAAGTACCCTTAAAAAGTCGGTCTTATATCAAAATATGCTTCCGCAAAGCGGAGGTAGATTATCGTTATCAGACGACCTTTCTATTCTCTCCTGGAATAGATTAAAGGATACGCTGTAAAGATAATAATCCAATATCAGTTAAAACGCAACACAAAATTACCAAACAGGTTCTTCATCATAATACCAGTTCCATTCATTCGACTCATTCTGGCGTCTTTGCGTCTCACGAACTCTTGCAGCACTCTCCATCTGGCTTTGAAGCTGGCTTTCCAGTAGACTTTGACGGCCGCCATCACCAGAACCTGTTTCCTGCGTGGTCTCTCCATCACCATCGCTCGAAGATTCAGATGATTCAGATGATTCAGAAGAATCAGAAGATTCAGAAGATTCCTCCTGCTTCTGCTTTTCCTGCTGTGCCTGCTCCAGGAGTTCTTTGATCTCATCATAGAGTCTCTGCGCACGGTTATCATGACCATCACCGTCATCTGTTGCACACTCTTCCTCGGAAAGGATCTCCAGACACTCTTTTAAAAGCTCAATCGTGTCATCGATATTCTCTCTCGAGAAACAATCGTTCCCAAGAAGACCAAGTTTAGCAAGAGCAAGATTTATGCGTACCGGGCACTCTTTTCCTTCCGGTGGATCTTTCTCCAATGCCTCTTCGTAATACCTGATTGCTTCTTCATAATTCTTCAACTGATACTGTACATTTCCATTGTTATAAAAAACTATATATGGTTCAGTAATGTTAAGCATCTCCAAAAGACTGAAGTTTTCTGAATAATCTTTTTCTTCGTATTTGGAAATAACCCATTCATTGTACACAAAAGTAAATGCAAATTTACTAAGTATAAGTCCAACAAGAGTAAATGCGACAATGATGATCTTCTTTTTCATCCTCTCAACCTCCTCTTATAATATATAAGGTCATAAGCAAGAAGAGCAACCAGTGGAATAGCAAACCAGAAATATGTTTCGGAATAGCCTTCCGTGCCGGTCAAGCCTTCACTTGAAAGATTTTCAAGGTAGTCAGTAACATCCAGCAAAAGCTCTCTGATCGAAGCAGAATTCTCTGAGAGATAATAATCCACATCAAGATCCTTAGCGATCTGTTTCAAATTGCTCTCATCAAGATGAGAGATAGCTTCAACCATCTTTCCGGTCTTTTTATCACGGGTCATCATGTAGAACGGTTCTCCATGGTCACCTTCATAGCTGTGAACTTTCATGCGTCCACCCTCCTCGGTACCATAGCCGATCACGGCACCGCCGTCGATCAATTTAGCAAGGCTTGAATATGATTCAAGTTTTTCTTTGGCCGTAATCTCACCATCGCTAAAGTAAAACAAGACCTGTGTTCTTTCCGGATTCCGCTCACGATTCTTTTCTAATGCCTCTTTAACCACGATAACAGGCTGATTCAGTGACGTACCACTTGCATAATACTGTGTCTGTCCTTCCAAAGAAGACAGAGCAGTTTTCAGCGCTGTGATATCAGAAGTATACGGCGTCAGACGATAGGCATAATTACCGAATGACACCACGGAAAACCTCGCTCCCGGAAGTTTATCCATAATATACTGACAATCATCTCTGACTGCATCGATCCTTCGTCCATCTCCGTCAAAGTCCTCAGCCAGCATACTCATGGAATTATCCACAACAAAAAGGACATCAAGATCCAATTCTCTTTTTTCGACTTCGTGTGAAAACACCATGATTCGAAGGTTTAGGGCAAAAAGCAGCACAACGATGAGAATCTGTCGAATATAATTCCAGACACCTTTTCGTTTCATACAAAGCATCAATACACAAAGGATGCTCATTAACCATATTGGTAGTATCGGATTAATTTTCATGCTTTTATCCTTCTGCTTATCACAAAATATATACAAAGAGCAATCGTAGCGATCGCAACAAGTGTTTCAGGGAATTCCGTAACATACTCCTCTGTCTTTATCAGCACAGAAGTCTCCGTCTTCTCAACTGCCCGAATCAGGTCTTCAACCATAGTGGAAGACCGCAAAGTGAAAAGATCTCCGCCCGTAAGTTTCATGCACTCATTGAATTCATTGAAATTCTCCACCTCGCTTGGCGCAGCGCCAAAGACTTTGATCTTATACTTCTTACACAATTCAGAAGCTTCACGAAGTTGAACAAACGGAGTTCCATAAAGCTGATTATCGGTCGAAAAGATAATTACACGCGTTCTGGTATCATCGGTCTCAAGATCCTGGAACTGGAAGATAGTGGAAGCAAGACCATCTCCGATCAGAGATGAACCATTTGCATCATTTGCAGTTGTTCCATCGATCATATACATATATTTTGAATAGTAATCATCATCTGCAAAGAAAGACCAGTCATCCATTCCCATTGCAATCTTACAAGCCGCTTCAAGTTGATCAAGGACATCTAATACATATTCGTAATCTGTCGTAAGAGGAACCAGAGTAACGGTTTGACAGTTAAAGATCGTGATACCGAAACGCTCACCCTGCAGTCCGCTTACCAATTCCTTCATCCGCTTAACGACTTCCAAGTCCACCTCGTACATGGAACCGGAAGTATCCAGACAAAGAAAGATGTCACGGTTATATATCTCTGTGGTTTCCTGTCTGGTCTTGTTCGGTCTTGCCATCATGATCATGCAAGAAATAATAGAGATCAACAGTAAAGCCACCATAAGCACTTTGTAGATCCTGAAAGCAAGCATTCTTCTTTTAAAAGCACTTGTTTCCTCAAAGAAGCCGGTATTTGCTACCTTTTTACCTTTACTGTACTTTCTACTGGCACCATAACTGATCAACGCAAGAACTACGATGATCGGAATGCCTATATAAATTACAAACGGATTCTTCAGTTCCATGTACTAATTACCGTCCTTGCGTCATTAATAGAATTCATCGTATCCTTTTCCGTTCGCAGAGCAAATTCAGGGGCATAGAATTCTTCGATCAGATCACTGACCTGATTCACATTATGTGCCCGAAGCTCAAGAAGCGAGAAGTTTTGCGCGTTGATTCCTGTCAGTTCATGTACAAACATACGCACGATCGCAGATAATTCCTGGTGCGCCGTACGGACATCCATAGCTCCGGATTCGTAATCTGCCTGAACTTTTGCGATCTTCGCAAGATACTCTCGCTGAAGAGCACCCTTATCCTTAGGCTTAAATACGACAGGTTTCGGTTCTGCGACTTTCTTAACAACGGACTTTCTGTTTTTCAAAAAATGAAAGACCACTAAAGCAATGATTCCTGCAACCAGCACGCCGGCAAGAATAATGATCGGTGCCAACATGTAAGAAAACGGGTCCTGCAGACCAACAGAAACATCAATTGGTGAAGTATCAGTGGGATTGAGCATATCTGTGTCTCTCCAGTAATTCCGTAATTTTCAATGTGATATCTTCCTTGCTATCAATATCCGTACTGATAATAGCGTGATGAAGCAGTTTTTTCTTGTTCTCCTCAAGAATTTCGTCCTTCATCTTCTTCTCCATTTGCGCCAGCTTCTTACTAGATGTAATAAACTCAGGAAGGTATCTGTTATTCTCAACCTTAAAAGATCTTCCACCGGTTACGTTCGCGTCATTGATGTTTATAAACAGAAGATCATGCTGGCAGATCAGCTTCTTCAATACTATATCAGAAATTGATCGGATGCCGGCCATATCTGTCACAACAAACACGACCATCTTACGGCGGAAATTCTTCAGAAGATACTCAAGTGTCTTATCAAGATCCGACTTTTGGGATTTCACAACATCTTTATCGTATGAGGAAAGAAAATTCTCAATATCGTAAAGACGTGTACGAAGCGGATAATAGTGAATCTTACCGTCAGTATTGTACAAAGCTCCGACAAAATCGCCATTAGAATAGGCAAGATAAGAAAGTGTGCCGGCAGAGTAAATCGCCACATCTTTTTTCAGTTCCATCTTGTCGGTATGAGCATTCATCTTCGCTCCTGTATCAAAAACGATAAGGATATTGTGCTTCTTCTCTGCAACAAATCGCTTAACAAGCAAAGAACGGCTACGAGAAGAAGCCTTCCAGTCGATATCACGAATGCTGTCGCCCGGAATATACTCACGAAGATCCTCAAAATTCAAACTGCGACCCATGAAAACAGACTTATAGGATCCGTCCAGGATGCTGGTAGCTTTGATCTTGGTATGAATTGCTATATTCGCTTTTATTCTTGTAACATAGTCAAGAATCATGGTGTTGCAATAGCTCCTACAATCTTATCAATAATCTGTTCTTCTGTTACACCATCTGCAACAGCGGCAAAGTTCAGTGATACACGATGACGCAAAACACTATGAATAAGTGTTTTAACATCGTCCGGTGTCACATAGCCTCTACCGTTGATCAGCGCAACAGCTTTGGATACTTCCATAAGAGCAATACAGCCACGGGTACTCGAACCAAGTGTGATGTACTCGGCAAGTTCTTTTCCAATGACTTCGGCCGGGTGACGGGTTGCATTCACGATACGGATAATGTATCTCTTGATGGAATCGTCCAGATATACTTTCTTAGCCATCTGCTGCAGGAAATAAAGATCTTCGAGTTCTACAACGGATTCCGACTTGGAGAAAACATCTTTCTCAATACGGTTTAATATCTCAAACTCTTCATCCTGAGTCGGATAATCGATCTTCTCTTTGATCAGGAAACGGTCAAGCTGTGCTTCCGACAAAAGATAAGTACCTTCCTGCTCGATCGGGTTCTGTGTAGCAATAACCGTAAAAATCTTCGGCATCGCGTAGTTCAGACCGCCGATAGTCGTCTGATGCTCCTGCATGACTTCGAGCATAGCACTCTGTGTTTTTGCACTGGAACGGTTGATCTCGTCCAAAAGAACGAAGTTAGCATAAACCGGGCCAAGTTTGGTTTCAAATGTGTTGGTCGTGTAATTGAAGATCTGCGTACCGATAATATCACTTGGCAAAAGGTCCGGCGTGCACTGGATACGCGAAAACTTACCATTTACGGCATCAGTCAAAGTTTTAGCCGCTGTTGTCTTAGCAAGACCCGGAACAGATTCCAAAAGAATATGTCCGTTTGAAATAATAGCGATCAGCAATGACCATCCCAGTCTTGTCTGTCCAACCATCTTCTCATAATAAGAAGTTGTAATCTTAGTGATAATATCCTTACACTTCTCCAATTCTACATTGGATATTTCTGAGCGATTTTCCATTCTTCTTCTTCTCCTTGCTCAAAATTATTTTGATTGGCTAATATATAGTATTCCATAATATAAGATCTTGCAAATGACTTTTTTTTCATATTTTCGCTAATATTTCGCAAAAAAGGCAAAAATAGATCCCCAGATTCTTAAATAGCAGAAAATGGGGATCTTTTTTGCAATTGGTGGGGCTGATGGGACTTGAACCCATACGATTTATGGTCGGCAGATTTTGAGTCTGCTGCGTCTGCCATTCCGCCACAACCCCGTTGCGACGAAAAGTATATTAGCACACTCGAAAAAGACTGTCAATTAGAGGTCATGGTATTCCTGGCGAAGCGAAAAGCATCCAGACACATACGGTCCAGATCATATTCTGCTTTCCATCCGAGTTCTCTTTCAGCCTTTCCGGGATCCGAATATGAGACATCAATATCGCCTGGTCTTCTATCTGTGATTTGATACGGAATCGTGATTTGGTTAACTTTTTCAAATGCATGAACGATATCCAAAACACTATAACCTATACCGGTTCCTAAATTATACACATACACTCCGGCTTCATCCGAAAGCTTCTTAAGGACCGATACATGTCCGCGAGCCAGATCCACAACATGGATATAATCGCGAACACCCGTACCATCCGGTGTATTATAATCGTTACCGAAAACTCGCAAAAACGGGAGTTTTCCGACAGCGACCTGCATGATATAAGGCATAAGATTGTTTGGAATACCATTTGGTTCCTCTCCGATGATACCGCTCTCGTGACATCCGATCGGATTGAAATAACGAAGCAGGACCACATGCCAATCTGGATTCGCCTTCTGAAAATCGGTAAGAATCCGCTCGAGCATCTTCTTGGTTTCTCCATATGGATTGGTAGTCATACCAAGAGGGCATTCCTCTGTGATTGGAACGAATTCAGGTGTTCCATATACGGTAGCCGAAGAGGAAAAAACAAAATTCTTCACGTTATGTTTTCTCATTGCCTCAAGAAGATTAAGGGTTCCGCAAATATTGTTCTTATAATACTCCAAAGGCTTAGCGACACTTTCACCTACTGCTTTCAACCCGGCAAAATGAATAACGGCATCAATACTGTTCTCTTCAAAGATCTGATCCAGTTCAGAAGGAACGACCATGTCGGCCTTATAGAATTTCGGACGCTTACCTGTAATAGTAAAGATCTTATCAATTGTATCTTCTTTCGAATTGGAAAGATTATCGAATACAACTACATCATAACCGGAATTGAGGAGCTCCACACAGGTATGTGATCCGATAAAACCAGTACCGCCACTAACAAGAATATTCATATAGCACCTCCGAATGTGTATTACAAAGAATTATAATAGATATGAAGATAATAAACAAATAAAAAGAGAGCTGATCAAAGATCAACTCTCTTGGTGGGAGAAGGTGGATTCGAACCACCGAAGTCGGTGACAACAGATTTACAGTCTGCCCCCTTTGGCCGCTCGGGAATTCTCCCATATATATAATTGACGTTAGCTTCTAATTGGTGGGCCTTCAGGGACTCGAACCCAAGACCGACCGGTTATGAGCCGGTTGCTCTAACCAACTGAGCTAAAGGCCCGCTTGTTTGAGTTTGTACCCATTTCTCAAAGCGCAAGAAAGATTATAGCGATAATCTTTCCTCACGTCAACACCTTTTTCGAAAATCTTTTTTTTACCGTTACGCTAATGCTTCTTTACGCAAAGAAATGAGGGACTTGCCTGAACAAGTCCCTCTCTCTTTGTTGAACATTAATCCTTGGCAGAAAGATAACCCTTCTTATAAAGAAGTTCTGCAGTAAGCATTGCGCCACCGGCAGCGCCACGAAGAGTATTGTGGGAAAGACAGGTAAACTTGTAATCAAAGATCGAGTCTTCTCTTAAGCGGCCGATGGAAACACCCATGCCATCTCCAAACATAGCATCCAAAGCCGGCTGCGGACGGTTATCCTCTTCCAGATACTGGAGGAACTGCTTCGGAGCATGTGGAAGATCAAGTTCCTGCGGAACACCCTTAAAGTTCTTCCAAGCTTCGATCATTTCTTCCTTTGTTGGTTTCTTCTCAAAAGAAACCGAAACAGCTGCAGTATGACCTTCCTGAACCGCAACACGATAGCACTGAGCGGAAATCACAGGCGCATCTGCCTTAACGATTTCGTTACCTTCGATATGACCCCACACCTTTAACGGCTCCTGTTCACTCTTTTCCTCTTCACCACCGATATAAGGAATCATGTTTCCTACCATTTCCGGCCAATCCTTGAAAGTCTTGCCTGCTCCGGAGATCGCCTGATAAGTACATACAGAGATCTGCTTGATGCCAAAAGAACGAAGTGGTGTCAAAGCCGGAACATAGCTCTGGATCGAGCAGTTAGGTTTAACAGCAATAAAACCACGCTTGGTGCCAAGTCTCTCTCTCTGCTTCTCAATGATAGCAGCATGATCGGAATTGATCTCAGGAACCATCATCGGAACATCAGGAGTCCATCTGTTTGCAGAGTTATTGGAAATAACAGGAGTCTCGAGCTTAGCGATCTTCTCTTCCAAAGCACGGATCTCGTCTTTCTTCATATCGACAGCACAGAAAACGAAGTCAACCTTCTTGCAAACATCTTCAATATTCTCGGTGCTCTCAACGATCATGTCCTTAACATAGGAAGGCATTTCCTTATCGATCTTCCAACGTCCTTCTACTGCTTCAGCATAAGGCTTGCCGGCAGAACGAGGGGAAGCAACAACTGCTACACACTCAAACCAAGGATGATTATCCAAAAGCGAAATGAAACGCTGTCCGACATATCCTGTTGCGCCGATTACGCCAACTTTTAACTTACTCATATTTATCACGATTCCTCTCTGGTGTGTCCACGCACCGTGGACATTTGTCTTTGATGGGTGTATTATATCGCAACGGAAATCGAAATACAAGATATTTCCAACATTTTTTCAATGTGAATGTGATACTATGAGTTTAATAAAGCTATAGGAGGAATCAATGGGGCGTCCGAAAGGAAAATCATCCGGAGAACAAGCGACTTTTCCGATTCTGGAACAGTACCTGCGATATATGCAGGCTGTTCAGGAAAAATCACCTTTGACCGTAAAAGAATACAAATACGATCTTCTCCTCTTCTTTCGTTTTCTAAAAAAAGACTGGGGACTTGTCACACTCAGTGACAAACTGCAATTTGACGATATCGATATCAGCGATGTTGACGAGAAATTCCTGAATCGAATCGCCCAGGACGATCTTTTCGCCTTTATGATATTTCTTTCCCGCGAACGCAAAGCTTCTGCCGCCACACGTGCCAGAAAAGTCGCCACATTAAAGTCTTTCTTTAAATATCTGTTCCAAAAGAAGAGGATCATCAAAGATGATCCATCCTACGAATTGGAAACACCCAAGCGCCCGAAGCGTTTACCAAAATACCTGAATCTGGAACAGAGCGTTCACCTTCTGGAAACAGCCGAACATTCGTCAAAGCCAAGTTCAGAACGAGATTTTTGCATCGTTACGCTGTTTCTGAATTGCGGCATGCGTCTTTCCGAGCTTCAAATGATCAATCTTTCAGATATACGTGATGATACACTCCGAGTAGTAGGCAAAGGCAACAAAGAACGCACGATCTATCTCAACAATGCCTGTCTAGTCGCATTACGCGACTATTATCCGATTCGGGATCAAATGAAGGTCAAGGACGAACAAGCGCTTTTTCTGAGTAAACGTGGTACACGGATCAGTACTCAGATGATTCAGAATATCATTAAAAACCTGTTATCTGCTTCAGGAATCGATCCTGCCATGTATTCCGTCCATAAGCTTCGTCATACCGCAGCCACCTTAATGTACAAATACGGCGAAGTTGACATTCGAAGTCTCCAAACTATACTTGGACATCAAAGTGTCGCCACTACACAGATCTATACCCATGTGGATGACGACACTCTTCACGAAGCGGTTTCCAAAAACCCGTTAGCCGGGTTTAAAAAAGAGAATTGAATCACTTTTGGTTTAATGACTCATAAGTTTCGAAGAAACGAACTGCAACATCTTTCTTGTTCTGAGGATGCAAGTCGTTAAATTGACCTATGTCATCGGTCTTGATCAAGTATGCATCAGGAATACGGCCGACTACTTCTCTTTGTGCCATACGAATGTCAAGGAATACATCCTCACCGTATTCAGGTCCTTCTCCTTCCCACATAGTGATCTCCGCCATTAAGAACGGAACCTGTCCAAAAAGCACACGCCACTCTTCGACCATCTTCACTAGAAGATCCCCGTAATACTGAGGGTACTCACCATTCGACTCTCCCTGATAGAACAGGATGGCTTTGCAGTTATAATTTCGGATTGGATAAAGCATGGAATTATAAAGCGCAGTAGGTGCCCAGATGAAGAAAGTCTGGCCACGCAGCGGTTCATCTGCCTTGATACCCATCCTAACCTTCCACTCTCCATAAAGAGATATTTCATGATCTTCGTTCTTTAAACAGAATGGTGTCTCTATAACAGCACCGCCGATATTGCCTGTCATGACCAAACGAACGGAGATCACATTCTTACCAGGCTTAAGAAGTCCATCCGGCAACCAATACCGGCGTGGCGGATACTTGAAACCGAAACCGCCGACTCTGACGCCATTTACATATGTGTCATCAGAATCGATCAGGGTACCCAGACGAAGCTGAATACGTCCTTTACAAAACTCTTCCGGAACATTGACCACTTTCTGAAGCCATACTGAACCAAATCGAAGGTCTTCATACTTCGTCTTAAAGAAAGTGGACGGCATTGTAAATGATTCTCCTTCACCATCATTCCAGAGATTCTCCCAGTGCGCTTCTGTTCCTGGATCTTTAGCGGCAAGCTCAGAACGCCACTTCTGCTCGAACTCGAAATCTTCCTTTTGGGTTTTAGCAACAAAATCTGCATCTCGATTCTGAGCAAGCTTTTCCTTATAACACCAAAGGCAACATTTGCTCTTATCACCATTGCAGGCCCCGGAAGATTCATATTTCGGATAGATCTTTTCGAAAGTATCCACAAGCACTTCTTCACTCATCAGACTTTCAACCGGCGCACCGCCAACCGCAGTCTGAACAAGGCCAACCGGAACCTGATCCTTTAAATACTTCTGTTTTGCAAAATAGAAGCCGATTGCGCTAAAAGAATTGATATTCTTCTGATCCGCATTTACCCAATTGCCTCCATTCAGAAACTCTTCTTTTCTTCCAAACAGAGGAACCTTAGGTACTTCAAATTGGCGAATCTGCGCGAAGTCAGCGCTCTCGATCTCATCAAAATGTTCATCCGCAGTAAAAAGAACCGGAAGTTCCATATTGGATTGACCACCCAGCACATAAACATCGCCAAACAAAACATCATGTATCACAAGATCGCCGATAGCAAGCACATGAGGCCCACCGGCTTCTTGTTCATCGATAACTACGGTAAAAGATCCGTCAGCCTTAACATCGACCGGAATCGATACTCCATCAAGCTCTGCTTTGATCGATTTCTCCGTCTCAAGAACACCGGAAATCGTATTCTTTTTATTTCTCTGCATGATCATGCCATCGCTGTAAATACTTGAAATCTTCATAATTAGCCTCCCAGGAACAGATAATCAATGAACGGAGTATTAAGATCTTTATGCTCATCCGTATAAAGTAAAGTGAAAACAAGCTCTTCATCTCCGGCATATCCGATTTTATTCTTGACTTCTTCAGATAATAAGATTCCGGAAATCTGATTATCTGAAGAACGGATGAATTGCATAGAAGAATATTTCTCTGAGGAGCTATACTCGTCTAACGGCATATAAAACTCATAACCAGCATAATGATCAAAACCGGACTTGGTAAAAATCGCATACTGGAACATTCCGGCAGTAATCTGCGATGTAAAAGCCATCTCCATAGTCATTTTGTCATTTTGTGCCTCATCATAGGTCGTCATGACTGTATCTCTAGAAAGTTCTACTTTTTTCTTCTTATATCCGGAACCCAAACTATCCATAAAGTCGGAAGTCAGATACTGATAACCATCATCAGAAATCAGAAAGCCAACAGTTGCTCCGGAATATACTGTTTTCTTCGACGAAAAGAAATCAAAAACAAACCAACAGACAAAAACAATTACTGCAATGATCAAAATACACGGAATTAAATAATAATCCCGAAAATACTTTTTCTTCGTTGCAGCATCAAATTTACTGAATTTCTCTTTTTCTTTTTTTATGCGTTCTTTAAGTGGGATCTTCTCATCCATAATTACACGTCTTTCTTCTCGTCCGACTTTTCTTGCCCGACATCAATGATCTTACTGTCCATTTCAGAATCGACATCATCTTCATTTTCATCGACATCATCTTCATTTTCATCCACATCAACAAACTGCGCTTCCAGTTTTTTAAATCCACGGACAAATATCAGGCAGAGACAGTAAACAATACAAAGATGGCAAACAGTGAAAGCAAGCGGTAACCAACGGATATACTTGATACAAACAAAAACAGAGAATCCCATAAGGATAACAATAGCAAGAAGGCCGAAAAAATACAGCATGGAAAAAAGAGCCGCCGTCTTGAAGGCTTCCTTAACAGTTAGCTCAAATCTTGATATGATTGGAAAAATAGTCATTATAATAAAAGAAACTATTGTGGTGACAAAAACAGCGCCTCCAAAGTAAAGTGGAGAAACATTGTCAAAACCTTTGTCGATCATCCAGGACCAGTCGATCCAAACCAGCAAAACAACGACCATAAGGATCAACCAGACAATTAAAGCTTGCTTGAAGTTTTCTTTGAACGCTTTGAAATATGGCTTTACAATAGTCGGTTCTTCATGTCTGACAATACGCATGGCTACCGCATATTTGGCACTGAGTGCCGGACCGATAGTTACGATTGGAATACAACAAACTATGCAGATAAGATCCAGGATCATTAAATCTGCCACAGTACTCAAAAACTCCATTATCGGACCATCATGTCTGAATATTCCCATTCGTTATAACCTTCTATCATTAAGATTTTGACTAATATCATAAGTATTATTACAAAAAAATACTACCTGCCCCTATATATTAGGGGCAGGTAGCAAAAAGTGCAACAAGTTTTACTCTTTAACACCACCGATTGTCAAACCGGTTACAAAGTATCTCTGCAAGAAAGGATACAAGCAGATGATAGGCAGCATCGTTGCGATCGTCGCAGCGGAACGTACCGTGATAGGTGTAACCTTGGATGTCGAAGCGGTCTTACCGGAGCTGGAAGCATTACCGGACTGCTGCATAACGTTACTCAGGAGTTTCTGCAACTCGTACTGCAGTGTTGTATACTGCGGCTTTGTACGGTTATAGAGCATTGCATCAAACCAGGAGTTCCAATGACCAACAGCCATAAAGAGTGCGATCGTAGCGTAAACCGGTTTACAAAGAGGAGAAATGATCTTAACAAAGATCGTCATATAACCTGCACCATCAAGCTGAGCAGACTCTTCGTAAGAATCCGGAAGACCTTCCATATAAGTACGAAGTACCAAAATGTTAAAAGCACCAACCAGACCAGGAACGATGTATACCCAGAAAGAGTTTGTGAGACCGAGAGCCTTCAAAAGAACCAATCCAGGAATCATACCGCCGTTAGCATACATTGTGATAACCCAGAAAAGTGAAAGACTGGAACGGAACATGAACTTCTTTCTAGAAACGACGAACGAAAGCAAAGCATTAGCTCCGAGAGCAAGTAGAGTACCGAGAACTGTACGAGCGACAGTAACGATAGCACCTTGCTTAATACCCTGAATGTTGAATACTGTTGTATAAGCGTCAGTAGAGAACTTTCTAGGGATAAGGTGGATACCACCTTTTACCGCATCAAGACCATCATTGAACGAAAGAGCCAATGTGTTCAAAACAGGGTAAAGAGTTACGATACAAAAGAGAACCAAGAACGTTGTGTTGATGATGACAAATGCCCAATCCCATTTACTCATCTGCATCTTCTTTTTAGATTTAGAATTCATAGCATGTCACCTCCTTAGAACAACCGTTCATCGCCGGTCTTCTTCGCAATAAAGTTAAAGATTACGATGAGGACCAAAGATACGAATGTCTTAAATATACCGCCGGCTGTACCAAGTGAGTAGTTCATCTTACCAACACCATAGGTCAATACATAAATATCGATCGTCTCAGATACAGGCTTAATAAAGCCGTTTGTCAACAAGTACTGAACTTCGAATCCGGCATTGATAACATTACCGATATTCATGATAAGAAGAATGATGATTGTGGAACGAAGACCCGGGAGAGTAATATGCTTGATCTTCTGCCATCTACCGGCACCATCCATCGCAGCTGCTTCATAAAGAGCAGGGTCAATAGATGTGATAGTTGCAAGATAGATAATAGCATTCCAACCAGTTTCTTTCCAAACGTTGGACAAAGCAACGATAGGCCAGAAATATTCTTTATGCGAGAAGAAACTGATAGGCTCTTTAAAAATATGTAAGTTAACAAATAATTCGTTAATGACACCGTTAATAGAAAGAGCATCATGAACAATACCTGTTACAACGATCCAAGACAAAAAGTGAGGTAAGTAAGAAATTGTCTGAACCAACTTTTTACCGAAAGTGTTCCTTACCTCATTCAAAAGGATAGCGAAACCAATCGCTGTAATTGTTGTGGAAACAAGATTTAATACACCCATGCAAAGAGTGTTACGAATAACTCGTAAGAATGTTTGATCAGAGAACAGAAATTTAAACCATCTTAATCCTACAAACTCAGAACCGAAAATACCATCTTTAATCTTATAGTTCTGAAAAGCCATGATCCAGCCGAACAATGGCAAATAATAGAATACGATACCATAGATAACAAATAATCCTGCTATGATAAGAAGAATTCTCTGTCTCTTCATCTCGGCTCTAGTATTTTTTTCTTTCAAAGCCGGTGAATTTGTACCCATAAGGCTCATATAATTGCCTCCCCTAAAGTTTAGAAGTGGCAACCACAGTCATTTAAACTGTGGTTGCCACCACCTAATTGACTAGAAAATCTTATGATGCAATGAGATCGTCCAGAGTCTTCTGCATGTAAGCGAGGAAGTCTTCCGGCTTGCACTCTGCGTAAGCAGCCATGTACTCATTCCACTTTGCTTCGAAATCGTCAGCAACTACGATTTCCGGCAACCAGTGATGCTTAACTTCGCCCATCTTTGTCCAAGCAACACCAGCGTCTGTATCAGTCTTAAGGTTGTTAGAGAACTGATACATAGGATACCAGATACCAACTGTTCCATCTGTAGAACGGAGGAACTCGTTGTAAGCTGTGTAACCATAAGCCTTGAAGCACTTAACGAGCGGATCAGCCATACCAGCGAAGAACTCACTTACGGAGTCACCAGGCTGCATGGTGTTGATACCATCACGGGACATACCACCCCACTGCGGGAAGTATGCATACATGCAGCAGTGAGACTTTGTATAGTTGGAGTCTGCCCACTTGTCACGCATTTCCTGTGTTCTGTAGAACATGCCTGTTCCTTCTTCTACGAGGTAGTCAACATCCTTGATACCCCAGAAACGGAGGTTATGCATATCCTGATCCAGCATTCTGTTCAGGAACTTGAAAGCCTTATCCGGATCCTTGCAGCTTGTTGTTACAGCGATACCGGAAGCGGAGTTCAATGTGTCGTTAGCACCAATGTACCAACGGTTTGTCATGCCCTTATCAATTGTCGGACCAAGCGGTACGTAGTTCATGCCCTGCTCATCAAGCTTGTTAGCCTTGAAGTTATCATTAACTGTACCAGCAAAGTTCCACCACTGATCGCACATACCAAGAACAGCACCAGTAGAAAGCTTAGCCATATACTCGTCGTATGTCTGGATAGCGAACTCAGGATCCATCAAACCCTTATGATAGATCTCATTCAACTTAGCGAAGTATCTCTTAGCTGTAGGTGTAGTGTTGTAGTCAACGATCTTCGGATGATCCGGATCATCGAGATTTACGATAACGGAACCATCGTTCGGATAACCGTCGAGGAACTCAGGAGCGTTCTCAATACAGAAATATCTCCAGTCTTCACAGAGACATGTGTAAGGAATGATCTTTGTTCCGTCAGCGTTTGTTGTGTTCTCTTTGTAGTATCTCTCGAGAAGATCAAAATACTCATCAAGAGTATCAATCTTCGGATAGTTAGCCCACTCAAGAACTCTTACCTGGATCCAGAAAGCCTCATCGTTAAATCCGTGAGAAACCGGCTTTCCACCATAGCTGTTGTTGAAAACGTTCGCCCAATAGATGTGACCATCATGCTTGAACATTTCCCACTCTTTGTCGGAATACATCTCTTTAAGATTTGCAAACTCCGGCTTTGCAAGATAATCATCCCAAGCAACAAGATAGCCAGCCTTGTAAAGCTCTTCACTTCCGTCACCACCATCGATGAATTCCGGAAGCTCACCGGAAGCAACGATAGAACCAATAGCCTCAGCGGATGTCTGGCCGGCAAGCCAAGTCTCCTTAACACGAATACCCGTGTCTTTTGCGATCAGTTCCTGAATCTCGTTACCATCGTTGATCTCACTACCATGCATAGCAGCGAAGAAATTCCAATTCAAGATCTCATCTTTTTTCTTTGCGCAACCTGCAAATGCACCAAGACCCATCATGCAAGCCATTGTAAGCGCGAAAATCTTCTTCGATTTCATTACATAACCTCCTCAAAATTGTTTTTGGCCGCTTACGCGACACTATTTATGTTTTAATTTTAGTTTTGTATGTACTTTTCAACAACCCGAAAAACTCTTACT
This sequence comes from Clostridiales bacterium, assembly GCA_017513085.1. Lineage (GTDB taxonomy): Bacteria > Bacillota > Clostridia > Saccharofermentanales > Saccharofermentanaceae > Scatonaster. The sequence continues at coordinate 281,369 of JAFWDK010000010.1, read as the reverse complement.
AGTTACCCGAAAAAGTCTAGGTAAAAAAGTACAACAAACCAAAGACGAAAATGATTTTGTTTGTGCGTTTTACATCAAGTCTCGCGATGCATCTTTCTATACTTGGAAGGCGTGCATCCCTTTGTTTCAATGAATTTGCGGATAAAATAGTCACAATCCTTATACCCTACATCGAATGCGATCCTGTTGATCTTCTTCTCTGTAGTGACTAATTGTTTGGATGCTTCGTTGATCCTATAATTTGTCAGGTAATCCTTAAAAGATTGATTGTACTTTTTCCGGAATATTTGTCCCAGATAAGAACTGTTAATAAAAAATTTCTCGCCAAGATTTCTCAAACTGATATTCTCCGCATAGTGATCTCGTATTTCCGTCTCGATCTCCGCAAGTATGCCTCGGGATACATTTTTTCTTAATCCCATAAGGTAATCAGCATATTCTATGGCAAATCGCTCAAAATGCTGGGCACTGCCTCGATTGATCGACTTTTCAAAAGATTGTTCAGAAATATACTGGATAACCTCTTCCTGGTTAACATTATCGTCCTGTTCCGAAGCCAGATGGATAAGTTGAAACAAAAGATAGTTAATGTTCAGATCTATTACATTATTAGTATTCTCACCTTTATTCATATCCTCATAAAGCTGTTTAACTGCAGTTTTGATTGCTTCATGATCATTCGACTGGATCGCCGCAATACATTCATCCAGGCTGTTTTTACAAAGGACAATACCATTTTGACCAACCTGGATATCATTTTCATAGAAATACAGGTTTTTCTGGTTATGAAATCCCTTGATACTATCGATTCTGGCACAGGAACTGTATGATTTGGACAAAGAAGAAACATCCGGGACAGTCTTTCCGCACATAATGCGCACCGGCTTGGTAAAAACAACTTCCAGTTTTTTCAAAAGCATCCGGAAGAATTCCTCCTCGGTAAGATCACGTCGTGTCGCCATATTCTCACAGTATATAAATCCGACATCATAGTTGTCCTTTTCATAAGAAACATCAAAAATGAAATGGTTGGCATTGTCTTTAAGGATTTCTTTTAAAGAATTGAAAAGCTGTTTCTGAAGCACACGCAGATCGTAATCATCCTCATCATCAACGATTCCTTCCGTCATGATCTCGATATCAACGAATCGGATACCACCCGCTAATTGCAGATGGTTCTTGACATATTCGATATTCGTATCATCATATTTACCTTTTATTATAGAAATCAGATTCGATGCTAAATATGCATCCTCGAGTTTTTTCTGTTTTTCCTCAACGATATTTTTCTCTTCCTTCAGATTAGCCACCTTCCGAAGCAAAGAGATCAGGTCATCCTTGCTGACCGGCTTCAGAATATAATCAAAGCAACCGCTGCGGATCGCTTTCTGGACATAGGAAAAATTGTCATAACCTGTAAGTATCACGAATTTAGCATCCGACAGATTCTGCTTATTGATCTCTTCCAAAAGCTCCAACCCGGTCATCAAAGGCATCTGAATGTCCGAAATGATGAGATCCACCTGGTGATCTTTTAGATATTTCAAGGCATCTATGCCGTTTGTCATTAAAGCATCAACTTCAAACCCTTCATTATTCCAGTCAACCAGTACCTGAAGACCCTGTAGAATATAAGGTTCATCATCAATGATCATAACTTTTAACATATATCGTTCACCCCTTATTACCTATTAGTTTATCTAGAGGAACACGGATCAACACGCACATTCCTACTCCGACTTCGCTATCTATCGTTATCTTTGCCTGGTTTTCAGAATGCAATTTCAGTCTCAGACAAGCATTCAGAATTCCAACATGCTTCTTTCCTTTTATCTGTTCGATACTGACGTTCTCTATATTCTTGATCAAAGAAGCAATCTCGGCATCATCCATACCGCCGCCGGTATCTTCAACTTCCATACATAAGAATTCATCTTTTTTATATACTCGAACAAAGATCCATCCCGCCGAAGATTTAGCCTCAATGCCGTGTACACAAGCATTCTCAACAAAAGTAACCAGTGTCAGCTTAGGTATATAAAGGTTTTCGCATTCCTTATCCACATCGATATCAAAAGAAAGACGATCGCCAAAACGATAACTCTGAAGATAAAGATAGGCTTCAATAGATTCGGTTTCTTTTTTGATTGAAACCAAATCGTCCCCCCACTCAACATTCTGTCTTTCCATGACTGCCAATTTTTCAACCATATCCGCAGTTTCATCTTCTCCACGCAGAATACTGTGCATACGAATACTTTCAAGCGCATTGAAAAGGAAGTGAGGATTGATCTGACTTTGCAAAGCAAGAAGTTCAGCATTCTTTCTCGCCAGATCATTCTCCCGCTCTTTCAATTTATCCTTGTACAGCGTATTGATCAGTTCATTATTGATCTTGGCAATACGGTTATAACTCGTCATCAGCAAAGATATCTCATCATTTCCTTCAATCTTGGAAATAGGTTGGAATTTATCTGTGCTGTTTCCGCTAAAAGCTTCTTTAAGCGTTGTAATACGTGTATCGATCGTCTCCTCTATTGCTTTCATGATCAACACCGGAAGCGCAAGTGTTATGATCAAAAAGATCAAAACGATCCAAAAATTATTCGAAATGATCCCGGTGATCAAAGGATCATCGTCAAACAAATATATGTCCAACTGCGTACCGGCGATCGTAAATGGATAGTGTACGCTGATGCGATTACGCGATTTATTCATCACCGATTCGATCGACGTAGTCGTATCGCCATATTTAGCTATCGCAACATAATCACCGCAGCAGATATAGCTTCGAAAAACATCCGAAACCTGCAGGATCGATGCCTGAACATTTGAACTCTCGATTTCAACGGAAACCAGTTTATCGTATTTGCTATCATACATATTCTTGAAGCGCTTCACAAATACGATTTTTCGACGAGACTCCAATCTGGCATCTACTTGATTGTCATAATATATGATCAAACTTTCATCACGGCCGGAAAGGATAAAACGATCATACCATTCCAGATCCCGGGCGGCGGACAAACGCTTAAAATATTTACCGTTATAGATGGTCGGATTGTCTGAATATACTGTGATACGGTCATTTCTCATACCTGTAAGTGTCTCAAAAAACGAATCATTTACAAAATCATAATACGCATTGATGTACTCGTTAACGCCGGAATAATCATGATCCAAAAACTTTTTCAGACCTCCGTTCACACTGATTGCGTGAACGATACTGGCATCATAACTGATAATCGTACTGATTGCATTCTGGTAACCTTGCGCAACACTATACATCTCGTATTTACGACGGTTGTATTCTTTCGTATATAACGAATAGAAAATAACAGTATCCGTAATGATCAGAGGAATGATGACGCAGAATATATACATAATAAGGAATTTATTATGCAGCTTCAGGTTATTTAAAAACTTATTCAGTGCTCTTTTCAGCATCTACGAAAAAGCAGCTCCCCTCATCGTCACTCATGTCATTATACCAGATAAAAGCACTGCCTCCCACCCATAAGGCGGAAGGCAGTGTGTAAGATCATTTACTCAGATAAAGATCAGCTGAACGGATTCTCTGTCTTGTAGAGATCACCGGCCGGCTTATTGTATCCGATTCTGCACGGGCAAATGCCGAGAAGCTTAAATGTCTCGAACATCAGTTTTCCGTAATGACCGAAAGCAACAGCACCATGGTGCGGGAATCTGCCCTGGATCAGGACATGACGATAGAATCTTGCCATTTCCGGAATAGCGAAGATAGCAATACCACCGAAGGAACGTGTCTTAACGTCAAGGATCTCACCTTCAGCGATGTAAGAAACGAGTTCTCCGTCACTGTTGCACTGCAGACGATAGAATGTAATATCGGAAGCAGCGATGTCACCCTCGAGAGTACCACGTGTGAAATCCGGATCAGAACCGGCTGGCTCAAGCAATCTGTGCTGGATCAGCTGATACTTGATCGCACGATCGCCGCACATCTTGCAAGAAGGTGTGTTACCGCAATGGAAGCCCATAAATGTATCTGTAAGCTTGTAGTTCTTGAACTTATCCTTCTCCTCATCATAGATGTACTGCGGTACAGAGTTGTTGATGTCAAGGAGAGTAACAGTATCATTGCTGATGCAGATACCGATATACTCGGAAAGAGCGCCGTAGATATCAACTTCGCAGGATACCGGAATACCACGGGAAGCAAGACGGCTGTTAACATAGCAAGGCTCGAATCCGAACTGGGACGGGAATGCCGGCCAGCACTTATCTGCAAATGCTACATACTTTCTGGAACCCTTGTGAGCTTCTGCCCAGTCAAGAAGAGTAAGTTCGAACTGAGCCATACGAGCGCTCATCTCCGGATAGTACTTACCTTCGCCCATTTCTTTGGCCATATCTTCGCAGACCTCAGGAATACGCGGGTCATTCTCGTGCTCCTTATAAGAAACGAGAAGATCGAGCTCGGAATTCTCTTCGATCTCAACGCCCAGCTCATAAAGACCCTTGATAGGTGCATTACAAGCGAAGAAGTCCTGCGGACGTGGACCAAATGTGATGATCTTAAGATTCTTAACGCCAATAACCGCACGAGCGATCGGTACGAAATCAGCGATCATTTTTGCGATATCTTCAGCTGTTCCGACAGGATATTCTGGAATATATCCGTCAAGATGTCTCATACCGAGGTTGTATGAGCAGTTGAGCATACCACAGTAAGCATCGCCACGGCCATTGACCATGTCTCCGTCACCTTCTGCTGCAGCTACAAACATGCAAGGACCATCGAAATTCTTTGCAATGAGAGTTTCAGGTGTTTCAGGACCGAAGTTGCCGAGGAAAACAACCAGTGCATTGCACTCAGCCTTCTTAACATCTTCAACTGCTTTAAGCATATCGAGCTCATTCTCGACAGTTACCGGGCACTCATAAAGATCTCCCTTATAAGCAGCCTTGATTGCAGATCTTCTCTTCTCAGAGAGAGCAATCGGGAAACAGTCACGGGATACAGCAACGATACCCAATTTGATTTCTGGAATGTTGTTCATATCAAAAACCTCCTAAGTTGATTTTTCTATTATACCATTTTTATTGTCCATAATAAGCATTTTTTCCATGCTTTCGAAAATAATGTTTATCTTGTAATTCAGAGGGAGCCGGAAGCACTTCTTTGTTGATGATTTCCGTACGGTAAGCCATCTTAGCCACTTCTTCAAGCACAACCGCATTATGAACGGCTTCATGAGCATCTTTTCCCCATGTAAAAGGACCATGATTCTTGCATAACACACCTGGGACAGCCTCATAATCCAAAGAATCTTTTTCAAAAGAATCTGCGATCAAAATACCTGTATTGGTTTCATAATCCGCTTCGATCTCTTCTTTGGTCAAACATCTGACACAAGGAATGCTTCCATAGAAATAATCCGCATGCGTTGTACCATAACACGGAATGCTGCGGCCACTCTGTGCCCAAGATGTCGCGTACGAAGAATGAGTATGCACCACGCCGCCGATATTCGGGAAACGCTTATAAAGGATCAAGTGCGTCGGCGTGTCAGATGAAGGCTTATATTTTCCTTCGACTCGATTTCCCTCAAGATCCATCACGACCATATCATCCGCGCACATCGTCTCATAAGGAACGCCACTCGGCTTGATCACGAACAAACCGCTTTCACGGTCAATGGCGCTGACATTTCCCCATGTAAAAGTGACCAGTCCATATTTAGGAAGAAGCATATTTGCTTCAAATACTTTTTGTTTCAATTCTTCCAACATAATCTATCCACCTCACTTATCCAGGATCTCCACCGCACTCTTTTCGATTGCAAGACCAGGAACATACTTATCCATAAATGCAGCAAACCCGTCCATATCTTCCTTGGAAGCAGAAATTTCAGAACCGGAAGAACCACCATAGATCTCGTTATCCAGGTAATCTGCAAGAGCCGTGCCCTCGCCCTTCGAAATCATATACAATGCAAGGAGAGCAATACCCCAGGCACCGCCTTCTCCTGCTGTTTCCATAACACATACCGGAGACCCGATCGCGGCAGATGCAATCGTTTGTCCTGCCTTAGGCGTCTTGAAGAAACCGCCATGACCATACATTTTCTTAACAACAACTTTTTCTTCTTTTGTAAGAATATCCAGGCCAACTTTTAAAGCTGCCAGAGCCGAATAAAGATGCATACGCATAAAATTCGGAAGAGTAAATGCGGATTCAGCATTTCTGACAAACAGTGGGCAACCCTTGGCAAAACCGGTAACCGGCTCACCTGAGAAATAGTTGTAAGAGATCAAACCACCACAATCTTTGTCACCATCCAGCGCAATTCCATAAAGTTTCTCGAAAATCGCTCCACGGTCATATTCCTGTCCCATAGCTTTGGCAAACTCGTCAAAAAGCTTTACCCATGCATTGATCTCGGAAGTACAGTTGTTGCAGTGAACCATTGCAACCGGAGCGCCTGCCGGTGTGGTAACCATATCGATCTCTTTATGAAGACGTTTCATATTTTCTTTCAGAACGATCATAGCGAAAACAGAAGTTCCGGCAGAGATATTACCCGTCTCCATACGGACGGAATTAGTGGCAACCATGCCAGTGCCTGCATCACCTTCAGGCGGACACATCGGAATTCCGCTTTGAAGATCGCCTTCTTGATCAAGAAGAGCCGCACCTGCCTCTGTGAGCACACCTGCATTCTCACCTGCCGTAAGAACTTTGGGAAGAATATCTTTCAATTTCCAACCAAAGCCTTTTTCGGCAACCAGAGAATCAAATTTCGCGAGCATACCCTCATCATAATTTCCGGTTTTGTCATCGATCGGGAACATACCGGAAGCATCACCGACTCCAAGGACCTTATTTCCGCATAAGCGGAAATGAACATAGCCGGCCAAAGTCGTGAAATGACGGATCGACGGTACATGTGCCTCGCCGTTCAGGATAGCCTGATACAAATGAGCGATGCTCCATCTTTGCGGAATATTAAACTGGAAAGCCTCCGTAAGCTTGTCCGCCGCTTCTTCTGTGATCGTATTTCTCCAGGTACGGAATGGCACAAGTAAATTATCATTCGCGTCAAAAGGAAGATATCCGTGCATCATGGCAGAAAAACCGATAGCACCGAAACTCTTAACGATAATCCCGTATTCATTTTGAATATTCTTTTTAAGATCAGAATAGCATTCGGAGAGTCCGGACCAGATCGCCTCATCCGAATAAGTCCAGATGCCATCAACGAGGGCATTCTCCCATTCTTTGCTGCCTGACGCGATAGGATTTCCTTTGTCATCTACAACAACCGCTTTGATTCTGGTAGAACCAAACTCAATTCCCAAAACGGCTTTACCCTGAATTAATAACTCTTTAGCATCCATATTGCACCTCACCACTTTTTCTTCGGGCATCTGCCCTTTTTCATTGCCGCCCTGATCTCTACATAGCATCCACAAGAAAGACAGGTTCCACTAATTAAGTTATCACAAGAGCGGCATATATGTAACCGCTCTTCATAGTTTTTTTCGCAAGTCCGATCCGCATCTGAAATGGCCGTCAAAGCGCGAAGAACGATTTGATCATAACGTCCTTTATCCATCTGACTTAGCAGACATCTTTTGCAGACCCTTTGCTCGCTCATGCCAATTCGACCTCAAGAAGCATCACACTGCAGGCAGGGATCGTAAAACGGATCTTATCGTTTTCGGATGATACCGAATCAAAGTCTTTTACCGAAACCGTATCCGGCTCATCAAACGTATTTTTCGCATCCATTTTGCCCTCTACGATCTGTGCTTTGACAGATTTAACGGGGTTGCCGGTAAGAGTAGTTTCAATATCATAAGGATCCGAACAGGAAAGATTCGCAAGAGTAATGTGATATTTGCCGTTTTTATCTTTCGAACAGGATTCATGAAGATTCGGAACCATGTATTCTTTTTCAAGTCCTATGGTATCCGCATTAATATGGCTCGCAACAAGAGTTCCGCCTTGATGATGCTTATACATATTGAAAACATGATAAGTCGGTGTCTTGATCATACGGTCACCTTCTGTCAAAATGACAGCCTGAAGTACATTAACGAGTTGAGCGATATTTGCCATCTTGACACGATTACAATGCTTATTGAAAATATTCAGGTTGATACCGGCAACCAGAGCATCACGCATAGTATTCTGCTGGTAAAGGAAACCAGGATTTGTTCCTTCTTCAACGTCGTACCAGGTTCCCCATTCATCAACGATCAAAGCAATATTTCCGTCCGGATCAAACGACTCGATAATTGCAGAATGCTTACGAACAAGTTCTTCCATAAACAGAGTTTTTGAAAGAGTCATATACCATTCTTTTTCGTTAAAACCGGTAGCCGCGCCTTTCTTGGACCAGTCATACGGCAATGTATAATAATGTAAAGAAATACCATCCATAAATCCGTGAGCATTGTTCCAGGATCCGGAAAGTTTATGACACTGCCTCAAAACGGTCTCCGTCCACTCATAATCCTGTGCATTCGGACCACATGCAATTTTGCTGATCTTCTTATTCGGATCATAATTCTTGACGTAAGACTGATATCTTCTAAACTGGTCGGCATAGTATTCCGGAAGCATATTTCCGCCGCAGCCCCAATTCTCATTACCGACTCCGAAATAATCGACCGTCCAGGGAGCTTCATGGCCATTCTGTTTACGCAATTCAGCCATAGGAGATACGCCGTCAAACGTCATATACTCGACCCACTCGCTCATTTCCTGAACCGTACCGGAACCAACATTACCGTTGATATATGTTTTACAACCAAGCTGACGGCAAAGCTCCATATATTCATGCGTACCGAAACTGTTATCTTCGACCACACCACCCCAGTTGGTATTGATCATCTTCTTTCTTTTGGACTTTTCGCCGATACCATCTTTCCAGTGATACTCATCGGCAAAACATCCGCCCGGCCAGCGAAGGACAGGGATATGAAGTTCAGAAAGCGCCTCTACAACATCCTTTCTCATGCCATTAATATTGGGAATATCCGAGTTTTCACCAACATAAACACCTTCATAAATACATCTTCCAAGATGCTCGGAAAAATGACCTTGAACTTCAGGATGAATATAGCCGAGTTCTTTCTGCGGATCGATAACAAGTTTAAACATACAGACTCCTTTCACATTTTAGTGAAATAAAAAGGGTGTGTGTTTCACCTTTCACTAAAGTGATTAATTCTTCGCTTTAAATTAAATTAAACCACATGTAAAAAAATATCAATAGTCCAAAACTCAAATATGTAGTTTTCAAGGAACATTTCTTGAATTTGTCATGTTGAACAGAGTTTTATTTTATTTTATGATGAAATAAACTGATAAAAATATAGTATTTCATAATTGAATTAACAATTTGATAAAGGGAGGATAACGCATGCTTTGCTTGCATTCTCTACAAGATGCTTCTGAAATCTTCAAAGCTTTAAGTACTAATACTCGTATTCAGATCATGGACCTTATTTACCATAATCAGAATCTGAGTATGAATGATCTGGCCAATCTTCTTGGTATTACCAACAGCGCGGTAACGCTTCATATCAGCAAACTGGAAAAGGCAGGACTGATACGGATCTCCACGACTTCCGGCAAACGTGGCATCCAGAAGATTATCCTTCCTCTCTATGACAGGATCATTATTGATATGTTTATACCACAGAATAACCGTGCTCTTCCCTACTACGAAGACAGCATTGCTATCGGTCAATATACCAAAGCCGATATTCATCCGACATGTGGAATCGCTACCAGTCAGGAGATCATCGGAGAGCTTGACGATCCAAGAGTCTTTTCTTATCCGGAACGGTTTAAGGCCAGCGTCCTCTGGCTTGGTCACGGTTCGATCGAGTACAATCTGCCGAATCGTCTTCGCGCCGGACAAACGATACGTGAATTACAGATTTCTTTTGAGATCTCTTCCGAATGTCCATCGTTTAATAATGACTATCCTAGTGATATCCATTTCTACATAAACGACAAACTCTTAGGAGTCTGGGTAAGTCCCGGTGACTATGGAGACCGTCGTGGCCTGATCTCGCCAAACTGGTGGCCGGCACCACTTAATCAGTATGGCCTTCTGAAGACTTTGCTGATCAATGAAAAAGGCACTTTTATCGATGGAACACATAAGATCGGTGATGTAACGATCAATGATCTTGCCATTGACTATAACAGTGAGATCAACCTGAAGTTTGCCGTACCGAAAGATACAGCCAATTGTGGCGGCATGACGCTTTTCGGAGATGAATTCGGCGATTACAGTCAAAATATAAAAATGAAACTATATTATTTCAACAAGGAGATCAAGGAGGAAAACAATGCTTAAATTAGTAAAGACAGAAAACGGTCTGGTTCGTGGTTATCAGGGGAATAACACCAGAATCTCCGTTTTCAAGGGCATTCCTTTTGCCCAGCCACCGATCGGCGAAAACAGATGGCGTGCACCTCAGCCTTGCGAGAACTGGGAAGGCATTCGCGAATGCAGTCATTTTGCACCGATTTCCATGCAAGACCAGCCTGGTGTCGGAACAGATATCTACTGTCGGGAATGGCATGTAGACAAAGATATCGAAATGGACGAAGACTGCTTATATTTGAACGTTTGGACCAGTGCCAATTCCGTAGATGATAACCTTCCGGTTTTGATCTGGTTTTTCGGCGGCGGATTTCAATGGGGATATCCGCGCGAAATGGAATTCAACGGAGAGAATATTGCCAAGCGCGGCGTAATCGTCGTCAGCGTAAACTACCGTCTGGGTGCTTTTGGCTTCTTGACTCATCCGGATCTTTGCAAAGAATCACCGGATGCGCCGGCCAATTTCGGAAACCTTGATCAACAAGCCGGTATTAAGTGGGTCATCAAGAATATCAAGAATTTCGGCGGCGACCCGAAGAACATTACGATTGCAGGTCAGTCTGCCGGTGGCGGAAGTGTTCTTACACATCTTACGAGTCCTTCTAGCATTGGTCTTTATCAAAAGGCTATCATTTATTCCGGAATTATTGAAAGTCCTTACATCAAAGATAGCGTGATCACACCCAAGCCAATCGAAGAAACGTGCAAAATGGGTGAGAAATTCCTCGAAACACTTGGTGTCAGTACGATTGAAGAAGCAAGAAAGATCGATGCGAAGACACTGCTTCATAAAGCATCTGATTTCCGTAATCAGAATATGTTCTTTTTCACACCTTGTATCGATCATGTGTACTTAAAAGGCGAACCTTTCCAGCTTATGCTCGAAGGTAAGCAAGCCAATGTACCGATCCTTGCCGGTAACACTTATGATGAATTCAAGAGTTTTATTTGCGCAGATTCTAAAGCCGCTTTTGAAGAACAAGCTCGTGCCACCTTCGGGGACCGTGCGGAACAATTCCTCTCCTTCCCTGAATCATATAATGTTGAAGACGGAAACAAGTATGCTAACGTCCGCGGCATAGAGTGTTCTGTCAAAGCTGCCTTGGATAAAACGGCCGCACCGGGATTCTACTATAGTTTTGAAGTAGATATTCCAGGTGAAGATGATCCGGGTACATTCCACTCCGTAGATCTTTGGTTCTTCTTTGAAACATTGGCTGCATGCTGGAGACCTTTTGTAGGCAGACATTTCGACATCGCCCGCAAAATGACAAACTACATCACCAACTTTATTAAGAATGGTAATCCGAACGGTCTGGATATTGACGGTTCCGAAATGCCGAAATGGCTCGCTTACAAGAATAATGCTCAGAATGAAATGCATTTCACTCCGGATGGACCTATCGCGAAGGTACAGGATTCAGCGTTTATTCAGTTCTTTATCGACTGGCTCACAGATCGTGCTTTAGGAACAGTATCTTCTTCTGCCCGTCCGGATGCCAGTATCGCAAGTATGCAGGTTCCGCTCAAAAAACAGGCTTTCAATCCTTATCTGCCTTCCTGGGAATACATTCCGGATGGTGAACCGTATGTGTTTGGCAACCGCGTATATGTTTACGGTTCGCACGATTTTTGGAATGGTTACGCTTTCTGTCCGGGAGACTATGTCAGCTGGTCGGCACCGATCGATGACCTCGGTTCGTGGAAGTATGAAGGTGTTTCATACCGCCGCTCAGACGACCCGGACAACCAGAACGACCAAGGCTGTCTTTATGCACCGGATGTAACCGTCGGACCGGATGGAAAATACTATCTGTTCTATGTTCTCGACAACCAAAGTGTTGTCGCGGTTGCTCAAAGCGACAAACCACAGGGACCATTCAAATTCTATGGCCATGTTCATTACGAAGACGGCACATTGCTCGGCAAAAAAGACACAGACGAGCCTCAGTTCGATCCGGGTGTTATCACGATTGGTGATTCCACATATCTTTATACCGGATTCTGTGGACAGACTGATGCTTCCAGACACGGAGCCATGGTAACCATACTTGGTCCGGATATGCTCACGATCAAAAAAGCACCCGCTTTTATCGTTCCCGGCACCATGTATGCGAAAGGCACGGATTATGAAGGCCACGCATTCTTCGAAGCACCTTCCATCCGTGAAAGAAACGGTATTTACTACTTCGTTTATTCTTCACAGGTCATGCATGAGCTTTGCTATGCAACTGCTACTGATCCGGAAGGTCCATTCACCTATGGTGGTGTGATCATTAGCAACTGCGATCTGGGAATCTCTTCTTACAAAGAAGCCGACAGACCGTCCGCCTATGGTGCGAACAACCACGGAAGCATAGTTCAGATCGGTCCGGATTGGTATATCTTCTATCACCGTCATACCAACAACACCTGGTATTCCCGTCAAGGCTGTGCGGAGAAGATTGCTTTTGAAGCAGATGGAAGTATCCGTCAGGTTGAGATGACTTCTTGCGGATTGAACAATGGTCCGCTCCGCGACACGGAAGAATACCCTTCCTACATTGCTTGCAACATCTTCAATCCGACAGCGGAGAAAAATCCATATGTCGGTCAGCACAATGTTGCCAGGATCGTTCAGGAAGGCAAAGATGGCGACAAAGATCCGGCTTATATCGCTCAGATCCGAGAAAACACAGTCATCGGCTTTAAGTATTTTGACTTTAAGAATGTAACCGGAATCGAGATCAAAGTACGTGGCTACGGAGATGGCACATTTGAAGTTCGAACAAGCTTGGATGGCCCGGTTCTGGCAAAGATCCCGGTACATTTCATGACAGTATGGGAAAAGTATACAGCTGATTGCAAGATCGAAGATGGCGTTAAACCTTTGTACCTTACATATACAGGCGGCGGAGACGTCATGCTGAAATCCTTTAAGTTTATTCACGGCTAAACACCGCTGAACAATATTTTTTTCACTCCTCATTTTATAGATTGAAAGGCCGTTCATATAGAACGGCCTTTCTTCTTCTGAAAATGCCTCTCAGACAAATATCTAAGAGGCATTTAGATAAAGCGTTATATTTTAAAAAGTACAAAGATCAGGAAAACAGACCCTTAACCTTGTCAACGATTCCACTCGCGCTATCTGCAGACAACTTCGCTTTAACGCCGTCAACAACACCATTGATCACATCATCCGGAAGGTCGACACCGATGATGCCTTCTACTGTCTTAACCGGTTCCTTCTCAAAGTTGGAAGCTACAGAAGGATCAGCCTGTACTTTCTTAACTACTTCTTCAATCTTCGCTTTAATATCCATAAAAAAGCACCTCCATTGTCTTTATGTTAATATTTTATCACAAGTTTTAAAAAATCAGGATTTTGTTTGAGAAATTGCCTTGCATTTTTCCGAATCTATTGGTAATATTATTAAGCACTTGCGGATATGGCGGAATTGGCAGACGCGCTAGCTTCAGGTGCTAGTGATCGCAAGGTCATACAGGTTCAAGTCCTGCTATCCGCACCAGACCGGAAACTTACAGTTTCCGGTTCTTTTTTACCCCAAGACAGCAAAAATGCTTTCGGAGTATTTCCAATTGACCGGAAACACAACGAAAGCATTCTTCTTTGCTTTTGAATAATGAAATACCTTATACCAAAGTCTTTCTAAGTTCTTCGCCGGACAAAGGACTGAGATAAGCCGGAGCAATATCAAGTACTGTCTTACAGCCGGTAACTTTCTCTTGGGAAAGACGATATACGGCACGAGCATATGCGACCAGTACACCTGCAGTAAACTCCGGGTTGGAATCCAACTTCAGGCTATACTCGATAACATGCTTATTTTCCTTATTGAGACCGGAAACACCGGAACGGATGCAGAAACCGCCATGAGGAATGCCGCTGTGATTCTTCTCAAGTTCTTCTTCGCTGATAAAATGAACTGTCGTGTCGTAATCAGCAAAGTAATTCGGCATATTCTTGATATCCGACTCGATCTTTGCAAGATCTGCGCCTTCCTCTGCAACAACGAAGCACTCACGTGTGTGCTTTTCTCTGGTGGAAAGCTTCGGCTGGGCACCGGAACGAACGGCTGCCAGAGCACTTTCAACCGGAATCGTGTACTGCTTACCGTTCTTTACACCCGGAACGCGGCGGATTGCATCAGAATGGCCTTGGCTGACGCCCTTACCCCAGAATGTATAGCTTTCACCTTCCGGAAGGATGCAGGAAGAATAGATACGAGCAAGAGAAAACATACCCGGATCCCAACCTACGGAAATCGCGCCGACAGTACCTGCTGCCTTAGCTGCTGCATCTACTTCATCAAAATGAGTAGGAATATTTGCGTGAGTGTCAAAACTATCCACGATATTAAACATAGAAGCAAGTTTCGGGCTCTGAACCGGAAGATCAGTTGCGCTGCCGCCGCAGAGGATCATAACATCGATCTGATCTTTCATTGATTCACAATCGTTTACAGACAAAACCTTAGCTGTTTTTGTCTGGATCTGAAGTGATGCCGGATCACGACGGGTAAATACCGCGACCAGTTCCATATCCGGATTCTGCATGATACTGGACTCTACACCTCTACCTAAATTACCATAACCATAAATACCAATACGAATCGCCATATGCAATTTTCTCCTTTGTGATATTCAGACTTGTTACTAACTAGTCGAAGTATAACACTCATTCAGGCAATGCACAATCGAAAAATGAAACTTTTGTCTGACAAAATTGCATTTTTCTCAATCTCGTCACAAAACGACAAATTTTACTCCAACTATTGCATAGCCTGACGTTATATTATAATGAATATATGGAAAAAGCACTGCACAAAATTTCTGTCCGCGCTTTAAGCGAGCGCTTGTACCGGACCGGTTCACTATACGGGGCCGGTTTTGGCAGTGTGTCAGGACAGGAAGGGACACGTGTGCATCAGCGGGTTTTCCAGGATCTGAAAAAGCAATACGAAACAGACAATGTGATATCTGAGTATTCTCTTTCCAAGGAAATCGAGTTTGAATTATTCCGTCTTCAGATCGCCGGAAGAGCAGATTGTGTTTTAGAACAGAAAGATGCTTCGAACGATAGTGTTAAAGTTGTGATATTCGAGATCAAGACACATAATCGCGTGGTAGAAAATGTGGACCAGCTTGTTCTTCCCACTCATGAAGCCCAAGTTAAACTCTATGCACATATGTATTATTGCCTTCATCCTGAAATTGAAGAGCTATCGATCACTTTACGATACGTATCTGCCATCACATACCAGTTTCTTGAAAAGACAAACGTCTTTACCCGCGCGGAAGCGAAAGATTTCTTTGATGAAACCCTCGCGCTATACTGTGCTGAAGCGAATCGGATCTACGAATACGAAAACCAGCGCAATGCATCGATTGAGGACCTGAAATTCCCCTATCCTACGATCCGTGCAGGACAGCGTGATTTCATGAAAGCCGTGCTCTCCACGCTTAAGCACAAAGAAACACTGATTGCCGAAGCACCGACAGGCATCGGCAAGACGATCAGTACCGTATATCCAGCTATAAAATGGCTGCCTCACGCACAAGAAGGCAAGATCTTCTATCTGACTGCCAAACAGGCTACCCGTGAAGTCTGCGACAAAGCTTTGAACGATATGCGACAACAGGGGCTGGTTGTGAAATCGATCCTTCTTTCCCCGAAAGAAAACATGTGCATAGCCGGAGAAGACTTCTGCGACAGCAAGTTCTGTAAGTACGCGGAAGGCTACTATTCACGGTTAAATGCCGCGTTGGAAGAACTCTATTCTTTAGATGCGATATATCCGGAAGATATTCGCCGCACCGCACAAAAGCACAAAATCTGTGCGCACGAATTGCAGTTAGACGCCTCTAACATGTGTGACGTGATCATATGCGACTACAACCATGCATTTCATCCGAGGATCCACTTGCAACGCTATTTTGTCGCCAGTGAATTCTGCCACACACTTCTGATCGATGAGGCACACAACATGATCTCTCGTTCCAGAGATATGTTCAGCGCGGATTTTTCCAGAAGCACCTTACTCGCAGCACTTCCACTGCTCACCGAGATCTCGCCCAAAACAGCCAAGTATGCGGGACAAGTCTCGGACTATTTCAATGTATTGGACTATGCTTTTGAAAAAGGATCAGCCGGAATAAATATCGTTGAGAGAAAGATCGCCGAAAAAGACATACTTATCGGCGAAGATTTCCGTGCGGCCAAAGCCGCCCCGTCCACACTCTACCAGATATTATGGGCGCTTTGTTTTCATATTATCAACATTCTAAGCGAACTGGAAGATCGCGGGAAACGCCGGATCCTTTCCGAGTTTTATTTCGAAGCGCGCTTTTTCCTGACGATCCTCGAACTGTATTACGATGATGCGTATATTCTTGAGGTGACAAGATCCGGCATCTGCGACAACGAGCAATATGATGTTACGATCCGTCTGGATTGTCTGGACGCTTCCGAGAAGATCTGCAATGTGTTAAAAGACACCCATAATGCAGTCTTTTTCTCTGCGACCATGTCCCCTTCCCAGTATTACCAGAGCATGATCATCGGAAAAGATACATCCTTTTCCAAGATGCTTCAGCTCCCGAGTCCTTTTCCCCCTGAAAACCTTCAGGTACTGGTGATCAAGGATATCAAGACAACATTTCAGGAGCGGCACTTCACTGCCGAGACAATAAGCAGCACTATCCTGCGTATGGTTTTAGGGCACAAGGAAAATTTCATGGTATTCTTTCCTTCCTTTGCCTATATGGAAATGGTATACGAACGGCTTATGAAAGAATCTGCCGGTCGTTCTGACATGGAGATCATGATGCAAAGGCCGGGAATGGACGAAGAAGAAAAAAAGCGATATCTGACACGCTTTGACACGCACGGAAAGAAGACCCTTTTAGGTCTGGCCGTATTGGGCGGTCATTTCGGAGAAGGGATCGATCTTACCGGAGACCGCCTGAAAGGCGCTTTTATCGTAGGCGTCGGACTCCCTCAGATCTCGAAAGAGCGTGAAATACTCTCTCAGTACTACCAGAATAAATTCCATGACGGCTTCTCTTACGCATACAAGTTTCCGGGTTGGGAGAAAGTCCTTCAGGCCGCCGGTAGAGTAATACGTAACGAAGATGACAAAGGCTTCATAGTCTTAATGGATGAGCGATATGCGCGGGAAGATTACATCGGGCTTTATCCGGAACACTGGAGATCTACAGAATACACCCATGATCAGGCCGAGATCCTTTGGGAAGATCTATAGACCGAATAATCAGACAGGCGGCAACGAATCAATGATGGAAAGCTTGTCGTAGTTCTTTTCAAGGCGTTCGCAAAGATAACGGTGTGTAACTTCGCACAGGTCATCGAGCACATAATCTGCTGCGTGAAAAGCACTTAACCGTTCCAGTTTGGCGTCGCGGATGTACCGTAGCGCTTCTACGCAGCCGGATGAGACGAACCGATAGTCTCCGGCTTTGGCTACACAGGAAACATTTGAACAAAACAGACGGCATTTTGTGAATGAGAATGCGTATGTCGGCATCTCATTCGGGTTTCCACAATCACATTCGTGAAGATCAAAACCGAAACCAAGCGCATCCATCAGACGCCACTCAAACGCCGCTACGATCTGACGGTATTTTTCCGTATGTGTGGACAGATCATAGAGAACATATAACAGAAGCGGATAGATCGACTGAGCCGACTCCACATCTACCACGGTATCCTGCACGACTTCAAGAATATGGGAAGCGGCCGTTAGTGCCTCAAAAGAAGAATAAAGTCCCTTGAAACTCTCGACGGTCTCTCCTTCTTTCAGATAATAGAATCCTTTGCTTTCACTCAGCACAAAATCACCGAGAAGTGGCGGCGTGGCAAGAGGTGCCAGTCTGGAAGAATGCTTCTTGGCGCCGGGGACCATTACTTTCAGAAGGCCATGCTTATGCGAAAGCATCGTCACGATCGCATCCTGATCACGGTGCGGACGGTTATGGATCACAACAGCACGCAAAGAAATGGTGGCACCCATAGATCAATCATCCTTTTTGGTATAACCGAATTCGTTGAGGAAAACCTGTTTGTTTTTCCAATCCTTTCGAACTTTAACGTACAGATCCAGGAACACCTTACAATCTGTCATTTTTTCGATATTCTGGCGGGCTGCAGTACCGATACGCTTGATCATCTGACCGTTTTTGCCCAGAAGAATACTCTTGTGCGAGTCCTTCTCACAGATTATGGAAGCATGGATCTTGATGAGCGAACGGTCATAACTATCCACTGCATCTTCTTTAAGTTCTTCTTCAAAAGAATCGATCTCGACCGCTGTTCCGTGCGGGATCTCTTCGTTCGTAAAATGAAGGATCTGTTCGCGGATCAGTTCCGCTGAAATCTCTCGTTCAGACTGGTCCGTCACTTCTTCCATCGGAAAATATCTCGGTTGCGAAGGAAGTTTACTGATGATCACATTCATCAATTCTTCGATGCCATCTTCTTTCAGTGCAGAAATCGGGATGATCTCTTCAAAATCAGCCATTTGTGAATAATTCGCGATAAGCGGAAGCAATGACTCTTTGGACACGGCATCAGCTTTATTAACGACCAGAATCAGAGGTTTCTTCAGCTTTTTGGCCGTCTCAACCGCCTTCTTCTCGACATTTGCCGGCTTGTTGAAACGTCCGTCCACCAGTAGAACCACCACATCAGCGCCCTTTGCCGCACGGAAGGAAGAATCCACCATGAATTCGGAAAGCTTCGACTCCGGGCGATGGATACCGGGCGTATCCACAAAGATTACTTGTGCATCTTCCCTGTTATAGATCGCGGAGATGTTTGTTCTTGTAGTTTGTGGTTTATGTGAAACTATCGCGAGTTTCATGCCGGAAATCGCATTCAGTAAGGTTGATTTTCCGACATTCGGTCTACCGATCAACGCGCAATATCCGCAATGTGGAAGGATCTCTCCGACCGGATGAAGATCTTCCGAAGTCGAAATCTCCGAACCGTTATCTCTTGGGAGACCGATCTTCACCAGTATTTCTTCCTGAATCGAGAACATCTTACCTTCATCACGTCCATGCTCATGATCAAAACCTAAAAGGTGCAGAAATGAGTGCACCGCGAGGAAAACCATCTCACGTTCGAGTGAATGTCCATATTCTTCCGCCTGTTTTCTGGCACGCTCCGGACAGATAACAACATCTCCCAGGATCAACGTCTTCTTCCCGTCGGAAACTGAAAAATCGTACGGCATCAGATCAGAAGAAAGCATGCCATCGACCATATCCAAGACCGGGAAAGACAGCACATCCGTGACCTTATCCAGTCCGCGATGTTCTGCATTCAGCTTACGGATCGTCGCAGTCCCGACCAAACGGATATCGACTCCGACTTCGAAAGATGCATCGTGGATCCGCGCATCGATATAGGAAGACGAAAGCAGCGTGGATAGTGCATTGGCAACGTCAGAAGAAAAAACTTTCTCCTCGTCTTTAGAATAAGAACGTGTCTGATTATAAATCTGTATACTCATTCAGGATACTTCACCCTTTCATGGAAGAAGCCCGCATATACCTGTATAAAAGCACTTATGATCAATTCCAGATCACGGAATGAAAGATCGGACTTCACAAGCTGGTCTTCTTCAATTTTCGACTTAATGATTTTTCTGCAAAGCGCCTCTGTCTCTTCAAGATCACGGATACCTTTTGAGCGGATAGCGGCTTCGCAAGAGTCAGCAATCATGATGATAGCTGATTCTTTTGTAGAAGGAACAGTGCCTTTATAACAGAAATCAGCTTTATTCGGCAACGGCTCACCCTTCTCTTCCGCAGCCTTTTTCGCTTTCTGATAGAAATAACCCGGACATGTAGTACCATGATGCTCCAGAATAATACTCTGGATCGGTATAGGCAGATACGCTTTCTTGGCCAGTTTCAATCCATCGGAAGGATGTGCAGTGATGATCTGGATACTCTTTTCGACCGGCAGAGAATCGTGCGGATTAACACCATCCTGCTGATTTTCGGTAAAGTACTCCGGACACTCCAGTTTTCCGATGTCATGATAATATGAACCTACTTTAGCCAAAAGCGAATTCGCGCCGATCGCTTCCGCCGCGGAGTCCGCAAGATTGGCTACCATGATACTGTGCTGATAGGTACCCGGAGCTTCAAGGAACAATCTTTTCAGCAAAGGATGGCTCTGTTGGGCAAGATCGAGGAGTCGCATCGGTGAAGCGGTGTTGGAAATGAGTTCGAACAAAGGCTGGCAACCGATTGCAGCAATCACCGAACAGCCGGAACCGACGGCACTCCACAACATGGAATTAAAAGTATCGGTACGGGATGCCTGGGTAACCAGATTGTAGGCAAACGAGGCAAAAACAGAACCGAGGCATGTCAGAATGATCAGGATAGCCGAGTTGTAACGATGATTGCGCTGTCCGGCAATCACACAGCTGATAAAGATCCCGATCAAAGAAACAAATACCAGTTCAGTATTAAATCCACTCATCGGAAGGATAAAAAGCAAAGCCAAAGAAGTTAAAGTAATTCCTCCCTGAATGCCGAGATACGTCGCAAAAATGACGCTGGTAAACACGATTGCCGAAAAAAGCGGATGAATATTCGACAGATATATGCCGGAAACAACCGGAACAACGAAGGCGAGGATCAATGAAATACCCATTTTCGAATCGACCATGTAATCCTTCTCATGCCGCAAAAGATAAAAAGCGCCGGCAAAGAAAATGATGAATACGTAAACGATGATTCCGATAAGGAGCTTAAAGTCAAAGCGGGAACCGGAAAGCAAATCAAGATCCTTGAGCTGACTATAGATCTTCGGAGTAATCGTTTCTCCCACGCTCACGACTCTCGTTCCCTTCTGGATCATCGCCGGCTCGCTGAGAGCATTGGCATAAGCAGCCTCTTTGGCCGCTTCCGTCCCCTTCGCATCATAAGTAGCATTGGGTTTCAAAAGTGAATTCAGAAGAACTCGCAAAAGTTCAGAATTGGTCACATAATTCGAATTTGCATTCGGATTCGCGCTGAAATCCGTGAATTCTGAAACCGCGTTGTTGATTTCGATCGGAAGAGTCTGTGTATCCAGCGAATTCATCGAGAGCATTTCCGTAATCGCATTTGCAGCATTCTTCACGTGATTGAATTCAACGAAAGATATATTCGCCAATGTATACGAAACAGAACTGGACAATTCCAAATTGTAAGATTCCTTCAATGCCGTCTTTAAAAGCTCCGCCATCTCTTGCTTATTTCTTAGAACTGTCCCAAGTGTGTCGACATTGTTATTGCGGAGCTCTTCACAATAATTGAAAAAACCGGATACCGTCTTCTTATTTGTCTCGGACACTTCATCCGAGATCACATAGATCGGAACGACCTGGGCTTTAGCCATAAGTGCACGTTTCTGTGTCTCGTATGTATCTGTCGCAGAACGCGAGGCAGTAATATCGTATTCACTGATGGAACCCGAGGAAACATTATATTTCTTCGGAAGCGAGCCAAGATAAACAATAGCGATGACCAAAACCGCAAGGATCGGCATCGAAGAATAACGTAGCACTTTAAAAAGCTTCTGGTTTTTCTTATTGTTTTTCACCCGACCTCTTCACTTCCTTTCTCTAGCATTATAAGCCATAATGATCTTCTGAACCAAAGGATTTCGAACAATATCAGCCTCTTGCAAAGATACGGTCGTGATTCCCTTGATATCTTTCAGAATCTGCATCGCATCATCAAGACCATTCTTATAGCCGAAAGGCAAGTCGATCTGAGTCGTATCTCCGCATACACACACTCGGGAATTCATACCCATTCTGGTAAGGAACATCATCATCTGCTCGATCGTAGTATTCTGAGCTTCGTCCAAAAGGATAAACGAATCGTCCAGATTGCGGCCGCGCATATAAGCAAGCGGCGACACTTCAATGATTCCTCTGTCGATATTTCTCTCAAACATCTCTCTTCCCATAAGTTCCAGAAGCGCATCATAGATAGGCCGCATATAAGGGTCGACCTTTTCTTCAATATCACCGGGAAGATAGCCGAGTTTCTCTCCGGCTTCCACTGCAGGACGTGTAAGGATGATCCTGGACACCGAACGGTTGCGCAAAGCCAGAACAGCCATCGCTACGCCGAGAAATGTCTTACCGGAACCGGCCGGTCCTTTACAGATCACGACTTCATTGTTGGCTAAAGCATCTACATATACGCGTTGCCCCAGTGTTTTGGCGCGGATCGTGCGACCGGAAGGCGTTGTAAAAAGCACCGGAGATTCTTCTTCCATAAACTCTGTCAGTTTATTCTCTTTCTCGAGAAAACAAAGGTAACGGATCGTAGACTCATCGAGCTGTTCTTCTTTATCAAGAAGACTGTCGACAGAAGAAATCAGACTGGAAACATGGTCCAGATCACGAACATCTCCATCCGCTGAAATACCGGCGTCACAAGGAACAAGTCGGCACGAAAAGATTTCGGAAACAATAGAAAGCCAGCCTCCGTTATTGGCACTGAGCTCACTTAGATGTTTGACATCAACGAATATTTCTTCTTTCAAAACCCTTCTCCTTAACAGTCATTTCTAAGAATTTCCAGCAGTTTCTTATAATGGTCGGGTATATCGACCGTGTAAGAGATCACTTCTTCCGTTCTAGGATGGACAAATCGGATGGAAGTACTGTGCAAGGCCTGTCCGACTAAATTATAACGCTCTCGTTTCGGTGCATAAAGAGGATCACCGATACAAGGATGTCCGATATAAGTCATATGAGCACGAATCTGATGCGTTCTTCCCGTCTCCAGGCGGCATAACAGATCAGTTCCCTTACGGAAACGCTCCAACACTTCAAAATGCGTGATGGAATCTTTTCCTCCCTCACAGACCGTCATTTTTCTTCTGTCATTCAGCGCACGGCCAATCGGAGCATGGATCGTTCCCTTGTCGGAATCCACGATCCCGTACACACACGCCCGGTATTCACGCACCACCTCGTGATTAGCAATCATTTGTGCCATCGCCATATGCGTCTCATTATTCTTCACAGCGACCATCAATCCGGAAGTATCCATATCAATACGGTGAACGATACCGGGTCGGATAACGCCGTTAATATCAGATAATTCACCCTGACAATGATAAAGAAGGGCATTGACCAAAGTACCGGAATAATGCCCCGGTGCCGGGTGTACCACCATGCCTTGCGGCTTATTGATGATCAAGAGGTCCTTATCCTCATAAACGATATCCAAAGGGATATTCTCCGGTTTGGCATCCGTATCAACCGGTTCCGGGAAATCGATCGAGAGTTCTTCTCCTCCAAACACCTTAAAAGAAGCCTTTACCGGCTTGCCGTTAACAAGAATGGCACCGTCCGCAATCAGCTGCGCGGCACGCGACCGAGACAGATCGGAACAGGCTTTAGGAATATATGCATCGATCCGTCCCTCGAAGTTCTCAACGCGAAAAGTCTCAATCATCGTCTTCCTCGTCCTTCTTCTTATCCCCGAACGGAATCTCGGGAATAAACTTATCACTGAAAAATAAAAGGATGGCAAGGACTATGCACGAAAGTGTCACATAAATATCCGCCACATTAAAAATCGGGAAAGTATAACTACCGAAATCAAATCTTAGAAAATCCACAACATAATGCAGACGTATGCGATCGATAAGATTACCAAGAGTTCCTGCCGCCAGAAAGATCAGGCATAAACAAAGACGTCTGCTCTTAAATTTCGCCAAAACAAAGAAAGCAATAGCCAGAATAATGACAAAGGCAATCGAGGAAATAACAGACAATACGGTAACGCCCCACTTCTGATTGGCAAAAAGGCTAAAAGCACTTCCCTTATTACGTACATACATCAGCGAAAAAAAGTTGTTGATAACAGGTTTGATCTGAGCAACAGCAAAAGACTTGGTGATAAGACTTTTGGTAAACTGATCGATACCTGCAAGCACAATAAACAATTCCACGTACAGAGTGTACGTGATCCATGTTACTTTACGCGTGTTATATTCATTCATAGATCCTTATCCTCTCAATTTTTACACATTTTCCGTTCGATATATCCAAGTCAGCCAGGATAGCATTCATTTCAGCAGGGCCATCCGCAGCCACGTATTTAGACGGAAGTTTGTCTTTCATTCTCCGCAAAGATGCATCCAGCGTCATACCGATGATTCCGCTTGTCGTTCCCGTCATTCCAACATCCGTAATGTATCCGGTTCCGCACGGAAGGATCTTCTCATCCGCAGTGGCGACATGTGTATGCGTTCCGAGAACCATAGAAACCTTACCATCGACAAACTGTCCGAAAGCCAGTTTTTCACTGGTCGTTTCGGCATGAAAATCAATAAGTATATTCGTTGGGGAATACTGTTTTTTCCATCTATCGATGTTCTTTTCAAAATATCTGAAAGGGGAATCGGCAACAGGCGTAATGAAAACCTGCCCCATCATGCTTATAACAAGAAGCCGCCCCTTTTCTTTCAGATCGATACAGTATTCATCAAAACCGGGCCATTCCTCACTGACATTTGCCGGACGGACGATCTTCATCTCTGCGTCAGCAAAGCGAAGATAATCCGCACACGAAAAAGAGTGATTGCCAAGTGTGATACAGTCAGCGCCAAAAGAGAAAAGATCCTTGGCTGAACTGTAATTGATCCCAAGACCGGCCGCAACATTCTCTGCGTTTACAACACAAGCGTCGACCGCGTTCTCGGATAAAAACGTCTTAAGTTTATTCTTGAGCATGCGTTTTCCCGGATGGGCCACAACATCTCCGACAAAGAGTACTCTCAATCTTTATTCCTCAATTCTGCAAAATCTGATATGTATTCTACCACAAAACGGCGAAACTTCCTTATATTTATATAAAATATATATTTAAGACTAAGCAAAGAAAAAGGACTGTTTCCTAAGAAACAGTCCTCTTTGAACTTCATTACTTTGCTACATCCGAAGCACGGGTCTCTCGAATAATGTTGACCTTGATCTGTCCCGGATAATCCAGCTCTTCTTCGATCTTCTTGCAGATGTCACGAGCCTTAAGGATCATATCGTCATCCGAAACCTTTTCAGGGCTAACCATTACGCGGATCTCACGACCCGCCTGGATTGCGAAAGCTTTCTCGACACCATCGAAACTTGTAGCGATCTCTTCAAGTTTTTGGATTCTCTTAACATACGTTTCCATATTTTCACGACGTGCACCCGGTCTCGCGGCAGAAATAGCATCTGCAGCAGCAACCAGCACCGAGATTTCAGATGTCGGTTCGACGTCACCATGGTGCGACTGGATCGCATTGACCACCGTGTCATTTTCTTTATAACGGCGTGCGATATCTGCACCAAGTTCTATATGAGAACCCTCAAGTTCAAAGTCTGCAGCTTTTCCGATATCATGTAAAAGACCTGCTCTACGAGCAAGCATTTCATCCAGACCTAATTCCGCCGCCATCATGCTTGCCAGCCAGGCGACTTCAATTGAATGTTGCAACACATTCTGCCCATAACTCGTACGATAACGCAAACGTCCAAGATACTTAATGATCTCAGGATTCAACCCGACAATTCCAGTATCAAACGCGGCTCTCTCACCTTCTTGTTTGATCGTCTGGTTGACTTCCTTACGGGCTTTATTACACATTTCTTCGATTCTGGCAGGATGGATACGACCATCCAAAATCAATCTCTCGATCGTAAGACGCGCAATCTCACGTCGAATCGGGTCAAAACTCGATAGGATAACGGCCTCTGGAGTATCATCAATAATAATGTCTACTCCTGTGCTTGTCTCAATTGCACGAATATTTCTTCCCTCTCGGCCGATAATACGTCCCTTCATCTCATCATTCGGCAGGGACACCACCGATACGGTCACCTCGGAAACATAGTCCGAAGCATAACGCTGAATAGCATTTACTACCACTTCACGTGCTCGCTTATCCGCTTCAGCCTTCGTCTGCTCCTCCATCTGCTTAAGCATTACCGCCATATCATGGCTATATTCCTGCTTCGCAGCATCCAAAACAAGATTTCTGGCATCACTAACGGACAAACCGGATACCTTTTCCAACTCAATCACTTTCTGGTGTTCGAGTTCCTTGGCCTTTTCCTCCATGGCCATAACGTCGCTCACCCGTGAATCCAAAGCCTCTTCTTTCTGTTCCATGGCTTCGATCTTACGATTGAGGGATTCCTCCTTCTGATCCAAACGGTTTCTCTCTCTGGCTATCTCGGATTTCTTTTCGCGTACATCACGCTCCAATTCCAACTTAGCGTTGGTGATCTCCTCCTTAGCCTGTAAAAGAAGTTCTCTCTTTCTGCTTTCAGCAGTTTTCTGCGCCTCACCAATTACTTTCTCAGCATCTTCTTCAGCTTTAGTCATATCTTCTTCAAGCTTCTTCTGCTTAGCCGACATGCCCTTGCGATAATATAATACGGAAAAAAACACACTGATGAGAGCACCAACTACGAAAGCAATTACAATTAAAAGAATTGCTAACCAAAGTTCTATGGTACTCACCTCCAATATTTAATTTTCAAGATTCAAATAGAGTGTTCCGTAAGAACACCCTATAATTTTATATATAAATTACTTCGATTGTCAACTTATTTCACAACCAAAACAATGTTGGAACATTACATTTTTGTGAAAATACTACTACTCTTCCCGAAAGTAAAAATCAGTGTTTTCCTTTGTTTTTGCCATTTGGTTTTTTCGAGTCGCGAACCGGCCTGGAGGAGCTTTTATAACCTTTGGGGGCTCCGGAAGGCTTCTTTTTTCCGGAAGTTTTCTTCGGCATCCTGCGTCTCAGCGCATCCTTGGACGCGACAGAATACCCGAAGAAACCTAAAACCTCTCCCAAAAGATAGTATTCACCATGCGAATAAGCCACAAGGCCGGTCTTTTCGAGGCATATCTTACCTTTTTCGTCCATAAGCGATTCTTCGACCGTAACACCTGTTACTTCAGCAAGGAACATATCATGAGAACCAAGTTCAATAACATCCTTAACTTTGCACGCAATCGAGACCGGAGCTTCCGATATAGCCGGCGCATAAGAAACTCCCGGCATCGGGACCGGATGAAGATTCATCGAAACAAACTTATCCTCTTTGGCACCACTTCTCACACCACAGTAATCACAGGCTTTCACAAGCTTTTGGGAGACAAGGTTGATGACAAACTCAGAAGTCTCACAGATCAAATCGTGAGAATGGCGGGATTTCCTTATCGATATAGAGACCATCGGAGGCTCTGAATTGACGGTACCGGCCCAGGCAACAGTAATGATATTCGGTCCAAAGCCTTCTTTTTCCGGGTCTTTGCCCGCACATGAGACCATAACGACCGGAACAGGATTTAAAATTGTTGATGGAGAAATCGAGATTTTAGTCATAGATGCTTATCCTTCACTCTGTCAGAATATGGATACCGAACATTTCGTGATCCAACAGATATCCTTTGTATTCAAGGCCACTGGAAAAACCGACAAGTTTTCCGTCTTTACCAATTACGCGGTGGCACGGCACCAGGATCGGTAGCGGATTATCCCGGCAAGCCGAGCCGACCGCTCTGGTCATGTTTCGTGCCGCGATCTTATCATTTCCGGTAAGAGCCAAAGCTATGTCCTCATAGCTTCGGGTCACACCATATGGAATCTTCTTGATCTCGTCCCAAACTTTCTTTTGAAAAGCACTTCCGTAAGGTGGAAAAGTATGTACGGTAAAGCTGGTCCGTCTCTTCGAAAAATACTCGGAAAGCTCGTGGATACACTTTTGCACTTCGTCCGGGAAAGCAATCTCCTTTAACTCCTGATACTCAGGAGATCCAAAAGGCTTGAAAACGCCATGCTCATCGGCAATTCCGGTACGGATCGCCACATTACGGTCCAAATCATCGTCGATCTGTGCATTGTAGGCATAAAATCGTGTTGATTCTACGGTCTCGTTATCTCCCCGAATCGCTATTACGCCTCGTTGATAGGCAACAAAGCCGACTGAATAGTCCGGATAATCCGAATCCAAAAGCGAAAACAAGGCGGCATCTGAGTAAACGCCATCGATGACCAATGCCTCTTCAAGAACAGCGTCCTGCGTCATATGGCATTCTTCCACGATACGGGCCGAGCGGGAATCATTGACCGGGACTTCCACGCTGACACGATGAATGTGTTCATGAAAAAACGCATAGCGGAGAAGCTGGTCCCAAGCTTTTTTATAGTACTCCATAGCCGGGTCGTCGGTATATCCACTATCTTCCAGAAAAGGAAGATTATCAGCTAAAAACATGACGGCCATGGCACTTCTGTTCCTTCTGGAGATATTCTCAAGACCCAGAACACCCATAATATACTCACCGTCAAGTGCTTTTACCGAAGCGACAAAGAAGATCTTATCCGGATCATTTTGCAATGCGCGGATGAAAGACGGCACGTCGTCCGTGACTCTACTCAATATAGCTTTTTCCTTAATTCTATCCGCATCCATGATACGAATCGGAGATAAAGCAATATCCAGCATCTTCGCGCCTCCCTTCTACTCCGTTTCTTCCGTGATCTTCTCTACGATCAGCGAATCCAAATGCGTGGCAATATACTGAAGATCAGCCTCATATTCTTGTTTTTCCGTCACAGCCGGGATATAGACCGCATCCTGCATAAGAGATTGAAACGGCGAAAGAAAAGATCCGTATTTCTGCGTGGAAACCATATTCTTCCATACCGTCGAAGAAGATACGACAGGAAGGAATCCTTCCTTCAGGTCAAGTCTGGAAGCCAGCAAAAGAGCATCCTCATCCAATGCCATAAAGGATGCGAACTTCACAGTTTCAGCCGGCTGATCGCAACTTGAAGAAATGCACAGAGGATACACGGAAAGCATTGCCGGAGAATAGTTTTCCTTGTCAGTTGAAGGAATCTGCATCATCACAAGCGTATTGGGCATATAATTGTCGTAACGGGACACTTCATCGGAAGAACCTGCCCAGATCCCGACTTTGCGAGACAGCAAGGGGGACATTCCTTGAAAAAACGTGGAAACAGTTTCCGTGTCAAGACTCTCATAAGCTTTCCCGGAGGCCACCACCGTCTTCAAGTATTCCAAACTGTCTTTCCAGCTCTTGCTGCTCAGCGTTTTTCCATCACGGACAGAGCGATACGTATCACCATAAAGTGAGATCGGAAGATAAGGGATCAAACCTTGTGCAAGATAAAACGGAAGTATCTCCATAGCTTCCGCATTCAGACCGGAAAGAGTATCGAGGATTGCGCCAAAAGAATTAAGATCCTGCTTAAAGGAGATTTCCTGGATCCCAGCACGGTTCAGGACTTCCATATCGGCATACATAAGATAAGCCGAAGCCTGATACGGGATCCCATAATACTCATTATTCAAATAAAGCTGTTCAAGCATCTTAGGATAAATATTTCCTGGTGTCAGAAGCGTCTCATCGGACAGATAACGCGTAACAGGGATCGCGTAACCTGCCTGTACCACCTCGTCAAAGCTGTCAGTCAGAAAGATATCCGGCAAACTTCCGCTTTCCTGCCACTGCCGTAAAGTATCCGCATTACATCCCGTCTCCGCGGTACTATAGACATTTAAAGCAAACGGCAGATCGATGCTGTCCAAATAATCCAATGTGATATTCTCACCACTGACTCCCTCAGCCAGCTGACCGCTGTTCTTCAATGCATATAGTTTGGCAATGTATACGCAAGTCTCATATGACAATGGAGAAGCAATTGAGATCGTGTGTGTGAAATGCTTGGTTTCTGTCGTTACAGTCGTGGTTTCCGTAGTTTCTGTACTGGTTACTTCTACAGATGGAAAAGAACTGTTCACCTTCCGGCATCCGAATAAAGCTAAAGAAAAAGACAGAGTCAATAAGATCGCCATGAGTTTTTGTGCCTTCATAGTAAATACATTATCCTGACTCTTTGAAAACATGTACTTTCTGCTCCTGTTAACGAACTAAGATTATTATACATTAAATCAAACAAAAAAAGACACGCATCGATATATATCGTCGCGTGTCCTGGAGCCAATGGTGGGAATCGAACCCACGGCCTATTCATTACGAGTGAATTGCTCTACCCCTGAGCCACATTGGCATCAACAATGAAGCACAACAAATATACCGATTTATTGTAAATATGTCAAGCAGATTTCATTGACTGATTGATGTTTCCGTGATACTTTATCTAGAGATATGTCGCCTGACATGAAGTATTACTGAGTGAAAGATCTGACAACCATATGCTTGCTTAAGCTATTTTTGTGTTGCCATGTCTTTTAAGGACATGTTTTTTTTCGTCCGGAAAGGCTTTTATGGAAACCAGAGTCGCTGTGATCAGCATCATCGTTGAAAAAAACGAATCGGTAGAGAAACTGAATTCTCTCCTGCACGAATACGGAAAATACATCATCGGCAGAATGGGCATTCCTTATCGTGAAAAAGGGATCAGCATCATAAGCATCGCTATCGACGCTCCGCAGGACGATATCAATACACTGTCCGGACGGATCGGCCGTTTAGATGGCATCGCCAGCAAAACAGCTTATTCTAACGTGGTAACCAACCATGATGGCAACTAAAAACGATTCCTGGAAAATCGGATATATTCTTCTTCTCATCGCACTTCCGGTACTTGCTCTGCTTTTCTCGCTTTGCGTAGGACGGTATATAGTTTCTGTCCCGGATGTTTTTCGTGCTGTCCTGTCACGTTTCAGCGACGGATTTGAGGTCAGCAAACTTTCATACATCACGATCTGGAACGTTCGCCTTCCTCGCATTTTATTAGCTTTCGTTGTCGGAAGCGCGCTTTCCTGCGCCGGGCTGCTTTTTCAGAGCCTGTTTCAGAATCCTTTGGCAACACCTGATACGCTCGGTGTTGCAGGCGGAAGCAGTTTCGGTGCCGTGTTGTCGATTCTTCTTGGCTTCTCCCTTATCCCGATGCAACTGGTATCTTTTGGATTCGGTTGTCTTGCCGTATTTTTGACGATCCTTGCCGCCAAAGGAAAAGATCAAGCCATGAATACGATCGTTCTTTCCGGTATTATCATGGGATCTTTGTTCTCCGCTTTAGTCTCTCTTGTAAAATTCACAGCGGATCAGGAACAGCAGCTTCCTTCTATCACGTACTGGCTTATGGGCAGTCTTCAGAGCGCCACCTATTCGTCCCTGCTGATCGGTGTGATTCCGATTGCACTAAGCCTGACAGTGCTTTTTCTTTTGAGATGGAGATTGAATCTTCTTTTGTTGTCCGAAGAGGAGTCTTGTTCTTCCGGTGTGAATATGCCACGGCTCCGCATGATTGCTATTTTATGCGCGACCATTGCTACGGCTTCGTCAATCTCCATGTGTGGCCAGGTCGGCTGGGTCGGACTGATCGTTCCGCATATGTGCCGCATGGTATTCGGCAATGACCACCGGCATCTGATACCTGCATGCATTTCATTCGGTGGTACTTTTCTGATCATTGTAGATACCCTTGCACGTTCCATGACCGCTGCTGAACTTCCGATCTCAATACTGACCGCCATCATCGGCGCTCCCTTCTTTATTTTCCTGATGAGAAAGAAAGGAGGCTGGTCTTTATGAAATTTGAAATAAAGGACGCGTCTTTCGGCTATAAGAAAGGAAAAAGTTTATATGAGAACGTGAATTTCTCTGTCGAAAGTGGCGAGATGGTCAGCATCCTCGGGCCGAACGGTGCCGGAAAAACCACGTTGCTTCGCGCCTCCATGGGACTTTTAAAGTGGACGCATGGCATGAGTACTCTGGACGGCGAAAACATTTCTGATTTTGAACCATCCAGGCTTTGGTCCAAGCTTGCCTATGTCCCGCAGAATAACCATCGAGGTGGCAGTTATACAGTCCTGCAATCTGTTTTGCTGGGCATGACTAACCAGATCGGCATGTTCTCTACGCCGAAAGCAAAAGACATCGAGCTTGCCGAACAGACTCTGGACCGGCTTCATATTCTTCATCTTCGAGACAGAAAATGCAACGAGATCAGTGGTGGTGAGCTCCAGATGACAAGGATCGCGCGTTCACTTGTTTCGCACGCAGGGATCATCGTACTTGACGAACCGGAATCCAATCTGGATTTTAAGAACCAGATGATCGTACTGGATACTCTCACGAAACTCAGTTCAGAAGGTATCGGCATCTTGTTCAACACGCATTATCCGGAACACGCTCTGCGACGCTCCGCCAAATCGATCCTGATCGATCACGGAAAAGTACTCTTCGGACCGACCCCGAAGATCATCACGGAAGAGAATATTGAGAGTGCTTTTGGCGTAAAAGCTTATATCGGCCAGTTTGAGACAGATAACAATATGATCGCCAATGTCATTCCTGTTGCTCTGACCGATCACGAAGATCAGAAAAATACCGGCAAAGAAGATTGTGACGTCCTGGCGACACTGTCTATCATTTGCAGTAAATATGAGGAATCAGAACGGATCAATTCTATTCTTCACGATTTCAATGATATTTTATTCGGTCGTATGGGGATGCCCCATAGAAAGAGAGATCTGTATCTCATCAGTGTCAATCTGGACGGCAGTGCCGAGAGGATCCGTATGCTTGCGCACCAGCTTTCACTGATACCGAACGTTAGTTGTAAAGTTACCTACGCAAAGGAGGAATTATAATGATCAAAATCGCGATTTACGGCAAAGGCGGAATCGGAAAATCCACGACCGTTTCAAATATCTCCGCAGCATTGGCTGACCGCGGCTTGCGCGTCATGCAGATCGGCTGTGATCCAAAAGCAGATTCCACACTTTCGCTTCATGGCGAAAAGAAAGTGAAAACGGTTCTGGAACTTGTTCGTGAGCGTGGTAAAGAACTTACGTTGGAGGAAATGGTCAAAACCGGCTATAAGGGCGTGATCTGCGTCGAAGCAGGTGGTCCGACTCCGGGGCTTGGCTGTGCCGGCCGAGGAATCATCGCCGCACTGGACAAGTTAAAAGAAAAGGGGGCATACGAGGTATTTAAACCCGATGTTGTCCTTTATGACGTTCTTGGAGACGTAGTCTGCGGTGGTTTCTCCATGCCGATGCGAGGCGGCTATGCGGACAAAGTCTTTGTCATCACTTCCGGAGAAAACATGGCGATTCATGCCGCTGCCAATATCGCTATGGCACTGGATAATTTTCAGGGACGCGGCTATGCCTCTCTCGGTGGAGTGATCTTGAACAGAAGAAACGTCAAAGACGAAGAAGCTAAGGTTCAGGAACTTTGTGACGATATTCATTCTAAGATCGTAGGTACTCTTTCCCGTTCCAATCTTGTAACCGAAGCAGAAGACCTTGGAAAGACTGTGATCGAAGCATTTCCGGATAGCGATATGGCTTCGGAATACAGAAAACTGGCGTCGGATTTATTACAGTGCTGTGAGGAATGATCATGTTAAGAAAAGTAAATGGACATGAGGTAGATATAGAACCGATCAAGATCAGGGATTGTAATTTCCCGAGTCCTTTTCACGCAGGACTGGAATTCTCCTCCCCTGCCCGTGGTACATGGAACATAGCGCACCAAGGGATGCTGATTCCGGAAGCGCATGAAATCTTCGTATGTGCCGCAAGCTGCCTTCGAGGAGTTGTCCTAACTGCTTATGAAATGCGGGCAGAGAAACGCTTTTCCACGGTTGCCGTCGAGGAACAAAACCTTGTCGACGGGAACATGGAGGAATTGATCGTCGATGGCGTATCACATATTATCGATCAACTCCCGCAAAAACCGCCGTGTGTTCTGGTGTATACAAGTTGCGTACATCATTTTTGCGGCTGTGATCTGGAGCTTGTGTACCGTGAGCTGAGGAAAAAACATCCGGATATCGATTTCACCGACTGTTACATGAATCCGATCATGAGAAAGAGTGGACGGACACCGGACCAGATCATGAGAAGCCGTTTTTACAGTCTTCTCAAACCAAGGCCGATTCAGAAAGGTACAGTTGCTTTTATAGGGAACGATTTCTCAACAGCCAAAGACAGTACCCTCTATAAAGCTCTTTCCGAAGCAGGAATCCGGATATATGAGCTTACCGAATGCAAAACCTATGAGGAGTACCAGGAAATGGCGGCGGCGGAATACTATATCGCCGATTATCCGTCTGCCAAGGCCGGCGGAGAAGATCTGCAGGCCCGTCTCGGCGGAAAGCTCCTGTATCTCCCCTTCACATTCAGTTATGAGGAAATCAGAAAGAATGTCCGGGAACTGGCCTTTCATGTTCCGATCCGGCTTCCCGACTTTGATAAGGAAGAGTCCCTTTGCGAAGAGTCATTATCCAAAGTGAAAGAAACGATCGGTCAGACACCGATAGCTATTGATTTTGCCGCTTTCAGCCGCCCGCTCGGATTGGCTCGTCTCCTTCTTTCTCATGGATTCAATGTAAAAAGAGTCTATGCGGATTCTTTTACCGGCGAAGAAAAAAGCGATTTCGATTACCTCTGTCAGCAAGAACCGGATCTGGAGATCTGGCCGACTCTTGATGCGCAAATGCGCTTCGCCTCCGACCGGAAGGCTTCTGATTATCTTTGTATCGGTCAAAAAGCTGCTCATTTCAATACCGCCCCGCACTTTGTCAACATTGTCGAAAATGGCGGTCTGTACGGTTATCAGGCAATCACTGAGCTTTGCCGCCTGATGCTGGATGCTGTTGAAAACGAAAAAGACATCCGTACATTGATCCAGAAAAAAGCATGGGGGTGCGAAAGCTGTATATGAAACAAACAAGCAGAATTTTATCTACATATAGTGCAGATGCTTTTGGCGTCGCATCAATGCTATTTGAACTCGGCGGAATGGTCATCATTCATGATGCATCCGGCTGCAACTCCACTTACACCACACACGACGAGCCAAGATGGTTCGATATGGACAGCATGCTTTTCGTATCGGCTATCTCAGAACTCGAAGCCATCATGGGCGACGATAACAAACTGATCGAGGATATCGTCACAGAAGCTAAGCGTTTTCACCCTCGCTTCATAGCGATTGCGGGAACACCGATTCCGGCCATGACAGGTTTTGACGCGGAAAGTGTCGCATTCCAGATTGAAAACGAAACCGGGATCCCGGCATTCGGCTTCTCCACCACGGGAATGAAAACCTACGTTTCCGGAGCTTCCATGGCACTACGTGCAATCGTTGAGCGCTTTTCAATAAAAGAAATAACCCCAAGCGGGAATCGCGTCCTCAACATAATCGGGCTTACTCCGCTTGATTTCTCCACCAACGGTCAATGCGAGTCGCTTCGGGAGCTTTTCGAGAAAAACGGCTGGACAGTCAACGCTACTCTTGCGATGAATACGACCTGGGAATCCATAGAGAATATCGGTTCGGCCAGTGTAAACCTGGTTGTTTCTTCGACAGGCCGCGCCACGGCGGAGTACCTGAAAGAGACTTTCGGGACCCCGTATCTCGAGGCAGTTCCTTATGGCTCTCAGTTAACCGGCAAGATACTGGAAACTCTATCTCTTCTCGCTGACGGAAAAGAAGCGGCAATCGATTTCAATGATCCTGAAACGGAAGACGGCTGCTTCATCATCGGAGAAGAGATTTCTTCACTTTCCTTGGCAAAAGCACTTGCCCTGGAAACCAATAGACATTTTTCCGTGCTTTGTCCCACCAACGATGGACCGAAGTTACGTTCTTGTGATCGTTACACGCCTTACGAAGAAGACATTGACGATGCTCTTCGCGGCGCCGGAACGGTCATTTCCGACCCTATTTACCGAAATGTTCTGACGGAAAAGGCAGCATTCATCGCTCTTCCGCATGAAGCCTACTCCGGAAGGATCTTTCGAAAAGATATTCCTAACTTGATCGGTGATATTTCATATATTGCCGAAAAACTTTAAGAAAAGAAGGTAAAAAACACATGAATTTCAAACGCAGTATTTCCTTGATCCTTGCCTTGCTGACAGCACTTGTATGTTTCAGTAGCGTGGCTTGCAAAAAAACGGAAAAGAAAGATGAAAACGGGACGCATATCGTTACGGATCACAACGGCGTACAGGTCGAAGTAAAAAACAAGATCGACCGCATTGTCGTGTGTGACATTCTCCCTCTTCCTTCTGTACTGACCGTTTTCTTTGATTCCGCAGAAAAGATAGTTGGAATGAACGAAGCCAGCATGATCGCAGCCAAGAATGGTCTTCTCGGCCAGCTTTATCCGGATATCCTGAAAGCCTCCACATCGTTCATGGACGGTTCTAATGTAAACATCGAAGAACTTACCAAACTCGAACCGGATGTCGTCTTCTACAGCGGCTCCAACAAGGAATTAGGCGAACTTTTAAGATCACGCGGATTCGCGGCAATCGGAGTTTCCGTAAACAAGTGGCAGTACAATACGATTGAAACACTGAATAACTGGTTTGCACTGTTAGGTGAGATCTTTGCAGAGAACGAAAAGGCTGACAAAGTCGCCAAACGTTCCAATGAAATCTACAAACTTGTACAAGAACGTGTTTCTTCATTAAAACCGGAAGACAAACGACGCGTTTTCTTCCTTTTCCAGATCAGCGACACCAGTATTACTACATCCGGAAAGCTTTTCTTCGGTGAATTCTGGGCGGAAGCAATCGGTGCAGTAAACGTAGGCGAAGAATTAACGACAGACAACTCGGTTGCGGTAAACATTGAACAGATCTACACATGGAACCCGGATCTGATATTTATTACCAACTTTAACCAGGCATACCCTCAGGATCTCTACGACAATACGATCGGAAACTATGACTGGAGCGAAGTGAAAGCAATTAAGGACAAGCAGGTCTTTAAGATGCCTTTAGGTATGTACAGAAGCTACACGCCGGGTGCAGATACACCTATCACTCTTCTCTTCCTGGCCAAATGCGCATATCCGGATCTTTTTGCTGATATCGACATCACCAAAGAAACTAAAGATTATTACAAAGATCTGTTCGGAATTACACTTACTGACGAGCAGGCCTCTTCTATCTTCAATCCGGAAAGTGCGTCGGGAAACGTATATATTTAAGACCTAGTAAATCTTTCAACGAAGGAAAATCAACGGATGAGCCATAAAGCGTCAATTACCATTCTCCTTTTATCCCTACTGATCATCGTTTCATCAGTAGGCTGTGGTCTGGTTAAGAAAAAAGACAGCACGGACTGGCAGAACGAAATCCGTACGCAGTTGCCTTCTAAGCTTTCTGCCGGGAACATGGGACAGTTTTATCTTCAAGGAGCAATGTATGAGTTTCCGACTCAACTGAAGAGCTTTTTGAATAACGGATGGTCATATGCCAACCCGAAAGACGCAGAAGTAACTCTACTTCCCCATACTTGGTATAAATACAAAGTCGAACTACATCAGGTTGTCGGGACAATCACCAAAATCTGTTACGCCGACATTTTCAATAATTCAAAAGAGCAAGTCAAACTTGAAGATGCTATGGTCGGACGGATCGTACTGGACAGATACTCCGGAAACTCAATGGTTTCCGGAGGTATCGTTGTCTGGGAAACGCGAATTCCGACCGAAAAAGAACTGTATGCCTACACAGATGATGGTTTTGCCTTTGATAATGTCGATGACGCAGGAGCATATTGTAACTATACAAAAAGTTTCAAATCGAAAGATGGTCTAAAATGCACGTTCACGCTTCAAGCGAAGCAAAACGATGAAAACGAGCGGGTCGTCTCAAGTATAACATTGGATTGTTTTTTTACTCTCGACCCGATCGAGTATGTCAACATAACGATCCATGCGGTTGCTCAGAATGACCCGTCGCTTATTCTTGAAATCGACGAAAAGGCAGATGCACAGAACTACATTCTTTCCTATCGTAAACAGCTTGCAAAATCTTTCATCTATTACATCGGATTTGACATGGAAGATCTGACAGACTCCCAGTTAAACAAGGTATATGCATACATGGACAAAGTTTATGAAAAATCCGCATTTCAGGTCAACGAAAAAGCCGTATCGACAAGTTCTGTCGACATATCTGTAAGCTTTCACGCACCAAAAGACTTTGACTCGACAATTCAGGCTATACTTCAAAAAATGATGAGCGAATATGAAGGCAACCCAAGGAAGATCTCTTCTGAACCGGCATTTCTGGATAGTTTTCTGGACGAACTTCTCAAAACCGATTTTGATTATTCTTTCGTCTACACTACTTCATTCACATATGACGGATCAATAGAAAGCATGGATAACGGAATATCCAAGACGCTTATCAGCACGCTGGGTATATATGAGTATGAAAAATGAGTTGATCAAAGAAAATAAAAACTGCCGAAAGGCAGTTTTTATTTTCTTTTACCATGTACATACTCTTTCCAAGAGAGGATCGCTAATATCAGAAAAATCAAAAAACCTATGCCAAATAAGCAAATCGGGCCATATTTCGTAAGTGCGTCAACAACATCGCCTGTTCGGACAAGTTTGGATAAACAAAATGCGCTTGTTAACATTGCCATCCCCCCTATACAAGTATTAAATGTATCGAATACATCTATTTCAAGTATACCATGAATTATATGAATGGGAAGAAAGAAAAAGGCGTCTCAAAATGTTGAGACGCCTTTTATGGTGCACTTAACTGGATTCGAACCAGCGGCCTTCCGCTTAGGAGGCGGACGCTCTATCCTGCTGAGCTATAAGCGCATATCGGAAGACTCCGTATCGCTGAATACGATAGAGAGTCTTATCTCAAACGTTCCATCGTCTTCTTGGTTTCTGCTTTAACTCTCTCCAGATCGATCTTTGTCAATTCATGCTTATATAACACGAAATCTCCGTTGATCATGACAGACTCGACACACTTTGGTCCGCAGGAATAAACAAGTGCCGAAACCGGGTTTCCGAGAGGCCACATCTGAGGACAGTCATAATCAATGATTTGAATATCCGCTTTCATGCCTTCTTCTATAATACCACAGTCAGAAAAACCACAAGCCAGATATCCATTACGGGTAGCCATATGGAACACTTTGGAAGCAGGCAGAATCGTCGGATCCAAAGTTGAACCTTTAGCCATGAAAGCAGCCAGTCGCATCTCCATAAACATATCCTGATTGTTATTACTCGCCGCACCGTCAGTACCCAGGCAAAGTCTTACACTCATCTTATCCATCGACATGGTATCCGCAAATCCGGACGCAAGTTTCATATTACTAGATGGATTATGCGCAACCCACACGCCCTTCTCAGAAAGGATCGAACGATCAGCATCATTTAAATGAACACAGTGTGCCGCAACGGTAGTATCAGTAAGCATATTAAATGAATTCAGTTTCTCCACCGGAGAGCAACCATACTGCTTCATACAGTTCTCATTCTCAACCAAAGTCTCGGAAATATGAACACTGATTGGCAGTTTATACTTTTGCGCCAGTTCTGTAAGCGCCGGATACAGCTCTTCCGGATAAAGATAAATAGAATGAACCAGAAGACTTCCCTGGATCAGATCAGAATTCAGATTCTTGCATACAGCATAGAACTCATCAACATCTTTCTCGTTAGCTGACCACTTCCCGTCTACACACTTTTTACCCATAATAGTCTGTTGCACACGGAAACCCGCCTCCGAAGAGACAGGAGTTGTTATTAAGGCGCCATCATACATATTAGCAGCGCAAGCAGTTCCACTCTCGATCATTTCCGCAATAGAGAGCAGATGACCATATCGGAAATCACCTTCGATCATCTTATCTTCCCTAGGAATGATCTCTCCGAAAAGCCAATCATTCAAAGCATAATCATCAGCAATATTACGGAAGATAGACATAGACATATGAGCATGCGCATTGGCAAATGTCGGACAAAGAATCTTATTCTTACCATCATATACTTCATAGTCGTTTCCGGAAACTTCAGAAACAATCTTACCCGCATCATCTGAAGAAGAGCCAACAT
The DNA here is from genome assembly GCA_017513085.1 of Clostridiales bacterium. Taxonomy (GTDB): domain Bacteria; phylum Bacillota; class Clostridia; order Saccharofermentanales; family Saccharofermentanaceae; genus Scatonaster. The sequence goes on along the minus strand of JAFWDK010000010.1, from coordinate 241,016 downwards.
ATCGTATCCGATCGTTAAAAATCACGCAATAAGCGTGTTCCAGAACACTTACGGAATAATCATCGTGTGATGTGACAATTGTAAAATCAGAAAAAAGAACGGCTTTACCCATTTTTTACTCCAGATCCCAAGAATGAATATAATGATCCTGCTCTGGCGTCAATTTATCAATTGAACACCCTTTAGCCTTTAAGAGGAATTCACCAACTCGATTATCAATAGCTTCCGGCGTATCATATACATGTTTAGCCAAAGTAGCGCCATGCTCGGCAATATACCGAGCGCTCTGTGCTTGAAGAGCAAAACTCATATCCATGATCTCAACAGGATGACCATCACCGGAAGCCAGGTTAACAAGTCGTCCTTCCGCAAGAATACAAATCGTACGACCATCCTCTAGCACGTATCCCTCGATATTATTTCGAAGAACTTCTTTTTTCACAGCCAAAGAAGCCAACTGCACAAGGTTGATTTCCACATCAAAATGCCCGGCATTACAGCAAATTGCGCCATCTTTCATCTTTTTAAAATGCTTTGTAGTAATTACATCTTTGCAACCTGTAACCGTTACAAACACATCGCCCAAAGGAGCAGCCTGATCCATGGTCATCACTTCATAACCTTCCATGATAGCTTCACACGCCTTAACAGGATCGATCTCTGTAACGATAACTCTGGCGCCCATTCCTTTGGCACGAAGAGCAACGCCCTTTCCGCACATACCGAAACCGGCTACAACAACCTGTTTACCGGCAACTACAAGATTTGTCGTCGCCATTATAGCAGTCCAAACAGATTGACCGGTACCAAACCGGTTATCAAAAAGATGTTTACAACGAGCATCGTTAACAGCAATTACCGGATAAGCCAAGCGGCCTTCTTCCTCAAGGATTTTAAGTCTGTGGACACCGGTAGTAGTCTCTTCACATGCACCAAGAAGTTTAGGAACCAGATGACTGTGGGTAGAATGAAGCAACATGGCAAGATCTCCACCATCGTCAATCACAATATCCGGTCCAAAAGCAAGCGTCATAGCAAGATGCTTTCTGTATGTTTCCGGATCTGCGCCATGGATACAGTAAACTTTCATTCCACGCTCAACAAGTGCCGCAGCAACATCATCCTGAGTTGACAACGGATTACATCCAGTCAAAGCTACATCTGCTCCACCTTCACGAAGAACCAAAGCAAGGCATGCCGTCTTTGCTTCCACATGCACACTAACCGAAATCTTCAATCCCTCAAAAGGCTTTGTTTCCTGAAGTTCCTTTTCAATAGCACGAAGGACAGGCATATTTCTATATGCCCAATCGATCTTATGGTGTCCGCTTGGGGCTAACGCAATATCCTTGATCTCATAAAGAGGCAGTTCACTCATATTATTCCTCCAATTTTGAAAAGAATTTTTCAAGCAAAGCAATGCTGTTGTCTGAAGCAGCTAACGCATTTTCCATCACTTCTTTGTGACTAAGAGGCGTAGGAGATATACCGGCAGCAAGATTGGTGATACAAGAAACTGCCATAACGCGCAATCCGCTTTGAGATGCGCAAATAGATTCAGCTACCGTAGACATACCGACCGCATCGGCACCAATCGCCTTGCAAACACGGATTTCTGCAGGTGTTTCATACTGAGGGCCTCTCGTATACATATACACACCCTGATGTAAAGGAATATTCAATTCACGTGCGCAATCAGAAAGTATCGAAATAAACTGTTTATCATAAACAGTTGTCTGATCAGGGAAACGAACGCCGAATTCATCATGATGCGGGCCTCTAAGCGGAGAATCACACAAAAAAGAAATATGATCCGTAATAACCATCAGCTCACTTGGCTTCATCTTCTCGTTGATTCCACCGGCAGCATTGGTCAGGATAAGATTCTTAACGCCCAGTTTAGCCATAACACGGACATAGAAAGTAATATCCTGTGTACTATGACCTTCGTAGAAATGAAAGCGGCCTTTCATGATCAAAGTTTTCTTGCCGGAAAGCTCGCCATATACAAGCACGCCTTCATGTCCGGGAACAGTGGTTGCAAAAAAGTGAGGGATCTGCGAATAAGAAATCGTTGAAAGAATATTCACACGATCGGTCAAAGAACCCAATCCGGATCCAAGAACCAGGCATGTATCCGGTATCTCAGGCAAAACGCCAGAGATATAATCCGCAGCTTCCTTGATTTTATCTAAAATGCCTTGATCAGTCATTCGCGTCCTTTCCGCAGCAATTCTTATACTTCTTTCCGGATCCACAAGGACACGGATCATTACGTCCTACCTTCTTAGAGTCTCTCTTAGCGGGCTCGCGGTTTTCAGTTGTTCCAGCCTGCTGATGTGCCTTGGCATCCACGCCTGACTGTGCACGCTTAGCAACAGCATCCAACTGCGAATTTCCGTGCCCCTCCTGGAGTTTCTTAACAGAAGACTTTCTCTCAATTTTCTGACCAGCTTCAATATTGGCCTTCATGATCAGACGAACCGTATCATTCTGAATGAGCATATTCATCTCATCGAACATCTCAGAACCCTCGAGTCTGTACTCAACAACCGGATCCTTCTGTCCTACACTTCTCATTCCGATAGCATTACGGAGCTGATCCATAGCATCAATATGATCCATCCACTTCTGGTCAACATTAAATAACAAGATCTGACGTTCTGCTTCGCGGAAGACTTCCGGAGTAAGCTCTTCATCACGACTCTCAAGTTTTTCAAGACCCTGCTCAACCAAAGCTTCAGAAATCTCGGAAGCATCAACAGATTCCTTATTGTTCACAGCTTTAGAAAGGTCGTTAACAACATCAACATCTCCGAATACATCGAGGATAGTAGCCTTTAATCCCACGCATTCCTCACTGTTGATCGTTCCGTCAAGGGCAACGTTGCTAACAGTTCTCTCCGCAACAGTAGAGAGCATTTTCTTGATCGTATCGTGAATATCATCACCATCAAGCACCTTGCGTCTCTGCTCATAAATAAGATTACGCTGAACGTTCATAACATCGTCATACTCAAGTACGTGACGGCGAATGCTGAAGTTGTTACCCTCAACCTTTTTCTGCGCACTCTCGATCTGTCTGGAAAGAAGACCATTCTGGATCTCAACCGTTTCATCAACACCCAGTGCCTCAAAAGCAGCATTGGCACGCTCACCACCAAACAGACGCATCAAGTCATCATCCAGAGCAAGGAAGAACTTCGTACGTCCCGGGTCACCCTGACGACCGGCACGACCACGCAACTGATTGTCAATACGACGTGACTCATGTCGTTCTGTACCGATAATGAACAAACCGCCGGCTTCGACAACTTTTTCTGTTTCTTCTTTGATCTTCTCTTTGAACTCTTTATTCAAAGTGGTAAAACGCTGACGAGCTTCAAGGATCAGCTCATCATCAGTCTCATTATACGCAGTGGATGCATCGATCAATTCCTCGGAATAACCAAGTTTGCGCATTTCCTGCTTAGCCATAAACTCCGGGTTACCTCCGAGAAGAATATCCGTACCACGACCAGCCATATTCGTAGCGATCGTAACCGCACCATAACGTCCGGCCTGTGCAACGATTTCAGCCTCTCGTAAGTGGTTCTTCGCATTCAGGACTTCATGCTTGATACCTGCACGGGTAAAGATCTTCGACAAGAACTCGGATTTGCTAACTTCAACAGTACCGACAAGAACAGGCTGTCCCTTTTCATGAGCTTCCTTAACCTGTCTCAAAACAGCTGCATACTTACCGCTCTGGTTCTTATAAACAGCATCATGTTCATCAATACGTGCAATCGGTCTGTTTGTCGGGATCTGAATAACATCCAAACTATAGATCTGACGGAATTCGGCTTCCTCTGTGTAGGCCGTACCGGTCATACCTGCAAGTTTGTCATACATACGGAAATAGTTCTGGAACGTGATCGTGGCCAATGTTTTAGACTCACGCTCGACCTTTACACCCTCTTTGGCTTCAATCGCCTGGTGGAGTCCATCACTGAAACGACGCCCATACATAAGACGACCGGTAAAGTCATCAACGATAATAACTTCTCCGTTGGTAACAACATACTTCTGGTCACGCTCCATCGTACCGTTAGCCTTCAAAGCATTGTTAATATAGTGCTGCAGGTCAAAGTTTTCCGGATCGGAAAGATTCTTTACATTAAAATGTTTCTCTGCTTTGCTGATACCATTTGCAGTAAGAACGGCCGTCTTGGCTTTTTCGTCAACAACATAGTCGCAATCACCGCTGATATCGTCGATATCAACTTTTTCATCTGTTTCAACTACGACAAATTTCTTCAATGTCTTAACAAAGCGGTCCGCTTTCGTATACATATCGGAAGACTCACCGCCCATACCGGAAATAATAAGAGGTGTACGAGCTTCATCGATGAGAATACTATCAACCTCGTCGACAATTGCAAAGGCCAATTCTCTCTGAACCATCTTTTCTTTCTTGTCGACCATGTTGTCACGGAGATAATCGAATCCGAATTCATTGTTTGTTCCGTAGGTGATATCGGAATTATAAGCTTTACGGCGCTCGGTGTTGTCGAGATCATGAACGATCAAGCCGACAGAAAGACCGAGATATCTGTAAACCTTACCCATCCACTCACTATCGCGTCGAGCCAGGTAATCGTTTACAGTTACAACGTGAACGCCTCTGCCTGTCAGCGCATTTAAGTAAACCGGGAGAGTAGCAACCAAAGTCTTACCTTCACCGGTCTTCATTTCAGCAATACGACCCTGATGCAGGATAATACCACCAATTAATTGTACTCGGTAAGGGCGCATTCCCAAGACTCTCCACGCTGCTTCACGAATCGTAGCGAAAGCTTCAGGAAGGATATCATCAGTTGTTTCACCATTGGCAAGTCTCTTCTTCAAAACATCCGACATACCACGAAGTTCAGCCTCAGACATATCGGAAAAGCGGTCAGAAAGCTTCTCTATAGATTCAACAATCGGCATAATGCGCTTGATCTCGTGATCACTGTGCGTACCAAAGATTTTGGTAATAATACTCATTTTTACTCGTTCCCTTTCATTTTCCCTTTATCAGCATTGACAGGATCAATTTCCATACGGCTAAGAACGGTTCTATAGCCGTCGGCACCATAATCCAGGCAACGCTTTACGCGACTGATCGTCGCTGTGCTGACACCGGTCTCATCGAATATCTCGGAGTATGTATGCCCTTTAGCAAGAAGTATCGCTACTTGAAACCTTTGTGCCAAAGATTTGATCTCAGATATCGTGCAAAGATCTTCAAACAAAGAATAACACTCTTCACGAGTCTTCAATGTAAGAATCGCGTCAAAAAGATCATCCATATGTTTGTCTTTAAGCTTGTCGTTCACAATAACCTCAATCCACAAATCCCATCAGTGTATCAAACATGCGGCCGAAAAAGCCATTAACAGTAAAAATGACCACCAAAAGGATTAGAAGAATGACAACAGTTAAAACCAACAAACGCTTGGTCATAAGCTCCCGGTAATGTTTACGCAAAACATCTCCGATCGGAAGATCTCTTTCCCGATCCTTGAATCCGCCGGATTGCCGGGAACTGCCTACTTCACGTACTTGCTCGCTTCCCTGTTTCAAGTCTTCTCCTCCAAGTAAACACAATTACTCAAATTATCAGCACTAATAATATACAGCAAGGTTTGCTCAATGACAACTTTTTTTTGTATATATTTATATATAATATAATGCTACTGCTCGGGTTCTTGAGTATATTTGTGGGATTCCCCATAAGATTCGATTTGAAGCTTCACTCCACGGCTTTCCGCATATGCGCGTAATTGCTCGATTGCTGCAGTACACTCTTCCGATCCGTTCTCAGGAATGACGATTATGAGTTTTCTCGAGTGGATATCATCTCCGGAAATAGAAGTATCACCCCAGTTGGCGCCTTGAAAATCCGCCAGATCATCAATATATCCTTTTACTACGCCTGTCAGTTTTGTAAGATTTTGATAGTACGGCGAGGTTGTATCGATGCTTTTGACAGAAGTCGCTTCATGATCCTTAAAAGCGCTTATAACAGGATAGTTGTGCGGTAGATTTCCACCATATTTCTTTCTTAACGCAATTCCCCTGCCAAAATTATCCTGATCCCATATGGAATCAGTCTGCTCGCCATTCCCCGGATCCTGTTCCGGACGTTGGATCGGATCTGCATACATGGAAACCGTTGTGCAGTACTTTCGGAACAAAGAGATCTTGCCTGCTGATAGCTCATAGTAAACATCGACAAAGATACACTTTTTCTCTTTATCATAGTCCAAATATACAGACATTGTTTTTAAAAGATCTGTAGCGACCCAATTATTCTTACATATTTTCCGGTACTCGTTCACGATCCTGTCTCTTACCAATCGGCCAAACGCAACAGTACCGACTATATCTTCGAAATCAACGTCTGTTGCTCCGCTCACTGCTCCAAAAGCGCCTAAAAATGTATCAATATCCTTGGTATCAACATCGAGCAGATCACCTACTCCAAAGAATTTAGCTATATCATCAATACATGAAAAGCCTTGTGAAGCAATCGGAATCGCCAGATTGATCTCCTGTACAACATTTTCCGTTGCTCTTTGGACGTATAATTCCGAGTTGATCGCAGTCATTGACGATAGCATGGCTGCCAAAAGAACGACCACGATCGGTGTCGCAATACTGGCCTCCAATACAAACGAACCGATTCTCAACCGTCTTTTTCTAATGATTCTCATACAATTCATACCTCCTTTCCACCTGATACTCGCTATCTTGCAGTTTCCCCGTGCCTTTGATGCCTGTATAAAGTGTCGCACCGGCATCACGTTGTATTACATACCGCATTCTTATCAACAGCCATTCTTCCGGAACAAACAAAAGCGCAATGCGGAAATAATCCCGATAACTGGTATCAGTCAGCCTTCCGACAGAAGGAAATGTATCGTTATAAAATAGCGGAACACTCATACCGTTAACAAGTTTGACTACATCTGTCCACGCCTGAATATAGGCCATAATGAAGAGGATCACATATTGGATGGTAAACGGATCAATGATCACAGTACCTAAAGACACTAAAGCAATGATCAAAGTCATGACTTCTGCAATTACAAATGCCGTCTGTTTCTTAGCTTCATCCATAAGAAATGAGCCCATATCTAAAAGCAAGCGCATGCCAAGAAGCAGACTGCTCACCGCAAATTGATTCGTCGATTCAGAATCCGAACCAACCAGAAGAAACTCCAGATCAGAATGATTTCCGGAATGCATCTTATCAAACGGGATTCCTATCATATTCGTCTCAGGAACCGCTCCGTTGTCAGTTATGATATTTGTTAATCTCGAGTCAAATTGAAAAGTTGCATATTCATTCATGATCATTCTGTCAATAAAACCCGGCAGATCAGCATCCATGTATTTATCAAACAGATTCGTCAATCCTGAAATCGAGGATGGATCAAACATAGAAATCGTAGTGGAAGAATCTCCATATTCAATTACCGCACTGCTTTTCTCCTCCCATACCATTCTTGCACTGTCGACAAATGAATTGAATTTGTCGATTTTTTCACCTAGGCCGACATCTCTGATCGTGTCTTTCAGTTTATCGAGAATCGTCTTGACATATTTTTTGTTGCCCAACATTGATTTAAACGTTGGTAACCAGCTGGAAATACCATCTCCACCAGTGTTATTGCTTCCCCTGATCTTAGAGATCGAAATACCCAGACGGTCAAGGATGCCATTCCCTTCAAAGGCAAGCCCTCGAAGACGCATATAATCAGATATGCAGTCTTTCAAACAATCATTATCAAAGGGATGTGTCATCTCATATGCATAAGATGCATCCTTCAAAGAAGCGGTCATACTTTTGAAAACAGCCGTCCCCTCCTTGACCTCTTTGATAGCATATAGACCGTACCAATCCAGAATATCCCTGTCAAACTGAGACAAAGCCTGTTCCACCTGGTGAGACACCGCCTCGGTAATCAAGACCTCGCGTTTTCTTTGATACGCTCCGGAAATATATACACTCTCAAGAAGAATGATTGCAGAAAGGATAATACATAGAAATATCGTGATTGAACCCTTTCTTCCGAATAATCTCTTTTTCATACTTTCTCCTTTATCCAATTATGATGTTTACTGAATCATGTAGCCCTTTAGCAAATCTGTATGCCTTTTCCGGGCAACTGTTTTCGATATTCCAGTAATTATCTTTGTTTGTTTTGGGAACCACTTCGAATATCCGCTTTTTCTCGTTATTCTTATCTTGAGAAGATACTGAGATCTCCGCCAGATAGAAAGTTCTTTTATACATGAGCGGACTCATTACGATGAACATACAAAGAACAAGAAACACAACCACAAAAACAATTGCCGTCTGAACAGTATTCATAGAAATCACCTCCTGCTTCAATATAACAGGCAGTCTGATGACATACTTATTGTACAAACGACAAATAACGACAAAAGCATGGAACTTCGTCAATAGGAGCCACAAATGACAAAAAAAGCCGGAACAATTCCGGCAATTTTTAAAACTCATGGAAATATGGATTATATCGCTTTTCACGGCCAAGATCGGTCACATCACCATGCCCAGGATAACATTCTATATCATCCGCCATTTCTTTTAGTTTACTGATCGATCGTTTCATATCCTGAAAGGAGCCACCAAGATCCGTTCTGCCAACGCTTCCTGCAAAAAGCATATCACCTGTGAACATACGCATTTTTTTATCCTGATCTATAAACAAGAAACAAACAGAGCCAGGAGTATGACCAGGTGTAGAAACAATTTTCAAAGAAAATGTCTCAGAAATATTAAAATCTTCATTAGAATATTCACTCTGTGAAAAGACCTCAACAGCACCGTCATAATGTATATTCATGCCAAAATCAGAAGAGTGATTCAATTCTGGATCCGACAGCATGTTTTTATCATTTTTATCAATAAAGACAGGCAGCGTCAGATCTCCTCCATATTCATCTAATGCTGAAATATGATCAAAATGACCGTGTGTACATAAAACTGCCCGAATAGACAAATCCGAAAGATCAGTGTCTTTCCAAGAAACACACGGATCGATCACGATAGCCTCTTTATCGAAAACAAGCACATACATATTAGCTTGTACTAAACCATACGGGAAAGAGAATACTTTCATCTGTCACCAATATCAGAAATTCTGATCACGAACCAGTTCACGCCAATCCAAATCACCACGATCGATAGCAAGAACTAATATTTCAGCCGATGCAAGGTTGGTAGCATAAGGAATACTGTTGTAATCACAAGCTTTTAAAAGCGGATTGATCTCATTATAGTTTGCCAACTGCGTATCACGCAGATAGATCACTGAATCGATCTCGTTATACTCGGCCCTTGATGCCAACTGATCAAAACCGCCGGAATAATCGGTCGATAGACCGACAACACTAAGATCCGCAGCAGATTCAAGAAGAGTAGCTGTATTGTGAAGAGATATCAGGGTATGCTTTGACAAAAGCTGACGATAAGCAATACAAAAATTTACAAGAAGCTCATTCTTCCGATTATCAGCCATTATAACTATCTTCATTCTAGCTGCCTCCAACGATTTATATATATATTCTACTAATTCAAGGTAGAATCTGCAACAAAAATTTATCATTTTGCACGAAACAATTCAAAACAGAACTTTAATTGTCCGTGTTGTCCGAACCACCATTCTGATCATCATTTGTTGTACCGTTCTGTCCTGCCTGGCTATCCTCAATAACGTCACCAATCGGAGGAAGAGTCTTTTCAGGCTCCAATTTATTTGGATCCTTTTCATTGAAATATGCTATTAAGAGTTTTCGTGCAATTTCAATTACACGGCTACCCCACTCACCTCTTTCAATACAAAGAGCAATACAGATCTCAGGATCTTCAGCCGGTGCATAGCATATAAACACGCCGTTCGAGTACTCCATATTGATATCCTCGAATCCTGTTTCAGCAGTACCCGTTTTACATGCAACCGTAATCGGGAAATTACTAAGCCATTCTTGTCCTGTTCCTTCGGTACTCGCAGCGAGCATACCTCTGTGAATCGCTTCCAAATAATCCTCGTCGATTTTGAGCGGAATCGCCTCCTTCGGACCCTCATAAAGGATAGATCCGTCGGCAGCGGTAACTTTGTCGATTACATGAGGCGTAACCAGCGTATTGGTAGCAATTGCAGCTACATACCGAGCCAATTGGATAACTGTAAAGCAGTTGTCAAACTGTCCTATGGCGGCTTGGGCTGTATCCGCAATATGCCAGTCCGTATCTTCATCTGTCCAATTGCTTCTAAGTCTACGCTTGTTAGCTTGATTTGCGCGAATGCCGGGATACTCACCCGGAAGGTCGATTCCTGTCAATTCTCCAAGTCCAAGTCGTTGTGCTGTCTTATCAATATTGCTGATAGTTGAGTCGACACCGATCGAGGCAAAGTAAATATTGCACGAAGTTGCAAGTCCGGAAGTCAGATCCAACATACCATGACCAGTCTCAGGATATTCCAGGCACGTCCATTTCATTCCACCAAAATCAGTAGGACTGACGCATCTAACCTCACTGTTTTCCGGAGAAATCACCTTACACTCAAGTGCTGTCAATGCCGTAACCAACTTGAATGTTGATCCTGGCGGGTACATAGAAGAAATTGCACGATTCCAAAGTGGCATGTCTTCTTTTGTGATATCTTGATATTCATCGATGCCCAGGTAATACTTGACTTGCTCTTTAGCCTGCACATCTCCTTCCATGGAAAGGACGAAATCATTCGGATCATAATCCGGATATGAACACATAGCAAGTATCTCGCCTGTTTTGACTTTCATTACAACCAAAGAGCCGGCTGAAGCGGTCTTTTTCTGTTCTTCTATCGGCTTAGATTCCTCTTTTTGAATCGCCTTTTGAATATACTCTTTAATACTATCAATTCCAACCTGCTGAAGGTTAGTATCAATCGTCAGTGTAATTTGTGCACCGGATCTAGGATCAACACCGAGGCTCGAATCATAAAATATGCCGTTCTCCTGATCTGTAGACCATACGTTATATGGCTTTTCACCATACTGGCCATGAAGATATCGTTCCATCTGGGCCTCGACACCAGACTGGCCAACAAGATCAGATGCCATATAACCGACCGGTTGCAATTCCGAAAGTTTTTCCTGCGAAATCTTACCAACATATCCAACTACATGAGAAGAAACCTTCGCTAATGGAGTATATACCCGACGATACTCTTTATTAGCCAAAATCCCCATAAAATGGTAATTCTGCTCCATCAGTATGCGGATCAGTTCTTCCGGAACATCCTTCGCAATCAAAACAGGCGTTCCTGTCTGAAAAGCCCAGTTATCCATATATATCTGATAGCGGATCTTTATGATGCGATAAGCTTCCTGCTCGGTATAATTCTCATCAAGATGGAATTTCCTTCGAAGATATAAGAAAAAGATCTGCGGATCACTTTTAACATACTCATCTGAATAAGTTACGACCGTATTAGGATTTGGCTCTTTCAAGTCAAACAGATTCCTGTTTGTCTGCCAAAGTGCAATATCTTCATCGGATTTCTGAAAAGCGTATGGATCTATCGAAAAGTAATCATCCAAAGTGGAAACCGGCACACAATTATATTTGTCAAAAAGATACGAAAGCTCCAGACACATGCTGTTTAATGCCGTATCATCCAGTCCGGCATTGGAAAGCATGAGCGTATTGATCTCCTGATTGGTAGCAATAACTCTTCCTTTTGAATCAACAATATCGCCTCTTGGCGCTGGAACAATATACTGACGGGCGACACCGACTGTGCTTGCCGAAATCTTTTTTGCTTCGTCAGAAAACTGAAGCGACGCAGTCATAATCAGGATCAGAACGCCAAAAACGCAGAAAATCGTACCCAAAACGAAATATCTGCTCGTAACAAAAGACAGGATCGAGTCAAACATCGAGGAATTGCTAATCTTCTGGCTTCCCGATACATGATCTTCATCAAAAACATATAAATTATCATCATCTAAACGCTTTGCCATTGCTTATCCTCCATACTGTAACCGTCAACCAGTGCCGAACGAACGCCTTTTGAATATGGTCCGATAAAGCGAAGAACCAGAAGGATCGGCAACGCCGCAATAGCATTTACCAGCAGCTGAGGCAAAATACATGAAACGACTACATACCGCAAGGAATGGTAAGAAGTCATAGTTCTGGAAACGGAAAAATAGATATATGATAATACATGACCACTTACATAGTAGATCAGCGTCATCAGTTCAACCTGAAGTATGCCAAGAAAGAGTTTGCGACGAAATCTTTTTCTAAACAAAAGTGCAGAAAGAAGTCCGATGTACATAAACGATAGCATCCCGATGCCAAGCAATGCAACCGGTTCTTGATTCAGACCCATAACTACAGGTCCGGAAAAATAGTCACGGAACAGCCCGACAATAAGCCCGACAACAATACCGTCAACAGGGCCGAAAAGATATCCGGCAAACACCGTAAATACAAGCATCAAGTCAGCAGTTCTACCAAAAAGCCTGAAAAAGCCAGGGAAAGTGACCTGAAGACAGCATACGCTTGTTATATATAGAGCATATAAAAGAATCTGGCGCGCCCTCTTCTGCTTGTTCATGCTTCTGTATCTCCGCCTGTTACCACTGTTGTATCATTTGTCTCTGCTGTATCCATAGTCTCAGAATTATCAGAAGTCTCTGGTACAGACGAAGGAACAGTATTCTCTGAAGTATCCGGATCAGTCTCTTGTTGCTTATCTGCGTTCGGATTAGGAACAAGAATGAATACATCTTTAATATCCGCTAAAGACGCATAAGGACGCAATGTTGCGGAAAGATGATTCGGATCCGAATCATCAAAAGACTCAATAACACCTATCGGAATACCTGCCGGAAAAAGGCCACCTTCTCCACTCGTAACCAATTCATCGCCCACTTGAAGGATCGTGTTGGTTGGAATTCTGGTTACTAGACAGAGACCGTCTTTTTTTAGTGTAATATCGCCATTCAGCATGACAAGTGCGCCATTAACTACATTTACCTTGGCACTTAACGAGAATCCCTCATGTAACAGAGGCAGTACTTTCGATGAATCTTCATCGGTAACCATGACTCGTCCGACAAGGTTCATCTGCGCATCGACCACCGCATAAGACGTGGTTCTTGAATCAAAATCATCTCTTTCACCTACATTGATCCGTATAACACTGAACCAGTCATCCGATTCACGCGTCAACACGGAAGCACCGTAGATGTGATAGTTTTCAAAAGTATCTTGAATTGCAAAAGCACTCTTGAGCTCTTCCCAACGAAGTTTTGCCTCTTCTCCCTGCTGTATCTGATACTCCAATTCGGCTATCTGTTCACGCAGTTCTTCATTTTCCTTACGGATCTCCATACCTTCAGCAATTGCCGCGTAGAAGTCCGAGATCTTGGAACCGGCCTTCTTAAACACAGACTGAATAGGATCGATCACAATTGATAAAGGTTTGGTTATGTTGGACAGAGGGCTTCCCGGAATAGAGCTGAATACGATAAAAGCAATCAGTATCAGCGAAACCAACGCAATTACGAATAACTTGTTTGAAAAAAGCTTACGCAATCCAAAAACCTCCATATTTAGACTTTCATAAAAGTATACCACAATTTCAACGATGCTTCCTGTTTTGCGATGAATATCTCAAATTAACTGAAAATACAAAGCTTTCGCCCATCAGTGATGTAAGTCAGGTCATCTTCTCCCCGTTTCAGTCGGAAGACTTCGTAAGACAATATATCATCTTGTATAGGATGTTCCTGATTGATCGAGTTCAACATGCCAAAAAGGAATTCATTGCGAATATCATCTTTGTACTCGATCATGAGCGCTTCATGGATAGAAACCGGCATAATATAAAAGTCGGAATTCATCTTTTCAGCAAATTCCTGCAATTTATCTGTGTACAGCATTGCCGATGCACCGAAAATGTCAGCCTGATAGCGTAATACATAGATCCTTGGACAATCATCCGGTATTTTTTTATCGGGAGAAGCATATTTTGACAAGTCTTCAAAATTCAGATCGTATGCACGCATATTGTCGAATGCACGATTAAAAAGCTCTTCTTCCTCGACATTCCACATTTTTATAAGATCCGCATCAACAGTAACTGTCCCGGAGCCGAAATCCTGACTGCTGATCAGGATCTGAACAATGACCGCCATATCGCCAAAAAGCTTACAAGGCACATTTGTCAGAAGTTTTCGATTTCTATTAGCATTAATAAGTTTTACGGTCAGACACTCCTTTGCCTCCTCCCAGGAAGTTATTTTTCTGGCAAAGTCATCCCCCGGCAAATCATGTCCGGCCAAATAATCCGCCATTTTCATCACACACTCGTCTACACTCTCACCGTTCAGATAAGAACCGTAAAAGTCCTCATAATAGAACACAGGCGCTATGTTTTTGCCCTTAGAGCGCACTATGAGACCATGCAGTTCGGTCGAATTCTTCATTACGACCTCATCATCAATATCATACTGATCATCGAATACTTGAAGCCGTTCATCTGCCTTACATCGAAAAGCTGCCATAAACTCATCAAACGACATCATTCCTTGTTTTGTATCTTTTTCTGTTTTCATTTTTCCTCCTTTTCCTTCTTGTACGTCGGACTTAATAAGCCGAGTTCCTGCAGACTTATAGAAAGGCCACGGCCCACTATGATGTGGTCGACAACTTCAATTCCGATCATCAGCCCGCAATGTACAAGATCTCTCGTTGTTTCCACATCTTCTTCGCTTGGCGTCGGATCGCCACTCGGATGATTATGCGCAACGATCATCGCTGCTGCATTGACCCGAACCGCCATTCTGAACAATTCTTTTGAAATAAAAGAAATACTGCTTAATCCGCCTTTGGATACCACGTCATGCGCAATCAAGTGCTTTTTCGCATCCAAAAGAGCAACATGTACTTCTTCACTTTCCAGGAATGTCATCTTGGCTGCAAAAAACGACTTTGCCACATCAGATGACACAAACTGTACTTTATCCATAAGACTGGTTTGCATTGCACATCTCCTGCCGATCTCCACGCATGCTTTGATCAATATGGCTTTGACTCTCCCGATGCCTTCCAGTGCACTTAATTCCTCAAGTGTAATACTGGACAATCCATTCAACCCATCACGCAGATTCACTTGTGAAAGCACTTCCGTTGCAATATCTTTTGCTGATTTACCTTTCGTTCCACTACGGACGAGAATTGCCAGCAATTCTTCATCAGATAAAGATTCCGCACCAAATTCTTCCAGCCGTTCATAAGGACGTATACAAGGATTCATCTCACACATTTTCACTTCTTCTCACCTCCTTTACGCAAAAAAACCGGCCATGAACGCATTTCTTAAATCGAAATATCATTTCATGACCGGGTTATTTCCCGATATCTATGGGCAAAAAGCCCGAATATCACAACACTATTCAGTTTTATAAGAAAGAACGATTACTCCTGCTCGGATTTCTTACCGCAGCACTTCTTGTACTTCTTTCCGGAACCGCACGGGCAAGGATCGTTACGTCCGATCTTTTCAACGTGAACGATATTATCTGTACGATACTGCTTTGTGATCTCCAGCATCTTTTCGTCAGAAAGAACATTCTTCCAGCTCTTCAAAGAATAGAGCCACTCAGCTTTTGCATCGTGCATATTGTAGTAGAGCTTCTCATAGTCAACTGTAAGGGAAACTTCAGAATCATCCGTAACAGACTTGTAGTCATATTCTTCTGTCAAGCTGGAAGCGATTCCCTCAAGGAAACCAACAAAGATCTCCATATCATCTTTTGCAAAGCCGAGCTTTTCAGCAAGTTCGATTGCTTTACCGTTCAGAAGGTCCTCGTTATCCGGATACTTTGTAAGAATGGCATCATAAGCATTCTTCTCCAACTCGTAGTACTTAGAGATATAAGCCTTATAATCTGCTTCATTTTCAACGGTTTCAGAATGTTTGGTCCAAGACTCAAAATAATTCATAATAATTCCTCCATATCATGCTAATTTGGCAGCAATTGCCTTTAAGAATTCTTCAGTATTCACAACCTTCTTATTCGGATGATCCATCAAAGCGTTCAAATCACCTGTGATAATACCTTCTTCAATCGTGTCGATCGATGCTTTTTCAAGCTTATCAGCAAATGCGACCAACTCAGGCAGTTCATCAAGCTGACCTCTCTTACGGAGAGCTCCGGACCAGGCAAACAAGGTTGCCATCGGATTTGTAGACGTATTCTCACCTTTAAGATGACGGTAATAGTGACGGGTTACCGTTCCGTGAGCTGCTTCATATTCATACTTTCCAGACGGGGAAACCAAAACAGAGGTCATCATGGCAAGGCTTCCGCATGCAGAAGCGACCATGTCGGACATAACGTCACCATCGTAATTCTTGCATGCCCAAAGGATTCCGCCTTCAGAACGCATAACACGGGCAACCGCATCATCGATAAGAGTATAGAAATAACTGATGCCGGCGGCTTCGAACTTCTCTTTAAACTCATTATCAAAGACTTCCTGGAAAATATCTTTAAATCTATGATCATAAACCTTAGAGATCGTATCTTTCGTAGCAAACCAAAGATCTTGCTTGATATCCAGTGCATACATAAAGCAGGAACGAGCAAATGCGAAAATAGACTCATCCAGATTGTGCATACCTTCGATAATGCCAGGAGCTTTGAAATCATGGATCAGTTTAACTTCCTGATGTCCATCTTCATAGGTAACAACCAGTTCGGCCTTAGCCTTACCGGATACATACATTTCCACATCACGATAAACATCGCCATATGCATGACGGGCCAAAGTGATCGGCTTCTTCCAGCAGGATACGAACGGACTGATGCCCTTAACAAGGATCGGTGCACGGAATACCGTACCGTCCATAATGGCACGGATCGTACCATTCGGGCTCTTCCACATCTGCTTCAGTTTATATTCATCCATTCTCTGGGCGTTTGGAGTAATCGTCGCGCACTTTACAGCTACTCCGAGCTCAACAGCGCGGTTCGCCGCATCAATAGTAACCTGATCATCCGTCTCATCTCTGTGTGGCAGACCAAGATCAAAGTATTCGGTCTTCAGATCAACGAAAGGCAAAAGCACAATGTCCTTGATCTGTTTCCACATGATTCGGGTCATTTCATCTCCATCCATCTCGACGAGAGGAGTTTTCATCTGAATCTTAGCCATCTTTTCCTCCGATATGCTTAGAAATACCGCATTATTCTATCTTAATTCAAGATTTACGTCAATCTTGGATTATATCTTTCCGGACGCTGTCAAAAGCACTTCCATCGCAAGCTGATCTTCCATTTTTCCGTTTTTCACCCATGAATCAGTTTGAAAACATAGCTTATACAGTTTCTCCAACTGCGTCATGGTGAATCCTTTCGACTGACTGACCAGGTTTTTAGCCACAAAAGGATGAACTTTCAGCCTGGCAACAAGACCTTGCGCATCACCGATTTCTTTTGCACAGATCAGGTGACGGATATGTCTTGCCAACATAAGACGTATCTTAGGGATCGGCTCTTTGAGGATCACAAGACTCGCAAAGATATCCAATGCCTTACCTACGTTTTTCTGTCCGATCGCATCTGTCATTTGAAATACCGAAGCATGAACATCCGGGACACAAAGCTTGTCCAAAAGCATCATGGTCACTGTCTTCGTGCCGGTATTTTCACAATATAATGAAATCTTATTCATCTCATTATCAATTGCCCGCATAGAAGAGTTTACTCGGCTGATCAAACTGGAAACACAATCCGCATGCATACTGATTCCACTTTCCTTGCATCTTTGGTTGATCCACGTCTTAAGAACATCCTCAGACTGAATTTCGATTTCAACAAGCACGCCATTTTGCGCGATCGCATCAATAAGCTGTTTCTTGCGCTTATCGACTTTTTCTTCAATGAAAAAAACAGCTGCAAACTCAGGAATAGCCGCAATTGCCGCCTTCCATTTATCCTGATCCTTGGACGATGAAGGGGCTTTTGACCCAAAAAGACCACTATTTCGAATAACAGTCATTCTACGCTTGGAGATAAAAGGCGGAGTTCCTACCAGACTCTGAAACTCTTCCAGTGGAAGATCGGCATTTCCCAGGTCTTTTAAATAGTAATCCAAACTCTCCGCGCCGGAAGACACGATCAGTTTCTTCATACTCTTTAATGTCCGATCGATAAGATACTTCTCATCGCCGGTTATCAGATAAACGCGCGCGAAATCGTCGTTTTTCCCCGCATTTACTATAGAAACAAAACTCTTCCATGAATTGTTCTTTTCTTGCTTTGCCATGGTTTCCTCACATCAAGAAAAATAGTAATCTACATTCCATCCATTTTGGTCGATCTCCAAAACGACACACCCTGCCACATCAGTACGATAACAAGGCACTTTTTTGTTCTCAAGCATTTCCAGTACTTCCCTGGATGGATGTCCATAAAGATTATACCCTACGCTAATAACTGCTGCACCTATTTTTTTACTATTATAAAAATCATCCGATACAGAATATCTGCTGCCATGATGAGGGATCTTCAAAATATCGATCTCCTCGGGAAGGCTGTCTATCACTTCATTTTCGGTTTTCTCACCTATGTCTCCGGTAAAAAGGATATTAGTTCCCCGGATTTCCGCCCAGACAACCATCGAATCTTCATTCCCGCCGTTAACTGCTTTTTTCGGCCAAACCACATGAAAGATAATATCTTCATCGATAAGGATCTCATCTCCAGCTGCCAAAACATCAACATGTTCGGGAACGTTCTCAACAGCTTGTTCGAGCTGCTTCATTTCAGAGCTTTCAGACCAAAATGGAGAGTACATCTGTTCAATCAGGCCCAAATTGTATATCTCAAGAAGACCGGCAATGTGATCCGCATCCAGATGCGAGGCCAAGGCCAGATCGATACTCCCGATATCCAAGAAGTTCATGACTGAACGTATCGTCTCACCCTTACCAACATTGCCTCCATCTATCAGGACATGCTTATCTCCATAACATATCAAGGCACAATCCCCCTGTCCTACATCCAGAAAATACACTTTTACCGGATCATTCATACGAAATAGAAATGTTTCGAAAACAGTAACCAAAGAAGTAACTAAACAAACAAGTATCATCATTCTCTTCCGGATCCCGGAGTGGCAAACACAATATAGGAGCAGACTTACGAACAATCCCATTGAAACCCATGAAAGATTTTGCCAGGAGAATTGAAAGAAACTCCTCTTCTGTCCCCAAAAAGACAGAAGATCTAAAAAACTGACCAAACCACGAATCGGGAAAAACATAATAGTATTAAAACAACCCCAGGGCATAAACCAAGCCAATACAGTAGAAAGAAGGCCAAGAGAGCAGATCAGTTCAGCCGGGAATCCCGCCAAAAGAACAACAAGCAGCTTCAGAACAGATTGAGTATTCCCGATTGAGATCAGAACCGGAAGCATCCCGATATTTGCGCAGATATAGCACGAAAATGCCCTCACCAGTTCCTCAGGGATCTTATGAATTCTGTTTCTTATAAAAAAGGTGATTCTTTTTTCAAAAACCATAATACTGAATGTTGCACCAAAAGATAGAAGCAAGCCTTGAGAAAACACGGAATACGGATTACCCATACAAAGGACCAGGCCACTGAAAGCACATGCAGATATGCGATCTATTCCCCGTTTTTCAAATGAAAGAGCCGAAACACACAAGAAAGTCAGAATACTTCTTGTCGCCGAACTTGACCAACCGATGACAAAGCCAAACCAAAGCAATGCTATGCCAAGAACTATAGTACGGAGTATCTTTTTTCTCGACAAAAAAGAAAAGAGAGCTGCAATCGTAGATGTAAAATACCCGACATGGGCTCCGGAGACGACAAGCAAGTGAAATAGATTACATTCTTTAAACCGTTCTTTCACGCTCTCGTCCAGATGAGACGTGTCGCCCACGACCATAGCAGCAAGGAACATGGCCGTCATGTTGTCAGCATATTTGTTCCACAAAGAAAAACAGCCTTCCCGAATCTTTGCACCAAGAATAAATCCCTTATCGATAATGGAAAGATCACCGGGAGTAACAGACATGACCTTCTCTACTTTCATTGCGCGAAAGATTCCTGCATTACGGAATGTTTTCTTATAATTTACGTCTCCCGGGTTTCCCTTAGATTGAATAGTCTGTATCCGGGCTTTTACGATCAACTCGTCTCCGAAACCATAAGAAGAATCGGTAAGCCAGTTCACTTTCTCTCCATCGGGAAGCCGGACCGTCAGGTTTTTATAACCGGATAAATAGCCGTTTCTGGAACAAACCATACATTTTCCTTCATAATTCTCCACATTTTCCAAATGCTCCGCTTGATGACAAACATGAGTAAAATATATGAACGATAGTATAAAGATGCCAAAACCAACAACCAGCGTTAATGTATATTTCCGGCAACCCCGGTTTTTACATCCAAAAACAAGCGTCAGCAGAGAAACAACCGGTAAAAAGCCAAAACGGAGCGGCGAAGAGAAATAAAAACCACAATACGAGCCTAGCATACACATTATCAGAGCATATACCAATGGTCGGCAGATCAACGAGCTGAAAACTCTGTTTATCCAGTCTATCCAAAAAGTTTCTTCCCTATCCTGATGTGTAAATATAGATGCCCCTTCGCTCACAGCCGGTATGTCCTTTCAAGAATATGCATATTCTAAAGACATCACTGAAAAAAAGGAGTTGTGTAAAACGACAAAAAGTCCCAATCATGCACAATTTGTCGCATTTTCAACAAATAATAATCACGATTGCTTGATCAGGTTAATTTATCTTGCAAGAATTCTTCGATTCCGGCCTTCAAATCTTCGAGTCCGATCTTTTTCTCAGCCGAAACTGCAAAACAATGGGCATTGTCATGGAAATCCAGGATCTTCGTGAAAGCAGCAAGCTGCCGCATCATCTGTGCCCGCGACAATTTATCACACTTCGTAAAGACCAAAAAATAAGGAATCTCGTTGTGATTCATATATTCCAACATTTTAATGTCATCCGCGGAAGGATCATGTCGGATATCGATCAGGTGCAAAACCAGTGAAAACTCACGTCCGGAAATAAAATACTGGTCACAAAGCTTGGAAAACTTCTCTTTAATGTCCTTAGGTGCTTTTGCATAACCATAACCGGGCAGATCAGCCAGGTAAAGCTTCTCATCCACATCAAAATAGACGACAAGTCTGGTTTTTCCGGGCGTAGCGCTTACGCGGGCCAGTTTCTTATTATCGGCAAGCGCATTGATCAAAGAAGACTTTCCGACATTGGATTTTCCCGAAAACACGATTTCAGGCCGGTCCAGCGGCGGACAGGACTTGATATCCGAAGCAACTCCCCAGAATTTCGTTTTCCTGAAATTAATGGCCATGTAAGCACCTCCTTGTTATCTATATATAGTAACATACCTTTTCGGAAGGCAAACCAACAAATGATTTTTATATGCATTTTACCCATAAGTGCACGCTTTTTTATTTATAATTGTTTGTTTTTTCCAGTACAAAAATCAAGAAAAAAGCGTTATACTTGTACTGTAGTTTCTTGACTATATCGTTTTGTGGAGGATGCTATGTCAGAAAACACGAGTGTTCCAAGCTCTGTTAACTCTTCTTGCGAAGATTATCGCGGTTATTTACTAGAACCTTTCGGTCCGATAGGAATCATTTCGCACACCTCTAACGAGGAATTTGTCAAGCAAGTCAATGATGTTCTCTACGAAAAACGTGCTCTGAAATACGAGAAAAACGCCAGTCCTTACGTAAACAGTGCAGGATATTTACGTAGGGATTTTACAATTTCTGCTACTATTACACGTTTTTCTACCGGTGAAGGTAAAGTGACCCTGAACCAGACAGTCCGTGGACATGATATTTATATCATTACAGATGTTCTTTCACATGATGAATCCTTCACATTATCCGGCATTCCTCACTTTAAGAGTCCTGATGATCATTTCAGAGATCTTCTCCGAATCATCATGGCAGTCAGCGGGAAAGCCAAGCGTATCAATGTAATCATGCCTTTTCTTTACGAAGGCCGTCAGGATCACAGCATAACACGCGAGTCCCTTGACTGTGCGCAAATGCTGAAGGATCTTTATAATCTCGGTGTTGCAAACCTGATCGTTTTCGATCCGCATGACCCGAGAATCATTAATGCAGTGCCTCTCATGGGTATTGAAATGCCCAAGTGTGCATATAAGATCATCCAGACTCTGATCTATAAAAACCCGGGGCTCCATATCGACAAGGATAACATGATGATCATCAGTCCTGACGAGATGGCTGTTTCTCGCGGAATCTTCTATTCTTCCATGCTCGGATTACATCTTGGGCTCTTCTATCGTGACCGCGACTATACCCGCATGGATGAAGATGGTAATTACCTTATTAAGTCGTTCCAATTCCTTGGCGCAGATCCTAAGGGCAAAGATGTCCTGATCGTCGATGATATGATAAATTCCGGAAAGACCATGCTCCGTACTGCACAATATATGCGTGAACGGAATGCCGGAAACATTTATTGCGCTGCTTCTTTCGGACTTTTTACGGAGGGTCTGGAACCATTTAATGAAGCTTACGAGAAGGGCATCATCAAGCAGGTGCTTTGCTCGAACCTGACATACCGTCCGAAAAAGCTTTTGGATGCGCCATGGTATGTGGATGTAAATATGACTCCATTTGTTGCACGTATCATCGATGCACTGAATGTTGACGAATCAATTGGCAAACTGACAAATCCGATCGATCGGTTTGATTCCCTTCTCGGACAAGTCAGACTAGAAGAATTATTGTAAAAGGATCGGAGAAAAATGACTATGGAACCGAACATGCAAAGTCCTGATGAGAGAGCCTATTCCCGTTATAATCAATACGGGGATAACCCGATGGCACCTGTTGGACCAATCGCACTGGTACCGCTGAAAGGCAGTGTCGAGTTTACTGACAAAGTAAACTGGTACTTGAATAAACGCAGATCCGAATACCAGGAGCAGGAGTTTATCAGTAAATATCCGGGATTCTACCGTCAGGATTATCGTTTAGCTGTCGAAAACACCAGATTTTCATCCGGTGAAGGAAAAGCTGTTATCCAGAGTTCCGTGCGTGGTCATGACCTCTTCATCATCAGTGACGTTACCAACTTTTCCTGCACATACAAAATGTTCGGTCAGATCAATCATATGAGTCCGGACGATCACTATCAGGATCTCAAGCGTGTTATTCTCGCATGCTCCGGTAAGGCACGTCGTATCAACGTTATCATGCCTTTCCTTTACGAAGGCCGTCAGCACAAGAGAAACTCCCGTGAATCCCTCGACTGTGCTTTTGCTCTGGAAGAGATCTATGGCCTCGGTGTCGAAAACATCATTACTTTTGATGCCCACGACGAGCGAGTAGCCAATGCTATTCCTACTTCCGGTTTTGAGAGCCTGTCTGCTACATACCAGATCATCAAAGAAATGTATCGTTCTATTCCTGATCTGCACTTTACCGAAGACCGTTTCATGGTTATCAGCCCTGACGAAGGCGGTATCTCACGTGCTATGTACTTTGCATCGATCCTTGGTGTTCCGCTGGGTACTTTCTACAAGCGCAGAGACTATACGCGTGTCGTAAACGGCCGTAATCCGATCGTCGCTCATGAATTCCTCGGTGAATCTGTGGAAGGTCTTGATATCCTGATCGTTGATGACATGATCTCTTCCGGCGATTCCATGCTGGATATCGCACGCGAGATGAAGCATCGCGGAGCCAGAAACATCTATTGCGCAGTTACATTCGGTTTATTTACAGAAGGCGTCGAGCATTTTGATAAAGCTTATGAAGAAGGCATCATTTCCAAAGTCTTTGCGACAAACCTGATCTACAGAAGACCGGAACTGCTTGCCGCTCCTTGGTTTGCGGATGTTAACATGAGTAAGTTCGTAGCGCTTCTCATCGACGCGATCAACCATGACTCGTCACTGTCCAATCTGATCAAGCCAACCGACAAGATCAAGAAACTCCTGGCCAGCAAGGGCGACCTGAAAGAAACAGAGTCGAATTCTTAAGAAACATGGCTCAGAAAAGTCCGGCGAAAAAGAATACTCAATCTTCGAACCGTAAGCCGTCTCCCCGTTCGGGCAAGACTTCTTCCGGCTCTTCTTCTCGTTCGCAAAAAACACGCGTACAGGAAGTTTCTGAAGAAAGCGAGTCCTTTTTTTCTATTATCTGGTCATCAAGCTGGGGAAAGATGCTATATGCTTTATTAGCCATTCTTCTTCTGATTGCCGTAGATTTTCTGGTATCTATGAATCATTATGATCGATTCTTCACCATACTTGGAGTGGAGATCGTAGCCGCAATGGTACTCGGCTGGATCATTTTTCTTATCGTCGAACGCAGAAAACAGCATCTCTCCGATGACGATCCCAACAATCAGTGAGGAACTGTCTCATGCCTCTTGACGGAATCTCTTCAAACTTTTTAGCTAAAGAATTACAGACAAAACTCACAGGCGCAAGGATCGATAAAATCTACCAGCCCACGCGTTTTGAAGTCTATATGCTTGTCCGTTCCAATTCGGAAAACTATAAGCTTCTTCTCTCATGCGATCCAAAATCACCTCGGGTGCAGATCACTGCCAACATGAAAGAAAACCCGCAGATGCCGCCGAATTTCTGTATGCTTCTGCGAAAACATCTTTCGGGAGCCAGAATCCTGGATATTTCCTGTCCTGACTACGAGCGAATCATCACGATCAGCGTTTCTACGACCGATGAACTGCATGATACTTCAACCAAATACCTTGTCATCGAAATGATGGGCAGATATAGTAATATCATTTTTCTAAACCAGGAAAAACGGATCATTGACGCCGTCGTTCACGTAGACAGCAGCACCAGCCGTGTCCGCGAGATCATGCCGGCGCGTATCTATGAAGCTCCGCCGTCTCAAGGCAAGCTCTCTCCGTCCGAAGCTCTGGAAAAACTGGAACGCCAAGAACTCCCTATCCTTGACACCGCCCAATCCCGTCCTTTGGGCAAAGCACTTCTGGATTCTCTTCTTGGGTTCTCCCCGCTTTTAACATCGGATATCTGTTTTCGTGCAGGTCTTGATACTCGCGAAAGCCTTGCTTCGCTGTCCGATAGCAAGAAGCAAAAACTGATCGGTGTAATGCGAAGCATCATCTCAGACATTGTTTCTGTAAAGCCATCTCCTTGCGTTCTTTTTTCTGATGGTGAACCAAGTGACTGGCACGCTTTAAATATTCAGGATGGTGGCAAAATCAAACCTGTTCCCACGATTTCCGAAGCGCTGGATGAAGTCTGGGGCTACTACGACAGGCAGCAGCATTTCGAAGATCGGAGAAGACAGCTCCGCTCTATCGTTCAATACGCACTTTCTCATGAAAGCAAGAAGCTTTCTATTCATGAGGATGATCTTAACGAGACCAAAGACGCAGAAAAACTCAAGGAACAAGGTGAACTCATTCTAGCCTATCAATATCTGGTTCATCCCGGCGATCTAGAGATCAATATACCGGATTATCCGGATTTCGGCCAAAACACAGTCATTTCATTGGATCCGAACAAATCTGCGTCCGACCAGGGGCAGAATCTCTTACGTCGCTATAGAAAAGCCATAAGCCGCCGCGATGCCGCCAAGCGTTTCATCGAACAGGAATCTGGCAATATAAGTTATTTTCAATCATTGATACAAGCCATTGACGCAGCATCCGAAGAAGAAGATCTGAAGGCTATAGCTTTTGAATTATCTGAAGAAGGTGTTCGTGAGAGTACTTCTAAAGAGTCCAAGAAAAACGCCTCATCTGAGAAGTACCATCCCGGGAAGTCCAAGTCCGGAAAAATGTCTTCCCGTGCACTCCGTCAAGCGGCACAGAAAGCCAAGCAGAAACAGAACAAGTCTAAAACTACGAAGAAACCCGAAGATTCCAGTTCTCCCAGACGTTACATCGTTGACGGCGGACTGGAGGTTTTAAGCGGTCGAAACAATATTCAAAACGACAATCTGACTTTTCATGTGGCAGAAAAAGAAGATCTCTGGTTCCATGCCAAAAACATGCCCGGCACACATGTGATCCTTCGCACCCAGGGTAAAACCCCTTCTGACAAAGCCATTGTCGAAGCAGCATCGATCGCCGCGTACTACTCAAGAAGCAATAAGGTATTATCCGGCGAAAAGGCAGAGACAAAAACCGAGTACGACATCCGAGTTGATATTGATTACTGCCCGGTTTCTCATGTAAAGAAACTACCTAAAGCCAAGCCCGGAATGGTAACCTACGACACGTACAATTCTCTTCTGGTCAGCGCTGCGCTTCCCAACCATCAGGGAAAGAAGCAATGATCTTTTCTTTAAAATCCGAATCATCCAGAGAAAAAATGCAGCCGCAATACTTCTGACGATATAATCCATGTTCACGAGCCATATTCTGGCCTTCTCTAAAATGTGGTCTCCAGTCGCTATAGAAAAAAGGGATCCCGTATTTCTGCGATGCCAGCTCAGCACTCGCAATAATTGCATCATGATTCTGATACGGACTGACCAGCAAGGATGTGGAAAAACGCTGAAAACCTTGTTCTTTTGCAAAAGCAGCCACATAGTCCATGCGGATCTGATAGCACATCAGGCAACGTGATGCAAACTGTCCTTCCCACTTATGCTCCAGCCAGTCATCCATGCGGAAATCATCGGAAAAATGACAAACAAAGTCATCCAGTTCAGAAAGCTTCTCCAATTGCTCTCTTCTTCTGTCAAACTCAAATTTCGGATGAATATTCGGATTAAAATACAATACTTCAGTATCGATCTTCTGTCCTTGAAGATCGAAAACAGGATACTCTGCGCAAGGCGCACAACAAGCATGAAGCAAAAGATCTCTCTCTTTCATAACGAACCTTGCCTTACTCTTTCTTATCCATGATCTCGTCGATAGAGATCTGACTATCCGAATTATTAACGGAAGAAGAAATACCAAGACCACTAAGTTTCTTATCAATATCAGCCGGACAAATCAATCCGAGATGTTTCCAGCCGGCCGGAGCCAAAACACGTCCCCGAGGGGTCTTGGCAATAAAACCACACTGCATGAGAAATGGTTCATACACATCCTCGATCGTTCCCGCATCTTCACCTGTACATGCGGCCAGTGTCTCAAGGCCGACAGGTCCGCCCAAAAACTTCTCAGCGATACTGGTCATGATCCGCCGGTCTGTATGATCCAGGCCCATATTGTCGATAGCCAACTGATCAAGTCCGTACTCTGCTATTTCCCTATTTATAATGCCCTCGCCACGCACCTCGGCATAATCGCGAAGCCGCTTCAAAAGACGTATCGCAATACGAGGCGTGCCACGCGAACGGCAAGCCAGACAATCCAGGCCTTCGTCATCGATTCCGATCCCAAGTATATCCGCATCCCTTTTCAGGATCACGCG
The DNA here is from genome assembly GCA_017513085.1 of Clostridiales bacterium. Lineage (GTDB taxonomy): Bacteria > Bacillota > Clostridia > Saccharofermentanales > Saccharofermentanaceae > Scatonaster. The sequence goes on along the minus strand of JAFWDK010000010.1, from coordinate 213,449 downwards.
CAACTCTTCCGGTTTATAAAGTTCAAGCCGATGAACCATACCAAAACGGTCACGGAGAGGCGCAGAAAGCATACCCGCACGCGTCGTGGCACCGATTAAAGTAAACTTCGGAAGATCAATACGGATCGAACGCGCACTTGGGCCCTTACCGATCATAATATCCAGCGCAAAATCCTCCATCGCGGGATAAAGCACTTCTTCCACACTTCTGTTCAAACGATGTATCTCATCGATAAAGAGCACTTCCCTCTCTTGAAGATTCGTAAGAAGCGCTGCCAGATCTCCTGCCTTCTCAATAGCCGGGCCGGTCGTAATACGAAGATTAACACCCATCTCATTGGCAATGATACCGGCAAGCGTCGTCTTTCCAAGACCGGGAGGGCCATAAAGAAGGCAATGGTCCAAAGCCTCACCACGACGCATCGCCGCTTCGATAAAGATCTTCAAATTATCCGTGACCTGTTTCTGACCGGAATAGTCATCCCAGGTCAAAGGCCGTAGACCCTTCTCATCCCGATCTTCCGGCAATCTTTCACGGGCGATCATACGCTCATCTTGTTCTAAATCCTGAAAATCCATCTAAACCGTCCCCTAACTCTAACCATTATTTTGCCAAAAGACGCAAAGCTTTACGCACCAGTTCCTCAACACTGATTCCATCTTCAAAAGCACGTCTTGCTGCTTTATTTGCATCAGATGCCGGATAACCCAACACCACCAGTGCGGAAATACAGTCTTCCAAAACGCCGATCCCAGCGGAAGGAATCTCACCTGCCACATCATCCTGTCTGGGAATAGAGGATACATCGAATCCCTTGAGCTTATCTTTAAGTTCCAGGACGATACGCTCTGCCGATTTCTTTCCCAGCCCCTTAACTGTACTGATCTTCTTCACATCACCGGAAAGCACAGCCATGGCAAGCTCTGACGGATCAAGCAGTTCGACCACTCCGATCGCCGTCTTCGGACCGATACCACTCACAGACAGCAACAAGACAAACATATCCTGGTCTTCCGGAGAAGGAAAACCATACAAAGCAAAAATATCTTCACGGACATAATGATAAGTATATACACAGACCTCATCACCGATATGTCCGATTTTTCCTTGCATAAGCATAGGCATGTAGATCCGGTACCCGATGCCGTTATTCTCGACGACGATCTCATCCCCACGTGCAGAAACAAATACACCTTTTATATATGCGTACATTACAAGTCAAACTCCTTTTTTCCATATCTTCCGTACTGGTAGCCGCCAACCGCTTCAAAAGCTCTGTTGATTCCGGTATGTGCCTGACAGATCGCAACTGCCAAGGCGTCGGTAACATCATCCGGCTTCGGCATCTTTTCCAGATTTAATAGCATCTTCACCATCTGCGAGACCTGATTCTTATCCGCCCGTCCATACCCGGTCACAGCCTGCTTGATCTGCATCGGTGTATATTCATAAACCGGAATATTCGCCTCGGCCGCCGCAAGGATAACAACACCACGAGCCTGTGCCGTTCCAATTGCCGTTGTCGTATTTCTGGCAAAAAACAGCTCTTCAATCGCCATCACGTCCGGATGGAAACGCTCGATCAGTACATCCATCTGCTGATGGATCGTAAGAAGACGCTGCTCAAACGGAGTATGCGCTTTCGTTGTGATCGCACCATAATCGAGGACCTGAAAGTGGTTCTTCTCATAAGAAACCACGCCAAATCCCGTAATTGCATAACCCGGATCGATTCCTACAATGATCATGTACTGACTCCTAAACAAAAATGAACATTCGTTCTCATTGCATTATAGCAATCATTCTGCTACGACGCAACAAGTCAACTAAGAAATAACGCCCAAGATCTCTTGAAGCGGTTTTACCGGTTCGCTGCTGAACTCATACGCAGACTCCATTTTCAGAAGAGCTTCGTCGATCCGTGCATCGTCCACGGTGTTTTTGGTTCCTGTGAATAAAGAATACAAATGATCTCCACGCTTCACCGGATCGCCCACCTTCTTAAAAAGCTTGATGCCGGCGCCCATATCGATCATATCGGTCTTTTCCATGCGTCCCGCCCCAAGGAGACAGGAAGCCTCTCCAACCGCAAGCGCATCACAGCGTTTTACATATCCATCTTTATGCGCACAGACCGTCATTACCTCGAATGGCTCATCCACATACACAGGGTTTCCGGAAGAATCAAGCATTCCGCCCTGAGAAAGAAGCAATTCCCGGAACTTTTCAAGCGCCTCACCATTTTTTAATTTCTCAGCACAACGTTCTTTTAACGTCTCAGAATCAAGATCCTTACCATACGGAGTGTGCTTAAGCATCTCTGAAGCCATCGTCAGAACGACAGTAACCACATCCTCTCTGCCGTGACCGGACAGAGTCTCCATGACCTCCTGTATCTCGAGGATATTCCCGACTGCACTGCCCAACGGCTGTTCCATAGAAGAAAGAACGCAAGAAACAGGTTTTCCGGCAAGTTTTCCGATCGCCAGCATCTGTCTGGCAAGTTCTCCGGCCGACTCCGTATCCTTCATAAAAGCACCGCTGCCGCACGTGATATCAAGTACGATCGCATCCGATCCACCCGCTATTTTCTTACTCATAATACTTGAAGCAATCAAAGGAATAGACGGCACTGTTCCCGTCACATCCCGAAGCGCATAAAGATACTTATCACAAGGGGCCAAACCCTCCGTCTGCCCACCGAGAAGCATGCCGCACTTTTCGATCTTTTCCCGGAATTGCGATGGCTCAACGGTAGTATTAAAACCTTGGATCGACTCGAATTTATCGATCGTTCCCCCTGTAAAGCCAAGACCCCTTCCGGAAAGCTTCACGCACGGTACGCCAAAAGAACTGACCACCGGAAGCAGGATCGGTGTCACCTTATCCCCTACGCCGCCGGTACTGTGCTTATCCACTTTCGTCCCGGGAATACCGGAGAGATCACAGATTTCACCGGATCCGGCCATAGAAAGAGTAAGTTCTTTTGTCTCTTCATCGGTCATTCCCCGCCAAAGCACCGCCATCAGGAACGCGGAAATCTGATAATCCGGAATAGTCTTTCGGGTAACCCCATCCACAAAGAAAGCGATTTCTTCTTGAGAAAGCGCCATACCATCGCGCTTCTTCTCGATCAGTTCCAGCATGTTCATAGCCTAACCTCCGATTGCAATTCTTGGTATTATTGTAACATTTTACACTTCTCTTTGGCTCAATATGATAGAATATCGTTGTATTTTAGGAAAGCAGGCAACGGATATGAGCACTACGCCGCAAACAAAAAAACTGAAAGCCGCGATCATCGGATGTGGTCGTGTCAGCGTTAAGCATATTAAAGCAATATCGCGTTTACAGGATCAAATCGAGCTTTGTGCTTTGGTAGACACGAACCAGGACGCTCCGCAGAACCTTCTTTCTGGATCCAAAATCAAAGGAAGCCGGCTGCGTGCTTTGACCTCTTCCATGAAGAGTTACATCAACTATAAAGATATGCTGGAAGACGTTCATCCGGATATCGTTGCCATAACGGTACCATCCGGCATGCATTTCGAAGTTGCCAAGGCTTGTCTTCTCGCCGGAGCCAATATTCTACTTGAAAAACCCATGACGATGAGCAATACCGAAGCCTTAGAGCTTTATAACATGGCGGAAAGCAAAGGCCTGAAGATCGCGATGGGACATATTTACCGCTATTTCCCGATCGTATCACTTCTACACGAAGATATGGTAAATGGCGTGTTTGGCAAAGTCGGACATGGTTCCGTCATCGTCCGTTGGGGACACGAAAACGAATACTACACACAAGCTGCCTGGCGTGGAACATGGAAGAGCGATGGTGGTGCTTTAATGAACCAGACTGTTCATGCACTGGATCTGATGTGCTACCTGATGAATACAGAAGCTTCGAAGGTCAACGGCATGATTGCCAACCGTTTCCGGGAAATGGAAGCCGAAGATACAGCTCTCGGTATCTTCACTTTCGCTAACGGAGCATTGTGTCAGGTCGAGGGAACCACCGCGACTTTCCCGAACGATCATGAAGCAAGTTTCTTTATCAACGCTGAAAAAGCCTGCGTGCGAATTGCATTACGGAAAGGAAAACCTTCCTATTCCATCACAACGCCCAAGGGGAAGAACCTGGCTTTCAAATATTTGCGCAGGTATCTTAAGAAACAGGGTCTTTCCTATACGATCAATGTAGCGAAGAACCCGCATTACGGCATTTACCACGATCTCTATACTGCCGCAACTACCGGAACACAGCCTATTGCCGACGCACGTTCAGGATATTTGTCTGTGGATATGGTGCTGGGATTCTATAAATCCGTTCTGACAAAATCCGAAGTTGCGCTTCCGCTTACTGAAGAGTTCCAGATCGAAGAAATGAAAAGCGTCAGCCTCAAATAACGAAGATCAAGACTCTGCCGGAATCGGTGTAGGGTCGATAAACTCACTGGTATCATTGATGCCTATAGTCGGGTCTTCAAAAGCGATCATATCTTTCGGAACATATCCCATCAGACCGTTTTCCTTCTTCACCTTGGCGAAATTATCATTCATCGCCAGGAGTGTGACCGCCTCACCCTTCGCTAACGTATCGATCGCCTGACTATCCAAGGATTCTTCCACATATAAAGCCGAATTATCATAAAGCGCATAGACGACCTGGCCTTCCACGATCTCACTTTCGTCGGAAGATGTCGTTGTCGTCGTAGTTATAGATTTCAGCTTGCCCGTCCAATGACCGGCATGGAAAACCACATACATTCCGGCAAACCCGATTACGACAAAAATCAGGAAAATAATCAGTCCTTTAATTACAGAACGCCAGGCACTGCTCTTTTTCTTCGGTTTCTTCTCTTTCACGCGTGAAGGGGCGATGATCATGTCCTCATCATCGTCTTCATCCTCATCGTCCTCCTCATACTCGTCTTCTTCATCTTCCTCATCATCTTCATACAGGTCTTTATGCGAAGTTTTCTCTTCCTGCTGAAAAGAAAAATCTCTGGTCTTTTCTTCCTTGTGCATGACCGGAGCCTGTACCGTATCTTCCGAAACATGCGTCGTCGCATCCAGATCCGGTTTCGCATCCGCGGTGCCCATCGCCACAGAAAGATTATTAGTCATCGACGAACTGTCAAAATCCGCATCTCCTGGTAGGATCAACGTACTTTCTATACGGATGACCAAGGCAGTAAGTCCTGCCTGAACACCATTATCCAAACCAAGGTGGACCAGATCAGAAGCTTTCGTCTCCGGCACAGATGGTCTGGCAATAACAGATCCAAGTTTAGCGGGCTCAATATTCTGATCCAGACCGGTTCCCAGCATGATGATCTCATCACCATCAAGAAGTTTCAGGTGAACATTCTTATCCGGGATCACTTCCCCGTCTTGCGGGAACCGACCCAGGAACTGGGTCAGTTCATTTTTTCCCTCGTGGGAAAACTCCTGTTCTTTCGTGATTGCGCCCATCTGAACATATCGATGCGCAACAGTCTGACTCTCCGTCAGAGAGATCATCTTTCCCTGTCTATACAGCCATACCCGCGTATTGCCGATATTCATAACACGGAGTGTATCGCCTTCTATGATCACCATAGACATGGAAACACGTAACTTGGCACCATTATTCCGGATCGAATCCTGACATACCGATTCATTCAGAGTAGAAACAACCATAGAAACAAAAACATCATAGTCCAAAACCGTTTTTAACTGCGTCTGCGCAACAAGCGCCTGAAACTTTCTCAGCACGCCTTGAAGAGTCAACGCTGCCTGAGTATCATCCCCTTGTGCCGAAAGGCAAGCACAGATCTGAATCGGAGAAGTCGACTTGGCAGAGCGTACAAAAGAACTCTGAAACTCCTCTGTAGTGCGGAAAAGGCTATGGAAAAAGACATTTTCCTGATTTGCGCCCAAAATCTGATTTGTCTCGCATACAACTGCCGAAGAAGTTTTACTCATTATTTACTCCCCCCAGATGAAACGATGCAGATCAGAAATCTGCTGATCCCAGTCCACGAACATGATCCAAGGATCCGGCTGAACAGTAAACATACCATCACAAGGTGCACGGTATTCTTCGATATTTCCCATTACTTCGACTGCAGAAAGCGCAATTCGCATCATATCAAGCGGATTCATATTGGTCTCGAACATACCTATCGAATCCTCAAGTAAAGCAGTCTGTTCCAAACGTCCAAGCTCACCGACTTTCTGGATAAGCGCAATCGCCAGCGTTCTCTGTCTGCTGGAACGCACATAATCAGAATCCAGTTTACGGATACGTGCCCACGATGTAGCCTGTACGCCGTTTAGTGTCTGCAGACCTTCATGCGTAAGCAGGGGCACATTCGTTCCAAGAAGCATATTTTCTTCATTGATGCTGTGGTTGGCATACTTTACTTCACTGGCACTGACCAGGATATCCACACCGCCTACAAGATCGATCAGATTGGAAGAACTTCCGAAATCCAGCATGACAAACCTCTGTATGTCCAAACCGAAATTATCGTTGATCGTATTGATCAAAAGTCCGACACCGCCATAGGCATAGGAATGGGTAAGTTTATCCACGCTTGATCTTCCTTCGATCTTAACACCGGTATCACGCATCAACGAGATCATCTTCAATGTATCGTGACGATGGTCGATAGAAACGACCAAAATGGCATCCGCCCGGCAATTCACATCGTTGGAGCCACGTGAATCTACGCCAAAGACCAGGATATTTTCAATTTTCGAATCCTTCTGGGAAATCTTCTTAATCGGATAATTCTCATTTACATATACTTTGGTATGCCCGCCTTCCGACCAGGAAATGCCTGCCTTTTCCGGATCTATTGAATCAAGATTGGCAAAATCAATAGTTTCATACTGTCTCTTACTGACAAATGGAGTATTTACAAATCCTACCGCGCCCATCAGGCGATAAACATATAAAATTACACCGGTACCCAGACCAAGCACCGCACATAAAACATAACAAAGGAATTTCACAATTTTCTTTGCGAAAGAACTGCCGGACTTATCTTCGCGTCTGTAAGTCCCCTGTTCTTTATTGGAATAGTTGTCAAATTCACTAGAAGACATGTAAACATCCTTTCTAACCTTGCATAATATTACATGATTTTCAATGACTTTTCAATGTAATAATACATTTCGGTATCTTGTGTTAAAATATACATATTAATTTGAAGGAGAAAGAAAATGAAAAAGCAAATTCAAACGTTAGCAGCTTTGATTGCAGGTGTTACGATCATTACTCCTCTTTCTTTATGTTCTTGCGGAAAGAGCGAGGAAACAACTACATCCGCAACTACTGCTGCTACAACAACGACAACAACGGAAGCGACCACAACAACTGAGAGTACAGATGCAACAACCGAGGAAACCAAGGCTATTGCAGAAGTCACAGAGAATCCATTGATCGATCCGAAGAACCCGTTGGCTCTCGATCCTTACACTGGAATCCAGGACATGGATCCAAAGAATGTCGGCAAACGATCCATTGCATGTACGATCAGTAACCTTGAGGCAGCTACGCCTTCCAAGGGCACAGCGAAAGCTGATATCATTTACGAATACGAGACCGAGGGTGGCCAGACAAGACTTTTGTGCCTGTTCCCTGACATTTCCAAGGTTGAAGTTATCGGTTCTTTCCGTAGCGCACGTGTAGTTGCCGCCGATCTGGCAGACGGAACAAATTCGATCCTTGTTCACTGGGGTTTTGACCAGACTAAATTCCCTGCCTACTTCAAGGAATACAACATCGACCACATTGATATGAATGAATATGATGCTGGCTGGCTGGCAGATACCGACGGAAAGATCGAGCTCAACGGTAACAAGTTCTCTTGGCGTGATCTGCACTGGAAAAAGGAAGACAAGCGTGTTCTGCAGGATTGCGCAGTTACAAACGGTGAGCAGGTTCAGCGTGCGATCGATTTCCTTGGCATCAATACCAAGACTGAAGAGATCCCAATGGTAATGAATTTCGTACCGGACGGAACAGCTCCTATGAAAGATGCATTTGATTGTAAGGATCTTCAGGTTTACTTCTCTGAGATCAACAAAGATGCTCACTTTGTTTATAACGATAAAGATCATTGCTACTACAAGAGCCAGTATCGTGATACACCTCAAACAGACGATACCACAGATGAACAGCTCCACTTCACTAACGTATTCGTGCTTTATACAAATATCCACGATCGTCATGATGGTGCCGGCCGTCTGGATTTCTCTCTGGAACTTGGCGGACAGGGTTATTACGTATCGAACGGCAAACTCGTTGAGATCAACTGGATCAAGCCGAATCCGATGGATATGATCCAGATCACGGATAAGGACGGCAAGCCGATCGAGATCAATGCCGGTAAGTCTTACTTCTGCATGGTTGATATCAAGGAACGTTCCAAGACTTCCTGGATGAACTGATTGGAAGATACTATTACTGATCAAGAAAGGGCGTTTCCGAACGGAAACGCCCTTTCTTTATGCGTAAAATAAAAATCAAGCAAGTATTTCTTTCAACTCTTTATAGGTCAATTCACGAATCAGTATCTCATCCTTAGTTTCGTCGATCATATACTTCTCAAGCTGTTTGATAGCTTTATCATACTCAATTTCACCAAGGATCTTCTTGTCCGTGGAACTGATCACCACCATGATAAAAGATGGTGTTTCCTCATAGAAATCGCCGGGTTTCTTGGGGAAGCGAGTCGAAATGCCTTCGTTCAAGGAAAAAGCACCACACGGATTTCCCTTCTTATCCGACATAAAAGAATAAGACGGCATATATGCACGGACCCATTCAGGAGACTCTTTCTTCTCTTTTTCTTTCTCCTTACGTCTATCAAAAATGCCCATTTAGAAGCCCTCCATCGATCCGTCCGGACCTCTTAGGCCGACGATCTCTTTCTTGTTTCGAATAATAACACGAATGGAGACAACCACCCGAATGATCACCATCAGAACGACCGCGCCTGCCAGATCCAGAAATACATCGAAGAAACTGGCGCTACGTCCATCCACGAAAATCTGATGATACTCGTCTGCAACAGCCGAAAGGGCCGTGACCCACAAAGCAAAAGCAATATATACTTCATTATCACTCTTCATCTGGATGAATTTGGAATCATTCCAGGAAACATCAGACTGAATATGCTTGGTTGCAAACATGGCAATATATGCAAGAATCGATAAAACAAGGAATTCGATAATATGTGCGAATTTACGGACAAAAGCCTCATTCAGATAAAGCTTCATACTATCGTTGATCGTCTGCACAAGATCATGAGAACGAACGGAAGAAACATCCCCTGTCTCCGATGACAACGAAAAAATAACGATCATCCAAGACACGACAAGAACCCACATAACTATGGAAAACAAAAAATATAGAGGATGAAAAACCTCTTTCGCCTTTTTCTGATCCAAACCCATGAAATACTTCTTCCTCCGCTTATTTCACATCAAGTATACTACATTTATGCGATATACTCAAAATATTTAGCGAAACGTCAAAATGAAGAATTCTTTTTTTGATTTTTCAGTGCCCGATCAATATCCCTTTTGGCCGTCTTTTCTGCGGCAGAATCACGCTTATCGAAGTTCTTCTTTCCTCGAGCAAGACCGATTTCGAATTTAACTTTTCCATCCTTAAAATAGCATTTGGTCGGAACCATGGTCAGTCCATCCTGTTTGCAGATCGAATACAGTTTAACGATCTCACTCTTATGCATCAGGAGCTTTCTCGTACGCATCGGATCAAGATTATAACGGTTGCCATGGTCATAAGGACTGATATGAACCCCAATAAGCCATATCTCCCCTTCTTTGCACTGGACATAACTATCCTTCAGATTAACTTTCCCGGCCCGTAAAGACTTAACTTCCGTTCCTGAAAGCGCGATTCCGGCTTCATATTTTTCTTCTATGATATAGTCGTGAAAAGCTTTACGATTCTCGGCTATGAGTTTTATTCCTTTAGCAATGGCCATATTTTCCTCCTACATTTCTAAAGACGGGTAGGCATTCATATCCAAGCCGTCCCGTATTCCGGCGACATAATCATAATATCCTGCCGAGGCGATCATGGCAGCATTGTCCGTACAGTAAGCCATTTTCGGCAAACAAAGCTCCAGATGGTTTTTCCGTGCCATTTCAGTGATTTTGGCACGAAGACATGAGTTGGCGGAAACACCACCTGCCAGACATATCTTCTTCATTTTTGTCTTCTTGACTGCTTTCCACAAGCGATCCGTAAGGATCGAACAGATCGCATCCTGATACGATGCGGCAAAATCATTGACATCCACATCTTCACCCTTTAGACGGACCTGATTGATAGTATTCAGAGCGGCCGTCTTGATTCCACTGAAAGAAAAATCCAGAGAATCGCTGATCTTGGGGGCAGGAAAAGAAAACGCCGTCGGATCCCCTGTCTGGCTAGCTTTATCGAGTTTCGGCCCACCGGGATAACCCAGACCGATCACACGCGCGATCTTATCAAAAGCCTCTCCGGCAGCGTCATCTCTTGTTGCACAGATATACTCCATATCGGCATAATCCTTAACAAGCAGGATCTCACTATGCCCACCGGAAACCACCAGACAAAGGAACGGAGGTTCCCACGAAACATCCGTAAGATAATTCGCCGCTATGTGTCCGGCCATATGATTTACACCAACAAGCGGAATTTTCTTGACCTCACAAAGTGCTTTGGCCGCAGAAACACCAACTAGGAGAGCGCCGACCAGGCCCGGGCCTTTGGTTACACAAACAGCATCTATATCAGAATACTCGATCGATGCCTGCTTCATGGCCTCGCGTATACAGGGAACGATCGCCTCAACATGCATTCTGGAAGCAAGTTCCGGAACGACTCCGCCATACTGGCTGTGAAGATCTGCCTGCGAAGCAATAATACTGGAGCGAACGATACGTCCGTCTTCGATCACTGCACATGCGGTCTCGTCACAAGATGATTCAATTCCCAATGTAATAATAGACACGAAACGACTCCTTTTATTTGAAATAGGTGTTTAGAAATTCTTTGATAGTGTTACGGTACTCGACCGGGTCGATCATATAAGACTCCACATATCCGGCACCGGAAAACATCTTCGCCATAGTTGTATTCGGATTTAAACGCAAACGTTCGGAGACGATCTGACCGGCTTTTTCCGCACCGACAAACGTATCTCGTCCTCCATATATAATACAGACAGGAATAGGAAGTCGGGAGATCTCTGTGGCCAGATTGACATTATCCGATACACCGGCAGAAATACGTATCGCATACGGGACGAAATACTGCGTCAAAAAAGCAAATTTCGACTCTTTGAATACGTACGGCGTGATATAGTCGTCCGAGTTCTTCGCCGGAGAATCAAAGATCACACCGGCTACATAGGACGCATCAAATCCCAGATCAACGATATTCTTACTGTATTGTTCCAGGACCTCGGCTTCGGAAGAAGGCGGCAAGCGGTCTAAAGCCAGAAGCGAGGCACTGCAGCCTGATCCGATCCCATAGAGGATCACGTCCGTAGTTACCGAAATCTTCTTTACATGCTTGATTGCGCCAAGCACATCCTGCCACTCCAGATATCCATAACCCGAGATCACACCTTCGGATTCACCGGAATTTCTCATATCGAACAGGAATACATTGAAATGCATGCTTATGAAGTCATCGATCAAGTCAACCATTTCCACGCCGAACGGAACACGGTTGGACTGCGTGTCATGCACAACTATAACTGTACTGATTGGATCTTCCGTTTTAAAAAACCAACCGGAAAGAATAGTCTGATCATCTGCAGATGTAAAGCTCGTCGCAGAATAACTCGGCAGGATCGTTGCCGGAATATTACTCATCGGCTTCTTATCGATACTCATGAGATGGTTCGCCGTCGAAGCAGTAATTACGATAACGGAAACGACAATAACTGCCAGGATACTCAGGATCAGTGCCATACGCACGATCAGTTTTGAAAACGAAAGTCTTTTACCTTCTCGTTTGGTCAATCCCTGATGATACATTCTTTTTCCTCACAACATAAGATGATTAAGAAAGGCTGAAACTGCACGATCATATACCTTTCAGCAATCATACTATTTTATCATGCAAAGGGCAAATTGACTACTCACGAAGAAAAGCCGGCTACTCACACGCCTGTAGAACCAAATCCGCCCATACGGTCTTCTCCGATCAAGGAAACATCCTTACATTCCTGAAACGCGGCAGATGCATATGCGGCCACGACCATCTGGGCGACCCTGTCACCTTTTGAAATCTTATAAGTACCCTTTTGGTTACCCTTTTCCTTCAGCGAAAGCACTTGTCCCTCGACTTTGCTTTCCAAAGGAGAAGTATTTTCCATGATCACACAGACTTCTCCTCTATATCCGCTGTCGATCGTTCCAGGGCTGTTCGGAATACGAAGCGGTGTATTTAACGAAATACCGCTTCTCGGGCGTACCTGGACTTCGTATCCTTTCGGAATGGCCATCTTGAGACCGGTCTTAACAAGAACAGTCTGCCCCGGTTCAATGATCACATCTTCCACACTATAAAGATCCATACCGGCATCTCCATCGTGTGCATAGGCCGGAATCACCGCATCCTCACAGATCTTTTCAATATAGATCTCAATATTCATACCAGTCCTCACCTTCCTCGTAGAATTCCTCATCGTCTCCGCCAATATCCAAAAGCGAATCAACGATCGATCTTCTCTCCATCTGATCCTCATTCATGAATCTGGCTACCGACGCAACCGGAACCTGCTGATTCAACAACGATTGCACGGTCTTCGCGCTGATCATGTTTTTGCATGTTCCGAAAAGATCACTTCTGCAGAAACCGGGATAACAAACCACATCCACTCTGGAGTCGTTATGCATAGCTCCCTTCTCCGTGATCTTCTCACCCAAAGAAACCTCAGGATGCTCACGGCACAATGAACAGTTCTTCTGATGCCTGCCGAGCGGACAGAATTCAGACTGCATCCATTCCACCGGACCGTAACGGTGTACACCGAGATACGCCGTCTTCTTATCCGGGCCGGTCAATTGCGCCATTCTCACGATCTGCTCATTAGTAAGCTCGTAGGAAGGCAGGATATACTCCACATCCTGCTTTAACGAATACTCATAGGAGAAATGATTATAAATGTTCGTACCCGCAAGAAGGCCTATCGTCTCCTCATCGGCGAACGTACCGAAGAACCCGGCAAACCGCTTGCCTGCATGCGTCATCAGAAGATCAGACGCTTTTTCAATACTCGGCAGCATTTCATCTTTATATGCCCCCGGCAAACGAAGCGCGATCTTTGCTCCCGGCTCTTCCGAAAGCAATTCATCGATCCAGCCGATCCGTCCGGACTTCAGTACCGAAAGCACGGAAAAAACATAAAGATCGGCACCGCAGGCATATCCATCCGTGATACGGTCCATATCGATGTAATCCGCGATCACGATATGCTTTTTCTCAGGAGCCGTCCGCCCGTTCTCTTCCGTCTCACCTTCTTCAGCAAAAGCACTGCTCCTGTTTTCCAAAGATGCATCCAGAATTGCTTCTGCCATCTTTCCCATCGCACATCTCCGGAGTTCATTCACGCTGGAAATACGAAGGCTTATAGGAAAATCCCCTTCCATATCAAGCCCTGAAAGCCGGAAAGGTGTCTGACCCGTCTTATTCAACTGATCCATGGTTCTTTCCCAAGAAAGAGGTGCCCCATCGCCCAGATCCTGAACATCGACAGCATGTTCCGCTGTTACGCCGGAAAATAAACCTTCAGTGACTTTCAGAGTCAGAACGATCTTGTCATCATGCTTAGAAAGAACACCGGAAACCGGAGTTCTTCTGACCTGTTCTTTTGAAACCGTGATATGCTTACTCATCCGGTAAACCGACATTCCCTGCTTAAGTTTAGTTATCGCATCCGGATGAAGACCTTTGACCAGAGCTGAGTTTCTGGAAACTTCGATTTTACCGATCGGGAAGCTGGCCACTTCATTCTCCTTCTCCCGTATAGAAAGGAAATCACCTTTTTCCGGTACATCCTGCTGCCACGAACGCACATTGATCGTACCGAGCTTAGGATTCACCGAGAGGACCTCACCCCAATAAAGGCCGTATTTTCCGGCATATTCTCCGGACAGATAATCCGGACCTTTCTTTCCCTGCAAATACTGCGTCGTAAAATCGCCTCCGCGATTAAACGTAACAAGAAGATCATTCTTTACCTGATCCATTACTTCTTGGGTATCGCGATCCTCTGCAATCGCATCGATCATGCGACGGTATGCGGAAACGACCGCAGTACAGTAATTCTCATCGCGCATACGTCCTTCGATCTTAAGAGAATCCACGCCGGCTTCCATAAGTTCACGAAGATATGGCAATGCCGATTGATCCTTAGGCGAAAGAAGTTTACCAGATTGCAGCGGTTTGCCATACGTTTCGATCTCGCGGTTTCCGTCGAAGATCTGATAACTCTGACGGCAAGGCTGGGCACAGGCACCACGGTTACCAGATCGGGATCCTGATTTGTTCATGCTACTGAAAAGACAAAGCCCGGAATAGCATACGCACATAGCGCCGTGAACAAAGACCTCAACCTCAACATCGTCACTATGCCATAGAGCCGCACGTGAGCGGATCTCATCCAGAGAAAGCTCACGAGGAAGAACAACACGACTGATCTTAAAATCGCGCATTTCCTGTAGCTGTTTCATGGAAAAGACATTCATCTGTGTACTGGCATGCACAGGGATCTGCGGAAGATGCTCAGCAAGGTAAGACGCAAGACCGATATCCTGCACCAGAAAAGCATCAACACCTTTCTCATAGGCAGACATGGCAAGTTCCACCGCATCAATGATCTCATCGTCATCGACCAGCGTATTTAATGTCACATAAACTCTCGTATTACGAAGATGGGCAAACTCCAAGGCTTCGGAAAGATTCTCCAAAGTAAAGTTCGTCGCATGAATACGCGCATTATACTGATTCAGCCCAAGATAGACCGCATCCGCTCCGGCATCGACAGCTGCGCGAAGCATACTCATTGAACCTGCAGGTGCCAGTAATTCCGGTTTTCTCATAACTCCTCCATAGGAATGTTGTTCTCTTTACAATACTGTTCTAAAGGCAGAAGCGGCGCCGGCTTTTTCTCCTCCTCACCTCCATGAAGAAGGTTCTGCCAGCGGAAGCAAGCCTCCATATACGCAAGTATCAAAGCCTGATTGGTCGGAATCAAAGGATTCTCCTCAAGCGTCTCATTCAGAAGATCGTTGGCGATCTTCGCCGTATACATTGTCTTCGCCTTTTCCACGGAAGAATCCACGGAAAAACGATAATTCATTCCTGCAATCTTCACGTAGATACTCTGCGGATAACCCTTCTCCGAAGCACCATCACCCTTTTTCGTTTTTTTAGTTGCCTTAGAAGGGTCCTCACGAGGAAGCTGAATATACTCGCCCATGGAAGGTGAATCCTTCTTTTTCTTCGAAGATTTAGCCTTTGGCTTACTCTTCTTCTCATCGGATTTCGTATACTTCTCAAACAAAGAATCGGTTAAACGCTCATATGCCATGATCATTGCCATCCTTTCATTTCGTTAAGATCTCATATAACCGGACAAACTCATCGGGGCCGAGTTCCTCCGCACGGGCCGTTTCCTGACGTCCCATCTCCCGAAGCGCCCCGGCCACCTTCACTTTATCGGAAATACCGGCAGCAGACAGGCTATTGACCAGTGTCTTTCTTCGTAAAGCAAAAGCACTCTCCACAAATCTGCTCCATCCGTTCTTCCACGAAAGCCCCTCGCGACGTGTAATCGTAATCACGGCCGACGTCGTGTTCGGTGGAGGAACGAAACTATTGCGGTCAACAATAAATTCTTTCTTTTTCACTCCAAAAAGCTCAGTAAGCACCGCAAGCGGTCCATACTGCTTGGTCCCCGGCTTAGCGAAGATCCTTGCTTCAGCTTCTTCTTCAACCATATATACCATCTTCCGGCACTCCGGAAAATCTGCCAACACCTTCAGAATGATCGGCGTCATGACATAATAAGGAAGATTGGAAATGATTACATCCGGCACCTCTGACGGATCTAAATCAGATGGCGCAAATTGAAGATAGTCGCTGTAGATCACACGTCCGCCGCAAGAATCAATGATTGCAGACAATCTTTCAAAGAAAGATCTATCGATCTCCACGGCCACGTATTTTCCGGCACGGGAAACCGCCTCTTCCGAAAGCGCTCCTATACCGGGTCCAATCTCCAGAACCCGCGTCGAATCCGAAATCTCTGCAAGTTCCAGGATCCTGCCGATCACATCCGGATTGCACAAAAAGTTCTGTCCCAGGCTTTTTGTGGCCGAAAGACCATATTGCTCCAAGATAGACAGAACTTCCTGTTTATTCATCATCCGATAAAGTACCGGACACCGGCCTCGAAAATCTTCTGATCCTTCTGACCAGGAATATTCTTCGCAACACCATTGCCCATACGTTCACTATGACCCATCTTACCGAGGATACGTCCATTCGGGCTGATAATACCTTCGATTGCGCACATGGAACCATTCGGGTTAAATGCGGTATCCATAGTCGGGTTACCCTGATCGTCTACATACTGGGTAGCTACCTGACCCTTAGCAAAGAGTTCACGAAGCAGAGCCTCAGATCCGCAGAAGCGGCCCTCACCATGCGAGATAGCGATCTCATGGATATCACCCTCATTCGTAAAGGACAGCCATGGAGAATTGTTAGAAACGATCTTTGTCGAAACATAAGCACTCTGGTGACGTCCGATGTTATTGAATGTCAGAGTCGGGCCATCGTGTTCAAGCGGCAGGATATCGCCATACGGGAGAAGACCAAGCTTCATGAGCGCCTGGAATCCGTTGCAGATACCCAGCATCAGACCATCTCTGTTAAACAGGAGATCTCTTACAGACTCCGTCACGCCGGCATTTCTAAAAGCAGCAGCGATAAACTTACCGGATCCTTCCGGTTCGTCACCGGCAGAGAAACCACCCGGGATCATGATCATATTCGCTTTTCTGATCCGTTCGCTCATCTCCTTGAAGGACTCCTCAACCTCCTGGGAATTACGGTTACGGATAACCATAACATCCGGCTCCGCACCAGCACGCGAGAAGGCAAAAGCAGTATCATACTCACAGTTCGTACCCGGGAAGACAGGAATGAATACCTTCGGCTTCGCACCGGTCAGGATCGACGGCGCAGTAATAGCATTTTTCGCATAATCACCCTTCTCATAAGAAACCGCATCACCCTCATCTACGATCGTCGGGAAGATCGGCTCAAGTTTGCCGACAAAAGCAGCGATCGCATCGTCTACGGTAATAGACTGACCGGCGCAAACCAGTGTCTGCTCCGCTGTAGTCTTACCGAGGAGCTTACCGCCGACCTGCTCGATCTTATCGACAGCATTTCCGTCGCTTACGGAAAGCAGTACCGTACCGAAAGAATGCTTAAAGAGCGACTCCATATCAATACCATCCGCGAAAGCAAAGCCCAGCTTATTACCGAAGCACATCTGTGCTACACGAGCCGCAATACCCGCAGAACGAACCACACCTGCACAACGGAGCTGGCCACGATCCTGGATCTGAGTCAGACACTTCATGACACGGATCGCATGCTCTTTTACATAACGACCGTTCGCATCACGCTTGATCGCGATGGCATAGAGTTTCTCACCCGCAGAAGAAAGCGTAGAAGAAACCACTTTATCTGTAGTAGTCATTCCTACCGCAAAAGAAACAAGCGTCGGCGGAACATGCAATTCATTAAAAGAACCGGACATACTATCCTTACCACCGATAGACGCTGTACCGAAGTCAAGCTGTGCCTGGTAAGCACCCAGCAAAGCCGACAACGGCTTGCCCCATGACTTTTCACCGGCCATACGCTCGAAATACTCCTGGAAAGTCAGTCTTGCCGCAAAAGGATCACATCCGAGGCAAGCCAGACGTAAAAGAGATTCCGTCACAGCATGGTAAGCGCCATGGAACGGGCTCCACTCGGAGAAATACGGATCAAAACCATAAGCCATAACGGAAACGGCGTTGGTCTTTCCTTCTTCAACCGGAATCTTGCAGGCCATACCTTCTTCCGGAGACAACTGATAACGTCCACCAAAAGGCATCAATACCGTGCCGGCACCAATCGTTCCGTCAAAACGGGAAACAAGACCTTTACGCGAGCAGCCGTCCAGAGAAGACAAAGACGCCTTCAAGGATGCGGCAAAATCGCCATTTACAAAAGCATCCGTTGTCTTATCGATAATACCGTTAGCAAAATCCGGCTCGGTAACTTCAGCCTTCGCATAGGAAGATGCTCCGTTCGTATCGATAAAAGCTCTTGGGAGTTCAACGATCGTGTTGCCCTTCCAGGTCATCTTCATGACCGGTTCTTCCGTAACGACCGCAACAACCGTTGCTTCAAGGTTTTCTTTAGCAGCATAATCGAAGAATGCTTTTTCATCCTTCGGATCGATCACGACTGCCATTCTCTCTTGAGACTCGGAAATCGCAATTTCTGTTCCATCCAGTCCTTCATACTTCTTCGGAACTTTATCCAGATCAATCGCCAGACCATCCGCCAGCTCACCGATTGCAACGGAAACACCGCCTGCGCCGAAGTCATTACAGCGAAGGATCATCTTAGAAACTTCCGGAATACGGAACAATCTCTGGATCTTTCTTTCCGTCGGCGGATTACCCTTCTGCACTTCCGAACCACAAGTCAGGACGGATTTCTCGTCATGAGCCTTGGAAGAACCGGTAGCGCCACCGATACCATCACGGCCCGTACGTCCGCCAAGGAGGACAACGATGTCACCCGGTCTCGGACGAACACGTACGATATTCTCAGCCGGAGCAGCACCAACGACCGCACCGATCTCCATTCTCTTCGCCACATAACCCGGGTGATAGATCTCATCAACATGACCCGTGCAAAGACCGATCTGGTTACCATAAGAACTGTAACCTGCAGCAGCCGTACGAACCAGTTTCTTCTGCGAAAGCTTTCCTTCGAGAGTCATGGAAACCGGAACTGTCGGATCACCGGCACCGGTCACACGCATAGCCTGGTAAACATAGGAACGTCCGGAAAGCGGGTCACGGATCGCACCGCCAAGGCAGGTCGCCGCACCACCGAACGGTTCGATCTCCGTCGGATGGTTATGTGTCTCATTCTTAAACATAAGAACGTAATCTTCTTGCTTACCATCTACATCGATCCGGATCTTGATCGAGCAAGCATTGATCTCTTCAGATTCATCAAGATCCGCAAGTTTGCCGTCTTTCTTCAGTTTTCTCATCGCCATGGTCGCCAGATCCATCAGGCAGACCGGCTTCTTGGTGATACGCTCGCCATATACCTCTTCTCTGGTGGACAGATAGTTCGCGTAGATGCTCTTCAATTCTTCAGCAAAAGCACTGTCGCCGTCGATCTTGACGTCCGTCAGTTCGGTAAGGAATGTGGTATGACGGCAGTGGTCAGACCAGTAAGTATCCAGAACACGAATCTCCGTCATCGTCGGATCACGCTTGATCGACTGGAAGAATTCCTGTGTAAATGCAATATCCGCATCCGACATCGCAAGACCCCATGTCTTGCGAAGCCCAGAGAGCTCTTCTTTAGATTTGGAGATAAAGCCCTCGATCGTAGGTACCGAAGAAGGAACATCAAAAACTTCCTCAAGTGTGTCCGGCTTATCCATGGACGCCTCACGGCTCTCCACCGGGTTGATCAGGTATTTCGCAATTGCTTTCTTCTGATCATCCGTAACTGTACCATAGAACACGATCACACGTGCAACACGAACCAGCGGCTTCTCTTTCTGCGTCAGGATCTGGCAGCACTGCGCCGCAGAATCGGCACGCTGGTCATACTGTCCCGGCAAAGACTCGATCGCCAGAACATAGGCGGCATCAGATACATCAATGGTCTCATCGTAAACCACATCGACCGGCGGCTCCGAGAAAACAACATTCTTGGCCAGTTCATATTCCTCATCACTCAGACCGGAAACGTCGTATCTATGGAAAACACGCACACTTTCGATCGTCTTGACGCCGCAGTCTGCGGAGACATCCTTCTTCAGTCCCGCCGCCTCAACAGCGAACTCTTTCTTCTTCTCCGAATAGATTCTTCGAACCAGATTACTCATAAACTAACCTCCAAAAATGTTGTATCTGTCCTTAATGTTTCTATGGTATCACAAAACCCCGCTTCCTTTTCAAAGGAAAACGGGATCTTATGGTTTTATTTCAATTTTTCCGCCACTTCAGTAAGAAGTTCGCTGTTATATTTCAGGAATCGCTTGAGACCTTCCGCATCCAGAGAACCATGCGCAAGTCTCGCCTGATCATAAAGATGCATGCAAAGCGCATCCAGTTTTTCCTTATCTTCTGCCACAGAAGCCATACCGCGCAGACGCAGAACCAGCGGATGATCCGTATTCAAAACAAGATCCTTCTTGATCGGGAACATGGAGTCGAGATCCTTATACGGATCATCTTCCTTACCCGTTCGCATCGCCTCAAACTGCTTTCTCATTTCTGCCATACGACGTGCTTCTTCAGTTTCACGTATAAACGCAGGGAGCTGATCGGCGCCAAGCGCTACCGCAGAAACCTCAAGTTTATCGTCTGCCGTAGCAGCCTTAAACAGCTCACCAAGTGCTTTTACCTCATCTTCGGAAGCATTCTCGCCTTCGAGCTCAGCGTCAACACGCTTGAACTTCACATCGTTCTGCTTGTACTCAAGGAAAGAAATGAAGTTGTTGTCAAGCTCTTCGTTCAGAACAACAACATCGAAGCCCTTCTCCTTCGCCATCGCAATATAAGCCGCCTGCTGATCCGGAGCCTTGGTATAACGGACAGTATCCTTTTCCTTATCCTTGGTTAGTTCTTTGAGCGTGAAGAATTCATTATCTACGGTCTTAAACAAGCAGATGTCCTTAACCTTGTCATAGAACTTCTCATCCTTCATCATACCGTACTTGACGAAGATGCTGATATCGGACCAGTATCCCTCGAAAGCCTTACGGTCATTCTTGAATACTTCATTGAGCTTATCGGAAACCTTACGGATGATGTGTGAAGAAAGTTTCTTGACATATTCATCCTGCTGGAGAGCCGAACGGGATACATTAAGCGGAAGATCCGTGCAGTCGAGGCAGCCGCGAAGCAAGAACAGGAATTCCGGAATAACTTCTTCGATATTATCGGCAACAAAAACCTGGTGATTGTAGATCTTGATACGGCCTTCCAGCGTCTCATAGACATTGTTCGTCTTCGGAAAGTAAAGGATACCCTGAAGATTGAAAGGATAATCCATGTTGAGGTGGATCCAGAACAGAGGTTCCTTCATGTCATGGAATACCGTACGGTAGAAGTTCTTGTACTCTTCATCCGTACAATCCTTAGGAGACTTCTTCCAGAGCGGCTCGGTGTCATTGATCGGCATGATCTCATGTTCATGCTCCTTATACTCCTCGCCCTTCTCCTCGGCTTCTTTTCTCTTCTTGGCTTCCTCTTCCTCATGCTTTCTGTCAGCCACAACATCCGTATAATACAGATCGAACGGCATGAAAGAACAGTACTTCTTCAGCACACCACGGATCTTACCGGCATCGAAGATCTTCTTCGCTTCTTCGGATAGTGTCAGTGTGATCGTAGTACCACGTGCTGTACGGTCCGAATCGGAGATCTCATAATCCATACCATCATCGGATTCCCAGGAAACCGCCGGCGCATCCTTAACAAAAGACTTCGTATCGATACGGACTTTATCCGCCACCATGAAGGCAGAATAAAAACCGAGACCGAAATGACCGATAATGCCGCTCGCATCTGTGCTCTGCTCTTTATATTTCTCAACAAAATCCATCGCACCGGAAAAAGCGATCTGGTTGATGTACTTATCGACTTCCTCTTCGGTCATACCGATACCATTATCAGTAAACTCGATCGTTCCTGCATCACTGTCATAATTGACATGCAGCTGATAGTCATCCGTATCTTCCTTAACGGCTTCACCCAGATCGACCAGTCTCTTAAACTTGGCAATCGCATCAGAGCCGTTACTTACCAGCTCACGGACAAAGATGTCCTGATCGGAATAAAGCCACTTTCTGATAATAGGAAAGATGTTTTCCGTTGTTACTGAAATCGTTCCTTTTTTTGCCATATATAAACCTCCAAAATTGTTCCCTGTTAAAAAGATTCCACATGTGCATGTGTATCGATATATTCATGTACGATCTTCTGGTAGCTCACCATCAGCTCCTGAAGTGCCGGACAGTCAGCCGAAGAAAACTTCTGCTCATCGATCGATGCAACCGGAAGGATATCAAAAGGCGAGCTCGTGACAAACAACCCCATCTTCGGCGGTCCGTCATCCTCTTCCGTTTCCATCCTGACCAGCTCTTCCATGGTAAAAGCACCCTCTTCAAGTCTTAGACCGGCTTCGGCGATGGCATTCTTGACATATTTTCTCGTGATTCCAATCAGGATCAGATCTTCGGACGGTGAATACACCGTATCTTTATACAGAACAAAGAAGTTGGATCTTCCGCCCTCGACAAACTTGCCGTCATTGCCACGCAGGATCACTTCATAAGGAAGTCCGAAAGACGTCTGTCTCGAAGACGCCTCCGCCACCGCTTTCTTATAATCTCCACGGAAAACTTTCACATGAGGCTCGACTCTTTCCCACGTAAGACTTGTCGTTACAATTCCGTTCTCATACATATCCACCGTCGGATACGTCATATTGCTTAAATATACAAGATTTAAGGAATGCGTGATCACCACGCGGACATTTCCATCTGTCAAACCACTATCTTTGATCAGCGAGCTCGCGAGTTTATGATACAGATCCGGTTCGATCGGAAAAGCCTCTTTCGCTGCAACAGACTTTTCAAGTCTTTGCATGTGGTCTTCCCAGAAAAGCAGAACACCTTCCTGGAAACGAACAGATTCATAATATGTGATGTCATCAGTTGGAATAAAAAGAGACCGACCGGTTGCCGAATCAAAAGCGACTTTTTCGCCATTCAATATACAGAATTCACCGATATTTCCTTCTACCAAAGGATACGCCATGATCCAGACCCCTTTCTTTACAGTCAGGTTTTTCACAAAAGCCCGCTGCATACCGTATAATTTTACTCTTTAATAGAGTTTTCGTAAACACATGAAAAATCGTTATTTGCACAACGTTTTACTACTTGTATAAAGAAGAAAATATAAATACAATGAATTTCAAAATATCGGTTGACGCAGCAGAAATCGTCTGCTACAATGCCTTTATGCAAAATCGTTAATAATTATTCATGGAGGTGCCTTATGGCAAAGGAAAAATTCTTACTTGCGTATTCAGGCGGACTGGATACATCCATTATTATTCCGTGGCTTCTGGAACATTACGACTGCGAAGTAGTAGCTTACTGCGGTGAAGTCGGCGTAGGTGTCGATCACGACTACCTTGAAAAGAAGGCTCTCAAGTGCGGTGCAATCAAGTGCATCATCGAAGATATCTCTGAAGAATTCGTTTCTGATTTCGTATTCCCGACTCTTAAAGCGAATGCAGTTTATGAGGGCAAGTACCTCCTCGGCACTTCCATGGCACGTCCTGTAATCGCTAAGCACTTCGTTGAGGCGGCTCACGCCAACGGATGCACAACGATCGTTCACGGCTGCACCGGTAAGGGTAACGACCAGGTTCGTTTCGAGCTTTCCATCAAGGCTCTCGATCCGGATATGAAGATCCTTGCTCCTTGGAGAATCTGGGATATCAAGTCCCGTGACGAAGAGATCGATTATGCAAACGCTCGCGGCATCGAAGTTCCGGTAACTAAAGAAAACAACTATTCCAAGGACGAGAACCTCTGGCACCTCTCTCACGAGGGTATGGATCTCGAAGATCCGGCTAACGAGCCGAACCTCGACAAGATCCTGGAGCTCATGGTTTCTCCTGAAAAAGCACCTGACACTCCGACTTATGTAACCATCAAGTTCGAAAAGGGTGTTCCGGTAGAAGTAGATGGACAGAAACTCTCCCCTGCAGATCTTCTGAGATACTGCAACAAAGTTGCCGGTGCAAACGGCGTAGGTATCGCTGATATCGTTGAGAACCGTCTCGTTGGTATGAAGAGCCGTGGCGTTTATGAGACACCTGGCGGAACTCTCCTCTTCGCTGCTCACCGTGAGCTCGAACTGCTCACAGTTGAGCGTGACACGATCCACTACAAGGATCTCGTAGCCCAGAAGTTCTCCGAACTCGTTTACTACGGCCAGTGGTTCCACCCGCTCCGCGAGGCTATCTCCGCATTTGTTGATAAGACACAGGAAGTTGTTACAGGCGAAGTAAGAATGAAGCTCTATAAGGGTAACTGCACACCGGCAGGCACCACTTCCCCGTTCTCTCTCTATGATCCAGAGATTGCTACATTTGAAGCTGATGACGTTTACAATCAGGCTGATGCAGGCGGATTCATCAACTGCTTCGGTCTCCCGATGAAAGTCAACGCAAAGATGAAGCAGAAGAACGGTCTGCTCTGATTCGCGACAGAAACTGATTATTGAAAAAGAAAAAAGTTTTCTAGCGCTGTCCTCGTGTATCAACACTGCGGAGGCGCTGAAAACTTTTTTCTTTTCACCAACGTGTATTCTTTCTTCGCGGGCACATCTTACAAAAGAAAGGAGATATGTATGGAATTTAGATTGATGACTATTGATGATTATGATGAAGTGTATGCAATCTGGGTCGCGTGTCATAACGGACTCAACAGCACAGACGACTCGAAAGAAGGCATCGAGAAATACT
Organism: Clostridiales bacterium; assembly: GCA_017513085.1. Taxonomy (GTDB): domain Bacteria; phylum Bacillota; class Clostridia; order Saccharofermentanales; family Saccharofermentanaceae; genus Scatonaster. The sequence continues at coordinate 188,553 of JAFWDK010000010.1, read as the reverse complement.
TAAAAAGGAACCCGACAACATCTTTTGTCGCAGTAGATAACGGCCACGTAGCAGGTGTGATCCTGTGTGGCCACGATGGCCGGCGCGGCTACATCCAGCACATGTCCGTTTCACCGGAACATCGAAGAAAAGGTATCGGTGCTAAACTCGTGGAACTTGCCATAGAAGCCTTAAACAACGAGGGAATCAAGAAAGTGGCCCTCGTAGCCTTTAAGCACAACGATCTTGGCAATTCGTTCTGGGAATCACAAGGTTTTACTCTTCGTGAAGACCTGAATTACAGAAACAAGGCGCTGGTCGATCTTGAGATCATCGACACATATAGACAATGAATATAATAAGCGGGTACTACATAACAAAAATAGATATTTATACGTTTAGATTTTCGTTATCATTTAGCATTTGTGATATTATATGTATTGTTTTTTAGATACAAAAAGGAGAATGATACTATGGCTAAGAAAATGTGGGCAGGAAGATTCGAGAAAGCTACTGACAAGGCAGTGAATGATTTTAACTCGTCTCTCCCCTTCGACTGCAGAATGTATAAACAGGATATCGAGGGCTCGGTTGCCCACAGTCAGATGTTGGCAAAACAGGGTATCATCACACAGGAAGATGCTGATCAGATCAAAGAAGGACTATTATCCATTCTGGATGACATTGAATCCGGAAAACTCACTTTTGATTCGGATGCCGAAGACATTCATATGTTCATTGAAGAAGAACTCACCAACCGCATCGGCGATGCCGGAAAGCGTCTTCATACAGGAAGATCCAGAAACGATCAGGTCGCGTTGGATCAGCGTCTCTACGCTGTGGATGAAGCAAAAGAGATTCAATCACTGCTCGGGCTCTTGCGTGATACTTTGATAGAAATCGCGCAAGCTAATACCAAGACATATATGCCGGGATATACACACCTTCAGCGTGCCCAGCCTATCACATTCGCGCACTATCTCATGGCATACATTCAGATGTTCGGCCGTGATATGGATCGTCTCGACGAGGCCATCGCCAGAACGAACATCTCCCCTCTTGGGTCCGGCGCACTGGCCGGCACCACTTATCCTCTCGACCGTGAATTCGTTGCTGATCAACTGGGTATGAACGGCGTCACTCTGAACTCTCTGGATGGTGTCGCAGACAGAGACTGGGCGATTGAACTTGCCTCTTTCGCATCTCTGCTTATGATGCATTTGTCCCGTCTTTCTGAAGAAATCATTCTCTATTCATCCCAGGAATTCAAATTCATCGAGCTGGATGATGCTTATTCTACCGGTTCTTCCATGATGCCACAGAAAAAGAACCCCGATGTTGCAGAGCTTACTCGTGGCAAGACCGGCCGTGTCTATGGTGACCTCATCTCCCTTCTGGTGACCATGAAGGGTCTGCCTCTAACCTATAACAAAGACATGCAGGAAGTGCAGGAAGCAATTTTTGATGTGATCGATACGATCAAAGGGGTTCTTGTTCCCTTTACCGGTATGATCAAGACCATGAAACTTCGCAAGGACAACATGGAGAAGGCCGCGCTCGGCGGATTCACCAATGCCACCGACCTTGCTGACTATCTTGTCCGCAAGGGCATTCCGTTCAGAAGCACGCACGAGATCTCCGGTAAGCTCGTCCACTACTGCATCGAGCACAATACCACGTTGGAAAAGCTTTCTTTGGAAGAATTCAGGCAGTTCTCCGATCTGATCGACGAGGATGTATACGATGCTATCTCTTTGCAGACATGTGTCAATAAGAGAACCATCATTGGTGCACCGGCTCCGGAAACCGTAGAAGCTGCTCTGAACATAGTCAAAGGTTAATGTAATGAATGTCCTTCCCGGTGATAAACCAACGAAAAGATTTGCGAATTACCTGGAGATCGCGCTTGTTCTCGAGGTAATTCTTCTTGTAGTTCTTCTCGTCATGGTTTCTTTGAACGGGAAAAACAAAACTTCATATACAAGGAATTTCTTTAAAGAAGATGTCATTCCTGTCGAAACAGCCACAGAAGAAGCGCCATCCGGCGGGATAGAAAAAATCGTGACTCTTCACGGAGAAGAGACCAGAAAGACTGTTCCGTTTTCTTTGGAAAAAGGAAGTTACGCTCTTTCGATCAAGTATTCATGCAATGTAACAGAAAACTACATTGTTGTCATGTCCGATTCTTTAGATAAACAAGGAGTATTCCAGGATCGTTGGGTAAAACCGAATCCAAAAGGCTCAAGTGAAGTCATCGGATTTACCCTCACTTCGCGTGTGGATGACCTCTACATCGGGTTTATCAGTAAGGGGGACAGTTCTTTTTCCATCGAAGAGCTCTCGGTCTATTCCGTCGACGATATGGCAGCTTTGCCGATGCGGATCACTGCCGTTTGTGTTTTATGGTTTCTGTTCTGCGTCATTTTGAACATTCTTTTCTTCTTGATCTTTAAATATCCGGATCGTCGAAAACATTATCTTCTGTTGTTCGGGGCAGGACTTCTTATGTCTTTGCCTCTTATTCTCCCGTCTTCGTACTTATATACGACCAACGATCTGGAGTTTCACGTCTTGCGTATCTATGGCATCAAGGACGGCCTTTTGCGAGGGATTCCCTGGGTAAAATTCCAGACAAACTGGTATAACGGCTACGGATATATGGTCAGTGCTTTTTACGGAGACATGCTTCTTTATCTTCCGGCATTGGGTAACATCTCCGGTTTGAGCATGGGGCTTAGTTACAGGCTCTTTGTTGTTTTGATCAATTTCCTGACTCTCGCTTCTTCCTACTATTGCTTCAGCGGCATATTCGGAAGAAAAACCGGTTTTACAGGCGCGATCGCATATTCATTTCTGTTTTACCGTTTTGTAGATATGTTCGAACGAGGAGCGGTTGGAGAATACTGTGCGATTGCCTTTCTTCCTTTCCTTGCCTATGCCGTATATGCGCTGTTTAAAGATGACTGCTTTCGTTCTGTTATCTTGTTTGTTATTGGATTTACCGGAGTTTTGAATTCCCATATCCTGACTTTGGAAATGGCAATTATCATGCTGGTAATGGTCTTTCTGTTCAACATCCGCAGAGCACTCGTCCGTAAAAGGCTTCTGGCGCTTCTTTCTGCCGCCGGAGCTGTGTTGGTCGTAAATCTCGGGTTTATTGTGCCTTTCCTTGATGAAGCCATGCACGAGCGCGTCAATGTCATGGATGCTTCAAGAAATACCTTTTCCATGAATGAACGAGGAATAAAGATCTATGACGTGATGAAATCGCATCCCGGCGCGCTTCCAGCTATTGTTCTTATATTCTTTACTCTCTTCTATCTGCTATATTGTTTCAGGAGATCCGGCACGGACAGAAGAAGTGCTTTTTTCGGAAGATATGCCAGACTGATCCAGTATATCTTTTTCACCCTGATTTCTCTATGGTTATGCTCTTCGTATTTCCCTTGGGACTTCCTGACCGGTCTTCCCGGAATGCAAAACATTGTCAGCAGCATACAGTTTCCTTGGCGTTTCCTTGCCTTTGCCGGTCTGTTTTCCGTGCTGGCACTGGGTGAATGCCTTAATGACACCACGTTGTCTGAAAAAAGCCGGTTTAAGAGATATGCCGGAGTGAGCATAGCTTTGCTCTTTGCGATCGCAGGCACCGGTTACAGTTGTCTACACTACGCGAACACCCAGGAAAAAGTGAACTACGATTCCGTACTGAATCTTCGACCGGCTTGGTGTAGTGAACACGAATATGTACTAACCGGGACAGATGTTTTCGATACACCGTATGAGTATGAAGCTACAGACGGAGTCTCCATTTCTGAATTTGAAAAGGATGGTGACCATATTCATTTCTTCTATACGTCAGATAAAGAGGGTTCGGTCACGCTTCCTCTGTTTAACTACAACCATTATGAAGTTGATCTGAAAAATAACTCGGCCACTCTCGACCTAAAGACCGAAAGTGGCCGCAATAACCACATGATGCTATCTCTACCGACAGCCACCAACGGTGAAGTCGATATCCATTTTCACTATCCGCTCTCCTGGATCGCCTCTTTTGTCATCAGCCAGCTCAGCGTAGCAGGAGCAATCGGATATGTCATCTATAAGAAGAAAAAATCAGTTTCTCATACTATGGATCGGAGCCGGGATACGTCCGCCTCGTGAGATAAATGCTTCGGAAGAAGCCGTATTGACCTCCATGATCGGAGCATAACCCAAAAGTCCGCCAAACTCGACCTGATCGCCGACTTTCTTTCCGGGTACCGGAATCACACGTACCGCAGTAGTCTTGTTGTTAAATGTACCCAAAGCCATTTCATCCGCAATGATACCGGAGATCGTGGAAGCCGGAGTATCACCGGGGATCGCGATCATGTCAAGACCTACCGAGCAAACACAAGTCATGGCCTCAAGTTTTTCAAGACGCAGGAAGCCCTTCTCTGCAACTTCGATCATACCCTCATCCTCAGATACCGGTATAAAAGCACCGGACAATCCGCCGACGAAAGATGATGCCATTGTTCCACCTTTTTTCACAGCATCGTTCAGCATCGCAAGAGCCGCCGTCGTGCCCCATGCACCGCAATGTTCAAGGCCAAACTCTTCGAGGATGCGTCCGACTGAATCGCCAACAGCCGGGGTCGGTGCAAGAGAAAGGTCAATAATTCCGAAAGGCACATTCAGCCGCTGGGACGCTTCACGGGCAACCAGTTCGCCAACACGTGTGATCTTAAACGCAGCCTTTTTGATCGTTTCGGCCACAACGCCAAGGTCTTCTCCCTTTACGGTCTCAAGAGCCGCTTTAATAACGCCCGGACCGGAAATGCCGACATTGATCACACACTCCGGCTCACCGGGTCCTAAAAAAGCACCTGCCATAAAGGGGTTATCTTCCGGAGCATTGGCGAATACGACCAGTTTGGCGCAACCAAGCGCATCTCTGTCTTTTGTAGCTTCCGCCGTTTTCTTGATGATCTCACCCATATCGCGTACGGCATCCATATTGATACCGGAACGGGTCGAAGCAAGATTAATGGATGAGCAGACATTGTCCGTAACAGCAAGACTTTCCGGGATAGAGTCGATCAATCGCTTATCACTGACGGTATAGCCTTTCTGAACCATAGCCGAAAAGCCGCCGATGAAATTTACTCCGCATTCTTTCGCCGCGCGGTCAAGTGTCTTGGCGAACATGGTGTAATCTTTCGCGCCGGAAGCTGCCGCAACAATAGATATCGGCGTTACTGAGATACGCTTGTTCACGATTGGGACACGGTATTTCTCCGTGATTTCCTCGCCAACCTTAACCAGATCCTTCGCATAACGCGTGATCTTATCATAGATCTTCTGACAGGACTTCTCCGGCGTATCGGCCGAACAGTCCATCAGGTTGATTCCCATTGTAATCGTACGTACGTCCAGATGCTGCTCCTGAAACATACGTACAGTCTCTAAAACTTCAAAATCCGTAATCATTACACTTACCTACAATCCTTTGAATATCAGATACGATGCATCGCATAGAAAAGATCTGTATGCTGGATGCGGATCGAAACGCCGATCTCTTCGCCAACTTTGTCCAACTTGTCTGAAAGAGTTTTCATCTCACACTTACAGGTTTTCAGATCCACCAGCATGATCATGGTAAAAATATCATCCAGGATCGTCTGGGTAATATCATTGATATTCACGCCTTCTTCAGCAAGAAGTGCGGAAATCTTTGCAATGATACCGACCGCATCACAACCGACAACCGTAACGACAGCCTTATTCTTATCTTTTTCTGTACTCATGTTAATCTCCCCTTTATATATGATCTTCTGATCTGAACGTTTCTCTTGAAACAGTCTCAGATCCGGTAAGTCTTGTTGATCTGTGCCAGCTCATAATCCCATTCTCCGCAGGCACGGGCTTCCAGTTCCACATCTTCCCTGTCATAGAATGGAACAAGATGGGAAAGAATGGTTTTCTTGATCCGAAGTGCTTTGGCACAGGAATAGCATTCTTTCGGTGTAAGGTGAAGCATATTCGGGCGTCTGGCCGCTTCTAATTCACCACAGTCCATGATGCAAAGATCAGCATCATCCAGATAACCGGCAAAAAGCGTATTAACAGAGCAATCAGCCGTATATACAAAGACTTTTCCTTCATGTTCCACGCGGATGCCATAGCACTCGACAGGATGATTGGTCTTGAAAAACTTCGCCTTCGCGCCAAAGAGCGGAAGTTCGGATTCGTGGCCGATATAGCCGATCTGATATCCCCAATCATTCGTCAATGAATGGATCACATTTTCCGGGGTCTTCGGGGCGAATACCGGCACTCGCTTAAACTCCATGCCGTGCTTGGTATTCATATCGATAGCATAACGCATCACCATCAGATCACTATAATGGTCGGCGTGCAGATGTGTGATCAGTATCGCATCCAGGCCGTTCAACGGCACATGGAGTTGAAGATTCGAGAATACACCGCTTCCGCAATCGATCAGGACCTTCTTTTCGTTAATAGTCAGCAAATATCCCGAAGCGGCCTGACCCGGACCCGGATATCCGCCGCTGCAACCAAGGATCGTAACTTCCATAGCATGTGACCTTCTTTCTAAAAGTGCACATCTATTTTACCATATCATTCTGAAAATATCTCAAAAGAAGACATTCTGCCTGACGGATCCCATCGATGGCCGAGCTCATGATCCCGCCGGCATAGCCTGCTCCTTCTCCTGTCGGAAAAATACCTGTCACCGATAAATTTTCTCCATTTTCATCGCGTCGGATACGAACAGGCGAAGAACTTCTTGTCTCCACAGCCGTCATGACTGCATCCGGGTCATTGAAGCCTTTTATCTTTTTATCCAGGAGCACAAGGCCTTCATCTATTGTCTTAGCGATCTCTTCCGGAAGTATTTCCCAAAGATCCGCCATTGTTACACCGGGACGGTACGAAGGCGTAACTCTGCCCCATGACGTGGTTTTCCTATGGTCATGAAAATCTCCGACTCTCTGTGCCGGAGCCTTATATCCGCCTCCACCCACAGAAAAAGCACTTGCTTCGAGTTTTCTTTGGAATTCTATTCCTGCTGCCCAGCCGTCCTCTGAAAAATCATCCGTATCGACACCGACAAGCATTGCCGCATTGGCATTTTCACGATTCCGTGCATATTCGCTCATTCCATTAGTCACCACGGCATTTTCTTCCGAAGCGCCACAGACAACTTCTCCACCGGGGCACATGCAGAATGAATACAGTTTTCTACCGGTTCCTGTTGGAGTAACCACCTTGTAGTTCGCCGGTCGCAGGATCTCGTTGGCAAACAAAGGACCAAACCTTGCACGATCGATATCTTCCTGCCTATGCTCGATACGAACGCCTACGGAAAAGGGCTTGCTCTCAAGCTTCACGCCTCTTTTGGAAAGCATATAAAACGTATCTCTGGCACTGTGACCGATTGCCAGGATCAAAGCGGCACAAGGTATTCTGACTGCATCTTTACCGTCCACGGAAGACACATGCGTAACAGAAACCAGTTTCCCGTCTGCCACTTCAATATCTTCCAGTCTCCTCTCAAAAAGCACTTTGGCTCCGTTATGGATCAGGTCTTCGCGTATATTTTTGACGACCTGACGAAGATGATCGGTTCCGATATGCGGATGCGCCTCATAGAGTATACTCTTAGGAGCGCCGTATTTCACAAAAGTTCGGAGAACGATGTCTTTTCTTCCATCCGAAACGCCGCTGAACAGTTTTCCGTCAGAAAATGTGCCGGCGCCACCTTCTCCAAACTGAACATTCGAGACCAGGTCCAATACCCCGTCTGCTTTTAATCGTTCAATATCCTTCGTCCTGGTGTCCACATCCCTTCCGCGTTCCAAAAGGATCGGCGCAAGACCGGCCTCTACCAAAGCGGCGCATGCAAAAAGCCCGGCAGGTCCACTCCCGCACACCACGACTCTTTTCTTTTCGTTCAGACTGTATTTTGAAGTAAGAAGTTTCGGCTGAAGGATCTCCGAGGAAGGATCCTCATCCTGAAAACGGGCAGTCACCACAACACGGATATCGTTATTGTGGCGAGCATCGATCGATTTTTTCAGAAAATAGCAATGCTTCGGAAGTCTTTTCCTGGATTTCTTTTCAAAATAGGAGTGCACATCCCTATAGTCTGTGTAAGCATTGGAACTATGAGGGAGCTTCTCGTAAACAGAAAGTGGTATCGACAAGGATATATCACTCCGCATGCTCACCCTCCATATGTTCATCCTCGGCATGAAGCGCAAGCGATCGTCCGGCAAGGATTCCGGATGCAAAAGCCCATGTCAGGTTATATCCGCCACAGTCGCCATCCACATCCAGGACTTCTCCGCATGCATAAAGACCGGGAACGATCTTAGATTCAAGGGTTTCCGGAGAAAACTCATTTACTTCAGCGCCGCCGATGGTCGTCTGGGCAAACTCCAGAGATTTTGTTCCCAAAACTTCGAATTTCCACGCCTTCAGAGTTCTCACGATCTTTTCTATATCTTCATTGGACAACGTCGCGATAAGAATACTGAGAGGGCGCGCTAACGCCGTTTTTAACAGCATAGACGAGATCTTACCGGGCAGGATGCCGATCAGAAGCTGATCCAGCGTTCTCTCCCCCCACACGCTGATACGACGGCCGATCTCGGCACGGATGGACCGAAGATCCTCATCGTTAAAGAGTTTCAATGAAATCGTCATCGGAATCGCCAGGCCATTCTTGCGGTTGTGTCGGGAAACCACTCCGGAAACCTGTAATACAGCAGGACCGGACAGACCATAATCCGTAAAAAGCACTTCTCCATACTGATGCGCGAGAAGCATATCGTTACTGTTCAAAGACAGGTCGCAATCCAGCTTCAGGCCGGAAAGTGTTTTTGTCACGGAATTATCCGTAACAAGCTGTACAATGGATGGCTTCGGCGAATAGACCTTATGCCCGAATTGTGAGAGCCACTTATAGCCGTCACCGGTCGTTCCGAGATTCGGAGCGCATGCTCCACCGCAGGATATAATGATGTGGCGGGCAGAATACTCATTTGCATCTTTAGAATAAATATGAAACAGGTCGCTTTCTTTATCGATCCTGTCGACTTCACAATCTGATTCCAGACTCACTTCACATTCTTTCAAAGCAAAGCGGAAAGCATCCACAACCGAAGCAGAATTCTTACTCATCGGGAAGATCTTGTTTCCTTCGGAAGCAATCGGGATACCGATATCGGAAAGGAAAGTCAGCACCGACTCAGAATCAATAAGACGGAAGACACTCTCCACCCAAGTGACCTGATGTGAATGGTAATGCGTCATGGCCATGTCGTGATTGGAAAGATTACATCTTCCGTTACCGCTTGCCAGGATCTTTTTCCCTACACGGTCATTTTTCTCCAGGATCAGGACCTTTCCGAAAGATCCGAGACGATCCTGATGCATCTTCTGATAGGAAACCGCAGCACTCATTCCGGAAGCGCCACCGCCGATAATGATCAGATCCCAAATTACTGTCTGTTCACTCATACGTTATTCTCTCCCTGTAAAAGAGCCAGACAACGTCCGTACTTTGAAATATCTGAGAATCGCCCGTTGGAATGCTTCTCGACAATATGACCGAAATCCATGACATCGCTGAATCTTCCGGATATCAGTTCAATCTCCATCTCGCATATCGGATCGCTCTTTCCACCGGCTAAACAAGCCCCATTATCCAAACATATCTCAAAAAGGCTCTCTTGAAATTCCGCGGTGATGGTCTTTCTGGTAAAGTGTGTCTGACAGATCTCGACCAGATCCTTATCTTCTATCGGCAAAAGTACCGGCTTCAGAATTTCGATCGGATCCTCACTTCCTGATGCCATCTGCAGAAAACGGTCTATTTGAAAACGCCCGTCAGGTAATTCCTGATTCCACTCAAACTTTTGGGAAAAACCATTGACACTCTTTGCGCCGAGTTTAACTGTATGAACAAAACTCTTTCCCACGATCTGACGTACACGCAGTGAAACATGCTTGTCCAGAAGCACATGTTCTTTTGTATCAAAATAGGAGTTGATATACTCTTCTGTCTTCTCGTCTTTTAGAAGGATTGCATCCGTAAACCATTCCGCCTCTGACGCGGCCAGCAATTCTTCCGGCGAAGGAAAATTGATCTTCAATTCAGATTCCATCGTCGAAGTCCTCCTTATACCGTCAATTCACGAACACCGACCGCCGTTACGATACAGATATTCTTTTTTCCGAAGAAAGCAACTCGTATGACTGTCTCATCAACCGGTGTGGTGGATTGTACTTTTCCATTTGCCAGATCGATCCGCATGACCTTCTCATCTACAGCCAACAATGCTTCAGAACCGGAAACATCATAATTCAGCAATTGGTTTCCCAGTTCGATTTCAGTTTTCTTAATTCCATTAGCCGAAAAAACTGCAAGCCGTACAGGTTGGTCAAGTCCATCGGCATACACGACTGCAAATCCTCCATCATAGGCAAAAACAGTATTCACACAAGCCATAGCAGGTTCGATCAGTTTGCACTCCCCGTTTCCGACAACCGCTACTGCCTGAATGCCGGCAACGGCCAAAGTACTGTTACTTCCATATGCAACCAACGGCATAATATCCGAAACCAGCGGAGAATAAAATGCATATTCAGAAGGCCGCTGAGTCGTGCGATCCTTCGGGATCGTGAACTGTTTGATATGCGGCACCATCTGGGATCCGTCCGTATCTACCAAAGATACGCTCAGGAGAGATTCATCAGGTGAAAACGCCAGAGAAAGCGGATAACCTGACTCGTTGGAGGTCCACTGCGCAAGGAAAGACGCATCTTTCTCCATGATGTAAACATCACCGAAAGACTTTCCTTCATCAATAATGACTGCGCTTAAACCGGAAGGTGTCAGCGCAATATTACCGATCTTACCGGTCAAATGCTTATTGAATACTAATCCTTCTTCTGAAAACATAGCGCAGAAGAACCCGTCGGAATCAGCCACCATGGCATATCCGCCGGCAATCTTGCAGATCGGACTGCTCATCTCTACATCCACGCCGTAGATCTCATTACCCGAGATCGACATATACGTGATACGATTGTTGGTAACCTTTAAAAGACCATTCATGAACGGATACAGTTGTTGCGCCTCGGTATATTCGCAATCGAATCCGGCGATGGCAGATAGACGAAGTTGTTCGCTGGCTCCCCTCTTCGCGTCATTATGGTTCTTCAGCATAAATACGAGAACAACACTTACGGCGATCAGGAGAACACAAAGTAAAACCAATAATGCCGTAGAATGACCTATTCCGCCCTTCGCGGCTCTCTCCTGCTCAGTCTTGGCAGGCATATTATCCTTCCCCTTATGATGCATTTGCACTATCCTTATCTGTTCGGTCATAATAGCCATCGACATCCTTATTATCGATCGCCTCATTCAACAGCCGATAGGCATCCCAGATGCCGTACTCGGACAGGAACTGACCATTATCCCTATATAATACGCTTCTGTTGACAATAAATCCACTATAAATGTCATTGATGAAGCAGTAGTAGTTTTCCGCATCGAGTTTTTGCAGTTTGATCGTATAGAACGAACCATTCACCCTCTGTATCGTGATCGTTACTTCCGGATCGGAGAGCTGTGGCTGCGCACTCGTATCGATATGATCGATCTTCATGCGGAAGATCGATTCGAAAAGAAGCAATGCATAGCAATGGCCATCCCTGGCAAATACCTTAGCATCACGCTGATTCAGGCGCAAAACGGAATTCTCATTCAAGATGGACTTGGAATCCTCATCGATCATGTACTCGACTTCAAAAGAACCTTCTTTCATCGTTACTTTGGCAGAACGGACCGTATCCAGGTATTCTTTTACAACATAGAAATCCATAAGTTCTTCCATCGGGAGATTCAGACCCTTGAGCGAAGAAGACATGATCTTAAAGCAATATGGATTTTCCGACACATAACCATAGTAGAAACCGCCGATATCCTTAGAAAGGAAGAGTTTCTGCTCTTGGCCGGTCTTCAAATGGAAATCGAACTCAAACTCCGGAGCATCCAATCCATAGTCGGACATCTTATCTTTGGGAATATCCAAGAAAGAGGTGACCTGCAAAGCCAGAAGCTTATTCATCAGATCCTTCATTTCAGCCGTGGTCTCTCTCTCGACCGGCTCCACAACTTTATATGTGGTCTGCACGATCAAGTCATTCACGTTCTCTTCCATCGGCTTGATCCGGATCTTCATGTTGGAAGAATTCCGGATAAAAGAAATCGACTCCACACTATCCGAGGTAAGCGCGACAGCATACAAATTCAGATAGTTTTCAAATGACAGTTCCAGTTCACTCTTGTAAGTATTCTTTACGATCAAAACCGGATCCGAACCTTCCACTTTTGCGTAGATACCGGACTTATCTTCCGTATCGTTTCCGAAACGAATGATACTTTGACTTCCGTCTCTCTTCGTAAGAATGACTTTACGCCAGGAAGGCTCCAAACCATAGACCGAAAGATCAGAAGAAGGCGCACTCAGTTCTTTTACCAGAGACAATGTAGTCATGGAAGAAAGAAGATCTTTCACATAATTCTGCTGGATCTTCTCTTTCCCGAACTTTATCTCATTATGGTCCGCTCCGGAAACAGAACCGTTTGTCTCTAAAGAGAACTCCATGTACTCTTTGTCCGATGCCTCAATACGCAAAGAGGAAATAGTATTCTGATCCGCAACAGATACACTGACCGGTGCAAGTTCATCGTCCAGATTCTTCTTTTTGACTGCATCTGTGATAAGATAGACGGCCAGTGCAACTACCAGAACGCCAAGGATCACCAGAGGTAAAACAAGTTGTCGTATTTCTTTTTTCACTTTCATCCTCCGTCTTAAAGGTGACGTCTCTTCTTATATATATAGAAACCGCAGATCAGGCATCCTACAGGAATGATCGTCATGACAACAATAGACCACATCGTAACCTCATTGCTCGAAAGAGGTCTGCCAAGTGCATAGTTTGGAATTGTCTTGACCGGAATCTGAACATTATTCACGCTTCTCTGACAGATCGTGCCGATGCTTTGACGAACAAATTCAGCATTCGGATCATTCAGTGTCTTCATGCCGTAATATTCGTCAGAAGTCAGGCTGGAAGTCGCATATACCAGAAGCGCTCCGCTCTTCTCGGAAGTATCCACGCCCTTCAAAACGATCGGATAGGTTCCTTGCGAAATTGCATCACTGATGTTCATATTCTTAAACTCAACAGTAGCGCTCTCTGAAGTAGTCAGCAACGGATAAACGGAGATAGTGTCCGGCTTGTCCGCAAAAACACTCAGATAACGATTGTACGAAGTGTAATAGGCAGACCACGCGTACCCTTCAGTTGCATAATCTGTATTCAAATGTCCCCAGGAAATATAAGGATTATCACTTTGAATCAGGCAAGAGGAATCATTTTCATGAATCAATCCCGCTTCAAGTGAAATACCCATCTGGTGGCAAAGAAGATTCAGGTTGGTGTATTCCACGTTCTGATTCTCGTTAAAATCATTGACCAGAAGGATCTTTCCTCCATTCTGCAGATAAAGCTTCAGAATATCTCTCTCTGCTTCGGAAATGTCTTGTTTAGGCTGCAGTATCGCAATAAGATCGCACTGATTCGGAATCGAACTTCCAACACCGGACAGATTTAAAGTTTCCGTCTTAATGCCAAGGGAAACCAGTATTGTATCCAAATTGGTATGCTCCATCGTCTCTCCGTGTCCTGTCAGATAGAAAGCTTGAAGCGGATCATCGGAAGTAATATACTGGATGTAACCGGTGAAATAGAACTCTACGTCGTTTCCGGTCAAAACATATACGCCGGAAGTGCTGGCGATCCCCTGATCATAATTCAGACAGTTATACGGATCCACACAAACCAAGCGGTCTTCACACTTGATCACATACTTTTTCTTCGCTGCCCCATAAAGACCATCCGGGTCAAGTTCTCTGATAATAAACGGATTGGAATCCGGATCAATATAAGAAAGCGTGATCTTTCCATCCGCTTTGGACTCATAATCATCCAGGATCGGGATAAGATAGTCCCTCCACTCCAACGACATGTCATTTTTGTCGAAAAGGCCGTATATCTCAACCTTTTTGTCCATATTCTTCAGAATATTCTTAGTATAGGTACCAACGGTATTGATCTTTACGGAAGTCGCGTCAAAAGTAAGTGCTTTGTCCAGAGTAACATCCAAAAGAATATTGAATACAAAGCAGATCAGAACGATGATCAGAATAGATAGGAAAGACATGGTCCTAAGCGACTTGATCCGCTCATCCGATGCGACCTTGACTCTGGGAGACTTAACGGTTTTTTCTTCGAGAATATGCTCTCTTGCTGATTTTTTTGCCATATGATCGCCCCCTTCCTCAGTTCGGACTCCAGCGTTTCTTTTCTAAAACGCGGTAAGTGATAAACATAAAAAGTGCGGTAAATGACAGGCAGTAGATGATCGGGATGACCTTAAACACACCTGATGTATAGCAAGACGTTTTCGAATACGGATCAAGCCAGGAAATCCCCGAACGTACAGCTTCTCCGGCGTTATAAATCGAAGCATCCGAGAGTCCGAACAGATTCGTGATCTTCAAGAAAGCCTTAAAAATGCTGGACAGAGACTCTGCTATCGACGCCATTCTCTCAAAGATGAGAATAATGACAAAGCACACAACGGCGGACATGATCTGATTCTCGGTAAGTGCCGAGGTAAGCATACCGACGGATATAAACAGCGCCGCAAGGACCAGATATCCGAATATCGAGCCCCATGTCGCCATATTGATCGTACCATCGCAGATCACTGTAATGATCATGTGACTGAAAACACTGATCAGCATCATGAACTGAAGCGCAAAAGCTGCCAGGAACTTGCCGATCACCACGCCTTTCATGGAGTAAGGCATCGTGTAAAGAAGGACTTCCGTACCGTTCTTCTTCTCTTCCGAAAACAGTCTCATTGTAATGATCGGTATGAGTATAACAAAGAATGTGCGAAGATAATTGATCTCCATGGCAAGATTCACATAAGACATGGAATAAGCCAGCATTCCGGAAAAATAGTAGCCGCTGATTGCGCCAAGAAGACAGATGGCGACCCATCCGACAGGCGTGCGGAAATATGAAAGAAACTCTCGTTTAAATACTGCAATCATCGTGTTAACCCTCACTTCTTTGGCGATGTAATGCTGGTAAAAATATCTTCCAGGGACGCCGATGCAGATCTGAATTCCAGGATCGGAGTATTGGCCTTAGCCAAAGTGTAAAAGATGGACTTTCTCACATCGAGATCACCATCTGCAATCACTTCGATCTGAATCAAGCCGTTGCGCTCAGACAGAAGCGCGACGTTCTGCACGCCGGGAATGGCACGAAGAGGCATCTGGATGGAATTGAAAGAGGCCTCCACTGTCAAAAGGTAATGTGCACGCCCCTCGATCTGTGCGGTCAACTCCAGCGTCGGAGAATCCGCCGCGATCTTACCCTGATGAATGATCACGATACGATCACAGATCGCCTGTACTTCGGAAAGAATATGCGAACTGAAAATGATAGTGTGATTCTTAGAAAGAGATACGATCAGTTTTCTCATCTCGATCACTTGATTCGGATCGAGACCTACCGTAGGTTCATCCAAGATCAAAACTTCAGGATTACCGATCAATGCCTGTGCAATTCCGACACGCTGACGGAAACCCTTGGAAAGATTGTGGATCAATCGTCCGGAAACATTACCGATATGCACCATTTTCATAATATCGGAAATCTGCTTTTTACGGATCGTCTTCGGGACCTGCTTCAATTCACTGACATAAGTCAGATATTCCATAACAGTCATATCCGTAAACAAAGGTGGAATCTCAGGAAGGTAGCCGATATTCTTCTTGGCCAGCTCCGGTTCTTCGAGGATATCGTATCCGTTAATAGTCACTTTTCCGCTCGTTGCAGAAAGATAACCGGAAATGATATTCAGAGTCGTGGACTTTCCTGCACCATTCGGTCCGAGAAATCCAAGTATCTCCCCTTGATTAACTGTAAAAGAAATGCCGGAAACCGCGCGCTTGTCGCCATAATACTTGACTAGATTGGAAATCTCTATCATTCAACGTTTCCTCCGTATGATCTTTGCTCAAATATTTTACCTTAAATACCGTCTGCGATAAAGTCTTTACGGAAAAAATGCTAAATTCTTATTAACATAAGATCTCCGTAGAGAACACATGGCGGCCGCTCTTTACTTCAAACCCGTCAACTTGTACGGAATTCTCCTTTTGTGTGCGGTAGATAAGTACTTCTTCATCAGGTTTAACTTCAGAAGAGTAATTGATCGACAATTCTTTGATTTCAAAATCATGCGCCATCTCTTTATAAAAAGCATCGAGGCTCCACGCTACATAACGTGTGTTATTGACATGCATATTCCGGTCAATATCACTGAAATCCGCATATTTCTTAAGGATCGGCTTTGCATCCGTCTCCGAAAGAGATATCGGCGTGATCTTACCGACTTTTCTATCGGACGGTTTTGCACTCTCATACATTTCCATTCCCGGAATTGTCTGCGGGCGTACCGGATGATGATCTCCATGATGCGCAATGACCCACACGGATGTTACTTCACCGATCTTATTCTTATCCGAGTCAAAAATGTCAAAATCACGATTAAAAAACACTCGCTGGAATCCACAGGACCATGTACGGATATAGATCTTGTCTTTCCACTTAGGTATGCGTGTCATGTTGACTTTCATACGAAGTACAAGCCAGCATGCCTCCAAGCGATCCATCACGTCTGCGCCAAAACCATGGCGGTCAACATCCAGACATGCGGCTTCCTGGAGCATGGCAAATAATGAATGATAATGCAGCCTGTCATGAATATCTGTTTCCGGACCGATTATCGCAAATTCATACAAATTCTCTTCTTCAATATAGTGCATCTTATTCCGCTTTCTTTGTTCCTACACTCTTACCGGGACGATACATGGTATTTCTCGGATTCTGTCTGTAAATGGCATTCAAGAGCTTCTCCTGAGGCTCGATAGTGATCAGAACCTTGGATTGTCCCATTTTCGTCGCAATATACCACTCATTATCCGGTGCTGTCCCTGATGTGCAATTAGCATGAAGCACATTATCTTTATTGAACTCGCTATAAGGATGACGGTCGTCATCTTTCTTTGCTACCATCTCAAATTCATGTACCGAGCCGGAAAAAAGTTCCAATCTTCTTCTTTTATTCTTGATCACGTCTATGGAAAAGGAATCATTCACGAGTGAATACTCGTATTCCTTTTTTAATCCTGTCAAAGAATAGTAGCAGAAAAAACCGATTCCGCAGGTAAGGGCCCCGGTAAACAAAAACAGATAACCGATTCCGAAAAGAAGCGGAACGATATTCACGACCAGACCGGCAAATACAGCCAGAATGATCAGTAATACACGGAACAATTTATCTTTGGAAGTTAACTCTCTCTTCACAACCTGCTCAACGTGCACATCGTTATAAAGCATATCTTCACCTCAATAAAACAAATAGAGGTCATGGTGACATAACCACCATGACCTCCATATAATAGCAGATTCAAAAGGATTAATACATACCTGCATTCGGATTCGGCATCGGCGGTTCCGGTTGCGGAATATCACAAACCACTGCTTCTGTGGTAAGAACTGTGGAAGAAACAGAAGCTGCATTCTGAAGTGCAGATCTTGTTACCTTCGCAGGATCAACGATACCTACTTCAAACATATCAACATACTTGTCGTTCAATGCGTCATAACCATGGCCCGGTTCGGAATTCTTGATGTTCTCGCAGATCACGGAACCATCCAGACCGGCATTAGCGGCAATTTGACGGATCGGAGCTTCCAAAGCTTTGCAGATGATACGGATACCTGTAGCAACATCACCATCATACTTGTAGCTCAAAGCGGATACTGCCGGCAAAACATTGATGTACGCTGTTCCACCACCAGGAACGATACCCTCTTCTACTGCTGCACGAGTAGCTGCAAGTGCATCTTCGATACGAAGCTTCTTCTCCTTCATTTCTGTCTCGGTAGCTGCACCAACTTTGATCACAGCAACACCGCCGGCCAGTTTAGCAAGACGTTCCTGAAGCTTTTCACGATCGAAATCAGACGTGGTTTCTTCGATCTGAGCACGGATCTGGTTAACACGGGACTTGATCTCGTCTGCATTGCCAAGGCCATCTACGATGATCGTGTTTTCCTTCTGCACTTTGACCTGATGTGCACGGCCAAGCTGTTCAAGAGTGGTTTCCTTAATATCCAGACCGAGATCATCTGTGATGACCTGACCACCTGTAAGGATCGCGATATCCTGAAGCATAGCCTTTCTTCTGTCACCAAAGCCAGGAGCTTTAACAGCTACGCAAGTAAATGTGCCACGGAGTTTATTTACGATAAGTGTTGCAAGAGCTTCACCATCAACATCCTCAGCAATGATCAGGAGCTTCTTGCCCTGCTGTACGACCTGCTCGAGAAGCGGCAGTACATCCTGGATATTGGAGATCTTCTTATCTGTAATGAGGATATACGGATCATCCAGTACAGCCTCCATCTTATCCATATCTGTGCACATATAAGAAGAAAGGTAACCACGATCGAACTGCATACCTTCAACGACTTCAAGTTCAGTACCCATCGTCTTAGACTCTTCTACAGTGATGACACCATCGGAAGAAACCTTATCCATCGCTTCAGCGATCAACTGACCGATATATTCATCACCGGCGGAAATGGATGCAACACGGGCAATATCCTTGGAACCATCCACCTTCTTGGCTGCGGACTCCAAAGACTTAACTGCTTCTTCCACCGCAAGCTGAATACCTTTACGCAGAATGATCGGATTTGCACCCGCAGCAACATTCTTCATACCTTCACGGATGATAGCCTGAGCAAGTAAAGTAGCGGTTGTCGTACCATCACCGGCAACATCGTTTGTCTTCGAAGCAACTTCTTTTACAAGCTGAGCACCTGCATTCTCGAAGCGATCTTCCAGTTCGATCTCTTTTGCGATCGTGACACCATCATTCGTGATAAGCGGAGCACCGTATTTCTTATCCAGAACAACATTTCTTCCTTTTGGACCAAGTGTGATTTTAACTGTATCAGCTACTTTATTCACACCAACTTCCAACGCATGGCGTGCGTCTTCAGAATACTTTAATTCTTTAGCCATGATAATCTACCTCCTATCAAGCGCAAAAATCACTCCACGATAGCCAGAACATCACTCTGACTCAGGATCGTGTATTCTACACCGTCAATCTTAACTTCTGTACCTGCGTATTTACTTACCAGAACCTTGTTGCCGACTGCAAGCTCCATCTTGACTTCTTTACCGTCAATCATTCCGCCCGGACCTACAGCAACGATTTCTGCAATCTGAGGCTTTTCCTTAGCAGATCCTGCCAAAACGATACCGCTATGCGTCGTCTCAACTGCCTCAACCATTTTGATCACTACTCTGTCACCCAGTGGCTTAATTGTCATGGTGAATCACCTCCAAAAAGTTTATTTAGCACTCGCAGTCCACGAGTGCTAAATTTCACTTACTACTATACCATTGAATTAACAGATGTCAATATCAAAGAAAGACAAAAACAAAAACTTTATCAGGAATCTGATTCAGAGTCATGATGAGGAGCAAGCGGGATCTCCGGAACCTTATCGAAAGCGAACGTCTCTCCGTAGAAGAACTTCTGAACCTGCGGAATAATTCCGTTCCAATCCGGACGCAAGCTCCATTCTGCATCGTTGATCTCCTTCGCATAACCTTCCATCGGTACACCAAGTGTTTCGAGTTTCAGGTCGCGAACCTTCGGCAGAAAATCAAAAGCATACTTCTCGATCTCACTCTGGGTAAGGTCTGTCGCAACCATCTCAAGAATACTGCCCAAAGCAGATACTTTACCAGTCGTACTCATGCCCATATAGCGTGCAAGCAATTCATTCAATACTTTGACCTGACGCTGTGAACGGCCATAGTCACCGTTACCGACCTTACGGATACGGCTGTATGCTACGGCTTGACGTCCATTCAGATGGAGCATACCGTATTCATTCAATACATACGTCTCATCCGGTTCACCAAGAATGTGGTTCTGCTCACGAAGCAGCGCATTAAGTCCGCCTTCAGCTGTAAACACTTCATTTCTTGTGACCTCGATATCAATACCTCCGACCGCATCGATCACTTTCTCCATATTATAGAAGTTTACGTAAGCAAATCCCTCGAGCTTGATACGTAAATGTTCCTCAACTACTTTAGAAAGAAGTGTCGGTCCGCCATATGTCATCGCGGCATTGATCTTACGTGGTTTTGTATAACCAGGAATATAAACATAAGAGTCTCGCTGGATCGTGATCAGCTTGATCGTCCCTTTGTCTTCATCCGCACTCAGGACCATGATAACGTCAGCAAGATTACCTGCGCCATTCTTGCTATAATTCTTAGAGCGGCTGTCGATACCGATCAGAAGGAAATTATGGATTCCCTCCTCCTCGACCGGCGGGTGTTCCGTCGCATGAGTAAACTCGGAGAGAGCCACCACAGAGCCATCTTCATTAACAAATGTCGGATTTTCTTCCTTCGGCAGGAATGTGATCTTTCCAAACAGGTAGTTCTTATATACTACAAATCCGATATAGAGTCCGCCTACAATTATAGCCAGAACAAGAACGATAGGAAGTACGATCTTCTTCAACACGCGCTTTCCGGTCCAAGGCTTTTTTTCTTTCGGTTTCTTGATTTTAACTTTCTTCCCTTTTGAATTAACTCGGGAAACCACTATCTGGCTTTCCTCATTTGGAATTGTATTTTCTTTTTCAGACTTCATTTTTCCTTTTTCCTTCAACTCATCTTATTGATTGACATCTTATTATTTTAATCCATATTTGGCAAATCGTCTTGTTTTTCGGCTGAATATTACAAAATTGAAATATTACAAAACTCAACCACGCGTAGCAGAAGGCTCGGTATCCTTAGTCGTTTCAGCGGTTTCAGAAGATGTATCTTGGGACTCGGTCGTCTGACTCTCCTGAGAAGTTTCCTGACTCTTCTCGCCTTCTTCAGTCTTATATCCATTGATCGATACCGGGAGATAATCTAGCGCGCTGACAATATTCTCCTCAAGTTTTTTGGAGTCCTTCATCGTATTGCTCACCACATAATCCGAACCATGGAAAAGCGTCGTGCCGGCAAAGTATGTCGCCACGGCAATCACGATCGCCAACACAACAAGCTTGATAAGAAGAATGATCGTAATACCGGAATTCTGCATGAATTCCATGATCGGGGTTCTTCTTCGTATACGATTATCCGGGGTCGCAGAAACAAATTCCGCGATACGGAATTTCGGAGAATCGATCTTCTCCAGGATCTCTTGCTTCATCGTTGAAGCCGTATACTCATCCAAAGACTTGGAAACAGCAGCAGATTCGTTCGCAACCGGGTATTTTGCCGCCATTTCATTAATATGTAGCTGAAGCGCATCGGAGAAAAAGTATATCACATTCTCCTCGTCAAGTTTTGCTCTCTTGTGATAGGTATCGATAAAAGCTTCCACTACACACATTTCAGCACGAGTCGTATCACGAAGATTCTTGTATGCGCACTTATATGCAAAAGCGGCGTACATATCATAGAACTGTTCTATGTTCTCACGATTCAATTTTTGATTCCACATATCCATGAATCTCAAACCTCCTCGCTGTCGTTCTCCGGCAGACGCGGACGATTGCCGGAATTGCGTTTCTTTTGATTCTGCGCCGAATTATCCATCAGCATCAGGAGCGGATACGAAGCAGAAATAACAAGCAGGATCAACGTTACTGCAACCATCACGACTCGGATATTTTCGAATTGATTCACAAATCCGAAAATGATCGCGCCGATCAGTGAACCACCTGTAAAAGCTCTCATCAGGACAACTCTGGCTACAGGATGCTTGTCTTGACGGATCAAGGATTTGTAGTAATCCAGGTATCCGAATTCGTGCAGACCCAAAGAAAGTCCCAGGAAAGCTACACAGATCACAAGTGTCTTAGCGGATGGCGACAAAGCAAAGATGAGATATCCCACAGCAGCAAGGATAGCCTGTAAAGTGATCCTTGTCTGTGCCGTAAAGAAATCCTCAAACCAGATCGTAAGAAGCTTCAATACGATCTGTCCGCCAACAATGCAGACAATATAGTAGAAAGAAAGTGTTGCCAAAGAAATACGCACACGCTCAAGATAATCCGGAATGAATACCAGGAAAAACGAGAAATGCACGCCCAACGGGAAAACCGTACTCCATACAAAGGTTCCGGACTTGGAATTTTTCAAAGCATAGAAGAAATTCGGCAAGCGGATGACCGGCTCATTGGACGGAGGACAGTGACGGACAAAGTACAGTACCTGGATCGCATCCACAAACAGGAAGAAGGATGAGACCATTAGTACTACAAACAGTCCGAATCTCTCGTAAAGGATGCCACCGATAACGGCACCGACGATTGCGCCAAGAACATAGCCGGCATATTGTGTCTGATGGATCTTCGTCTCCGTATACTCTGCCTGACCACAACGGGAAGCAAAAAGACGGTATTCTCTCTGAAACTGGAAAAGCATACCCAGGAAAAAACCGATCGGGAACTGCAGGAAGATCGTCACAAAAGGAATATCCACAACACCGCAGATCAACAGAAGCAGGAACGCACTGACTACAGAAATGATTACAGCGATCCTTGCCGTGAATTTTCTGATGATAAAATCTCTCAAACGTGAGAATCTCCAGAAACCAAGCAGGAACATAAATACAGCGAGGATGATCCATATCTGGACCACCATATGGTTATCCGTATAATCACGCAAAGAATCCTTCAAATATGAGCACAGAACGATCAGAGGGATCGAGCATCCGATACTTGAAAAGAAAGCAATAAGACGGAATGTTGAGAAACCATAGCTGACGATCTTCGGAACCCGCTTATCCGGTTCTTTGATCAACGCATCGAGAAGGCTTCTCATCTCTCCGTAGATGATCGTAATGGCTACAGCAATGGAAATGATCGTAAAGAGCCATGAAAGGGACATACCGTTTACTGTGGTGACAAAAGCACTCTGTGGCTGCATGACTTCGACGATACCTGCAATCGTTCCGTCCGTGCTCACGATCGGTGCCACTGAAGTGACATAAAGAGTACCCGAATCATTGCGTCGGGAAACGATCAGTTCCTGCTTATCGAAAGCCTCTGTGTATTCCTCACCTGCTCCGCTCAGAACATACTCCTTACTCTCATCATAAGACTTGTCAGAAGTATAGACGCGAAGGAAAGAATTTCCGGCCTTCTGATAAATATTAACAATATACGATTTATCCGTATCATACTGAGGAACTGCTAATGGCAAAGCCATGTCAGGAGACATTGACCTATGCGAAAGCGCTACCGACAAAGATGCCGTATAGGAAGACAATGCAGTCTTTCTCTGAGACTGTAACGCCGAAACATACACCTTGGTAACCAAAGAAGAAACAACAAACAAAATTACAAGAGTGGTGACCAGGCAAAAACCGATCTGGCTGGCAATAGCCTTTTTCCCTCGAGGTGCTTTGGTAAAATTATCTACAAAATAATCGTTCATAATTTTGCCTCCGCATTGTTCTTATTAGAAATCAGCGTGATGACCGGCGGAATAATATACTGCAAGGAGAATATCGCCATAGCAATCAAAACAGCCAGGATCACCGTCGACAAGATCACGGATTCGAGTTTATTACCAAGAGTTTCGATTTCGGCGGATTTCGCTGAAAGCTCCAGCAGTGCGCAAGCATTTCCCTGAGAATCAGAGATCGGGATCAGGTAATGATACAAATATTCATCCTTGATCTCATAAGGTTTCATTTCCGCAGTCAGCCAATCAGAAACCGGGATCTTGGTAGCTACAAGCAGATCCGAATCGTTTCCTGTCAATACTGACAAGGAACCGTTCAAATAGTTATAAAGACCGAAAGCCTGAACAGAATAGTCTTTCTCGTTTGCATCCATCAGCATATAAGGAAGGATAGCTTTATATTTCACGGCCGCAGCCGCCGGATCATTAACGATTTCATCTCCGGAAACAGCCAGAGCAGCATTCTGCGCATCCACCTGAATACGGTTGATCAGAATACGATCGTACTCCTTTTCAAAACCGATCCTCATATGATGAATGGCAAAAGACACTGAGACAACAACCAAAGCAAGAGCGAATAACGACAGGAATACGATCTTCGCTACATTACCGGCAGCATTAGAGGCTGAATTTGATTTATCAGTCGAAGCCACTTTTTCACCTCATTAAATAAATACTGTAGTAATTATATCGCAACGATTCACAAATGCAAAATATACCTGTAAATGAAAGAAAAAAGAAAAAAAGATCCCGGAAATGATCCGGGATCTTCATGTGGTTGCGGAGGCGGGACTCGAACCTCGCGACCTTCGGGTTATGAGCCCGACAAGCTACCAACTGCTCCACTCCGCGATATGTTTTCCACCTAAATGGTGCTCGTGACCGGACTTGAACCGGTACGGGTTTTACCCCGACGGATTTTAAGTCCGTTGCGTCTGCCTATTCCGCCACACGAGCAAGGATTTCCTTCGGTGCCTATAAAGATTACCATTGATATACTCATATGTCAAACAGTTTTTTCTGACATTATACTTACACGCTAATCCGGTCCTTGATCTTCTCATATTTTGACTCGCCGATGCCGGAAACCTGCTTTATATCGTCAATTCGGGAAAAAGTTCCATGTTCCTGCCGATAGGCAAGAATAGATTCAGCGGTTTTTTCACCTATGCCCGGAAGCGTACTAAGAGCCGCTGCATCAGCAGTGTTAATGTTGATCTTTCCTTCCTCGCTTTCCTCTCGCTTTTCCGGTTCCGACCAGGGATCTGTCGTGATTTCTATAAAATCATTCCATTGACGATCTGTCATATCTGTCGTCTCCGCTTCATATGGCAAATAGATGCTCTGCGCGAACTTTATCTGATAAACAAGATCTATCTTCTCCTGATCAGCGCCATCCGCTAAACCTCCTGCAAGATCTATCAGTTCAAACAGGTATACGGGAAGCCGGGTCTCATAAATGCCCGGATTCTTCACAGCCCCGCAAATATATACAGGGCTCAGAAGTTGTGAAGTACTCTCTTCCGTGGAGTCCTCTTCAGTACTCTCTTCCACAGCACTTACCGTACTTTCTGTTTCTACCTGGATCTGCCTGGATCGGAATCCTATCGGCCAGTTACGGAAAACATAGACAAGAAGTCCTAATACAATAACCACGCAAGATATCAGGATTCGTCTCTTATCGATCTCCATGTTTCTTCCTCCTTATCTCAGAAACATTGTAAAAAAACGAAGCAAAAACAGAGACAACACTTTTCGACAATCATAGTGCTTTTGTCGAAAAGAGCACTGAAAAAAACAAAAAAACGTATTCTGTTTTTGTTGCGGAAAACTATTATTTGAAATAAGATAATATATAGTCTTATAACATGAGTATGAATTTGGAGGAATCACACGATGCTTCTAGGACACGATGGTGAAGGTAAAAAGAAAGAGCATCTCATGCATGCGCCCGAGGAGGAATTTGAGGATTCTCAAGATCCGTCTGTTTTTGGCACATTTATGAAATCAGACGATGTTTCTTCTGCTAACCAGTCTTTCATCCACAGAAATGGTCAAGACGGGGAAACTTCAGATGACGATTCAGTCAAGCGTCCTCTTTTCCTGTCATTTAAAGCCAATGATCCCGCTAAGAATGTTTCCGACGCGCTACGTGAGCAGAACAATTCTTCACAGTCCGGCTTCGGCAACATCGATGACGAATTACGATTCGATGATCTTGAACAGCAGCATGCGCAGGCAGTTGCCGACACACAGTCCGCTTTGTTCGGTTCAAGCGGATATAATGATTACGAAGAGGGTCCAACTGCTGAAATAGCCGAAGAGGTTTCTTCTCCGGAGATCCCCGAGGAACCCGAGACAACTTCTTCTGCTCCGATCGATATCTACGGAAGAAATGATATTTTCACAAACACACCGAAATACGAAGCCGACACGTCATTGGAAGACGAGATCAATGCCAGCCTCGGCGATTCGGACATTTCACCGTTTGCTGCTTTTAAGCCGGCTTCTGCGCCGGTATTTGACGAACAGGAAGAATCTGAGCCTGAAACGGAAACTGACAATTCATCTTCAGATATCCAGGCAACTGACATTCCTGTCGATATTCCGGTCGATATCCCTGTAGAAACTCCG
This sequence comes from Clostridiales bacterium, assembly GCA_017513085.1. Lineage (GTDB taxonomy): Bacteria > Bacillota > Clostridia > Saccharofermentanales > Saccharofermentanaceae > Scatonaster. The sequence continues at coordinate 162,191 of JAFWDK010000010.1, read as the reverse complement.
GTCGATGCTTCTGCTGATACTTCTGCTGAAGATATTTCTTCTGATGCAACTGAGAGCGAACCCATTCCGGACGTTAGTAATGTACCTTTGTATGACACTTCTCCGATCGAAGATCCTGTCATGGATGCTTTTGCCGGGGACGAAGAAACGATTCCGGATTTTGACGAACCGGTAGCTGATTCCGAATCCGATAAAGTTAATGCGGAAGTAACGCAAGCGGTTTCCGAGCCTGTTACGGAACCTGTCATTGAAGAAACTCAGGAGGCAGAACCTGTTTCTTCTGAAATTCCGGAAGAAAACATCGTTGAAGAGATTGCAGATGCTCAGGAAGAAATCGAGGATACGATTTCCGGATCCTCCGAAGAAGTATCTGAAAATATCGAGCAAGCCGTCGAAGAGACAGTTGAAGAAACAATGGATGAACCGGTAGTTGCAGATGCTGTAGAAGCCGTGGAATCTTTTGAGCAAACAGCCGAACAAAGCGAATCCGAAGCAATTGATGCGATCGTTGAAGAAATTCCTGAAGTTTCTGAAGATACTTCTTCTTCTGAAGCAGAGGGAACATCTGCTGAACCGATCGAGATCACTGTCGAAGAACCTGTTTCCGAACAGCCGGATGAGGCGGCAGTAGCGGCTGCCATTTACGACACTACACCTTTGGAAGATCCGATGATGGCTCTAGCCTCTGACGAAGAAACGGAAGAATCCAGTTATGACTCCTCCTTCTCTGAAGAAACTGCTGAAACAGATAAAGCCGAGGAAACACAGACAGAAGACGGTCCTGAATATCAAGCGATCTATCAGTCAACAGAGTCGAATGAGAGCCCTACGATCAATTACACACCTGTCGTAAAACCAAATGTTTCCATTTCCGCTTCAGATCTTGAGCCGATCGAGCAGGTTTATAATGGAGTTCCCGATTCTGAAGATACAACCAATGCAGAGGAGAACGAAGATTCACCGGTTACACAGAACCATCTTCTCTTCGGAGACGAAGATGAGACTGTATTCGCTGCGTCTATCGCACAGAAGATCCGTGAGGAAAAACAGGCACAGATAGATGCAGAAGTTGCCGAACAGCAGCGTGCTGACGTCTACAGACAGCGTCCTGGATCCATGCATGCACAAACAGAACGCGAATCCCAGAAATCCCGTTCAGACGAAAGTGTCTCCTCTTCTCAGCGTCCTGGAACAAGACCGGCCTCTGAAGCCCCGATTACCAGACCTGGCGCTAATAAACCGATCAGCACCAGTGCTCAGATCGTGAATACCCAGCATCTCCGTTATAGTGCAGCTTCCCAGAGAGGTTCCACGATCACTCCGATCACCCAGCAAGAGCACACTGAGCGCAAGGGTTCTGTGGCAAAGCCGATCATTCTGACGGCCGTAGCACTTGCTTTCCTTGGTGGCATTATCTTCTGCTGGAAGCATTTTGATTTAGGAAAGTCCTTCTCTTCCACCAAGAACACTTCCAGTCTGACTTATTCCACAACAACAGCGTCTAATCCTTTTATGACCTCTAAAGAAACAACTGAGGAAGAGACAACAACGACGACTTCTAAGGAAGAAACGACGACAACTACTACAACGGAAGCTACAACGACTACGACAGAAGCACCTACTACTACCACAGAGGAGCCGACAACCACAACTACCGAGGAGCCGACTACTACCACCACAGAGGCGCCGACCACGACGACTACTGAGGCTACCACAACTACAGAAGCTCCGACTACTACAACAGAAGAGCCTACAACGACCACTTCTGCACCGGGTTCCTCTAATTACCCGGTTACGACATTCAAGACCTCCATCAAGAATGCCAAGGCTTCCGGCAAGAACTGTTCTTTCGATATCAAGCTCGAAAACACCGGCAAACAGACCTCAACGATCAATGCCTCTATCGAGTATATTACGATCACATACGATACCGGAACGACAATCGAAGAAGTAACCAGTACATACTTTACCGTAGAGCGCAAAAAAGGAACGAAAAATACCTTCTACCTCTACCCTAACTGTGATCTTGCCCTTGCCAAAGGAGAGACGATCTATGCCGACGTTTCTGCTACCGGCGCTTCAAAGATCGGAACATATAAGATCACGAACTTCTATGTAAAGTATAAAAAGTGATCCGGATCACGAATCAAAAAGAAATATTCGAACACAAAAATGGATCGCCTCAAATCATGAGACGATCCATTTCTTTTCATCAACAAGCAAACTTACTTTTCTGCTACCATTCCGGAAAGGAACGCATTGATAAATCCATCGAGATTACCATTCATAACCGCATCCACGTTCACTTCTTCGTATCCTGTACGATGATCTTTTACCAGAGTATACGGGCAGAAAACATAGGAACGGATCTGGCTTCCCCATGCAATATCCATCTGAACACCTTTCAAGTCCTCGATTTTCTCCATATGAGCGGCCTGTGCCAACGCAAAAAGTTTTGCTTCCAACATCTTCATAGCGGTTTCTCTGTTCTGGATCTGAGAACGCTCAGCCTGACAGGCAACTACGCATCCAGTCGGAATGTGAGTCAGACGGACGGCAGAGTCCGTACGGTTAACGTGCTGACCACCCTTACCGGTAGCACGGTATGTATCAACACGAACATCCGCCATATCGATCTTAATGTTAATGGTATCATCCAGTTCCGGCATTACTTCACAAGATGCAAAGGAAGTATGACGACGTGCTGATGAATCGAAAGGCGAAATACGAACGAGACGATGGACACCGATTTCCGAGCGAAGGAAACCATAAGCATTTTCACCGGTGATCATCATCGAAACACTCTTAATACCGGCCTCATCACCCTCAAGATATTCCAGTTCTTTGATCTCAAAATCATGATCCAAAGCCCAGTGCGTGTACATACGGTACAGCATGCTGACCCAGTCCTGGGCCTCAGTTCCGCCGGCGCCGGCGTGAAGTGTCAGGATCGCATTATTCTTATCGTATTCGCCGGTAAGAAGTGTCTCCAGACGCATCTTTTCATACGCAGCCGTAAACTTCGTGACACCTTCCTGTGCTTCAGCCAGCACATCCGTATCCTCAGCTTCATTACCCAACTCGCAAAGAACAAGAAGATCTTCTCTGGAAGCCGCCAGATCCTCAAAAGTCTTGATTCTCTTTTGCAGGCGCTTCAGTTTTGTCTGCTCCGACTGCGCCCTCTCGACATCGTTCCAGTAGTCCGGTTCCTGAGAACGCGCTTCCAGTTCGGAAACCTGATCACTTACCTGCTTGATGTGCAGAGCATCCCGGAGAAGTTCGATTTTTTCTTCATAGCTTTCCAGTTCGAGACGCAAATTATCAAATTCGAGCATTATTGTACACTCCCATCTTTCAACTCTTGCATAAACTCTTTCAATCTTTTCATCGCTTCCATAATGTTTTCCATCGAAGCGGCATAACTGATACGTACATGACCTTCACCGCACTGACCGAAAGCATTACCCGGTACGATGGCAACCTTCTTTTCCATCAGGAACCGTTCACAGAACTTCTCAGAACTGAGCCCGGATTTTTCAATTGAAGGAAATGCATAAAAAGCTCCGGTAGGTGTAAAGCATGACAATCCTGCATCTTTTAAACCTTGTACAACGACTCTTCTTCTGCGGTTATATTCGTCACGCATTTCTTCAACTTCTTTATCCCCGTTACGGCAAGCTTCAATTACGGCAAACTGAGCGGTACTCGGAGAACACATAATACAATACTGATGTACTTTATTCATCGCCGCAAGCAAGGGCGCCGGTCCGGCCATATATCCGATACGCCAGCCGGTCATAGCAAACGATTTGGAAAAGCCGTTCACGACGATCGTGCGATCGTACAGTTCTGGGAACGATGCTATGGAAGCCGGATGTTCGCCGGTATAACTTAATTCAGAATAAAGCTCATCCGATACAACAAAAACATTCGGATGACGGACCAACACATCACGGATCTTAGAAAGATCATCATATGTCATGGTCGCTCCGGTCGGATTGCCCGGATACCCGAGAATAATATACTTTGTCTTATCAGTGATCGCAGCTTCCAGATCTTCCGGCTTAAGCTTGTACTCATCCTCTTCACGGGTCTCGATCACTACCGGAACACCACGAGCCAAAGTAACTGTCGCACGATACGCGACGAAGCAAGGCTCCAGTATAATGACTTCGTCACCGGGATTGATCAATGCACGGGCAATCAGATCGAGTGCCTCACTGCCGCCAACGGTGACCAGGATCTGTGTCTTGGGATCATATTTTAAGGAAAAACGTCTCTCCAGATACTCAGTAATAGCCTTACGAACTTCTATATAACCCTGGTTAGGCGAATAATGTGTGTATCCGTCCTCTAACGAAAAAATACCGGCCTCGCGGATACTCCACGGAGTAACAAAATCCGGTTCACCAATCGAAAGAGAGAGCACTTCTCCCTTCATTTCATTGGCCAGATCAAAGAAACGTCGGATCGCAGACGGCTTGATCTCGTTGACCACTGAAGATACTTTACTTTGATAATCGATATCCATTTACTAAACCTCCCTGACTCGTACTTTCACCAATTCAAAGTACGACGGCTTCACGGTTATCGATCTGCTTTTGCTCAAAAAGCGTACCATTGCTCTTATACTTTTTCAGGATAAAGTGGGTCGAAGTGGAAATAACACCTTCCAGCGGAGCGATCTTATCCGAGACGAACTGCGCAACTTCCCGCAAAGTGGAATCCTCGATGATCAGCATCAGGTCAAAACCACCGGACATAAGATAACAGGATGAAACCTGCTGATAACGATAGAACTGACTAGCGATCTTATCAAATCCCTGATTACGCTGTGGCGTGATCCGAACCTCGATCATGGCTGTAACAGGCTCTCTTTCAGTCTTTTCCCAATTGATCATGGTATTGTATCCAAGGATCACATTCTCTTTTTTGCAAGTCTCTAATTCAGCGGCGACCGCTTCCTCCGACACATTGAGCATCACGGCTAATTCCGATACAGAAATCCTGGCGTTATGTTCTATCAACTGCAATAATTCAATACGATTCAGCATAATCCCGCCTCCAAATAAAAATCACTTCTGCTATTCTACCACAAGAGTTCGATATTGTATGTATATTAATAATTCAAAAGCACTTGTCCTGAAGTGAATAACCTATTTAACATATATAAAGAGATGGGTCATCCACCCATGGATGACCCATCTCCAAAATCAATTACATATTCAGATACGTGCAACGCCGCTCTTTCTGGCAGCCTCAGCAACTGCAGCAGCAACAGCTTTACCTACGCGCGGATCGAAAGCATCCGGCAGGATATACTCAGGATTCAGTTCTTCATCAGAAACAACACCTGCAATAGCATTAGCAGCAGCAATCTTCATCTCATCGTTGATGTCAGAAGCACGGACATCAAGAGCACCACGGAAGATACCCGGGAAAGCGAGAACGTTGTTTACCTGGTTCGGGAAATCGGAACGGCCTGTAGCCATAACAGCAACGCCGGCCTTCTTAGCTTCATCCGGCAGGATCTCAGGAGTCGGGTTTGCACAGGCAAATACGATCGGATCCTTAGCCATTGTAGCAACCATCTCAGCTGTAAGAACGCCCGGAGCAGAAACACCGATGAATACGTCTGCGCCAACGATAACGTCCTTGAGAGAACCCTTCTTCATCTTCTGGTTTGTGATAGCAGCGATCTCTTCCTTAGCAGAGTTGAGTTTCTCACGTCCCTGGTAGATCGCACCTGTTCTATCGCAGAGAACAACATCCTTCAGGCCACGGGAAATCAGGAGCTTGGTGATAGCAGTAGCAGCAGCACCTGCACCATTAACAACTACAGAGATCTCTTCGATCTTCTTACCAACGATCTTCAGAGCATTGGTAAGACCCGCAAGAGTAATAACTGCTGTACCATGCTGGTCATCGTGGAAGATCGGAATATCACATCTTTCCTTAAGCTTCTTCTCGATCTCGAAGCATCTCGGAGCGGAAATATCCTCGAGGTTTACACCGCCGAAAGAACCGGCAAGAAGAGCAACTGTATTTACGATCTCATCTACATCCTTGGAACGGATGCAAAGCGGGAATGCGTCAACATCGCCGAAAGCCTTAAACAGTGCGCACTTACCTTCCATAACCGGCATACCTGCTTCCGGTCCGATATCACCCAGACCAAGAACTGCAGTACCATCTGTAACAACGGCAACGAGATTGTGACGACGAGTATATTTATAAGAAAGATCCACATCCTTGGAGATCTCAAGACAAGGTTCAGCAACACCCGGTGTATAAGCAACTGACAGATCATGCTTAGATGCTACAGGAGCGCGCGTGATTACTTCGATCTTTCCCTTCCATTCAGCGTGCTTCTGAATGGCTTCTTGTTTAATATCCATATTCGAGTCCTCCATATATATTTCATGAACATTACAATAATAGGCAAATATGCACAAAATTTCAATCGATGAAATTCACAAAGTTACATATTAAATAAAAAACCTTCACGTGATTTTGCCAAACGAAAAAGCGAAATGAAAATTATTATTTTTTCAGAATCGTGATCATATGAAAACGTGTCCCCATATTTCTCGCCACTACAAGCGTGAAATATGCCGTGACAAAAGAACTGACCAGAGCTATTCCAGGCGAACCATCCGTCAAAACCGCACGTACGATCGTCATGATCAGATAGTATAAAAACGAGATCACTATCAGTTCCAGGAAAATCGACATTTTATGTCCGAATGTCGCCACAATACTTCCGGCGACGGCAGAGAACGCATTTTTCTTTTCAAAGAAAATGATACCGGCCATCGCATAGCATGCAGGAATAAGGAAAAGAAAAATGAACGGGAAATAATTAAGGAATATCAGGATCGGGATAAAAGCAACTATGGCAAACAGAAACACCCATCCGACCCGTGATAAGTATATCTTCGGTGCTTTTTTAAGAGGAACTTCCCGCAGATCACAGACATAAAGAACAAAATAGAACAATGCCGAAAGCAAAAGGAAAAACACATATGCCACGCATGAAAACGCATACACGAGATTTCCGATCGTAACGACATCGTTGAACGGATGCTGAGACACGAAAATATAAGCATCTTCTGCCTTCATCATATCTTCATACCAGAACATGATCTGGGAGAAATCCGAGTCTCCCGGCGGAGTCAGAAAGAACCAAAAAGAGACTCCCCAAACAAAAAGGAGGAGCAATACTGCTACCCACCTTTTTGAAAGAGAGTCAACTTGAAACGACTTAAAAGGTTGGGAAATGATCATGTGTTCCCATCCATTCTATTAAAGCTGAGCGGTAGCGATAGTAAGATCTTCGCAAACCTGACCATTTACGATATGCTCAGCAACCATACGCTTAGCCTTGTTCGGGTCCATCTTAATGTATGTAACCTTAGATCCGTCAGTATCGATAACCTCAACGATCGGCTCATACTTGCAAAGACCGATGCAACCTGTCATAGTAACCGCTACATCATCAATACCACGTGTCTTCAGTTCTTCTACGATTGCAGTCATAACCGGACGTGCGCCTGCAGCGATACCGCAAGTAGCCATACCGACAACGATGCGCTTACCTGCTTCAGATCTTGCAGACATGTCTGCCTTTGCCTTGTTCTTGATTGCTTCGAGTTCTGCTAATGATTTCATACTATAAACCTCCAAGTATTGATTCTTGTTGTTCGCGATAATAATCACACAAAAACAAATAGATCTCCGGCTCTTGCAGCGACATACCATCAAGCTTCTCCTTGATCTCTCGGGTATCGATCACCGACTTTCCCTTGACATCATGCTGGAAAACCACCACAAAATCACACGAGTGCTCGTATGTTCCGGCAAGGCCGGCCAGTGACTCTCCCACATCGCCTAAAGGCAGACAATCAATGGAAGACGGAACCAATATTGCCCTGACCAAAGTTCCCTCACCAAGCTTCGACGAGATCTCCAGGCTTCCGCCCGTCAACTCACAAAGCTCTTTCAGCAAAGGAAGACCCAGCCCCACTTTTCTTGTGTTTCGAGTAGTTGAAAACGGATCGGTCACCTTCGAGACAAATTCCTCGCTCATTCCGCAACCATTGTCTTCAAAAGAAATGATCAACCGGTCTTCCTTTGATCTCATGTCGATCGTCAGCGTCACCAGAGTCGCTCCGGCTCGCGTCGAATTCGTCAGGATATCCAGAATATGAAGCGATAACTCTCTCAAAAAAACTCCCCGCTTTCCCGTGTTCCTCTGGAAAAGCACTTCAGTTCCATATTTGTTATTGTCAACCCGTACATTATATCACTTTCTCATTAAATCCCGCAACGCATTGACAAAAGTTGCCGCATCAAGATCGGGACTTTTTTCGATAGGAAGCTTTAACGAATAACCGGGATCGGCGATATCTACGAGCTGGTGAGCATCAGAATCCACGATATAGTGATAGGTAGCCAGTTCCGGATGCGCATCCCAGAATTCCGGGAGGTTGCAACGCTTACTTACCTCAAGAAGTCTTCCCTTCCATTCTTCCGGCACGGTACCCAGAGACGCCACCATACTGTATGAATCTTTATCGATATGCGCCGGGATCGCCGCCGCACCCAGAGAATCGAGCTTTGTATATAGTTCGATCATGGAAACATCAGAGCCTGTGGAAAGAAGATTTTCAATCTCTTCGACCACTTCATCGTCATCGTTCATGACATACTGATTTCCGAAGATTTCTACTCTGTTTTTTATCTTCGGTCTTCTTGAGGTCAGAAACGCATCGAACTCCATCGCTCTTTCACAATCAGGAAAAAGCCCGAGAACATGAAAGCCTTCTGCCACCTCGATCTCCATTCCGGGAATGACCAGAGGCGCACGACCTTGCTCAGCCTTCAGTTGTCTGGAACACTCAATGGCAGCCGCACAATTCTTACTACTGCAATGATCCGTAATGGCAATCACTTCCAAACCGTTTAAAAAGGCCATAGAAACCATGTTCCCCGGCGTCATGTCATTTTCCGCGCAGGGAGATAAAGCGGAATGCATATGCAGATCACAAAGAAACAGTGCCACTTGAAAAGATCAGACCTCCGAAGTTTCCAGAATGCCGGCCAGCACCGCACAAGCTGTGTATGTATCGAGAGATGTTGAGCAAACACAGATCTCTTCAGTCTTTGCTTTTACCAGGACTGCTTCCTGAAGTACAACATCTTCCGTAAGTATTACAAGCGCACACTCGTTCAGAGAAGCCACAGCAATCACATTCATGCTGTTTAAGATCGTAAACCAGCACTCATCTGTCTGAAGATGCGCCATAACATGGCTGAGCATGTCTCCTGCGTATCCTTTTTCGATCAAGGCATCCGGACGATATACCTCCGTCAGAACATTCAGATTCATTGCGCTGATAATTTCAGAAACCGTTTTTCCCATAAATTACTCTTCTTTCAATTTATTTCTCTTGGCACGGATAATGCAGTTATTGATACTGGCACGTCCCTGCACGATATCTTCTGCCATAGCCGCACAGGAAGGCGCGCCGCAGGCACCGCAGTCCAGCTGCGGCAATGTCGACAGGATCTCATCGATCTGTTCGTACTTTGTCATAGCCTCGCCGATATTCTCGGAAAGACGCATAGCATGATTTTCAGGAAGCGGAAGTTCCCACACCTGAGGAATAATATCGTCCTCATGCACGATCTGGTTCGGGAAAAGTTCTTTTTCCAGGAAAAAATCGTGAACATGATCACGAAGTTTCGCGCTGGCGGTAAAGCGGTTCATAACTGTAAGCGGACCGCCGATGCAACCGCCGAAGCAGCATGTCGCCTCAACATATGCGATGTTTTTGATGTTATCTCTGTCAATTTCTTCCAGGATATCAATAATATTCTCTATTCCATCGACCGTAAGGTAATTCTCGATACCGATACTGGAAGTCTCACCACCGATCGCGGCACATCGAAGGCCGATAGGTTCTGAGATATGGATCGCTCTCTGCTCTTCATGCGTCAAACTGTCATGATTCGTGACTTTGTCCAAGAGGCTTCGAAGCTGCGGATAAACATCATGAATACCAACACAGGTTGAAATCAGAGACTTTTTCTTCCATAGCGGATTGATCACGGCTGTTACCTTGGCAGGGCAAGGCGAAATATAGCAGATATATATCAGCGTCCGGGGTATCTGTAGTTTCAGGCACAGATAATCGATCGCATGTTGCGCCGTAAGCTCCATCGGCGAATCCAAAGTCACCAGATGCGAAATCAGCGCACGATACTTCATCTGGATCAGACGGACCACTACCGGGCACGTCGTGGAGATCATCGGGAACACCTCGCTGATCTCATCATCGGAACAGTCTTTCAGGGCTTCCTGCTTTTCCGCGATCATCTGCCGCGCCGCGGATACATACCCCGCATATCCGATCGATTCATCGAATACATAGTCAAAACCAAGCTGACGCACAGCCTTCAATACATCGATACGGCTGACATTGTGCTCAAACTGCGTCAAAAGCGCCGGATTGACAATAGCCACCTTGACTTTTCCGCTTGCCGCAGACAGCCGTTCTTCAAGCGTATCGGTAACGGCGATCTTTGCGTGATACGGGCAGATACGGATGCACTGGGCGCAGTCGATACAGCGGATATCGTAAATCGTCGCCTTCCCGCCCCTGACTCGGATCGCTTGAGTCGGACACCCCTTGATACAATTGGTGCATCCGACGCATAGGTCTCCTATTAATGACACACTGTGTAGTTTCTTCACTTTAATCCTCGCAAAATCCTGCTCAACTTACCTGAACTGAATGATCATCGTGACTTTCGTACCTTCTCCGATCTTTGTATCAATATTCAGTTCATCACAATTCTTCTTAATGTTCGGCAGTCCCATACCGGCGCCGAATCCCATTTCCCTTGCGATATCCGGAGCGGTTGACCAACCGGCAACCATAGCCTGATCAAGATCAGGAATACCCGGTCCGTGATCTTCGATCACAATGACGACTTTCTCAGGGAATACGCTGACCTCAGCCATTCCTCCATGGCCGTGGATCACGGCATTGATTTCCGCTTCATACATGGCGATCGAGGCACGCTTGATGTCTTCCGCTTTGACGCCCAGACGACTCAAAGATTTCTTCATCGCGGAAGAAGCTTCTCCTGCGTGCGTAAAGTCGTTCGCACGGATCTCATATTGACGTACTAACGGTTCTATACGGCACCCTCCTTCCCTCGAAGGCCGGCCTCATACAGCAGACCGCAGCATGTAAACATGGACAAAGGTGTGCTCATGAGCCCGATTCCCTTCTCATATGCTAACTGCTGCATGGTTTCATCCGGGATCTTTCCACGGACGAAAATGATCACTTTAACATCCAGCATCTCGGCAGTGCGGATCGTCTGCGGATTAACAAGTCCGGTGATCATGATCTGGCTTTCATCACTGCTGAATGCCATAACATCACTCATAAGATCGGAACCGCAGGCAATCTGCAGATCCGCTTCAAAATTATCCGATTCCACTAAGATCTTTGCCTTAAGAAGATTTGCACAATCACAAACTTTCATAGATGACCTCCATCAAATCAAACAAGGGCTATCCCCAATTTGTGTACTTATATGGTAATTATATTATTAATATGGACAATCCGCCACAGAATTTAGTGGAATTTCTATAAATGACGGAAGTAGTACTTTTGAAATTTAATGGTATAATGACTCTGATTTTATATAACGAAAGGTGCAAACACTATGACAAACTTTCGAATCTACACGAACCTGCTTTATCTGTTGCCACCGAAAACACATAATGCGGAAGACTTAGAGAAGATCCTGGGTGAGCATCCGGAGATCAAATTCGTTTCTTTTGTCGGCATTGACCTTGCCGGTAACGATACTGATGAGAAGATCCCGATCATCAACTTCGTCGACAATCTCCAAGGATATCTTAATGGTTGTGTAGTGCAGACTGACGGTTCCTCTGTTGAGCTTCCCGGCATTGCCACTCTGAACGATGGCCGCGTAGACTTCGAACCGGATCTCAATGTCATGTGGTTTGTTGATTATAACTACGAGCATATCGATCCTGAACTCAACCTTCCGGTCGGCACGCTCCGAATTCCTTCTTTCCTGATCCACAATGGTGATAAAGTATGTTCCCGTTCCATTCTCAAGCGTTGCGCTGACCGCTTCGCTTCCGAACTGGAAAGATACCTTCGTGAAAATCCTTCACTTTGTGATGAACTCGGCTTCAGCATTGATGAGTTCGACCGTATCGAGTTGACCACAGCTACAGAACTTGAGTTCTGGGTAAGCTCTCCTGAAGAGAAGATCAACACAAGAGTTCTATCTACCTCCCAGAGTCTTAAAGAACAGTACTGGAAGCGGACGAAGGGTGTCGTACGTACTGCTTTGGAACAGACAGTGCTTCTCCTTGAGCTTTATGGTTTTGAACCGGAAATGGGACATAAAGAAGTCGGTGGTGTTAAGGCTCACCTTTCCGACGCAGGCGATTTCCACAATATTATGGAGCAGCTCGAAGTAGACTGGCATTATTCCAATGCTCTTCAGGCCGCGGATTATGAGCTGATGGCCAGAATCTTTATCAAAGAGATCTTCCGTATGCATGGTCTTGAAGTCAGTTTCTGTGCTAAGCCGTTGTCCGGAGTTGCCGGTTCCGGTGAACACACACACGTTAATGCCGTTGCTTTTATGAAGGATGGACACAAGGTCAATCTGTTTAGTCCTAAGGATATGAAGACCGATTTCCTCGGCACGATCGGATGGGGCGCTCTGATGGGATTCATGAAGCACTACCCGCTCATCAACCCGTTCATTTCCGTAACTACAGACGCTTTCCTTCGTTTGCAGCCCGGATTTGAAGCACCGACACATGCTGTCGCTTCGATCGGACGTGATCTGCATACCCCGTCCCGTAACCGTTCTGTTCTTCTCGGATTGATCCGTAATTCCGACAGTTCGGTACAGACGCGTTTCGAGATCCGCTCCCCTAATCCGCATACCAACACATATCTTTGCTTGTCTGCAGCATACCAGTGCATGCTGGACGGTATCGAGTATGCCGTCTCTTCCGGTCATTCCACACAGGAACTGGAAAAGGAATTCTGCAAGGGTTATGGCGAAGAGGCTGAATACCTCGAAAAAGATAAGGTCTATCGTTGCGAAGATGATATCTTTTCACACTATTCTACAGAAGAACGTGACAAGCTCTTCGGCACACCGCCGGCAACTGTATATGATTCTTTGCGCTGTCTTCTGAAGGACGACGACATGATCCCGATCCTTTGCGCAGGCGGAGTTTTCAGTGATAAGCTTATTTCTTCCTATGCGCATGCTATGTTAGACCGCTGGCAGATGGAGCTGTCTGAGAGAATCATCCCGAACAATCTCTCTCAGATCAGAAATGTCGTACCATTCCATGATCCGATGAACAGTTACGATGTAGCGCTTTGGAAGGAGATCGATTCGATCCGCAACCACCTGGCTAAGGATACTTCCGAGTATGTCTCCATCTTTAAAGAGATCCGCCTTGCCATCGATGCCAAGAATCTCAAAGAACTCAGCAAGCTCCAGCAGCAGATGAATTCTCTGATGAATGAAATGATGACACTTTACGCAGACTATGGTGCCAATCAGTTATAATCTTAGCGAAGAAGCTTTTAACTTACATTGCAGTTAAAACAACAAAAAACCACTTTCCGGTCAATGGAAAGTGGTTTTCGTTATTATGAGATGATCTCGCTTACTGAGCCGAAGATGCGTTATCAACCTGTGCTGCAGCGCCCGGAAGATTTCCACGAACAAAAGCTTCTAATTCTTTGGAATATCCATAGAATATACCCGGACGAACCGGATCCATGATGCTCTTCATCTGCTGGAGGACTTCCTCAGCAGGGCTCTGTTTGGTAAAAGGACCTGTGTTTTTGTCACAGATAAGATAGGTCTCACCGCTTCTGTCTACGACCCAGATCTGATGGATCTTTCCGGTCGGAATGAAATTCATGCTCTCTTTTACAACGCGAACATAGACCCAAATTATATCCTTTACGGGAATCACGAAGAAGCAGCCGACACTGTTATAGCAGATCGCTGTAGGAGTACAATAAGCTTTTTTAAAATACAGTTCTGCATTGGCGATCTCATCATTAAGCTTAGCCAGTTCTTCCGGAAACAGTCTGTTCCACTGCTCGTCCGCATTGGCAAAAGCTTTTTTGGTAAGTACATTTGGTTTGATCTTACCTGTCTGCGCAGCTTTATCGGCGATCTGCGGGTAATTACTGAAAACTTCTTGCATGTTCATGTTGTTTGTCCTCCTTTATTTTTCACAGACTTCTTTCTTTATGAATCAGAATATTCTAATCACACTTATAATATTCTCGAAGCTTTCCAGACCTACGGCTAACTGTGCCTCTGTCATATCCCCTTCTTTTCCGAGGATAAACGCTTTCTCCCCTTCAGCTTCGTAAACACAAGGCTGCATGGAAATCTCCGGGAAAGCCTCAGAAACCGTATCTTCTGATACATCTGCCGGAAGTCTGAGAAGAACCGAAATATGGTGCTTCTCGATCGGTGCGAGAACATCGCCGGCTTCGAACCACTCTGCCACATGGGCATCACGAGTCTCATGTTCAGCCGCGTCCATCACGTCCCCCACAACTGCCGATGCCGTAGCCATTTTACCTGCACCCTGGCCGTAAAACATCGCATCACCGACCGCATTACCGGTAACCATGATTGCGTTAAACACATCGTTCGCACAAGCAAGAGGATGTTCTTTGGACACCAGATGCGGCGCTACATAGGCAAAAGCACCTTCGTCGTCATTTTCAAATACCGCCAGAAGTTTGATCGATGCATTCATCTCTCTGGCATATTCCATATCTTTGGTCGTGATGGCTGTGATACCTACTGTAAACAGTTTGGTAGGATCGACATATGCGCCGTCCAGGGCGATCGTACTTAAGATCGCGATCTTTCTTTGTGCATCTATACCATCGATATCAGCGGAAGGATTCTGCTCAGCATATCCTTTGGCCTGTGCTTCCTTTAGCGCCGAATCAAAATCAGAGCCATTCTCTGCCATCTGCGTAAGAATATAGTTTGTAGTACCATTGACGATTCCGGCAATACGCTCGACTTTATTCGCTGCCAGGCAACGGTGCAGCGGGCGGATGATCGGAATACCGCCACCGACAGAAGCTTCGAAAAGATAATTGCAATTGTTTTCACGAGCAAGCTTGACCAGTTCCACACCATGAGTGGAAACCAGTTCTTTGTTCGACGTCACGACAGTCTTTCCTGCGGAAAGAGCCATCTTCGTGTATTCATAAGCAATTCTTGCACCACCGATCGTCTCGACCACGATCGAGATCTCCGGATCATCAAATACGTCT
Source organism: Clostridiales bacterium (assembly GCA_017513085.1). Lineage (GTDB taxonomy): Bacteria > Bacillota > Clostridia > Saccharofermentanales > Saccharofermentanaceae > Scatonaster. The sequence goes on along the minus strand of JAFWDK010000010.1, from coordinate 146,784 downwards.
TCTTTCTTATTGGTGACCAACGATGCAAAAGGGCTGTCCGGAAACTCTCTGATATCAAGGATCTTCTTGACCACCAGTTCTTCTCCCAGTCTCTTTGCAATACGCTCGTGATTCATGGCAATGACTTCCGCCACACCACATCCAACTACACCAAAACCTAAAATAGCAATGCTTTTCATCTCTATCACTCCCTAGCCATAATTCTGCAGGAACGAACTCCCGGAATATTCTGCACCTCTTTGATCAAAACATCGATGGACTCAGTCATGCGATCCGTCTCCATAGAAACAGACACATCCGCGAGTCCATTGATCGGAATATTCTGATTGATCGTGAGGATATTTCCTTTAACAAAGGCGATACACTGAATAATACCGGCCAGAATACCCGGAAAATTTTCGACCGCAACGATCAGCGTCACGATCTTTCCCTGACTGGTTTCATAGAAAGGCATTACCGCATCTTTGTACTTATAATACGCACTGCGGGAAAGAGAAACCATTTTCACGGCCTCATTAACAGAAAGTGCTTTTCCGGAATTTAAAAGGCGCTTCGCCTCCATTACCTTAACAAACACTTCAGGCAAAACGTCCGCTTTTACAAGTAAATAGTCGTTGTTTTCAGACATATACAGCCTCTTCGGAAAGAAATCTACCTGTTCCAAGTGTCCACGGTGCGTGTACACTTGTGCACGCAGGAAAGTATATCATTTTTCTTTCAAAATGGCAAGCATTGAACGAAGTGCCTTACCCCGATGGCTGATTGCATTTTTCTCTTCATCGGAAATCTCCGCAGTTGTTTTTCCTAACTCCGGTACAAAGAAGATTGGATCATATCCGAAACCATTCTCGCCACGTGGGCTGTCAAGCAGTACGCCATCGCACTGTTCCTGAACCACAAAATGACTGCCATCCGGACGAACTACGGCGATTGCGCAAACAAAGTGTGCGGTCCACTGCTCCTTCGGAACATCCTTGAGCATTTCCCAGATCTTCTCAAACTTCTCCTGATATGTGGAATCTTCTCCACAGAAACGCGAAGAATAAATACCCGGCGCCCCGTCGAGCGCATCGATGCAAAGACCGGAGTCGTCGGCCATTACATACCCGCCGACCTGTTTATGGATCGCCGTTGCTTTCAGAAGCGCATTTCCTTGAAAAGAATCCGCATCTTCCACAACATCAGTATGGATCCCGATATTCTCCATGCCTACGATTTCAAAAGGACACTCTGAAAGGATCTCCGAGATCTCATGGATCTTATCTTTATTCTTACTTGCAACTAAAAAACGTTCCATTTTTTCCTCCTTATACCAACCGCCATGCCTTCGGGTAGGCGTTCTTGACCGTATTTCCCTGTGTTTTGCCAAAGCCCAACGGAAAATCCTCACAGGCAATGACGATATATTCGCCGTTATCCAGCATATCCTGCTCTTCTTCATTCAGCATGATCGTCTCACAACGCAGATAGCGCAATAATCTCTCATCAGTCCTTTTCAAAGAAAGAAATCTCGACGCAGATATCTTCTCTCTGGTCAGTTCAAGCGCAAAAGCCTGAGACGGAGTGAATACTCTTCCCTTTGCCGTCTCTTTGATTTCTCCCGGAAAAGCACCCATCTTCACGACTTTCAATCCTCGGAACAGAGATTCGGAAACAGGAAGCATGTGAACTTTGTCTTTATGCAAGACAAAATCCGTCTTGATCCTGGAAATGTATTCGTTTTTATAGGGTTCCGCCAAAAGGCCGAGGGCAAAATTCTCAAAGCATTCCCTTGCTTTAACAAAAGTAAACTGCGTGGAGGAAGGGTTTTTCTCGATCTTGCGACTGTCATCTCGCTGCTCTTCACCGTTTTTATGAAGATGTACACAGAAATGACCTTCTCCTCTGGTTTTGTGCGGCCAGATGCGCATCATCCCGTTTTCATCGTGTGAAACACCGGTAAGTTCAGTATGGGAAACGATCACATAATCCGGGTGCTCCTGCAAAAAGCCCAGTATCTGTTTCTCATTCTCTTCTTCACAGAATGTACAAGTCGAATAGACCAGATCCCCGCCTGCTTTCAGCATCGCATCCGCATAACCGAGGATTTCTTTCTGGATCGGCACACAAGACGACGGACCGAATTTTTCCCAGCTCTTCGGAGCAAAAGGATCTCTTCGGAACATTCCTTCACCGGAGCAAGGTGCATCGATGATGATCCTGTCAAAAAAGCCGGAAAAATTCTTGACCATATTCTTCGGATTCTCATTCAGAATAACGACATTAGAAGCTCCGGCTCTCTCCAAATTACGGAGAAGCGCACGGGATCTGTCGGCATTGATCTCATTCGCAACCAGAAGACCGGCTCCGTTTAAGTCCTCGGCGATCCGGGTTGCTTTTCCTCCCGGTGCAGCGCACATATCCAGAATGAATTCTCCCGGTTGGGTCCCCAAAACCGAAGCAGGAAGCATTGCGCTGGGTTCCTGGATATAGTAAGCACCTGCATGGTAATACGGTTCTTTTCCCAAAGAAATATCAGGCGTATAGAATCCGCCGTCGCACCATGAAACCGGATCGAAAGGCAGATCCAGATCCTGCATCAAGGCCTGATACTCCGAAGATGCAATCTTTAGGCGATTCCAACGAATGCCGTGCAAAGGCGCTTTTTCATAAGACTCCCAGAACGCTTTCTCCTCAGTTTGAAGGCCGCGTTCAGAAAAGTAGGCGCTCATCCGTTTTTGAAATGACTCCGGAAGTTTCATAGATTCAAATAGTCACAAACCTGATAGGCAATCTTCTTCATCACATCAAGTGAAAACGGAGATTCCAGGCCTGCATCCTCCACCAGGTCGATCAGCGTCTTCGTACCGCCTTCTGCACACAGGTGATCGTAAATACTCATCGCCTTTTTTCTGTTCTTCCTTGAAATATCCCAGATCTGAAGCGCACAAACCTGTGCAAGGCAGTAATCAATGTAGTAGAACGGAGAAGTAAAGATATGCTCCTTCTTCATCCATGCTCCACCCTGCTCATAAAATGCATCTCCATCGTAGTCGATATCCGGCTGATATTTTTTCTCCAGCTCTCTCCATGCCGCGTGGCGTTCTTCCGGCGTCATATCCGGATTCTTATACACCACATGCTGATATTCGTCTACCAGGCAACCATACGGAAGGAAAAGAAGAGCCAGTGTCATATGCTGTTCGCGATACGCATCGGCATGTTCCTTGAAAAACATTTCCATGAAAGGATAAGAAAGATACTCCATCGCCGTAGAATGGATCTCACAAGCTTCCAGCGTAGGAGACAGGCACTCAATAAACTGAGAAGAGTCGATGCTTCGAAGCGCTGCATACGCATGTCCGGACTCATGCACCATAGTCGCGATATCATCGGAAGTGCTGTTCGCATTCATCAATACAAAAGGAATACCATAGTCCAGAAGCGAAGCGCAATATCCGCCTGTGGATTTATTCTGTCTGGAAAACAGATCCATAAAATCATGTTCGCCAAGGACCTGGAAGAAACTCGGATCCTTATCGAACATCTGCCCGAACATTTTCGATCCGGTCTCAAAGTATTCACTCTGCGGGATCACCGGTACCGGATTTCCGTGAACAAACAGACACGGCAGATCATAATAGCAGAGTTTATCCACGTCCAACCTGTTCTTCTGAAGTCTTCGTATCTCCGAGGTAAGCGGCACGATATACTTCACCACATTATCACGGAATTCCTTAACCATATCCTCATTGTAATCATAGCGCTCCATGCGCTTATATCCCAGTTCTACGAAATTCCGGAATCCCAGTTTGTGTGAGATCTCCGTACGGATCTTTACCATCTTATCGTAGATTTCATCGAATTTCGGCTTCTGCGCAGCGTAATAATCCGAAACCGCCTTATGCGCCTTCTTCCGCTCTTCACGGTTTGTGGACTCCAGGAAAGGGTTCATTGTCGAAATCGTATTATGGCGGCCTTTAAAAACTATATCGGCTTCTGAAAGGATCTGACTGTATTCATTCTCCAGAGAGCTCTCTTCAGCCAGAAGATCAAGAACCTCACTATTAACGATATCCCTCTGGTTCTGCGTCTTACGGAAGATCATCGTCCCAAACCGCTCTTCCAGCTGTGGGCGGATCTCCGAGTGGAGAAGCTGAGTATATACACTAGCGGCAAGATCGGAAACAACAGGATAGTTTTCATCGAAGAAATCCATCTCGTCGTTATAGAACTCATCCGATGTATCCAAGTCGTGACGAATCATGCAGATCGTGTAAGCCGTGTCAAAAGCACTTATCTCTCTTTGAAACGTCATGATCGCTGCTTCCACAACTTCCGGATCTCTGGCCGTCATGAGTTTCAGTCTTGTGCTCATGGCACATTCGCGGAAATGCTCTACAGAAGGTCTTTTGTACTCGATTTCCGAAAACTTCGGCATCTTCATGTTTTCGTCAGACATGGTTCACCTCGATCCGAATTTTACATCTGATCGACAACCGAGATACCCAGGAGATAGGTACCCAGTTCGATACAGTCACATACACACTGGCAAAGAGCCAGACGTGCCACTTTCAACTCCTCATCATCCCCGGAAAGGATAGAACAGTTGTTATAGAATCTGTTAAAAGCTCTAGCAATACCGCTTACCGCACGAGAGATCATAAACGGTTCATTGCTGGAAGCCGCCTTACGGATTGCATCCGGCAGGTCCGCAATCGCCTTCACACAGGCAAATTCTTCATCACCGGCAAGTCTGGTTAGAAGCTCGCTGCCGGAAGTTGCAGGAGAAATGCCATTGGCCAGAGCTTTGCGCAAGATCGACTTGGTTCTTGCGTATGTATAGATGAGATACGGAGCGGTGTCACCCTCAAAGTCCAGCATGGTGTCCCATGAGAAAACGATATCTCTTTCTCTTCCGGCTTTCACATATGTGTAGATCACGGCGCCAAGACCGACTTTCTCAGCGATTTCACGAAGATCCTGCTCACTCAGATCAGAATTTCTCGTCTCGGCATTTGCTTTGATGATCTCATATGTCTTCGCCACGCTCTCATTCAAAAGATCTTCGAGTGTAACGATATTTCCTTCACGTGTACTGAATTTCATATTCTGGAACTTCACGAGACCGAAGCCAACATGCTCGCAGTTTTTCGCAAAAGGCATACCCGCCTTCTCCAGCACGGCAAATACCTGCTGGAAGTGCAGTGCCTGCGGAAGTCCTACCACATAGATATTCTTATCAAAGTGGTATTCATCATAACGATATTTAGCCGCAGCCAGATCACGCGAAGCGTAGATCGTCGTTCCGTCCGATTTCAGGATAATGCATGGCGGAAGCTTCTTATCATCCAGCATGACGACCTGTGCGCCTTCGCTCTCCACCAGAAGCCCTTTCTCGCGGAGCATGTCCACGATTGCCGGGATCTTGGAACTGTAATAACTTTCACCATTATAGTTATCAAAAGTCACGCCCATGCGATCGTAAAGGATCTGGAACTCTTTCAGGGAAAGATCTCTGAACCGTGTCCAGAGAGCCACTTCTTCCGGACAACCATCCTCGAGCTTCTTAAAATTCTCGCGGGCAGATGTTGTCAGGGAAGGATCTTTCTTCTCTTCTTCATGGAATTTGACGTAAATCCGGAGCAGCTCATCAATCGCGTTCTTCTCTAAAGCCGCTTCATCGCCCCAAAGGCGGAAAGCAGTGATAAGCTTACCGAACTGCGTACCATAATCTCCCAGATGGTTCATCCGGACGACCTTATAGCCGAGTTTTTCATAGATACGGGACAAAGAATGACCAAGGATCGTAGTAAAAGCATGTCCGACATGGAACGGCTTCGCAATATTCGGTGAAGAGAACTCAACGACAACAGTCTTTCCGGCACCCTCCTCCGATTGACCATAGGTCAGTCCTTCTTTCAGTACTTCGCTAAGAACTTCACGGACATATTCACCACGATCCACAAAAAAATTAAGGTATGGTCCCTTAGCTTCCACACGGGAGAGCCACTGTGCGGAAAATGCATCATTGGAAGCCAGGTCCGACGCGATCATGTTCGGCGCCTTGTGCATCGTCTTGGCAAGAGCAAAACAAGGGAATGCGTAATCACCCATATCTGCTTGCGGAGGAATTTCCACCAGCCGATTGACTGTATCAAGATCCAAACCGGTAACTTCTGAAACCTTTGTCGCTACTGCTTTTCTAAAATCCATGAAAAAGTCTCCTATCTCAAGTACATTTCTGTTAAAAGTAACTCGTCCGTATATTATACTATATTATTTTAATTTGTGTTATTATAGGTTTTGCTTGAAAAGAACTGTTTCAAAGTGGGGGTATTTAGTTTGTTTGCATATCTGTTTCCATCGAAGTATTGGGGACTTATCGGACCTATATTTACGCTTATTACTACTTATATCGCATTAAGAAGACAAAACAAGTATCTTCCGACTGACGGCGGCAGAGCTTTTGCCGTTGACGGCGCCAGTGCCAAGGGAAAACCGACCAGCGCCGGCATCATATTCATCAGTTGCATGATCGTAAGCCTTGCCCTTTTCACTACACTCACAATAAAAGAAGCCGGTGTATATCTATTCGTTCTATGTGCTGCTATTTTCGGATTTCTGGATGACAAGCACAACTGGAGCGCAATGAAGAAAGCGTTAACCGACATATTCGTTGCTCTGGGATCAGCCGTGCTGGCCGCTTTACTATTCCCGAGAACTATATATATCTTCTCTCTGAATATTTATTTTACCATACCATTTCCTTTGTATATCGTTCTGGCCGCGCTTCTTGTATGGCTTTCCATAAATTTCACTAACGCAAGCGACGGCGTAGATGGTCTTTGCGGCGGAATGTCCATGGTGGCAACAATAACCTTTATTTTGATGACCGTGATCACAGCAGGACCAACATCCATGATACAGAGTGCTATGATCTATCTTGTTCCGGTATTAGGTGTTTATCTCTGGTTCAACTGTCATCCGAGCACCTTGCTGATGGGAGATTCCGGTTCTCAGGCAATCGGCGTTCTTCTGGCTCTTTTTGCCATGGCTACGGCCAATCCATTCTCATACATCATCATCTGTCTTCCGTTGATCTGCGATGGCGGTTCTTCTCTTCTGAAACTCGCCGTTCTCCGCGCAACTAAGAAGAAACTCGATCCTTTGAAAGGCATCCGTACACCGCTTCACGATCATTGCCGTAAGGAATTAGGTTGGGCAAACCAGAAAGTAACCGAGAGATTTATTCTCCTTCACGTTGCCATCAATTCAATCTACATACTTATTCTATTAGTAAGGTGTCGTATCTGAATATTCAATTCCCTTCATGTTTCAAACCCCACAAAAAACAAACAGGCCTGCAGTTTATTTCTGCAGGCCTTAATAATTCTATGGGTTACGACTAATGATCAGAAATCCAGGAAGTCATCATCGACTGACTCGGAACTATCATCCAGGAAGTCCATCTCTTCTGTATAGTCATCTTCAAGAATGGTCTCCTGGAATTCATGCTTCTCAGCCGGCTCTCTCTTCTTCGCAGCTTTGCTCTCGTCGAAAGGATTCTCGGCCACTTCGGAGAGATCGGCATAAACCTTCTCCTCGATTTCTTCCGGAACATCTGCTTCTGAAAAAGATTCTTCAACAATAGTCTTCTTCGCCGTTGTTCCATCAGCGGCCTTCATCGCTTCTTCTTCCGCACGCTTCTGGGCCATCATCTCGCGTTCTTTACACAGACGGCGAAGCTCCTCTGCACGAGCAAGTTCCTTCTCCTTAGCACGCTTGATTTCGGCATCCGCAACAGCAATACCCAGCTTCTGAAGTTCGAGCTGTTCCTTGGACATGGTCACCTGTTTGGTGATATCTTCGATGCTCTTCTTCTTTGTCTGGTCTTCACCGACTAAGATCTTCTTTTCAGTAGGCGTGGAAAAATCAGAAGCTGCCTCGATGATCTCCTCGAGTTTCGGCAACTTCACTGATGATACGAAGTTATATTTTCTCTGTTTAACGATCTCACTCATACTGCCCCCAATTACAATCCGATGATTGCCAGTACAATTAATGCTGCGATGAAGAGTCCGGTCATTAACAAAAACGCCCACAAAGGAACAACCTTGCGTCCATTCGGAATCTCCAGCTTACTAGAACGAGATTCCTCTTGTTCTGTCTCCGTCTCACTTCCGACCAGTTTGCCCGTCTTGTCAGAATCCTTCAAATCAGCATCTTTATGCTCACTCGCTGTCGACTCCGAATCCATTTTATCCCTATTGCCATCCACAGACTCATCATCGACAGTATTCTTACCTTCTAATTTACCACTTTCAGGCGTACTTTGGCAATTGATTTTCGAAAGAATTTCCTGCGCATGCTTAACTTGTGGAACCAATTCCATCTGTACAGCTCGCATCGTGTCGTTAAAATCTCTCTCAACTTTAGCTTTACTATCAGCCAAAGCCGAAAAATCAGGTGCCGAAGTACCTGTCAAATACAATATCCCAACCGATGCATCATCTGAATTCTGACTTGCATCGACAACAAATTCCTTAATTGTAGCCGCAAGAGCCTCTTCCGCTTTCTCTTTTCCTTGAGAAGCCAACTCTGCCAGACGCGCAACAACCGGTCTGACCAGTTGGTTGGAAGCATCATAGACCATATCCTCCACGCCATCTGACATCAGAACAAAAGCATGGGTATTGTCTGTCGTCGTCTTAATCAGACGAAGGTATTCCTGCGCATTAGGAAACGTAATAAAATATGTGGAAGAGGCATTCTCGCCATTTGCGGGAAGCGTCAGCGGAGACAGTCCGTGCGGGGACACCCTGCAAATTAAACCATCGCCAATATGTCCGGCCAGAACAAGATCTCCCTTGACCGCAACGAACAGCAAAGTACAAGACAGTCTTTCCAGGCCATCTAATTCATGTTCGACAAGCAGATCCGCCATTTTGGAGTGTACTGCAGTCACCAGAATGCTTCTGCAGACACTCTCTCTATTCTCAAAATAGAACGCATCAAAATGACTCGTCAGAAGTTCTGCAACACATTCCACAGCGCACTTAGAACCATATCGGGCATGCGTATACTTGGAACCACCGGCTCCATCGGAAATACAGACTACAGAAACACCATTTCTGGTAAGTGAAAAGGACGAATCCTCACAAGGCGTATTACGATTGATATGCTTATTCCCTATTAGAGAAACATTCGCCAATATCGGCTCCGGACGCATGTTACTGACTCTCCTCTATCGTGCGGAAGAAGTCTTCCATCGCAATGGAAGTGCCTTCCGGCTCCTGATTCAGATTATAGAGAGCGTCACTTCCCATACTGTTGGAAACAACAGAAGAACTACTGGAACCGAGGAACGCGAACAACTTACCAAACTGAGCCGTGCTGATCGAGATAGGCTTATCTCTCTTTCCGGACAGTCTCTGCAACATCGGGAAATCCGCGCTGTTACCTACACCAATATTAAATACGACCAGTTTCTCATTATCTTCGAGTTCACGAACCGCAGCTATAGCTTTCTCCATATTTTCTACAGCATTGGTGCCTTGCGGAGCACCATCTGTGATAACGACCAGCCATGGCTGATAATATTTGATACCCATCTGCTTATAGCCGATCTTACGGGCATCGAGAAGTTCAAGAGCGGTCAGGATACCCTCACCGATCGGCGTCAAACTTGTCGTTGCCTGCAATCTTGGGATGCTCTGGTCTTTACTGGTTTTTCCGAAAGGAAGGAAGATATCTACGGAACCGCCAAAAGTAATGATTGCAATATCTGCGGAAGAACGTGTCTCCTCATTCTCACGAATAGAAGAAAAGAAACTCTGCAGACCATCATTCAGCTGCTCGATCGGATACCCCGCCATAGAACCGCTGATGTCCAAACAAAAGCAAATCGGCAGACGGCGTCTAGTGCTGCTGCCAAAATCTGATTTTGAAAAACCACCAATATCGCTACTCATATATTCCTCCTCATCTCAACAAATAGTAAATCAAAGCAACCAGACCAAGTCCCAGAAGAATCAACAGGACAGCCGCGAGCTTAATCTTGGAAAATCCGTCAGGCTTGTCATTCATCGGCAAATGTGTCTGCTGCGCTGGAGCCGGTGATGAAATGATCCGGCTACTATTATTATAACTCTTATCTGCAGAAGGTTTCGAAGCAAAAGGAGATTGCTCGGAACTCTGCTTCTCATACTGAGGGCGAGGCTCGGGCTTTTTCGGAGGAACATAACCGCCGGTATTTCCACCCATCTTAGGAGTATTCTGAACACGCGGTCTGGAGGTCTCTTGCGCACGCTCCTTCCCGTCAACCTGTTTTGCATACAGATCTGCAGTATCGGCAGAATTCCAGTTGGAATTCATGACTGCCTCTCTGACACTGACCTTTCCAATATGCTTTTTCTTCGGAACATCCTCGTCCTGTTCTTCCTCAAAATACGGGAATACATTGTAGTACTCCTCATCTTCGATCTCATGCTTACTCAACTTCTCACGGTATTCAGTAAGCGCAATCGTCCATTCTACGGAATCAAAAAGCTCGCCCCTGGCAAATGCACGGACAAACATATCCTTTAAAGTAGGTGTCAACGCATCCCAGATCTTATCGTATCCACCGATCGGTATACGTTCATTCTGTGAATCATCGACAGTATAGGGAAAAGATCTTGCTTCCATTTCATCACGAAGCGTCTCCAGGCCGTTGCGCTGAGCATATGGATGCTGGCCGCAGAAAAGCATCGAGAAAACAAGAATCGCTATAGAATAATCCTCATCCTGAGGTCTTCTCAGAAAAGAAACAAACGATTTATTCCAAAGCTCCGGACGGGTAAACTCTTCCGTACCTACCGGGCAAGGGAGATCCTGATACTGAACACTATCAATATCAATAAGATAGACATGATCCTCATCATCGATCATGGCATTCTTAAGCTGAATATCTCCTACAAGAACGCCATGCAAGTGAAGATAGTCCATGATATGGAGAAAGGACAGCGCAGAATCAACCACATGAAGTCTCATCCATGACGGGAAATATGTATTCATGGCGTCCGGTCCGTCAAAAGCACGGCTTATGGTTACTCCTGACGCTTTTCTCATCAGATAACCGACCGGCACCTTATCTTTAGAAAACAACAGGCGGAACGGCCAGCAGATATTTTCCGCTTCAAGTCCGAGTTCACGCATTTTCATAAGTTTATACCAGCGCAACGGAGTAATGCCGCCACGATGATAGACTTTAGCTACCCAGCCATCAAGATTCGTATTGAAAACAAGACCCTCGGCGCCGGTACTGATCAGCGACGAAAGCTTGATCGCATCATTTTCGTCTGTATAAACCACGTCACCGACACTGAAATATATATCCACAGCGATATAGTCAACATTTCCGGCAATCGGGTTTACAGAGTAGGCAACTTCCTTCTCCATGCAGGCATTCACATCCGGATAAAAGCGGATGTTTCCGTTATCTACGACAAAAACTGAACAAAGACCATTGGCATTGATATTTCGAAGGCGCATAAAGGCCGTACTGTTACGACCGATAAGCAAGCATTCATCATCATTTTTCAGGTGTTCAAGAAAAAAATCTACAGTCGAACCACTCTTGCTGGCACGCAGGATCTTCGCATCCACGAGGCGGCGTAAAGACTCCTTCGTCACCTCAAGAATTCCGTCGTCATTGGGGTTATGGGCACGAACGACACATTCATGGAAAGCCTTAAAAGACTTACTGATATAAACCGTTTTATTCTGATTTATGATTGTTGTAACCAGTGAATTCTGAATCACCGGGTCTACTAGTTCAAGTAAAGCAGAATAGTCAATAACAAGAGAACTAAAACCTTGCAAGACCTCCGCAAAATTCGCCATATGCACCCCCACGAAATTATGCCTGCTAAAATTATAATTCAAGGGGCGGTCGGTTACAAGACATTTATACTAAATTCTCTTGATATTTTAAGGCATTTCTAGTCAATTTATTCAAATATCAAAGTGGCGGATCAGGTCTTCAAACGTTTCCCGACTGCGGATCAGAACATCTTTGCCATCCGAAGTGATAAGGACTTCTGCCGGGCGCAACCGGTTGTTGTAGTTGGAACTCATTGAAAATCCATAAGCTCCGGTATCCAGAACCACTACAATATCCTTCTCTTTCGGAGTTACGATTTCTCTGTCTTTAGCAACGATATCTCCACTTTCACAGATATTTCCAACGATCGTGTATTCACCGGTCTGTCCGTCAAGAACAGGCTTTCCGTCACGATAGATCTCAACATCATGCCAGGAATCATAAAGCGCCGGACGAATCAACACATTCATTCCGACATCAGTTCCGACGTACTTATGTCCATAATTCTCCTTTACGGCATGCACGCGGCCGAGAAGAACGCCGCCTTCAGCAACGATGTAACGGCCAGGCTCCATCTTGAAAAGCACATCTTTCCCGCTCTTTTCTTTCCAATCGCGAAGCAATGCGTCCAATTCGACCTTGAAAGCTTCGATATCAAATTCGGCTTCACCTTCAAGCTTGTGATACGGTGTACCATATCCACCGCCAAAATCAAGGAATTCGAGTTCATCAAAATCTTCAGCATAGTGAAGGAAATTGTGTACAGCATCCAGATAATTCTTATAATCCATGAACAGAGATCCGATATGCTGGTTCAAGCCGACAATATGGAGATCGTACTTCTTGGCCACGTCCTTGATCAATGCGATATCCTGGGCAGCAACACCGAACTTGGTCTTCTTTCCTGCCGTAACGACCTTCTCATGGTGACCGGCACCAACTCCGGGATTCAATCTTACAGAAACACGGCCACCCGGGCAAAGTCTACCATACATTTCCAACTGTGACAGACTGTCAAGGCTGGTCATAACACCCTCATCAATGGCATACTGCATCTCTTCCTCAGAAACGTTGTTCGGGACATAAAAGATACGTTCGCTCGGGAATCCGGCCTTCTTGAGAACGAAGATCTCACCCGGACTCATCGCATCAGCATTCAAGCCTTCCTCAAAAGCCATCTTCAAGATAGTCAGATTAGAATTTGTCTTGATAGAAAAATTCGATGTGAACCGATGATTGGGGAGGATGCCCGCCACACGCTTCATCTGTCTTCTAAGAATATTTTCGTTATATACATACAAAGGCGTGCCATACTTCTTGGCCAGAGCCTCAGGATCGGTATTTCCAAAATAATTCATCTGTTCAGTATAAGAAATCATGGTGAACTTCCTCTCTTCTTTTTGCAACTATTCTATCATCATCTTGCATTTTAACAAGATACCATTAATATACACTAATCGTCAATACCAACCAGTTTCATAAGGTATTTTGCGTTTGTCTGAGTGGACATACCATCTTTCAGTTTATAGTCAAAATGCAAGCCTTCATCATCGTAATATTCAGAAAAGTGGTAATACACCAGATTCACTTCATTGTTGCTATTCATCTTACAAAGTTCGTAGTCGTGTGTCGACATAAGTCCGATGATAGAAGGTTTGTTGAGTTTCTTCAGAACGATCCAAGCCCCATCCGTACGGTCCTTTGAATTAGTCCCCCGGAAGATCTCATCGATCAGGTACAATAACGGACGATCGCCGGAAGCAAGGCGGATGATCCTCTCGATCTTAATCAGCTCAGCATAGAAAGTCGACACTCCTTCTCCAAGATTATCTTCGATCCTCATGGAAGCACCAAGGTTCATGACCGAAAGAGACAATTCACTGGTCGGGCAAACAGCGCCGGCATATGCTAACACCATATTGATGCCAACTGTACGCAGCAAAGTCGTTTTTCCAGACATATTGGAACCTGTAATGATGGCACATCCTTTTGTCAGTGAAAAATCATTACGTACAACTTTCTTTTCCGGAATCAACGGATGTCCCATTTCTTTTGCTTCAAACACAGGCAAAGAGGATGTCAGGATCTTCGGCACACATCCATCCGGATAGATAAAACGCATTACTGCCAGACTCATTGCAGCTTCCCATTCTCCAATGGCCTTCAATTTACCCGGTATCTCTTTACCTGAAGTATGTTTCCATTTTTCAAGAAGATGGATACAAAGTTCATCAAAAGGAAAAACCATATTCAGAACAAAGTACAGCAAAGGCTGCATACGTGCCTGAATCAGAAGACAGCACCGATACAAAGACTGCAATTGATTCGATGCAGACGATGCTTTCTCTCCCTCTTCTTTTACCTTTTCGGAATACAATTGCTCTTTCAGTTTTACCAGAAAAGCCGACTTCACTTCTGCCTTCTCAATAGAAGTGAAAATGTTCGAGTACGCGCGAAGTTCCGGAAAGAATTTCTCCACAAGAGTAAATATCGTACTGTTTTTGCCGTAAGACAGCATCATCAGCATAAGCTGCACAACAAAGAAAAAGGCCGGCGCAAAAAACGCCCACTTTCCAATGATCAAAGCCGCCACAAAAGTAACCCACAGTAGGATAGTACATACAGTGCGAAGTACGACCATTTTCTTATCCAACTGTGAAATATCTGATGCGATATATGCCAGAAGGGCCTGCGGAGAGCCTTGTTTGGAAACATTCATCTTGGTATCGGCTTCCAGATCCTGAAGCATATCGAGATGCTCAGCAAACTCAGAAGCTGCTTCTTGTCGAAGAACGATCTGTTCACGGTCCGGATCATCCGAAGCTGCTGTAAAAAGCCAATCGCGGAGTGTTGATCTGCCGAAGGAAGTATGCGCCACCGACATCAAAGAGAATAGCGACCGTTCGCCAAAAAGATCCAGGTCAGATGAAAACGGGTGTTTTTCGACCTGAAGATCTGCCCCGGTATCCGTCAGTTTACCGAAATCATGTTGTGTTCTTGCTATATATTGACTATGGATTTCTTTCAGAACTTTGTATCGCTTAAGTTTATTCTTGAATCGGGCATGACGGGCAGCAACTACAACAAACAGTACAAAAAAGCCGAAAGCTATGATCAGATTCCAGATCATTCTTTCTTTCGTGAAGAAAAGCACAAGAAAAACGACAACTGCTATAAACAAAAAGCCCCGCAGATTTGCAAGCTTATCTGCGGTGGTCTCCACATCCTTATACAAATCATCGAGAATTTTGCTTCTTCTTTCAAATTCAGCATCCCGATTTTGAATTTTTTCACTCATATCCTTATTCTTTTTCTTTCTTTTTAGGTTTCGAAGCAGCCTTGGTTTTAGACGTCTTTGCCTTTGCCGACGAACCATCAGCAGCTTTTGCCGATGCCGTTTTTTTCGGTTTTGCCGAAGACGAAACCTTGGATCCGGAAGAAGACGCAGTTGATTTAGCCTTAGTCTTTGATGCCGGCTTGGTCTGTGGTTTCTTTCTCGGAATATATTTTGAAATGACAGTATCCAGGACATCACCGATACTATCGTGAATCGTCAGCATAGCCTGAAGATCAAGATACGTGGAACTCTTATTAATGATCACAACACGATCGCTCTTCAGAAACTGCGCAAATGTAGCTGCCGGATAAACTGTCAAAGACGTTCCTCCGATGATCAGAAGGTCAGCCTTCTTGATTGCTTTTACCGCATTATCAATATTCTCATGTTCGAGATGTTCCTCATAAAGGACAACATCCGGACGAACAATGCCGCCGCACTTCGTACATCTCGGTACACCTTTAGATTTCAAGATAAAGTTGAGATCATATTTTTCTTTACAATCGATACAATAATTTCTGAAAACAGAACCATGAAGCTCGATCGTAGTCTGACTTCCGGCCATCTGATGGAGATTATCGATATTCTGTGTAATCGTCGCCTTCAGTTTTCCTTGCTTTTCCAGGCGCACCAAAGCACGATGCGCCTTATTCGGACGCGCCTTCGGATAGCAGAGTTTTCTTCGGTAGAAATCATAAAATTCTTCCGGATGCGCTTCAAAAAACGAATGACTGATAATATCGACAGGGCGATAAGACAGTCCGCTTTCCTGATTAAAAATGCCTTCGCCGCTACGGAAATCAGGTATACCGCTTTCTGTAGAAACACCGGCGCCACCAAGAAAAACGACATAATTTGATTCCTTGATCAACTGCTTAAGCTGTTCAAGTTTCTTCTCACGTGCGCCTTCGTATCGATCCAGTCTAGTTTCCACTACACATCCCCTTTATCTGTCGTTGGTCACCATCACAGTATCATTCCATCACACCGGCATCATGTGCAATCGCGCCGTCATTTGCCGTACCAAACATTTCTTTACCCAGAACACGCTTCTCATCGCGCTCTTTCTCCGCTATCGCACTCAAAGCATCACGAGTACGATCCGGATTGGAAATATTCTCAAGATAAATGATCGGAGTTGACTTATCAGCCGTAGATAATTCAATCGTTCCTACCCGGAACAGTCTCTGCCAGAAAGTTCTCTGCAATCTGACATCAAGAATACGGTACATTAGGAGTTCATCCTTAACTACCTTAAAAAATCCACGCTGGACGAAAAGGCGATTTTCGCTGAAAGAATACTTGGTAAACGAAATCGGCATGCCAAGAATCCTTTTCTTATCAGACCAGATGATCTTCTCTTCTACTATGAAGTCACTCAGTTTATCAATCTTAGCCATATGGAACCTCCCATAGTAAACCTAACTATATTATAGTTTTTTAGACTTTTTTCGTCTAGAAAAAAGTTTAAAATATACAAATTCGTAATACAAATTCAACTTTATGTACCATAATCCGTGTAGCATTTTTCGAAAAGTTCGGACCACTGATGCGTTCTGGCAACTGTCGGATCTCCCTTCAGATAGTAATCATATCTAACCATTTCCGCAACATCCGGGATCGGATCATCCCATGTCACATCGATATGATACCAAAGATGCCCAAGCTTAACCTGGCACCACGCATGGCCCTTTTCGCCGAACCCGAACGACGATTCACCGGATACGATCCTGGCCTCTACGCCACTCAGAAGACAAAGTGCCACAAACAATTCAGAATACGCTTGGCATTGCCCTTTTCCCTGATCAAAAAGCACTTGTGTCTGGGCATAATCATTAACATCCCCGTTAACAGCATATTCGTAATGGCTTATGATGTAATCATGGATGGCACGCACTTTCTCTTCATCAGACATGCCTGCCTTGATGATCTCTGCCTTGATCTGTTCGATCTTCTCGCCCACCTCTTTAGCCTTATCATTTCTATATTCCTTGTCTGCTTTAGTATAAAGATACCGCATAGCATAACCACAAGGATTTAAAGTCATGGCCAACTGTACTTCGCAGCCGTCTTTGACCGCCTTATACCGTACCTGATAATACTTCTCACGGAAGACAGTATGCAGAACATTTGCTTTATCGAGGTTTTCCCACATCACTTTAAAGGCTTCGTAGGATTTAGTCTTGATATACATCGTATCCTCAAACTGGTACAGACCATTTTCCACGACATCAAACAACTCTTCTTCCGTCGATACCGGAATATACGTATGCTTTGTCTGACCAAGGCCCGCAAGATCAATACAGCCAACCAGACTCATCGAAATGATCACCACGACCAAAGCACAAGCAACTATAACTTTAATGTGATTTTTTTCTATTCTCATCGTAAACCTCGTTCACATCAAAAAGTCTGGAATAGTCAACACTCCTAAGCGTATCGCCATTTAACATACATCGGTCAAAATAGATGTAATTGTCACCATAAGTAAAATACGGCGAAGGTCCTACACCAAAGAAAAGACGGAAGCCCTGTTCTTTCAGATATTTGCATCTCGGATCCGAACCACGGATAAAATCACCGTTCGGATAAACCAGAATATCCACCTGTCCCGTTAACTGACCGACCTGATCCAGCCATTTCTGCGTATCGTTCGTAATCGTTCCGATTTCACAATGGTTGGCATTAATAAAACCGTATGTCGAAGAACCCATGATCCAACCGACGTCTTTCAACTGTTCGATGATAGCCAGAACCATTGCACGATTATCTTCAATTTCTTTCTCCGAAGGGGATATTTCCATTAATCCTGCCGTTTTCAAAGCACTGTTGCGGTCATCCACCTGGTCTTCATCCGTGACATATCCAAATACAGACTGGTAACCGGTCAGCGAGATCACGCCTTTTACACCATTATAGGAAAAGTCCGGATGCTCTTCGATAAAAGCATCCAATATTCCTACCGCTTCACTATTTCGGCTTACCACAGTCTGCCCCGAAGCACTGACATACTCTCCGCAGACCTGACCCATATCGTTCAGCACCAGTCTCTGGCACATGCCGATCTTGCTTCTCGATGCTGTATAGGAGAAATCCTCAAGGATCACGACCAATGGTTTCTTTCCCTCCGGGAGCATGATATCCTTGACATTCAGGAATGACGAATTACTCAGATCAACCATCGAGCAAGGATCGATCAGACAGTAATTCTTCGCATAAAGGCTCTCCAGTATCTTGCGGAATTCTTTAGTCGTCAGATAATACGAATCCGTCGACGCAACATAATTCGTCTCAAAAGCAACTTTAACATCCGAGATCAACGGTTTCACACAGATCACTTCGACCGGCCCGGTATACTTTTCTACATGACTGGTATTAGACGTCGCCAGATACAGATTCGACTGAATGACCTGGTCCTCCGGGAATATTCTGGCAAGATCCGAGAGGAGTTCTTCGGCAGAATAATACTTAAACGTGGCAAGAAGATGATCCGCCTTTTCCATCATCGGCTGATACATTGCAACTTTGCATTCTTCCAGTCTCTTCTTCGAATAATCATTGACAAATCCCGACGAAGACTTCAATACATACTCAAAGTGTTCGACGCATTCGATATATTCCCCATCGGTAAACATTCTCTCCGCCGTCTGCACATCTCCCCGGAACAACTCGATCTGATCTACTTCGATTCGAAGAGGACGCGCCGCCGCAGAAAGATTACTCAGGTTCTCCAGTTTCTGGAAGATAAACGTCAACGTCGGTTTTTCAATCGTACCCAGCAAAAACTCTTCGCAAAGATCAGTAAGCCATATGGTCATTCTTGCTCCCGTCAGCTCACCTAATCCCTCCAAAAATGCAATATCATCCTTAGAAGGAGTATATCTCTCATAGCGTATCTTGTTCTCGATGCTGCTTACACGTTCATTAACCTGCATTTCCATCTGATTCAGGATCTCATACTCGTCAGAAGCATCTGTCGTATCTCCCGGATCACGGTTAATGATAACGTCATTGATATCCCGATACATCGAAAGAGCCAGCGCATAGTCACGCTTTTCCAGCGCCGACTCGAATTTCGGCATTATTCTGGCGATCCTCTCATTACTGTTGGATACAAATATCATAATGCCAAGGAGCGAGGTAATACAGATCAATCCAATGAAGATCAAGACCCACGTACCGATCGGACGTGGTCTCTCCATGCGAACCGTATTGCCTCCAAACTCCATCATGTATTACAAATCTCCTAATGTGATCTGACGATCCTCGATCGTATCCTCCTTAAGATAATAGCCGATCGCAGGAATACGACGTATGCGATAATACTCAGGATCCGTAAAACCGGTATCCTCCAATCTCTTCACCTCGGTCAACACACTTCCCCTCTTGGATGTCAGGACCTGAACACCTTGAGATGAACGTGTCGTCTTAAGCGGGATCAGCGACGTGTCAAAAACAATAGCTTTCCGCAGATTGGAAAAAGCAGCCATTGTGATATCTTCCGTAATGTAATGGATACTTACGATCGGAGAAAGATCACTATAAGCATGGATCAGTTTCTTTCGATTCTGCTTCGTCTCATATGCCGCCATCGGAATCTTCGAGATCTTACCGTTTTCAAAAGCAAAAAGCACATTGCCCTTATAGTCATCCGTAATATGCATAAAGACTATCTTTTCATTCTCTTCCATCTGCAGCACATTCGGCAGATATCCGCCATATTCGGAAGGCTTAGTATCCGGAAGCTCATGGGCACGGATCTTATAGCAGTTCGCCTTATCCGAGAAGAACAGGATCTCTGATTTATTCGTACCTTCAAGTTCCATTACGATCGTATCGTCTTCCTTGATCTTCAAATCTCCTGCGTTGCGAAGAGACGTCAATGCAATCTTCTTTATGTAGCCATGGTCAGAAAGGAAAAGCTTCAGGCGATAGTCCTCGATCATATTCTGATCGTTGAATGTTACCGCTTCTTCCGCCTTAAGCAATTCGGATCGTCTTTCCTGACCATACTTTTTCGCAACGTTCTCCAGGCCTTTGATAATTCTGGCATCGATGCGCGCCGGACTCTTGATCGTATCTTCGAGATCCTTGATCTCCTTGATCAGGTCTTCACGGTCAGCCGTACGCTTCAGGATATATTCCCGGTTGATATTACGAAGTTTGATCTCAGCCACATACTCCGCCTGGATGCTGTCTATATCAAAACCCTGCATGAGGTTAGGCACTACATCCTCTTCCAATTCGGTATTACGGATGATCGCAATCGCCTTATCTATATCCAGAAGTATCTTCGCCAAACCATCAAGAAGATGAAGCTTATCCTTCTTCTTATCCAACTCATAGACCAGTTCACGTTTCTGACAAGCTCTTCTCCAGACGATCCACTCGGCCAAAAGCTGCTGCACGCCCAAAACTCTCGGGTAACCATTGATCAGAACATTAAAGTTGCAGGAGAAAGTATCCTCAAGTCTGGTAAAACGGAAAAGCTTCGTCATCAGTGCATCCAGATCCGTTCCCCGCTTGCACTCGATACAGATCTTAAGACCATCGAGGTCCGTCTCATCACGAACATCATTGATCTCCTTGACCTTGCCGCTCTTCACGAGTTCCGTGATCTCATCGATCACCGCCTCCGCTGTAGTAGTATAAGGGATCTGCGTTACTTCGATCAGATTATTGGATTTATCGGCAAAATACTTCGAACGGATACGTACCGGGCCACGACCGCTTTCATAGATCGCACGCATAGAAGCTTCATCGTACAGGATCGTTCCTCCACCAGGGAAATCCGGCGCCGGCATGATCTCAAGGATATCCGTGGTCGGATCCTTCATATAGGCTATCGTTGCCTCACACACTTCCCGAATATTGAAGGAGCAGATATTAGAAGCCATACCGGCAGCAATACCCTGATTATTGTTAACCAGGATCGACGGGTAAGAAGCCGGAAGCAAAACCGGTTCTTTCATCGTACCATCATAGTTATCAACGAAATCCACGGCATTTTTATCCAGACCGCGGAAAAGCTCTTCACACAGTTTTTCAAGACGCACCTCGGTATATCTCGGAGCCGCGTACTGCATATCCCGCGAATACTGCTTACCAAAGTTACCCTTGGAATCCACATACGGATGAAGCAAAGATCCGTTTCCTCTCGCAAGACGGACCATCGTCTCATAGATAGCCATATCTCCATGCGGATTGAGTTTCATGGTCTGACCGACAACATTACTCGACTTGGTGCGGTTACCGGTAAGAAGTCCCATCTTATACATCGTATATAGAAGTTTTCTGTGAGACGGCTTGAATCCGTCGATTTCCGGAATCGCACGGGACACGATGATACTCATGGCGTACGGCATAAAGTTCGTCTCCAGCGTATCGTTAATATCCTGTAATGTCGGCGGCGCCGGCGGAAGTCCGGAAGACTTGTCCTTCAGGGAATTTCTTTCCGGCATATCACTTATATCTTTTTTCGAACTCTTTCTTGCCATGTCTCGTTCTCTTTTCTAATGTTTCTATCTCTTCTGATCTCCCGGAAGCAGTTCCGTCAGTCAACATCAAGCATCTCCAGGTAGAGGTGACCATCGCGCTCGATATGCTCTTTACGGCCGGCCAGGTTATCACCCAGAAGCAATTCAAAAGTTTCCATTGTCTGCTTCTCATCACCCGGAACGACTTTGATCAACCTTCTCGTCGCAGGATTCATAGTAGTCTCCCACATCATCTCAGGCTCATTCTCACCAAGTCCTTTCGAACGCTGAAGCGAACACTTTTCCGGCGGATACTTCTGAAGGATCTCTGTTTTCTCTTTCTCGTTATAAGCAAACAAAGTCTTCTCCTCACCCTTATTCCGATAGGTGATCTCAAAAAGCGGGGATTCTGCAATAAAGACTTTTCCCTCACGGATCAAGGACGGCATAAGGCGGAAGATCATAGCCAGGATCAAAGTGCGGATATGGAATCCGTCTACGTCGGCATCGGTACAAATAATAACTTTATTCCAGCGCAGAAGCGACATATCAAAAGATGACAGATCCTTGTTATGCTTGGTCTGGATCTCAACCCCGCAGCCCAGGACCTTCACCAGATCCGTAATGATCTCACTCTTAAAGATCATAGAGTATTCCGCCTTCAGGCAGTTCAGGATCTTACCTCTTACCGGCATGATCGCCTGGAATTCGGCATCTCGGCCCATTTTACAAGAACCGAGAGCGGAATCGCCCTCTACGATATAGAGTTCTCTTTGCTCCACATCCTTTGTACGGCAGTCTACAAACTTTTTGACACGGTTATTGATGTCAATGCTTCCCATAAGCTTCTTCTTGACATTCAGGCGCGTCTTCTCCGCATTCTCACGCGATCTCTTATTGATCAGGATCTGCTCAACGACCCTGTCACCTTCCGGCTTATTTTCAATAAACCAAACTTCCAATTTCTGACGGATCAGGTCAGCCATGAAATCCTGGATGAACTTATTCGTGATAGCTTTCTTCGTCTGGTTCTCGTAGCTGGTCTGAGTGGAAAAAGAACTCGTTACCAGGATCAGGCTGTCTGCGACATCCTGGAACACGATCTTACTCTCGTTCGCTTTATATTTGTCTCTCGCACGGATCTGCTTATCAATTTCTGCGGTAAAAGCACTTCTGACTGCTTTATCCGGAGCACCGCCATGTTCAAGGAAACTACTGTTATGGTAATACTCCAGAATGTTCGTCTCATTATTAAAGCAGAAAGCAACCTGGCACTTTACTTTATATTCCGGCTTATCCGCGCGATCCTTGCCTCGTCCCATACCATCAAAAGATGCCGGAGAAGAAAGGCCCTTGCCACCGTCAAACTCTGCAACATAACCCTCAATACCGGACGGATAGCAGAAAGTAAACTCTTCTCCGCTTTCCTCATCCTTCAGAAGGAACGTAACGCCACTGTTGACTACCGCCTGACGCTTGAGGATCTGAAGAAAAGAATCCAATGGAATATTGATGTCCGTAAAAACTTCTCTGTCCGGTTTCCATTTCTGGATCGTACCCGTACGCTTGAAACGTGTCGGTTCTTTTAGAAGGCCTCCAACATTCTCTCCCTTTTCAAAATGAAGATTATACTTAAACCCGTCGCGGAATACCGTCACGTCAAAGTATTCGGAAGAATACTGTGTCGCGCACGCACCGAGACCATTCAAACCCAGGCTGAACTCATAGCTCTCACCGGTATCGTTATTATATTTACCGCCGGCATAAAGCTCACAGTATACCAGTTCCCAGTTAAAACGCTGCTCCTTGGTATTGTAATCGAGAGGGATACCACGACCGAAATCCTCAACCGAAATGGATCCGTCTTTATAACGGACAACTTCGATCTTATCTCCATAGCCTTCACGGGCTTCATCAATCGAGTTACTCAGGATTTCAAAAAACGAGTGTTCACAGCCTTCCAGACCATCCGAACCGAATATAACACCCGGACGTTTACGTACACGGTCGGCACCCTTCAGTGCGGTAATTGTGTCGTTTCCATAAGACTTACTTGGCATACTTTCAAAACCTCTCCCTTATAATCTTATCAATTATACCACAATATAATGTGGTGTTAGGGTGCTTTTCCCACAAAATTTGCTACAATTTGTTTTTAGGCAAAAAATAAGATCATCTTCTCCACTACTTAGAACAAGATGATCTTATTTCATGTCATGGTGAGCCCAGGGGGATTCGAACCTCCGGCCCACAGCTTAGAAGGCTGTTGCTCTATCCAGCTGAGCTATGGACCCACGATGTAAGAATGACGATCGTATAGATCGTCATTCATGGAGCGGGTGATGGGAATCGAACCCACGTGATCAGCTTGGAAGGCTGGAGTTCTACCATTGAACTACACCCGCATATCACTTTCGTGAAGCGCTCTAAAAACTTGCCTAGATATAATACTACACGAAAGTTGGATTGTCTATACTAAATTTTAAAAACCTCAAAACTCGGATTTTACGACGCTGTCAACGAAACATAATCGGCAGATACATAATAGCCGTCCTGTAGTTTGTACCAGTTATTATTGGTCTTCGCTACTACAATAACCTGCATTCCTTTGGTAAGGGATCCGACCTGATCATACTTCGTATCCGGACCTTTACGCACTTTCAAGTAATTCTCGACACCGACGATATACATCACCTTCGGATCCATTGCATCTTCCTGCCAGGTCACTTGAATATCATTCGGAGCCAGGGACTCGCCATATTCCATCAAAGTCGTGGATTCGGTCGTCGTCGTAGCAGACTCGACCGGAGTTGTCTCAGACGTAACCTCAATTGAACTTGGTGCTGTTGTGGTCGTTTCTTCCTTCTTACCGCAACCGACGACTGCTCCGCCCATCGCGCATACTAAAGCCAACGCAACAACCTTTGTATATAATGAAGATCGTTTCATAACACACGCTCCTCCGTTTTGGTACATTTATACTCTAACTTATAGTACACCATTCTTTTTCGATATTTGCAAATAGTTTTTTGGGAATACTCTCACTTTTCCACAGACGGATTCAAAAGCACATACATCACATGATCTTTATATGATCCATCGATCTCCATATAACGAACATTGTAGCCCATCTTCACAAAGCCGGTCTTCTGTACTACACGAAGCGACTTTTCATTCGTAGGCATAACATCTGCCTGGATCCGGTGAAGGCGGTAATACTTGAACATAAAATCGCAGCCGGCTTGAAGCGCCTCTAACATATAGCCCTTTCCCTGACACTTCTCATCAAGATGATACCCGACAAAGCTGGTCATCATGGCTCCTCCGATAATAGAGTAAAAGGATAGTCTTCCGATGATCACATCCGGCTCTTCGATCGTTGAGATCCAGAACCCGACCTGAGAATTGTGTCTGTATTGATAAAGATCCGATTTTAAATATGCCTTCTGTTCGCTAACCGTAAAGTACCGGTCACTGTGCTTCTGCGTAAACGGCGTATGAAAAGCCCGGTTCCTTACAAGATAGTCCGTGACCCTGGCGGCTGCCGACGGCTTATACACCGCAAGCAACAATCTTTTCGTCTGAACAGAAAGACAGCTTTCTGGCAGCGGATGTACGATCTCAAATCTGGCCATGCTTCTACCTCTTCCCCATAGTGAACCTATTCATCATTATCGCTGTCCGTTTCTGAAAGTGCAAGGATTTTTCGAAAACACACAAATACGCAAAGGGAATCACATCCTGAGACGTTTGGGAATAAAAAAGAAAAACTGCTTCGAAAAGCAGTTTTCTCATTCGTATGGTGGCTCACTGGAGGCTCGAACTCCAGACCCCTTGATTAAAAGTCAAGTGCTCTACCGACTGAGCTAGTGAACCATATGGCTGGGGTAGCAGGATTCGGACCTACGAATGCGGGAGTCAAAGTCCCGTGCCTTACCGCTTGGCTATACCCCAATAAAAAACCTCTTAGGTTTAATTGGGGTGGGATATGGGGGTCGAACCCATGACCTCTAGTGCCACAAACTAGCGCTCTAACCAACTGAGCTAATCCCACCAAGTTCTCCCAAAAGGCACTACGAAATTATAATGTTTTCCAAGCCATTATGTCAAGCACTTCTTTTGATTTATTTCATGAATCTGGAAAAACTTTTCATTATTGGTGTATAATGCATCTACATAATTCGAACGAGGTGCTTTTATATGGAAATAACAAATGCCTATATCACTCTTCCGAAAGGCTTCATCGCAAACGGCGTGTCTTGCGGTCTTAAGCCGAACGGCAATCCGGATCTTGCATTCATAGGATCCTTAACTCCGGCGAAAGTAGCCGGCGTATATACCTCCAACCTGGTAAAAGGGCACTCTCTGACGCGTTCCATTTCCATCATCCGATCACAGGAAACTGTTTCCGGCATCATCATCAACAGCGGCAACGCCAATGCATGTGTCGGTGCCGAGGGAGAAAGTGATGCAGAAGCCATGGCTTCCGCTGTCGCCTCGATCCTGAATACCGAATCCAACATGATCCTTACCGCCTCTACCGGCGTCATCGGTACCCGTCTTCCATTAGACAAGATCACATCTGCGATCCCTTCTTTGGTCAAAAATGCTTCATCTTCCGAAGAATGCGGTCATCTTGCCGAGCGCGCCATCATGACCACAGATACCCAGCCTAAAGAGGTCGCCGCAACCGTAAGCATTTTCGGCAAAGAAATCACGATCTCCGCTATTGCAAAAGGTTCCGGCATGATCCATCCGAACCTGGCCACCATGATCAGTGTTTTCACAACGGACGCTAACATCGGGCAGAGTGCGCTTCAGTCCATGATCAGCAGTAATGTCAAGGACACTTATAATCGTGTTACCGTAGACGGCGACACATCTGTCTGCGACATGGTCGTCATCATGGCCAATGGTGCTTCAGAAACCCCTGAAATCAAAGAAGGAACTGAAGAATACGATGTTTTCAAGGAAGCATTCCACTCCCTCTGCTTCGATCTTGCCAAGATGATCGCCTCTGACGGTGAAGGAGCTTCAAAACTTGTAGAAGTAGTTGTCAACGGCGCCAAAACCGCTAACGACGCATACCTTTGTGTACTGGCCATCTGCCGTTCCCCGCTTTGCAAAACAGCTATCTTCGGTCAGGATGCAAACTGCGGACGCTTTATTACCGCGCTGGGTTATTCCGGAGCCGATATCGACCCCGATAAAATCAGCATGTCCTTAAGCGGACTCGCCGTATACGAAAACGGTGTTGCACTCCCCTTTGACGAAGATGTCGCCAAAGAGAAGCTTTCGGAGCATGACATTCTGATCCAGATCGAACTGAACGACGGAGAATACAGCGACCGTATGTGGACCTGTGACTTCACTTACGACTATGTAAAGATCAACGCAAGTTACCGTTCCTGAGCATCGGAAAAAGATACAAACAACAAGAGCTGTCTTTCACAAGGCAGCTCTTTTCTTTTGATCCGGATCAGACGATCTTTCCACCCACACTAGCACCGGAATTAAAGCCGAATATCACGCAACAGACAATATCCGTCACAAACAAAGCTCCCAGAATTCCAGCAGCAATATACTGGGTCCTTCTCGAGAATCGATCGACAAATCGGCTGATTGCCGGTCCGGCAATATAGACACCGAACAATCCTCCCACGCCAAAAGCCATCAATCCCGCAAGGCAGATCCGGCCGTTCACATTCATGAACATTTCTTTATAGTCCCAATACGAAGAGTTGAACATAAACTCAAGCGCAAAACTTCCAAGGTATTCCAGTATTGCACAGACCAGCATCGTCATCAGAAAAAGCTTGATCTTACTCTCTTTGAAACGGCTAAGCAGGAGCACGATGGCTATACCGCCGAATCCATATATCGGGATCCATGGTCCGTACATCGTCCCACGATTCACCAGGAGTCCTGTGTCGACAAACTCATAGCAGACTTCCCAGATCCAGCCGACCATGCAAAAACTGAAAAACATAAACACAATATCGAAAGGACTGTAGTCAAAACGAAACAATCCCTTCTTATGCGCAGTTTTGGTATTCACGTCAGTAAGAACATATTCGGGGTCGGAGAGTACGATATTAGGATTTCTCTTTCTATCCTGCATTCTCTTAACGTACGGCGCTCCTGCAAAAGCCTGCTCGGGGAGATTCGTATAATCGATACCCGCACGGTTTCGAAGCGTAAAATAGTATTCCGCATCCAGCTGCATGCTCAACGGCACCGAAACAAGCAGGCCGGCGAACGGAATCAAATGCAACAGCCAGATGTAAATATAGGAAAGATCCGTCACAAACATCTTCCATTTATATCCCTTCGTCATCGCCTTGGAAAGCTTCACCGCATCTTTGTATTTGATCTTCGGATTTTCCGCGAGGATAAACGGAATCATGGAAAGCTGGAATGTCTTATAAATACCGGGAATAATAAAGAGCATATACCATTTGAGCAGCGTCATGCTATATCGGAATGTTACCCAGATAACATTCGGGATCATCTTCAGGTGAAAAGGCGCAAAGATCCTTCGGAACTTGACCTTCTCCTGCTGCCTGTTCTCCAGAACATATCTGTAAAGGCCTATTTCAGATGCATTCAGGAAGAAAAACTTCACTATGAACATGATTAGTCCGATAATAAGAAGATTGGCAATGACTTCTCCGGGGTTTCTCTCAAAATATGCCGCATTATGCGCCAGGACACGGATCACCCATGAATTACTGGCCGCAATGGAATCCAGAGAATCCACAGCCGATTTCTCCACTTCAGCCGGCAAACTTTTAACGATTTTCAGATCAGAAACATAGTCTTTCAGATACCCGACGTTTGCTTCATAATTCTCGTCTTTGTATCCCAGCCATTGGTCAACATAGTCAAGGCCTTGTGTCTGAAGAGTATACTGGGCACCGATCAAAGAAAACAGGAAGCACGCGGCAACCAGCAAAAGCCATGGTCTCCATCCCTTCCCGAAAACAGTATCCCAACTGGTTTTCCTGATTCTCTTATACTCCCACTTCATAGTCGGACGCAGATCTCTCATCGAAAGATCAAGACTTCTCCTTTTTCTTTTTCAGGTGAAAAGTAAACTCATCATTCTTGTAATCGATCGACACAGCTTCAGCCTTATCCAGTTTTCCGGACAGGAACATGTCAGCCAGAGGATCTTCCAGCCGGCGCTGGATCGTCTTCCGAAGAGGACGAGCTCCATATTTCACATCGTAACCTTCTACTGCCAGCTGATCTTTAGCAGCATCAGAAACCTTCAACGAGATTCCCTTCTCGCCCAATTGCGAGGCAAGTTCATGCAGCATCAGGTCAACGATCCTGCGGATCTCTTCTTTCGTCAACTCCTGGAATACGACAATTTCATCAATACGGTTCAGGAATTCCGGACGGAACATCTCCTTCAGAACTGTATGCACCCGGTTTTCCAAAGCAATATGCCCTTCCGCACCGAATCCGAAACCATTCGCCTTCAAGGAAGTACCGGCATTAGACGTCATGATCAGAATCGTATGCTCGAAATTGACAAGACGTCCATGGCTGTCTGTTAAACGACCATCGTCGAGTATCTGAAGAAGCATATTAAACACATCCGGATGTGCCTTCTCGATCTCATCAAAAAGCACTACCGAATAGGGTTTTCTTCTAACACGTTCTGTCAGTTGCCCGCCATCGTCATAACCGACATACCCCGGCGGAGAACCAATCAATTTGCTGACAGTATGTGCTTCCATATATTCAGACATATCAATACGGATCAACGCATCTTCTCTGGCAAACATAGCTTCAGCCAAAGCCTTGACTAATTCTGTCTTACCTACACCGGTAGGTCCGACAAAAATGAAAGAAGACGGCTTATGCGCTTTACCAAAGCCTGAACGGTTTCTTCGGATCGCGCGGGCCAAAGCGCTCACTGCTTTATCCTGGCCGATAACACGTTCATGGAGCCGCTCCTCCAATTTCAGAAGCTGCTCTGATTCCGTCTCGGAGATCCTCTTTACCGGAATACCGGTCCACATCTCCACTACGCGAGAAATATCTTCCTTCGTGATAATGGCAGGAACCAAGTCATTCTCCAACGATTCGATCTCCTTCTCGAGCCTTAAGACGCGGGATTTTTTCTCGGCCTGCTGCTCGTAGAGATGTTCTTTTTCAATCTCTTCCGGGGTTGCCGAGGATTCGATGCGGGATTCCAGCGAACGAACTTCCGCATCGAGTTTCTTCCACTCCTTCTTCATCGATGCAAGATTAACCAGACGAACCTCTTTGAGATTCACCTGCGAACCTGCCTCATCCAGAAGATCAATGGCCTTGTCAGGAAGATACCGATCCATAATATATCGTGAGGATGCCTGAACAGCATACTCGATCACATCATCCGGATACTGGACAAAGTGATGTTTCTCATAGTATTCACGGATACCCTTAAGGATCTCGATCGATTCCTCCACCGAAGGTTCTTCGACGATCACTTTCTGGAAACGTCTTTCTAACGCGGAATCCTTCTCGATATGGCGGCGATACTCATCAAGCGTAGTAGAACCGATCACTCGGATCTGTCCCTTCGCCAATGCAGGTTTCAGGATATTGGCAGCATTCATTGCACCCTCAGCATCACCGGCACCCATAATGTTATGCATCTCATCGATGACAAGTATCACATTCTGCTTGCGGGTCGCCTCATCCACGACGCCCTTCATACGGCTCTCAAACTGTCCGCGGAACTGCGTGCCGGCCACAAGAGCCATCATATCAAGAAGATAGACCTTCATATCCAGAAGTTTTTGAGGAACCTCTCCATTGGCAATACGAACCGCAAGGCCTTCAGCAATAGCAGTTTTGCCGACGCCAGGATTACCTATCAACGCAGGATTGTTTTTCGAACGGCGGTTCAGTATCTGAATGACACGCGAGATTTCCTTATCACGTCCGACCAGCTTATCGATCTCACCATCTCTGGCTTTTTGCGTAAGGTTGGTACCATACATATCGAGATATTTCGACTTCTGATCGTCTTTCTTCTTTTTCGTCTTACTCTTATCCGATCTCGAAGAACCATTACGCGAACCACCCAGGAAAAACTCACGGAAGTCCGACAACGACTCGCGTTCAGGCTGATCAAACTCCTGCCCGTTCTCCTCCGCCGGCTCATCAAAAGATTCGTCAGAATCCTCACCCTCGTCAGGTTCTTCATCATCCCCCTCAAGTTCAGGGAATTCAAAATCCATCGGGAACGGTGGTTCCTGGTCGTTTTCCACAAGCATCTTCAGCAATTGCTCAGGATTAGAAGAATCGATTCCGGACATCATCCGGTTCATCTTCTCGGTCACATTATCAATATTGTCCTCATTGATCCCGGCCGCGGCAAACATCTCTTCGATTCCACCGATTCCGGTCTCATAAGCACACTTAATGCAAAGGCCCTCGTTGATACGCTGGTTGTTCTCAAATCTCGTCGTGAACACCACCGCCACGTTCTTCTTACACAAAGTACATAAACTCATTACTATTTCCTACTCTTCCAGTGGTTTACGCTTACGCCGCGGTTTTGGTCCGACAGCGATCTCAAGCGCATCCCTTTCAATTCTCTTTTTTTGTTTTTTATCTATTACAGGCGCAGAATCACCCATCAATGCTCTGGTTTTTTCCAAGACAGGTTTGAGGAATTGTCCCGTGTACGACTCCTTTACCTCGCAGATCTCCTCAGGAGAGCCCTCTGCAATGATCGTACCGCCCTTATCTCCACCTTCAGGCCCAAGATCAATAATATGATCCGCTGTCTTAATCACATCCAGATTATGCTCGATGACCAGAACAGTATTACCATTTTCGGCCAGGCGGTTCAAAATGTCAACAAGCTTATGCACATCTGCAATATGCAGACCCGTCGTCGGTTCATCCAGAATATAGAATGTACGGCCGGTGCTCCGTCTCGAGAGCTCCGTTGCCAGCTTGACACGCTGCGCTTCACCACCGGACAGCTGCGTGGCAGGCTGTCCAAGACGTATATACCCAAGGCCGACCTCCGAAAGCGTCTGGAGCTTATTGCGGATCTTCGGAACATTCTGGAAAAACTCAAGTGCCTCATCCACTGTCATCGCCAGCACATCCGCAATATTCTTACCTTTATATTTGACCTGCAAAGTTTCGCGGTTGTATCTCTTCCCCTTACAAACATCACACTTCACATAAACATCCGGCAGAAAATGCATCTCAATACGGTTCACGCCATCACCGGAGCAGGCCTCACAACGACCACCCTTGATATTAAAACTAAACCGCCCGTTCTTATACCCACGTGCCTTAGCATCCGGAGTATTGGCATAAAGTTCACGAATCATATCAAAGCATCCGGTATATGTGGCCGGATTGGAACGCGGACTTCTACCGATTGGAGACTGATCGATGGAGATCACCTTATCCAGATGTCCGACACCGGTGATCTTGTCGCAAAGCCCCTTCGAACGTCGGGCTCCATTCAAATCGGTAGCCAGTCTTCTCAGAATGATACCGTTTACAAGCGAACTTTTCCCGGAACCGGAAACACCGGTCACACATGTAAAGAGACCTATCGGGATCTTCACATCGATACCCTTAAGGTTATTCTCTCTCGCTCCGCAGACTGTCAGATATCGCCCGTCCGGTTTTCTCCTCTGCAAAGGAATCGGTATAAATTTTTCTCCGGAAAGGTACTGTCCGGTAATCGACTCAGGCACTTTCATAATCTCTTCAGCAGTACCGACACCCACTACAAAACCGCCATGCTCACCGGCGCCGGGTCCCATATCAATGATCTGGTCCGCCTGTCTCATCGTATCTTCATCATGTTCTACGACCAAAACAGTATTGCCGAGATTCTTCAGTTTCTGAAGGGTCGCCAGAAGCCGGTTATTATCTCTCTGATGGAGACCAATTGAAGGCTCATCCAGAATATAGAGCACACCGGTCAGACTCGAACCGATCTGTGTAGCGAGTCGGATACGCTGCGCTTCTCCGCCGGACAAAGTAGCCGCAGCTCGGGAAAGCGTCAAATATTCAAGACCCACATCAATCATAAAGCTGAGTCTGGATGTAATCTCCTTAAGGATCGGCTCAGCGATCTTCTTCTCACGCAAGCGCAGATTAAGATTCTGAAGATGCTTGACGCACTTTCTGATCGGCATTGCTGTCACTTCAAAGATATTCTTGCCGCCGACCGTTACAGCCAGAGCCATCGGATTCAATCGCGCGCCATGGCAGGAACCACATTCATATATCGTCATATACTGGGCATAATGTTCCTTCATCTCTTCCGAGGAAGCCTCCCGGCTACGGCGCTCCACGCTGTGAACCACGCCCTCCCAGGAATTCATATAAATACCGTCACGACGATAGATACTGTTGCTGGTATCAATGATCAGCTTCTCTCCACCGTTTCCATACAGAATAATATCCTGGATACGCTTCGGAAGTTTGTTCCACGGAGTATCGAGCGAAAAACCGTATCTGGCGGATAGAGCTTCAATAAAAGCTCTTCCCCAGCTCTTCGGGTCATCAAACTTCCATCCTGCCGTAGTAATCGCGCCATCGTTGAGCGAAAGCTCCGGATGCTGCACACAAAGTTCCGGATCGACATTTGTATGAAAACCTAGTCCCGAACACTCTGGGCATGCTCCGAAAGGGTTGTTAAACGAAAACATTCTCGGAGAAAGCTCTTCCACACTTATTCCGCAATCCGGACATGAAAGCTTCTGCGAGAAAAGCACTTCGCTCTCTTCAAATGTGCGCTCTCCATCTTCCGATTCCTTCGGCACCTGAATCTTTACAAGAAGGAGCCCATCCGCAAGTTTCAGCGCGGTCTCACAAGAATCATTCAAACGAGATCGGGCCTCTTGCCGAACAACAAGACGATCTACGATCACCTCGAGATTATGTTTCTTATTCTTCTCGATACTGATTTCTTCATCAAGCTCATACATCTGACCATCCAGCCGGACACGTGCATAACCGTTTTTACGGAAATCATCAAGCAGTTTGGAAAACTCACCCTTCTTGCCACGAACCACAGGAGCCATAAGGATCAGTCTTGTACCTTCCTGATATCCCATCAGTTGTTCGATGATCTGGTCAATAGACTGGGATTCGATTACCTTTCCGCAATGAGGGCAATGAGGGACTCCGATCCTTGCATACAAAAGACGGAAATAGTCATAAACTTCAGTAACTGTACCAACTGTCGATCTCGGATTCCTGCTCGTCGTCTTCTGATCGATCGCAATAGACGGAGACAAACCATCAATACTATCAAAATCCGGTTTCTCCAATTGTCCGAGGAATTGTCTCGCATACGAAGACAAGGATTCCACATAACGTCTCTGTCCTTCCGCATATATAGTATCAAAAGCAAGAGAAGACTTTCCGGAACCGGACAATCCGGTGATCACGACCATCTCATCTCTCTTGATATCAACATTAATATTCTGAAGATTATGTTCTCTGGCACCACGTATGCGAATATACTGATTCATGTCACTGCTCCAATTCGAAAATATGTTCTCTTGTAGTATATCCTAATTGTTCTATAAAGTATATATAGAATCATCGATTCTGAAAAGTCTTTTTTAGTTTTATTCAAAAAGAACTTGCACAGCGACTTTTCTTATGTTATTATCTTTCATGCACTTACGAAACGGTGATTTGGCCCTATGGTCAAGCGGTTAAGACGGCGCCCTCTCAAGGCGCAATCAGGAGTTCGATTCTCCTTAGGGTCACCAGATAAAAGTTGTCTCAAATTTGAGGCAACTTTTTTATTTGCAAGAAATACAAAAAGAGGATGCTTTCTCAAGCATCCTCTCTCTATTATCGATTCTCATTCGTATCAAAGACTGTCCAGATCGTCGATATCGCTTTCCAGGTCATCCTCAATATCGATCTTTTCATCTTCTTTTTTCTTCTCGATCTTTCTGGCGACCTTCGCAGGACGGAAAGCCTGCGCGTCTCCTACGGAAGGCTTCTGCAGATATCCGTTCTTAACAACGGTATCCTGCTTCGTCTCTGTATCTTCTTCTTTCTTTTTCTTGAAGATATCCTTGATGAAGTCCGGAACAGGAATAAAGTTCTTGCAGATCTCTACAAAGTCCATACGCTTCTTGGAAAGAGCATTGTAACGCATGTATATCACAATGATCAGTACGAAAATAATAGCAAACCAGATAAAGAATGTGTAAGGATTCTCCTTCTTGGTTGTCACCGTGGTCGGCAAAAGAGACATTGTCGGTGTAACGAACTTCGTCGAAGTCTTTGTGGATTCTGTCGTCTCTGACACATCAGACGATGACGTCTCAGCACTGCTGCTGTCTGACGGCGCAGAGGAATCAGAAGGTTCTACAACGCCAGCACCGGAAGCGCTCTCCGTTGCGGAAGATTCGCTTGTGGACTCAGATTGTGACTCTGATGTCGCTTCACTCGAACTGGATTCAGAACTGCTCTCGGAAGTTTCCGTCGGTTCCGCAGTCGGCGTCGGCGTATCTGTCGGCACAGGCGTCGGCGTATCTGTCGGCTTCGGTGTAGGTGTATTCGTCGGAGCCGGAGTCGGTGTAGATGTTACTACTCCACCAACAGGTGTAGGTGTAGGAGCTTTTGTCGGCTTAGGCGTGGGACTCGGAGTATTTGTCGGTACAGGAGTCGGTGTATTGGTTGGTAATGGTGTAGGTGTATTCGTCGGTACGGGAGTCGGCGTATTGGTTGGAGCCGGCGTTGGTGTATTCGGATTAAACTTGTTATAAATGATTTTATCCAGATACAACGATGCACCGTCAGACACATCAGCAGTAACAAGTACCGAAGCAGGTTTGATTGCTGAACCGTCTTTAGATTTAATATGAACATTGATAGTATCGTATTCTACGGAAGTACTGACACTTACCTGTGATGAACTGCAAGAAGACTTAGCGGAATTGACCTTCGCTCCATCTCCTGCTACCTTTAAAACAATGTAGGCTTCATTCTTATCTCCACCACCGTCAATATCTACAGAGCAGCTTGTGGATTCGGCCAGAATATGCGGGATCATCGTGCCGAACACACCAAACAAACAGATCAGTATACTGACAAAAATACTGAGAAACTTACTTTTTCGTGTCACCTTCATACTTACGCTCCTAATTATCATAACTAAATTAGAATTACCCTTATCGTTTATCATATCAGAATAGCCTATTGATTTCAATTCAACCGGCTATTTCCAATGTTACAAAACGTTGTATTTTCAAGCACTTTTCATGATATATTTTGTGACCAAAGAAAAATCACTGCGGATCGGCAGAACCAGTGCCCGGATCCTTCGGCGTATCAGTCTTTCTCACCGTTGACTTGATAGGACGGTATACCTGCGCCACGCTGGCTGTTTTATGTGCGGGTTCAGATATAACCGGAGCCGTCATACGTTCTTTCTCTGCAGCTTCTCTTCTCTTGGCCGCACCGGGCAAAGGTATAAAGTTCTTACAGATCTCTACAAATCCCATGTCTTTTTTGGACAGTGAACTATAGCGTACGAAAATCACTATCGCCAGCACAAAGATAATCGCGAACCAGGCAAAGAAACTCGTCTGGCTTTCTGCTTTATAGGTTGATTTTCCGGAAGTACTATCCGGTCTTTGTGTCGGAATCAAAACCTCTGAAGCCCCACCCGGGTCATCTTCGGACGGATCTCCGGGCAAATCTCCGGATTCATCGACAATAAGCCCGGCGTCTGCACTTGGCGTAGGAGTTGGTGTCGGAGTCGGAGTATTTGTAGGAAGCGGCGTCGGAGTATTGGTGGGCAACGGCGTCGGCGTTGGAGTATCGGTAGGAAGCGGCGTCGGAGTAGCCTCATCAGGAGACGGCGTAGGAGAAGGCGTCGGCATCGGTGTCGAGGTCGGTGCTTTTGTCGTACCCGGTGGCGGAGAAAGTTTCTCGTAAGAAACATCCGACAACAGTTGAAGCTTTGCTACAGTCTCCACCGAGACCCATATATGGATCCTGGACACTTCAATCGGAGAATAATCCGCACTTTGAACGATTATCGTCAACGTACTGTTTTTTAACGTAGTCGAGAAAAGAAGGTTCGGTGTTTCCGACCAGGCCCCTTGATCATAGATTCTTCCTCGATAAATCGAAGATTCATCATATTGTTGAATGACCACGCGGATCTTGGCCTGGTTATATTTGCCCTTTCCGTCGATTTCGACGATTCCTTCTGCATTAGAAACTGCACGAACGGTTTGGGACCTGATTACTGAAAGACAGCACGAACATAAAAATAAAGCAAGAATCAGACTCAGAAGTCTCATCCAGCGACTTTTATGCATACACATCCCCCTTACTTCACAAATATTTTATCCCCTCGCCACAATCATAGCAAAAAAGCCGGCCGATGACAAATCAGCCGGCTCTTCCGAGTCTTCTCAAAATATGCTTACCGGGCAAAGACAAAAAGCACGGATCGCTCTTACTTCTCGTTCAGATCCGGACCCTTTCCGGAAAGGTCCTGCGATGCGCCGGGTTCTTTTCTAACCGTTGACTTGATCGGGCGATAGCTTTGTCCGACGCTGGCCACCGATCTTGACGGAGCGATATTACCATTAGCGGCAGACGACATCGTCGAACCGGAAACATTTGTGGACGCTCCTTTATTCATACGACCAGGAATCGGAATAAAGTTCTTGCAAATATCCACAAAAGCCATGTCTTTCTTAGCAAGGTGGTTATAACGCAAATAGATTGCAATCACAAGAACAAACAGGATGGCAAACCAGATGAAGAAGCCCGCCTGGCTCTTCTGCTTATAAGCAGTTGAAGCATTGGTGGAAAGCTCAGGCCGCTCCGTAGGAATGAAAACTTCCGTTTCTTTGCCACCACCTGGTTCGGAAGGATCATTGTTATCTCCGGATTCTTTGGAAACACCGAGTACAACTTCCGCACCATCTGAACTCTCTGTTACCGGATCTGTTTCAGAGCTTGCCGTTTCATCAGTCGGAGCGTCGGTCTCTTCAGCAGAAGATTCTTCCGATGTTTCCGGAGCTTCAGTCGGCGTCGCTTCCGGTACCGGAGATGGAGTCGAAGTTGGTTCCGGAGTTACAGTCGGTTCAGGAGTTGCCGTCGGATCACCGATCGGTCCCGGAGCCACAACTGTCGGCAACGGGGTCGCGGTAGGGATTGGAGTATTCGTTGGAGATTGAGTCGGTATAGGTGTATTTGTCGGAGCTTGGGTAGGCAACGGCATATTCGTCGGTTTTCCAGTCGGAATCGGCGTATTTGTCGGCTTCTTAGTTGGAATCGGCGTGTTTGTCGGCACCTTCGTAGGTGTTGGTGTATTGGTCGGACGCTTAGTCGGAGTAGGCGTATTCGTAGGCTTCTTCGTTGGCGTAGGCGTATTCGTAGGTTTCTTCGTAGGCGTA
Organism: Clostridiales bacterium; assembly: GCA_017513085.1. Lineage (GTDB taxonomy): Bacteria > Bacillota > Clostridia > Saccharofermentanales > Saccharofermentanaceae > Scatonaster. Next base: position 108,696 of record JAFWDK010000010.1, on the reverse strand, counting down.
GGTGTATTTGTCGGTGCCTTTGTAGGTGTTGGTGTATTGGTCGGACGCTTAGTCGGAGTAGGCGTATTCGTGGGCTTCTTCGTTGGCGTAGGCGTATTCGTAGGTTTCTTCGTAGGAGTAGGCGTATTTGTCGGTGCCTTTGTAGGTGTCGGTGTATTGGTCGGTGCCTTTGTAGGCGTCGGTGTATTGGTAGGCGTTGGCGTAGGCGTATTGGTTGGTACCGGGGTAGGTGACGGCGTCGGCTCCGGAGAAACCGAAACGACAGCTGCACTGGAAAGATAGGCTTCTGTATTAAGGATCATACGCACACGGATCTTTCCATGTCCATCGAGAACTCCTCTATCCTTAGTTGTAATAGAAACCGTATTCCCACTTACCGAACTTGCACTGGTATGTCTCGGTTCAACTTTATACGGATCAACATAGAACACTCCATGACGCCCGGCATTTATAGACGGAATGCAGTTTTCCTCATTAAACTTAACGGTTATATTCGCTTCATTGAAATCTTTACAACCTTGAAGTTTCAGTTCAAAAACGAAATCACTATTATTGAATTTCTGGTTTTCAATGGTAACAGACGTTCCTGCAACATCCAGAACCTGTACATAATCTGCAGTATCAGCAGAAACTGTTTTTATCTGCAGTAACGGAAGCCGTGCAAACTGCACGAAAAATGAAAACACGACAAAAGTGCTCAACAGAGCAAACCAACGTCTTCCTGACATAGGATCATCCCCCCGAAGTATAAAAAAAACTTACAAACCCATAAAACAGAAAAAACTATGCACAAATAATATCAGAAAGGCCGGCTGATTTCAATTCAACCGACCTTTTTTGGTGATAATACTGAACTTTTTCGGTATTTTATTCAATTTCTGTCATGACACTTTTGTATGCAGGACGAATGATCTTATTCATTCCGATAAGTTCCTCTATACGATGTGCACTCCATCCGACAATACGAGCCGTCGCAAACAACGGTGTATAAAGTTCCTCCGGAATACCAAGGATCTTATAGACCAGACCACTGTAAAAGTCTACATTAGGACTTACACCCTTAAATATCTTTCTCGTTTCGGCAATAGCTTCCGGCGCCAGCTCTTCTACATTCTTATAAAGGATATAATCTCTTTCCATATCCTTTTCTTTCGCTAAAGCCTCGACATAAGAGTTCAGCACTTCTTCTCTCGGATCACTCATCGAATAGACGGCGTGTCCCATACCATAGATCAGACCGCTCTTATCAAATGCCTGCTTGCTTAAGATTTTCATGAGATACTCTTTAATAGCTGCCCGGTCTTCCCAATCCGATATATGTTCACGAATATCGTCCATCATCTGAACAACCTTAATATTCGCACCGCCGTGCTTCGGTCCTTTGAGCGAAGACATGGCCGCCGCCATGGCCGAATAAGTGTCTGAACCTGACGACGTAACTACACGAGTCGTAAACGTGGAATTGTTACCGCCGCCATGTTCCATATGAAGCATCAAAGCCACATCAAGAACCTTAGCCTCAAGATCGGTATACTTCTGATCAGGGCGAAGCATGAGAAGGAAGTTTTCTGCAGTAGATTTTCCTCTTCTCGGGCGATGGATATACATACTCTCATCATTATCGTAATGGTTATATGCATGATAACTGTAAACAGCAAGCATCGGATACTGCGCAATAAGCTGAATACACTGTCTCAAACTGTTCTCTACGGATGAAGTAGTAGATTCGTCATCATAGGAAGCAAGCGTCAGCACACTTCTCGTAATCGAATTCATAATGTCGTGACTTGGCGCTTTCATGATAACATCACGGGTAAAGTTTGTCGGAAGGCAACGACATTCATCTAACACGTCCTGAAACTCAAGCAATTGGCTTTCCGTCGGTTTTTCACCAAACAAAAGCAGGTAAGCCGTCCTCTCAAATCCATATTCGCGCTCACCCAATTCTTTAATCAGAGTTTTGATATTGTATCCACGATACCAAAGCTCTCCCGGACACGGCACCTGCTTGCCATCCGGTCCGGATGTAAAGGAAACGATCTTCGAAATTCTGGTAAGTCCGGTTAGTACACCTTTTCCATTGATGTCGCGCAATCCGCGATTTACGCCATATTTCTCAAAAAGCGCATCTTCGATCGTGTCGTTCTTTACAAGGAGCGGCCGCTGGCAAGAAGAGTATTTCGAAATCTTATCAACATCCATGCTCATTTCCTCCTACTTTCAAAGATAGATTTATCTATTATACCATAAAAAGTCAAAGGATAATGATGTCAACAAATGACTCAATACGCTTATCTAGCGTTCAAGCGCTTTATACTTCCACTTCCCGCCTTTATATCTCCACACGCATACGATTGCCGTAAAGCCCCATGTAAGACCTGTCGTGACCCATATGCCCCAATAACCCAGGATAGGAATCCTTGTCAGGATATTGGAGAAAAGAATTCGGCAGACCACTTCCGTAAGACCATTGATCATAGCAAATCCTGTATCGCCACAACCATTCAGAACTGCTCTGGGAACGTAGATCATTCCTAATGCGAAGTAAAAAGGACTCGTGATCTTCAGTGCTCGTGCGCCAAGGGACAGGATGACCTCCGCCGCCTCTTCTTCCTTAATAAAAATTCCGCAAATAAACTTTCCTCCAAAGAAAAACAGCGGAAGCATGATCAGGCTGAAAGCAAGAACGATCAAAGTAGATTTGCGGAAGCCTTCCACCACACGTTCCTGTTTCTTCGCCCCGATATTCTGACCTGAATAGGAAGTAAGCGCCATGCCAAGCGAGCCATATGGCTGTTGAACCAACTGTTCAATACGACCACATATAGTATAAGCAGATGCCACATCAGGACCAAAGCCATTGACAACTGCCTGAAGAGAAATACAAGAAACAGCTATCATAGAATTCTGAATAGCCACCGGCGCGCCAAGCCTGAAAGAGTCACGGATCATTGAAAAGTCCGGGTGCAAGTCCTTCTTACCAAGCTTAAAATATGTGATTTTGTTATATGCAAAAATAATGGAAACGATTGCCGACACAGCTTGAGCAATGATAGTTGCTAACGCTACCCCGACTACACCAAGGCCGAAACAAAGTACAAAGACTAGGTCAAGGCTCACGTTTATAACACTACTTAAGATCAAGAAATACAATGGTGTTTTAGAGTCGCCGACTGCCCGGAGCAAAGCGGCTACGCCGTTATAAAATGCAACGCCGACTATTCCAAGGCAGGTCACCCGAAAATAGTCGATTGAATCAGCTATGTATGCATCCGGAGTCTGTAAAAGCCTAAGGATCGGTCCTGCTAAGAAGAAACCGATCAGCGTGACGACGAGTGCTGATGAAGCAAGAACATAGATCGAGTTAGCTATTGTCTTCTTAAGTTGCTTCTCATCGTTTGCACCGAAATATTGTGAAGCGATTACGCCAATACCGACAGCAAGACCGGAACTCAAAGAAAAGAAAAGGAAATTCAGAGAACCGCATGCGCCAACTGCCGCCAATGCGTGCGGACTGACATAACGACCTACTACAATAGAGTCGACCATATTATAAAGTTGCTGAAAAAGATTGCCGATCAGAAGCGGCAAAGTAAACTTCAAAATATGTCTGGTCGGATTTCCAACCGTCATATCCGTAACATTCTTATTTCCCATATGTCATCCCCTGATTGCTGTCTAAGAGCATTATAAGAAAAAAAACAGAAAAAGTACGCATTCCGGACTCTATTTTTTCATCAAACAAATACCGCAAGTTCCAGATAATTTATGAAATCTTCACAACATGCAAAAAGATACGGCTATCGTAACCACACAATCTTAGATGCCTTCGGAAATAAGATATTCCATAAAACTTTCCAACCCTTCTTTCAAGTCATCGTAAGTTTCATCGAAATTATCTGTGTACCATGGATCGGCAATGCTTCTGCGTGATCCAGCAAACTCAAGCATTTGAAATATCTTATGATTTGGATCACCTCCGGCAATACGCGTCATATTAGAGACGTTATAGGAATCCATCCCGATAAGATAATCAAAGTTCTCATAGTCATTTTGAGTCATCTGGCGTGCACGATGTGGTACTAGAGGAATCCCGACAGAACGAAGCTTACTGACCGTTCCATAGTGAGGCGTATTCCCTATCTCCTCCCTGCTCGTCGCAGCCGAATCAATAAAAAATCTATCTGAAAGCCCCAACTTGTTCACCATATTCTGGAACATAGACTGAGCCATTGTCGAACGACATATATTGCCGTGGCAGATAAAAAGCACCTTAATCACACTAAACACCTCGTTGTTTTCAGGCATTTTCGCACACTTACACCAGATAGTCAACTAATGTTTGGAACGATAAATTCAAGAGATAACTTTCCTTCACACCGAATATCACAGTGCTTTTATATCATCTTCGCATTTGGAGGCCATTATTCTGTCATATTTTTCTTTTACCAAGTATTTGAGATCATCACTTAATTCATTATAGTCTCCGGTCAGTTTATCCTGCACAAACCGCACCGAGTCCTCTTCGTTTAATCCCATGACTTTACTTGGCAAGGAATAAAGCGTCTTAACAACATCAAAATGAGATAATCCGTCAGCATCGACAAGGATCTGCTCTTCCTCCGTGCTCCGGTATTGCTGTCTTCCTTTACTGTGATTCAGAATACATCTTTTGACAAGCTGCGTTTTGTCTTCCGGGTAATTACTCTCCCGTAACAACTGTTCCGCAATTCCCGCACCGTATTCATTGTGCCGGCTTCGGTCCAGTGACATATCGGTCATGGAAATATCATGTAAAAGGGCAGCTAATTCCAACACTTCCCCATCGACATTCTTGTCCTTTGAGAGCATTACAACATACTTATAAACATACTGGATATGCTCCCGATATATGTTGTACTCATCCTTCGTACCTTTTGTCAGTTCTTCAAATCGGGCACTTCGATCGATTATCTCCTGCCGCATTTTTTCAACAATCTGGCTCATTTGCCAACTCCTTTTATTGCTCGCTTCTGATAACCTCCACCGTAAAATCCTTTGCTATCCGCGACGTTTCTTTGCAGTTCATTTCAAAGAACTCGGATCCACTGTGGTCTGCGGTATCTTTTCTTCTCGACTATGGCATCAACCCTATAAACTTGAATTTGTGTCACAGGATACCCTCATATTCCATCGAACGCGCCTTACAGCTTCCGCTTATGTTTGATAGCATCAGCTTTTACATATTGCGTCTTTCGCCCAGATCCAATACGAACAAGATATCCTTCATCAACCAGTTTTTTCAAGGCAGATTCTACGGAAGAGCTCCCCAAACTCGGACATAATGTCAGCACTTCCAATTTAGTAAACTTTCCGATTCGTTCTGTAACACAAGCCTTAACTATGTCGTACGAAGTACTTCTAGTTCCTTCAGGGTGAGCAATAGTGACTCTTCGCTCAAACTCGCGATAGCATGCGAGGATTACACCCAGCATGTATTTGATAAACGGTTTGGGATCGTTTTGTCCTTCATGCCAATTTTGATCAGCTCTCTGCAACGAATCATAATAGGCTTCCTTAGTATCAGCAATTGCTTTCTCGATACTTATGTATTGTCCAACCAGGTATCCACATCTATTTAGAAGAAGCAGAGTAATTAGTCGACTCATTCTTCCGTTTCCATCATTAAATGGGTGAATACACAGGAAATCGAGAAGGAAGCATGGAATTAGTATTAACTCATCAACCACACCTCTATCCAACTCTTTCTGATACTGCTCACAAATTTGATCAATAGCATCGGGAGTCTCATATGGTGCTAAAGGTCTGAATAGCACGATCTTCTCACCGGCCTCCGTAACCATATCGATTTCATTGGGAGTTGTCTTAAACTGACCGCCGTAAGAGAAATTCGTATACTTTAGTAATTCCTTATGCATCTGAAGGATATAATTTCGTCTTACAGGGATTGCATCGTAATTATCATGCACCAGATTAAGTACGTTTCGATACCCAAGGATTTCTTCCTCATCTCTATTCTTAGGTGTCGTTTTATCGTTCATTAACTGTTTTAGTCTTGAGCTGGTGGTTACTATTCCTTCGATACGGTTTGAAGCCTCAGTACTTTGAGCTTTAGCCACCTCGATAAGACGTGTAAGTTCAACCGGCTTCTGACGAAGGAACAATTCCTGTTTTCCTTTGTACTCGTGAATCTTTGAAATATAAGATACTATTTCATTATCCCAAGTTCTATCAGCCAATTTAGAATAATCAAACTGTCTCATCCGGCAACTATCCTTTCTCCCAACCAACATACTTTTCTCCCAAATCATACATCCTTTTGGGAGATTTTTCAATATAATTGGGAGAAATCATTCATAATCCAAACTCAAAAACAGACCATCATAGATTCAGGCATTTCTTTGTATTGGTATTTCATCTTTTCCCTCATCACCACGGCTAAGTGAATTATCAAATGTAAAACCAACCTCGCCTTTCTCTATTGCAGTAAATGTATCAAACTTACCATTAGTATATTCGTTAATGACTATCTTCCAGAAGGTTTGAGCAGGCAGGTTATTTTGCCATTGTGATATTTCCCATCCACCGGGAAACATATCGAAAATCTTCATAGCAACCATCTTCCCAACTCCTTTGTGCCGGTATTTTTTCATCACGAAGAATTCAGCTATATTGTGAGGATTGGATAAATCATTATGTTCACTGCAGGACCTGACCAAGACTAATCCTGCAAGTTTCCCGTCAACTCTAATAAAGTAAGGATATCTTCCTTCCTCATTCCAATAATCATCAATACGCGAATAACCAAAGTATCCATATTCATTTATATCATCATCGGAAAACTCTGAAAAATCATAATTGTATAACTCCATCATCTGAATGAATACAGATTTTTGTTCAATCAATATAGGTTCAATTCTAATATCCATAAAAACCTTTCACAAATCCGCAAAATGCAACCTCATGACAAACTTGAATTTGTTAATTCAATATGCCTCTTATCGAATCCTCATAGTTGTCTGTAATCAAAGTAATCTTTTCGCCACTGGATTTGTAACCGGCAATGATCTGGCGGTTGTCTTTCATCACTTGTTCAACTGTACAATCAGAATCATCGAGCCTGTTTTCAATGTCTGAGCCATGCGCTTTTATATCTCCAAAATGCGAAATCATATATTCATCTGACATAGCAAGACAGATGAATCTTATCGACAGAAGATACTGCTCATCAAAACTGTTTCTCCAATCAAAAGGAACATAACATCCCTCAACAATAAGGTTCTGCTCATTCTCTATGGCTGTCTTGATGATTTCTCTGACGATCGGCCACAAATATTCCGTAAGCTCGGCATCGTCATCAGGCGTAAGATCAGTGTTTCCACTGCGAATAAGTCCCATTTTCAAATGATCTATGGAAAGATACGGGTATTTATATTTTTCAAGCAATCTCTGCGCCAAAACAGTTTTTCCGGTATGTGATGCACCTGTTATAAGTATGATCATAGACTTCTCTTCAACTCCGTTCTTACGTTCTAGAAATTTACACCCATATCATATGCCTTGGAAAGATGTCGTGGCATATTCTCATTTCGTGCTTCTTCATTCCAATGCGATATATTATCAAAAATTACCATTTCTTTCTCTTTTGCCCTATTACGAATTCTATCTCCCAACATTACTGTTTCCATAGCACTCTTCTCCCCTGTTTCAATGAGAGATTGCATGGTTTTTCCTGCGCAAACAATAAATAATGCTTTTTCAAGAACCTTCATCGCAGGATCTGGTCTATAAGCAAATCCTGTTGTCCAAACCCGGTCAAACCAACCCACAAGCTTCGCAGGTGCTTCCGTCCAAAATACAGGATATATAAACACAATTGCATCACTGTTCTGTATTTTTTCCTGTTCGATCAAGACATCTTTTGATTTTATTCCATCCGCTTTGTAATAGGTTTCTCGTAAATATTCTTCTTCACTCATGTCCGTTTTAAAATCCATATCATACAAATCGGATATTAAAATCTCATGACCTGCATCTCTTAATCCTCGTTCAAAAGATTTATATACCTCATTCGTAAAACTATCTTTTGAAGGATGGCAATATACAATTAACACTTTCATATCATTACCTCTTTAAATTCTTATGTTCTGATCATGTCTGTTTTTCCTTAAGCAGTCTCTTTTGTAAGATTCTTTAGCCATATATATTTATTATATCTCCACCTGATAAAAGGCACCTTCACTATCTCATCCAGGCACATGATTACATAAACGACTATGACCGGAAGATGTAATACAAAGCAGGCGATAAGAGCCAGTGGAATCGCAAAGCACCAGGTGGCAATCAAAACACTTATCCCGTCATAAATCGAATCTCCTCCCGCTGGAAAGACTCCACAGGTAATAATGGTATTGTATGCATACGCCACCATATAGAAAGCCAGGAAAATAAGCATTTGTATGAGATATTGCTTGGCCAGGGCTTCAAGTACATAGAATACATAAACAAGCGGTCCAACAATGCAAATCAGCAATACATTTATCATTCCTGAAATCAATGACACTTTCCAACTAAGAGCACCATATTCTTTCGCCTTATCCAATTTATTCTGTCCAAGGAGTTTCCCGATCATGATACTGATACCGGTAGAGAAGCCATGAGTAAGTCCCTGTATCAGTTGCTGAGCGACTGTGACTACAGCGGCTGCTGCCGTGGCATCTGTCCCGAGATGTCCCAGAAAAAACGAGTGCATTGGGATGCTGAATCCCCAAGCCAGTGAGGACAACATCATTCCGGGGATGATCTTCCAAAGTTTTCGCTCATATGTCCTGGAAAAACAAAGCAGGGAATCTTTTCCAAGACGTATATTCTCATTTCTCTGCGCCCAAATAACACACCAGATCAGAGCAATCATTTCCACAACGATCGTTGAATAAGCAGAGCCGTTTGCACCCAAAGCAGGGATCTTTCCAAATCCATAGATCAGGAAGAAATCGGCTGCCATGTCCACTGTTACGGTAACAACAGAGATCCAGACGCTCAACTTCACATGCCCGGAAATCTTCATAATCATCAGAAAACACCGCAATACAGAGGTAAAAACATAAGAGAAGCACACAATCCTCAGGTAATCCGCTCCGATCCGGATTAGCTCCTGCTCATTAGTCAATATCCCTATAAGTTGTTCTGCAAAGATATAAGCACCTACCGTGAAGATGATTCCGATGCCCAGGGCATATCGAATTGCCATTCCCAGAAATCTTTTTGCATTAAGATAGTCCTTCTTGCCCCAATATTGGGATATCAGAACACTCGCTGCAACAATAGCAACGCTATAGAATAAAGACATAACAAAAGCAATCTGATTGGCAAGCGATACGGCTGCGATCGCATCCTGCGTCAGACGTCCTAGCATAAGTGCATCCGATGCGCCGACAAGAGCCGTAAGAAGATTCTGTAGCGCCAAAGGCACTGACAGACTCATAAGCTGCTTTTTGAATTCTTTTCTTCCTTCAATATCCATCAAAAAGGATCCTCAATCGCTTCTATATTAGTCGTTCAAACATTTCTGCATGACAATGGCATCGCTATAGGTATTATTCGCATACCAGTAGTTCTTGTATACTCCTATATCGGTAAATCCCATTTTATGGTAAAGCGCAATGGCTGCCTTATTATCAACTACTACTTCCAGATCAATATTCCGAAGATTCATCTTTTTCGCACATTCAATGATTTCTGTCATCAGCCTTGTGCCGATTTTCATATTCCAGTAGTCTTTTCGGACAGAAATGGAAAACGTGGCATTATGATGCAATTTTGCCGCCGGATAGCCGGCCAGTTCAGCCCGGCCTATGATCTTCCCATCCGAAAGGGCAATCAGAATTATGCTGTTATCTGCGTCATGGGAAGCCTGGATGCGCCGTTTCACCGCTTCGACCGGTGCTTTAAAACCGTCTGCCCCATGCATGAGATTTCCGGATTCTCTCCCGACGATGTTCAGATAGGAAATCATTTCCTCTGCATCATCCATTGTTGCTTCTCTAAAAACAATGTTTTCCATTTATTCACTCTCCTTTTCGATTTTTTCAATCGTATCCTTAAGGATCTCTTCTCGAAGTGCTGTAAGCCATTTCGAGAATGAGACCGTTTCGAAAGCATACGTCTTATTCAGCTCGTACTCGTTCTCCGCCCATGTGCTCAAAGGAGACTCATTATGCTGGATCAAGGCTTCAAGTTTGTCTAAGGCCTTATACAATTTCGCTTCCGCCGTCTTCTGCGCATCCATTTCCTTGTATAGAGCAGAGAGATCGGAGGATATCTCTTCCGTAAGCGACTTCACCCATTGTTCTAATAATGTATCTTCTGTTTTTCTGTCAGCATCCGTCTTAACAAAAGCAGGTATGTCACCGGTAAAACATTCTCCGAGATCGTGAATAAGACACATACTAACGACCTTATCCATATCAAGATCAGGGAATTCGTGTCTCAGGAGTGAAGCCATGAGTGATACTCTCCAGCTGTGTTCCGCCACACTCTCCGTTCTTCCGTTGGTGGTCGTACAGTGTCTGGGCGTATCTTTGAGTCTTTCAGCTACATGTAATATTTCAAGGTATTCTCTCGCGTTCATGTTTTTCTCCAGATTTAAAATGGATGATTATCCGCCTATTTTTCTGCACTTAAAGCACATTGATAGAGGGATCATCCTCGCTTTCTGCGCTTTCGGGCTGTTGTCCTTACTGTCAGCCAGTGTCTGTTCATCAGTTTGCTCGACCATCTTCTCGATGATAAAACCGGCTTCATACAATGCATTGACATAAGTAGATATCTTCCTGTTCGCAAATGTCACAGTGGTGTCGTGAACCGGCATATCAAAATATGACTCATCGAAATAACTCCTTGAGAATACGAGTTCTCCATCCTGCACTTCATCTTCGCCGGTTGCATATGATTTTGCCACGCAATAATGAAGCGGATGTCCCCAGCTGAATATGAAGATGCCGTCCTTTTTCAGATACGAGGCAATCTTCTTAAATGTGCCGGCAAGGTCAGTCGTCCAGCCGATACCATAGATGGAATATACGTAGTCAAAATAATCTCGGGGAATGCCTGAATCTTCCTCCATAGGTGCACAAATAAGCTTTGGATCACAGCCACTCCCGTTTAAGAACTGCCTGGCATTGTCCAGCTGCTTTTGTGACAGATCAAGCCCCCAGAGCTCGCCGGCGCCTTTATTCCAAAGGTATTTTAGTGAATGTCCGCTTCCGCAGCATATTTCAAGAGCCTTCTTGCCGGCCACATCCGAGAAGAAATGCAGATCATCCTCCGTGACAAACTTAACTCCGTATCGGGGCAGAGCCGTCGTTCCAAACCAAAGATCAGCGTGTTCATCCCAATACTGTTTGTTCTTTGTGATTATAGAGTCTTCCATATAGATCCCTGTCCTGAGTATTTATTTCTTTGCTCCACTACATTATAAGCTAATCCGGATGATTATGTTTGATTCTTCATTTTCACCAATTAACTCAACAGATAACTGATCAACTGTAGTTTCAAATTCTTCATCTAAGCTAAGATCGATCTTTTCCTTTGTGCATCCTAATGTAATATGGGGTTTATACTCAAAAGGCAGCTCTTTATGAAGAATATCACAATAAATCCTTTTGTGAATCGCAGTAATTATCTCTTCTCCTTGAATAAAATCCAGGAAAATGTAATATGTATTCACTCGGGTATCAAAACCAAAAGAAATTCCTTTCAATCTTATTTTGAACGGTTTGAAATCACTTGCAATTTCGGACAATTTACGTTCTAAATCATCATTTGAGATATCACTATCGAATGGGAAAGCAAGGGTAATATGTGGTGGCACAATACCGTAAAGTTCATCGTACTTTTTTCTGATCGTTTCCAGAATTTGCACATTACTAAACGTTGGTATGATGATTACATCCCGTTTTCCCTTATTGATATAGTTCATTTGTTTCTCCTTTAGTCTTGCCAATCAGAAGCTTTAGCAAGTAGTTCCGTTACGAGCTCACTCTTGCCCTCAACATAGGCTTCACGATCATTAGGATATCTCGACCACAGATCCTGCTTACACTTCTCATAAGCTTCGGCCTCTTCGGTGTGAGAATTTAGATAGTCTCTGAAGTTGATATAGTTTTGCCATTGAAAAGAATCCGCTAATACAACATGTATATAGTGAGTAACTATTCCGTTATCCAGATCTCCGATACGGTACAGATGTTGACCCGGATAGTCTTCTTTGCGATAGATGATCCCATGCTCAGCAAGTTCATCGTCGTGTTTTCTTATATCCTGAAAATCTCTTACGGCAACAGCTATATCTATGATCGGTTTGGCACATATACTCTTAATGGAAGTACTTCCTACATGCTGTGCATCGACTACATCCTTGCCAAGAATCTCTTTAATGGTCGCACAGATACGTTTACCTTCCATATCCCACTCTTCCTGATGGGGCTCTAATATAACGGTTCCGCTCTTAAGTCCGATCGACATATTGCTCTCCTTTTTAGTTCTAATATGATTTTATACTATCGTATATCCTTCTGCGGCCAGTATTACAAACCAAAGACAATTATTCATCTGTTTTGCCAATGAAGAAAAAGTCCGCTGTCATATCAATGTCTGCAATCGACGCAACCTTGCAAACGGAGAAATCATTATCCAGTTTCATTAATTCCATATATTCCTCAAACTCTCCCAGATCGTCATATTCTCAGCCCCAGTTCAAACGCCAGGAACATTATTTTCGTCTTATCATTGAGACGCGATCCATTCGAGAGACTTCTCGGATCCCATGTGGAATGGTCGAGGTTGTCTCCTGCGTAAAAGAACTGGAAGAATTCCGTTCCTCTGAAATCGCATACCGCCTGCATGCCTGCACATTCCATCTCGACACAGATTGCTCCCTGTTTCTTTCTGCGGTTTACTTTTTCTCTTGTCTCACGATAGCAGGCATCCGTTGTCCATGTAATTCCTTCCACATAAGAATAACCACACTCTTTTAAGACCGTCTTAAACGTATCTCTGTATTTCTTGTTTACTTCTATCACATCACCAGGCTCAGCATAGTGATAGCTTGTCCCCTCATCCCGCAATGCAGCAGTCGGAATGATGATCCCGCAATCTTCAATGGTTTTATCTAAAACACCGCAGTTACCGAGCAGTATGAGACGTTTACTACCCATTGCTATCAAATCTTCATACTGGGCAACACATATCGGTTCGCCGACCAACGAATGATACAACGTAAACCGCTTTCCCTTATACTCGACTTCATATACCGGATTGAGACCCGTAGCAGAATGAACATCCGCGATTTTCCGGGCATCAAATGTAGCAAGAACACTTTCAAACAGCTTCCATGAAAAGCAGGATATCGTAACTTCAGGGAAGTCCTCCATTCTTTCCGCACACATGTCCGGATCAATTATAGCTCTTGTTTCTCTGTCAAATTCTTCAAGCAACATCGTTCATTCCTCATTTTCCGTTTACGCATGTGACAGATCCGGAAAATAAAACCTGTCCTGTTCAATAGCTTCAAGTTCTTTTCCTCTGTAGAAAAGCCTGTAGTCATCTCCACCATTATATACTTCAGAAATGCATATTTTCTTATCTGACTCATGCGGAGTAAACCCTAGTCTGCATTTACGACTCTCCAGATCAATGCGTTGTACAACATCTGCGAGTGCCACTTTTTCCTTGCACAGTACTGATTCTAATACAGCACACCCATCTTGTTCCATCACAATAAAACTGTCGATATCATCGGCGTAATACACATTATCCATGCCGGCAGTATAAAACATCTGTAAGCCATACTTATTGATCTGCTCAAAAGAAGATTGATATGCGCTGTTACGGACATAATCTAAGTATTTCTTCTTTATATCATCATCCAAATCCTTTATTGGCTTAAATCCATCTTTTGATTTATCAGAATGACAGTACTCATCTTTTACATAGTATCTGTACTGGTTTTCAACCTTAAAACCCATCTTCTGATAAAAACCTAACGCGCTCAAATTACTGAACAAGTAAATGCCATCACATTCTTGTTCATATTCATTTATGACACGCTTTATCAGTTTCGCTGCGAGGCCCTGTCCTCGATAGCTTTCATCTGTCATAACAGTTCCGATCTGTACATAGTATTTCACGGAACCGTTTTGCATAAGCTTCATTCGATTCGCAGACACATTGGATACGATTCTTCCTTCATCCATGAAAGAATACGGGATATAGTCTCCTTCAAAATATCCATTCGTCACCCAACTTTCAAAATCAAATCCGAAAGTGTTTCTGGTTAATTCATTCAACATATGACGGTATGTATCATCCATCATGTAATCACTAATCAATTCCATATTCTATCTCCTGAAAGCGGAGGATCGGCCCATCCATACAGACTTAAGAAGTCTGTATTCCACACGAAGAATAAGTCTGTCTGTTTCAAGATAAATCATTAAAATTTCCTCACCTGTATTTTTCAATTCCGCACTGTTCCACTACTCTTTTCCCAAGAAGGGTAAGTGCCTGCTTGGGACATATGTTGATACAGCGATAGCACATGGTGCACCGGTCACTTGAAACTGCTTTTTTATCCTTAATTGCCATATTCCCCATCGGACATACCTTTTCGCATATCCCGCATCCGATACACGAATCCGTATCCACCTTAAGCTTGGAGGAATACGCTTTGGTCTTATGTCCGAAGTACGCTCTCTGTCCGAAGAAACCAGCCAGTCTGTAAAGCGGTCCCATCCCTTCCTTCGTGGGACTCCCGGCTTTCAAACGATTCACGGATTCCTTTATCTTCTGTTCTGCCTGCTTTACAAGTTCCTTATTCTTCTGAAGCGGACGTTTCAGTGCTTTTTCATCAGCTATACTGTCCGGCATTTTAAGATGAAGTCCACCAACTGGTTTCGCTCCATGCTTTTTCAAAAGTCGTCCGAGTATTCCTGCGCCATCCCCGCTGAAAAGCCCCATCGTCGCAATCAGGAAAACCTTCTTATTCATCCACAGCGCTTTGTGATCCGTAATAAAGTCCCGCAAAATCTTGGGAATCGTACTGAACTGAACCGGATAGGCAAAGACGATAAGGTCCGACTCCTTTATAGCTGTTAATGCCTCATCATCCTCGATCGAATATGCACGGGAATCTTTGTTGTACTCGCTGCAAAACAGCTCCACAGCATATTTCGAATTGCCTGTCCCGCTAAAATATATACCTACCATTTTTAACTCTCCGTTACGTAAGACTATTCTCCGAAGTAGGGAAGGTCTTTGATCAGACATTTTGCCTTGGTCTTGATGTCTTTGAAATCAAGTTTCTCACCTTCTCTTTCACAGCACTCGAACTCATCTACGATATTCTCGATCAGAACCATATCAATAAACAGAGGGAGCTTCGAAAGAAGATCCTCGGAAACGTCCGTCTCGCTTCTATATCCTTCCAGGACCGTATCGAAGTAGTGCTGCCAATATGCCTTCTTATCCTCTTTTTTGCGGATGAAGCGGCACCAGCCTTCGCCATGGATCCAGAGATTGGCAAGATCGAACATGTACCAGCAATAAAGAGAGTTATCAAAGTCGAACACCGTGATATCCCCTGTACTGAAGTCTATGTGATAGTTCCCGTCACTGAAATCAAAGTGAACAAGTCCGTAATCCTCTGCCTCACGCGGTAATTCAGCGAACATATCCAGTCTACGATAGATCGCCTGCTTCAGATCCTTGTATTTATCCGGGATCAGCTGATCGATATACTCTTTGTTATACTTGTCCGAATAATCCATCCTTCGATGAGATGGCTCATATTGTTTGGAAAGACGATGGATCGCGCCAAGTGCTTTTCCCGTATTATAGAAATATTCTTCGATCGGCACTCCTTCCCGGTAACGGTACTGATTCTCACAAAGAAGCTTCCCCTTGGCATACTCAAAAAGGCAAGCGCAAACGGGCTTGGGGGACGAAGTCACTACTTCCACAAGTTTCCCGTTGACTGAGGGGATCACATCAGCAACCGGCGCGCCATGCTGCGCCAGATAGTGGATAAACTCTGCTTCTGCGAGAAAATCTTCCTCCCGACGGTCATCCATCGAAGAGAGACGAAGAACATATTTCTCATCGTCCTTTTTTACAAGGAAAGCCAGATTGCGTCCACCATCATGCCCCGGTATCATGTTAAAAACACAGGGCGGCTGAAAATAAAGTTGAAGTGCGGTATCAAGAATATCTGTGGGAATCACTCCTTCCGGTTCATTCAATTTATTATCTAGATTATACCATTGGCAGTGATTTCCCAAAGATACCGGTAGTATATTCCCTTTCTCACACAGGAATTTTCTTATGGCAGAAAATACATCCGAATCTGTTACGTTCCTGCTCTCTTCCGCAAAAAGGACATTTAATTCTTTTTTTGTTAAGAAGATCAGACATTACCACCGCATCCGCAACGACAAAAGGCTTCTTACACTGGGGACAAATGGCAGCCTGCATGGAA
This sequence comes from Clostridiales bacterium, assembly GCA_017513085.1. Lineage (GTDB taxonomy): Bacteria > Bacillota > Clostridia > Saccharofermentanales > Saccharofermentanaceae > Scatonaster. The sequence goes on along the minus strand of JAFWDK010000010.1, from coordinate 92,162 downwards.
GGATCCGCAGTAATCACTTTATAACAATTGGGGCACCTGGCCTGAACCAATTCTTTGTTTTCACCTTTTATCTTAAGTACGTAATCTCTGATATTCTCCGCCATGTTTTCAACGGCATCGGATTCCGTAAGCAGCTGCGCCTGCTTCTGTCTGAATACGGGTGGAAGATCTTCGATATCATTGCAGGCAAAGAGCATCAGTTTTCTGTCGTTTAATTCTTTGAGTTTATAAAATCTTGCCCATTCATTCCTGACCCATACGGCACTAAAATACTCGGCCTTTGTGCCTATAACCGCCATGACGGTGGCACTCTTTAATGCTGCAAAAATATAAGGCTCATAGTTTACACCCAGCTTATCCTGAAGTGTGACTCTGGAAAAGAAGACCTTTAATCCGTAGCGGGCAAGTTTCTCGTAGAGTTTAAATGCGATATCGCTGTCTGCTGTACGCTCGCCGGTCTCTTCATCGGTTTCCTTATAACAAATGAAAACATCATAAGGCTTCTCCCCCGCAGCAATGTTCAGATAATCTTCCTGAATCTTGGCAATCTCCATCGCCGCGTTTTTCAACTCTTCCTTCTGCGCATCATCAGCCTTACCGAGTGCTTCATTGAAAGACTCGGAATTTAATATACTTTCATCCTTGATCCTGTGAAGCGTAGGCATGTATCTTCCGGATACGGGATCCTGAACATACTCTATTCCATACTCACAAAGAGTCTGGGCCCACAGAACATCCACATAGGATCCATTCTCGGCAAGGATCTCGTCATACACCCTGAAAGCTCTGTCAAACTCACACTGCTGTCTGAGTTTATTGGCTCTGTTAAGAAGATCTATATACTTGCCGGTACTGCCGCTCACAATATTGGTGGTACCACAATACTCACATGTACATACGGAATTTCCAATTTTCAGAGCTGCTCCGCAACACTGACAATTTAGTGCTTCTACGTTCATTTTACTACCCCTGTTTATCTGAAAATCCTTTCAACGTCTACGCAACCTCAGTTCGATTATAGCACATAAGAGTCAAACTTCCTCTGGTAGGCTTCGCTTTCTCGGAATAATGAATTTTTTTCACACCATCTTCTCTTGACTTTGTCCTTGGGACAAGGTTTACGATTGAGCCAGATAGTGTTAAGGAGGTCATGGTATGAGCGTTCTCGGAAGGATACTTAAGGCAAATCGGATCTGGGTCACATTTGCTCTGTTTATATCGTTGCTGGTGAATGTTGCCCAGCTCGTCTATGCCCATTTTGTTGGGATCCTGGTCAATCGGATCGTGGATGAAAACGGGATCATTCCGGAACTTGTCCTTCTTCTGCTTCTTCTGATCCTGGCTTTAGCCAGTCTCAATTACCTCGATCAGATGGTAGGAAACTATACTGCCGAGAAAGCTTCCCATACACTTCGCATGGGATACATGCGATATCTCCTTGAAAGCCCGAAGGGCGCAACGATATCCGCTGATCAGGCCATGTCCACTGTGCAGGGTGAGCTGGCGCTGTCTTCTGACTTTTTCAGCAATTCTTTCTTCTTTAATATCAGCATGCTCATCACCTGTATTCTGGTACTGGTATTTCTCTTTATCGAAAATGTACTTCTTTCCCTGGCATTTCTGCTCCCGACTCTTCTGATCCTGATCTACGTTGCTTTCTCCGGATCTAAACTTGCCAAGATCACGAAAGCCACGCTTGCCGCTAAGCGCCGCATGAACCGCACGGTCTTCAGCGCAGTCACGAATCACCCGGTCATCTCGGTTTTCGACGCAGGTGCTTTTCTAGAAGAAAAATACGATCAGGATATGGAGGCGTGGGGGAAGAGTTTCCGGAAAGATGATCAGCTTCATGCGGTGCTGAATTCTATTTCCGGTCTTCTCTCCAAAGTACCTTTACTCTGCCTTTTCTTAACCGGCGGATACATGGTCATTTCCGGGACGATCACACTTGGAACTTTTATCGTATTTCTGAATCTTCAGAATAATGTCACCGGGTTTCTCATGAATACCCCGACATTCCTTGCACATTTTCGGACTTTCACATCGAACCTGAAGCGGATCGATATCATCTTAGAAGGAGGATCTCATGTCTAATTCCGATAAGAAGCAGATTCTAGCAGATATTTCCCACATTTCTTTTTCCTACGATACCAAGCCTATCCTTCAGGATATTTCTCTTACGATCCAAAAAGGAGAAAGAATCGGCATCGTAGGCGAAAGCGGATGCGGCAAAAGCACTTTTCTCAAGATCCTGGCGGGTCTTCTGCGGCCTTCTTCGGGCTCGGTAAACATTCTCGGAAAATCCGTTCCTTCGGATATCCGAAAGAACGTCTCGGTCGTTATGCAATCGGCGATGCTGCTGCCGATGACTATTTTCGAGAATATCACGCTGGGGCATGACTATAGCGAAGGTTCAGTGCGAAAAGTACTGGAACAGGTCAGTTTGCTTGAGTGGGTCGATTCCCTGCCTGACGGGATCCACACCTATCTCGGTGACCGCGCAGATGAACTTTCCGGCGGACAGGCCCAGCGTCTGGCGATTGCACGGGCCATGTGCAAGGAAGCACCACTTCTTCTCCTGGATGAACCCACAGCATCTCTGGATGCATCCACAGCCGCTTCTGTTATGGCCTCTCTAGACGCCTGCACCGCGGACTCTTCCCGTAATCTTACCATCGTACATGTCACGCATCAGGTCGAATACCTGAAGGGTTACGACCGGATTCTTCGTATGGAAGGGGGAACGCTCTATGTTTAGAAGGCTGTGTCATCTTCTGCGCGAACTCGGTGTCCTTCGTCTGTTCATCGTATCCCTTCTTCTTCGCGCGCCCTTTGACTTTCTCAGCACCGTGCTTTCCGCAAATCTGATTTCCCGGTTTATTCGTCTGATGGAGCAGGGGCAGAGGGATTCCCTTCTTCCCACATTCTGGCTTTTCCTTCTTCTTTCGCTCCTTTTGTTCGTCTATAACATGACGATCTGGGCAACGATCTCCATGAAACTGAATCTGCTTCTCCTTTCAAGACTTCGGAAGAAGCTCCTCTCCCATATAATTTCCTCGGAATATGCCGATATCCAGTGCTTTTCGAGCGGCGAATGGATCAACCGGATGAACTACGATGTGGACCGCCTGCACGCCTACATGATGGGGCCTGTCACATTCATGCATTTATTCATTGCTCTCGTGAATCTGATCCTGTCGTCCATCGTCCTGGCCTTCCTGAACCTGCCATTACTCGCCGTATCCATTGCGATCACGGTTCCCTTCATGTTTCTGAGCTGCATCGTCGTGGTCAGAAAGATCCCTCAGTTCAAGAAGCGCGCCCAGGAGAAGTTCGGCGAATACACCAACTGGGCGGAGCCGATCCTGAGAGCGCATCAGGCGATCTCGATCTTTGATGGAAAAGAACTGGTCATGAAGAAAGTCGAAGATACGAGCCTGAGTATGCTTCAGGAGAATATGAAGGCACACCGGGCGATGGCCAGATCAAACTTTCTCAATACCCTTTCCGGCGGATCCGGTTATATCCTGTTACTGGTATTGGGCGGCACCATGATGGGCGAATCCATCGACAGCCTTGCCACGCTCATGAAGATCACCCAGTACCGGGCGGGCGTCATGCAGAGTGTCTTTGTCATCAACCGCTCCGTGAATAACATGAAGAATAACCGTGCCGGCGCGGAGCGAGCTCTGGAAGTGCTTGAGCAGGGACACGCAGAAGCCTGAAGCACCTAGGCTTACAGCCAGATCGCTTCACTTAAGATCTGACGGACATTATGCGGATTCACGCGGACCATTTTCGCCAGATACCAGGCACGTTCGTCGTCGCTCATTTCTAGGAATGGTTTCGAAAGCGAGGATTCCTCCGTCATCGGATCTTCCGTATCCGCCTTCTCCGACGGCCAAGGCTTCTTCCCTAAGAGACTTCCTTCCAGCGCATCCACCTCCTCGATCTGGGCCTGAACCTTCCAGATCGTTTCCTGAAGCGCCTGTCTCTTCTTTGCGAAAAGCACTTGAATGTCTTCCGTAGAAGCCGGTTCCTGCAGAAGCATCCTGATCTCATTTAACGAAAATCCCATATCCTGTAGCGCGACCAGCGCTTCCACGATCTCGCACTGCTCCGCGGAGTAGAACCGGTAACCGGTCTCCGGATCGACCTTCACCGGCTTGATGATATCTTTACTTTCATAGAGCCGCAAAGCCTTCGATGAGACCCCGGCAAGGCTGGCCAGTTCTCCGATCTTTAGAAGAGCCATCTCTTTCTTTTCTTCTTCCGGATGTGCATGTTCGCTCATAGAAAACTCCTGTCCTTTCTAAACAACCTTCTCCAGCATCTCTCTTGCCCAGAAATACTGCCCTTTATCCTCGAATTCTCTATAGAAGACTTCGATCATCATCGTTAAGTAAAGGATGATGTCATACCAACGCATTCTCCTTAGTTCATCCTCGGAGAACGAAGTCTGACCAAAGCCTTCCAGAAAAACCTTATCTCTGTTATGCATTCTGAAGCGGTCATCCATAAACGGTTCGCCCCACATCGCTCTTTCCCAGTCTATGATACCGCTCACACGTCCATCTTTGACAAATACATTTCCTTCCCACATATCCCAGTGGACGAGGGAGGCTTTCTTCACCTCTTCAAAAGCGCCTTTATCCTTTTCCAATTGATCCAGAAGTGTCCGGCCATCGTATAGAATGTCGACGTTTCTTCTTTCCGCATCGGAGATGAGATTTGACAGCATCTGTTTGACAAACGTAAATAGAGATTCATATCGGGTATCTTCTCCCAGGAACCCGAAGTCCGGATTCTGAATCGTGGATAGTTCTCTGGATATCCTGCCGAGTTCTTTTCCTATCGCGGAGATCTCCTCTTCCGACATCTTCTCTTTCACGAAGTGGAAATTGTCACCCTCCAGTTTTTCCATGAAGAAGTAGTTTCCATCGCAGATCGTGTTACTGGCATCATAGTACTGGACGTCAGCTACTTTAAACGAGCATTTTTCGGCAACCAGATTCATGGCCGTAATCTCGGCACGCATTAGATTCACTTCATTCGAAGTATTTCCGCTTCGATCTTTCGCCGCAATTTTCAGGATGCTCTCGCTGCCATCGCTAAAAGCAATCGAATAGGTCACATTACACATGCCCTCGGTAAGTTCTTTTACTTCCGCGATCTGCTTATCCGGGAAAGCCAGTTTTGCCATGCGGGAAATCGTATCATTTGATTGTCTGTTCTTCGTTATCACTTTCTAGCTTCTCCCGTTCTTTCGAAACACCAGATGGTGGAAAAACGCTATTTTCCTGAATTCATCCATCGTGCTCGCTTTGATTTCCAGCTCGAGCATCGGCTGGTACCATTCTGTCTTCGACTTGATCTCATTATTGGAAGAAAGCCCGAAGAATGCCCTTATTCCAAATGTTTCAGAGAGTGTCATATCATGAGACAATGCTTCGATAAGCAGTTCATCGCTATATACGCTTCTGTTTCCGAACATGCTGTCCTCGGGAACTTCATTCAGAAGATCCAGTGCCGCTTGAGGATCGTCAGCAAGCACCGCACTTCCCATGACTCTTCCGTAAAGATTATGTTTAATTACAGAAAGGACTCCTTCCGGTTTGACTACCCGCGCCAGCTGCTTCAGGATTTCTTCTCTGTTATCAACATATTCCAGAACATTATGGCAAAGAGCAACATCGATCGAGTTATCCGGCACTGTCTTAAGATAATCCAATCCCTGCTTGATCAGGGTATACTCATTTTCCTTGACCCGCAGGCTGTACATCTCTTCATTCGGCTCTACCGCAATCACTTCATGATCCTTGGCATAGTGATCCGAAGTAATGCAGAATCCTGCACCAAAATCCAGTATCCTAAGCCTCTTATCACCTGAAAAGTCCAGCTGATTATATATCATTTCGTAGAACATCCTGCCCCATGGCTGCTCTACCATCTTTCTGTAATCTTTAATTGTTCCCATGTTTCTTTCCATTGATTGCCGAAAACATCGCTTCTTTATCCATAGCAATCTCCTATCAGACTGTAATCACTTATCCGTCCGTATTTTCTTCAGTATTTCATCAAATATAGCTTCACGATCATGTGACGTATCATAAATATCGAATCCATACCGATCAAGCAGTTCAAACATAGATTGGTTGTAGGAAACTGCCTCCACAGATACATTCATGAGTTCTTCATCTGACAAATGAAATGTCCAATCTTTATCTGTATCATATTTTCGAAAATCTCTATAAAAATCCTCTGCGTTCTTTTCTCTTTGTAACAGACCAATTAGTATGAACTTTTCCTTTAAAGAATCGCAATTATATGATTTAAGGATCCTCGTTATTATCTCCGGATCAAAATACGATCCTTCGATAACAAATCTGTTCTCACCGGTATCACCATGACTATAGCCAAGCAATCCCCGGCCATCAGAAGTATCGAATGTTCCAAGAAAATGCCCCAGGAATGGTGCCAGATTCTCGGTCGTTTTATCTCTATCCCAATTCAGACGTATATCCAGTTGCGGGTACGCATTTTGAAAAACGGCCACAAGCTTATCTGTACTGAGAACAAAGAATCCCAATTCTTCATGAATTCTTTTCGCTAAGGTAGATTTTCCAGATCTGCTCGGACCAACGATCAGAATATTCTTCATATGTCTTTCCTGCTTAGTTTAAAATGTAGAACAGTCACCGTTCCATCTACTTCTTCTCCCACAATATCGAAACCGAACCGCTTGGTGTAAAACCGGATATTCCGCTCATTATCTTTGGGAGTGACCAACGTGAGCTCCTGCCAATCCGGATGTTCACTCATAAAATGCTTCATCAGCAGCGTTCCGATTCCACGGCCCTGTTCTTCTTTTACGACTGCTAAGCAGCCGATATAATACTTTCCGGGTTCTTCCTCTTTATAACTGATAACGCCTACAGCCTTTCCCTGATCATAGGCAATGATCTTCGGATAATCGATGATAGACATCTGCATATTCTCCTCGGAACGGCCATACGCCTGGCACTGTCCGTAGCGGATGAAATCATCATAAAATGCAGAATTATAGATTTCCACCAGCAGTTTCGCATCACTTGTATCTGCACATCTGTATTCCAAATCGTTTACAAACATATTGACCCTCCCCACCGTCTATCGCTTATGCACGATCCAGTTTCCGTCCTCGACGGTGTACTGGAATTCACTGTAATTCTCATTCATCATAACATCGATGAGATCGTGAAAATCTTCAACTATGTTGACATTTGCGAGTTCCTTTTTCTCGACCCAGTGCATGGCTCCTTCATCAGATGAAACTAATTCTCCTTCAAAATCACTTGTCTCATATAGGAATACGAGATACCGGCCATTAGCATAGTCACCGTCTTTCAACGGAAACTGTTTGATTCCGCAGAGTCTTGGAGAACGTATCGTAAGTCCCGTCTCTTCTTTCATCTCACGGATCACCGCATCGACGATCGATTCACCCGGTTCCACATGACCTCCCGGTAGCGTATATCCTTTCCAGTCCTCGCTCACACGATCCTGAAGCAAATACCGCTCCTCGTCGTGAATCAGGCACAATACAGTCAGTTCAGTTATTTCTGTTCTATTCATCTTTTCTCCCTTTTTCTAGTGACACCATTTAGGTTGCATCGGGATAATCATAGAATCCGCCTTTGTGGAAATTCTCATTTCCAAGGGGCTTTGCTGTGAGCTTAAAGATCACGCAGCCATCGGGGCATACCACGGTTTTGGAATACTTACCGTCACCGCCGAGATTCTCAAGATCACCGCCGCTTCTGACTGCTTCCATCAAGGGATACAGCATCATCATGGTCTTCGAGCAGATGCCATATCCATCCTGATTTACAGGGCAGCCATAGGTGCAGGTATATTTGTCGCCGATCTCTTCTCCGTTTCGGCAGTATCTTTCCGTATGGTCTCCATGAAGGAACCCGGTCACTTCCACAGTAAATTCATATTCTTCGTCATACCACTTTTTCATTTTAATTCTCCTTTCTGGCAATCAAACCCAGCCACGCAGGAAGTGCTGCCATCACATTACTCTTCCAATCATTTATGTTTTCTATGTCCGCCGGTGTTTTTGTTTTCAACTCATCAAAGGAATACCAGAATGAAGCATCGATTGCCGGGAGTTCCGCCATCTCCTCTATCTGAAGTCCGGCAGAGATATAAGAGTTAACGATATCCTGCACCCTCCAATGAAGATCAGGAAAAACATCGTAATAGGACTTCTTGATAGTAGGCGCTTTCCACGCTTCACCGGTAAATGGCCGATTGAAAGGATGAATATCAAGCATTGCCGAATACCCACCCGTCTTTAATACACGAGCCACATTCCGGTACATTTCATTTAAGTCGCCGATCCAGGTCAATGTCCCGTTTGATGTATATACAAGATCGTAAGATGCATCTTCGATTTTCGACAAATACATCGTGTTATCACAGATATACTCGATATCTAAGCCCCAGCTGTCAGAGATCTCCTTTGCATTTTCAAGCTGTCTTTCGCTTATATCCGCAGAGGTAACCTTTGCGCCCATTAATGCGAATGCAAAGGCAGCGTAGTTATCTCCGCTTGACGGCAACAAGATCTTTTTCCCGGAAAAGTCCCCGACATGTTTCTTTATAAGAGAGAACATTTCCGGATGAAATGCTGTAGCCGGATCCTGTCTTAATCTGGTAAGTCTCTCTTCGGTTCTTAATGATTTATACCAATCGGAATCAGAAACCTGATTCCAATGATTCTTCACTTCTAATTCCCAATCTTCCATTGTCAAAAATCCTCCGCAGATATCGCTAAAAGCAGTCTGTTCAGTCGATCGAAAAGTTCTCTGTCTTCAGATCGCAATAGTATCTTCCGCTTTCTGCAGCAAACCGCAAAACGCAGTAGTCTGGATCCGTAACGCCGCCTTTATAGAAGATCGTGTCACCTTTCCGCCAGATCATATTCTTTGTCTTCTGGTCTGTAAGCACTTCCATTTTACCTTTCAGCATAACTCCCGTGTATTTGATCAATCCCTTTTGGTAGAAGTAAATGCACGCCTTCGGATCATTCAAGTATTGCTTGACCCGCATGGAGGATGTATTGGTAGAGAAATAGAAATCATGAAGCCCTTCGATCTTTCTCGGTTTCAGCATTGCTTTCACATTAGGAAATCCATCCTCATCCACAGAGCAGATGAACGCTACTTTCTGCTTCCTGATAAAAGCTTCGATCTTACTTTTTTCCATATCTATCTCCTACACATGGAAGCGTCTCTGGAGCTCAGCTGCCACAGCTCTTCCCTTGAATATAACGGCGCCTGCAAAAAGGATGACACTGACCATCAGGCAGATGACCCAGGCGATCGGCATTTTCGCACTCGCAAAGTAATATACGATACTCGGAACGACTCCCATGAGTAATCCGGAAAGAAGGTAAGACATCGTATTGCCGTTTTTATCGATCATCGCCAAAACGAAATTCGCAATACTCGTCGCCGTCAGAGCACTCGGGACCACCAGATCGATCGTGATCTTCATGAAACCGAGATAATATGCGGTAACACACCACATCGCGATCGTGATCAGTACCAGCATGGTCACCTTGCCTGCCGATCCGGTACCGGGCTTAAACTGTCGCATAATGCCGAACTCAAACCCCATAAGCCACATGGCCAGAAGAAGGCTCCAGTGAAGTTTCGGGAAACCCGAGATCCGAAGTCCGACCATAAAATCAAGACCGATTCCTGCAATCAGCAGTCCCCAGACGACAAACAGCTGGATCTTATAAAAGAGTGACCGCTTCTTCTGCGCTTCAAACTTCGGATAACAGGGATCTTCGCCGTCGCCTGAAAGCTTGCTCTGGCACAGCGGGCATTTCATAAGATCCCCCTCGATCCCGACTTTACAATAAGGGCACCGTCTCATTTGATCACCTCCGTTGCACTTACGGTGATGTCCACTCCGGACGCAGAGAGGAACCGCACAAAATTTTTCACGACACCGGTATTCATATACGCCAAAGAAACTCCGAGGGTCAGATGCTCCCCGTAGCCGAACATGGTGGAAAAGATAGTATTCGTGCTGCAAAAACCACTGTAGTTTTCTATCCGCTCTCCAAGTGACTTGGGAGGCTTCTGCACGCCCATGTTCGAAAAAGTCATAGACACCTTCTTATTCGACTTCTTCGTAAAATGACGCACCACCCACTGCTTGATAAATAGCGGCACCACCCGAACAGGAGCCACATACTCCATCGTTTCGAAGCTGTCCATCTGTTTCTTCACATTTTCCTCAGTCAGCTGGCTCTTAAAAGATGCATCAAATTCCGCAGCCAGTTCCTCCAACGTGATCTCATTGTCAAAGACATGCGTTACGTTCACGCTGTTGAAGAAGTTACGGGCCGTCTTCGAGGGATAGTAATTCCGAAGGTTAACGGGAAGAGATATCGTCACCGGAAGATCTCGTTTTCTGGGTGGCATCTCATCACGGATCGCAAGCATCCAGAGCGCACCCAGGTAACTTGTCAGCGAAACCTTCAGTTCTTTTGCCCGAGGAAGGATCTGCGAGGTCGGAAGATGGATCTCGAAGAACTGCAGCTGATGGTAAGGAAGTTTCAGTCCACCTAATTGATATGCCTTCTTTCGGGCCGGTCCGTGGGAGAGATTCTTGCTCCCGAAGAACTGGCGGTAACTATCCTGACTCAGATCCCCCTCCGAGGCACCGGAGTGGACGGTAATATCCGAAAGCTCACCGGGATACTTTCTTCTGAGATAATCGAGTACGATGATATTCAGAAATTCCATGGCACCTGTTCCGTCAGCCAGAACATGTGAAATCTCCAGATTGATCCGATTCCCGAAATAGGTCACCTGGTAGTGAAGCATCGTTTTGGACGGAACATATAGAAGCGGGCAGATCCGATCATCTTCCTGTTTCACCACCGGCGTAAGATCCGTGTCTTCCATATAATGCCAGAAAATACCACGGCGGATCCTCACCTGAACCTGCGGACGGTCTTCGATGGCTGAATTCACCGCCTGTTGCAACAGTTCCGGATCAATCTCCTCCTTCAGCGTACAGCTAAGGCGAAACGACCGGGTGTCACGCTTCCCAAGAGTTGCCAGAAACACCTTTGAAACGTTATCAACTTTGTACCAATTATCGCTTCCCATAGATCTCGTATGATACATGCTCAGCAAGCCGTTTCATGGCTTTTTTCGCCATAGAGCCGGGCATCTGCTGGTACACATGCCATCCTTTCTCTTCAATATCAAGTTCTGCCTTTCCACCGGATGAATCTATCTTTTCTTTAAGTTTAACACTATCATCTAAAAGGATCCCGTTTCTTCCGGCCATGATGTAAACAGGAGGGAAATGTTCAAAGCTTCCGAACAACGGACTGAATGCCGGATCTGTCGGATCTTTTTCTCCCATATAGGCTTTGGCAGAATTCATCACAAATTCCTTCGTAAGGATCGGATCGATGTCCTGATTGGTTTCATAGGACTCGGATGTTCCGGTCATATCTGTCCAGGGGCTAAATAAAAGAAGTTCCCGTGGCGCAGGTTTCCCTTCCGAGATCAGTCTCTGAGTCAGGCCCAGCGCCATATTTCCGCCTGCCGAATCGCCGGCTAATAACACATGATCTGCTTCAGCTACTTTTTCAACTAGATAGTTCCAGACAGTTGTTGCATCCTCTGATGCAGCCGGGTAAGGATGTTCCGGCGCCAGCCGGTAATCGAAAGAATAAACCGTGAACCCCGTTGCCATGGCCAGTTTCGTAGAGAGATTCCCGGCATATCCAAGACCACCGCTGACATATCCTCCGCCATGACAGTAGAGAATCACATAATCAGGATCGTGCTTGGATAAAGGCGTGAATTCTTCGCAAGAAACACTTTCTATCCGGAAACTTCTTCGTTTCACATTCCCTTTCGGCGTCGCCATCCGGCCTGCCCACTCAGCAAGTTTCCGATGACGCTTGATCTCCTCTTCTGAACACGCCTTCCCGCCTATAAAATTCAAGGTCTTCAACGTTTTGACCCATCCGTTGCTCATCGGTACTGATAATCCTCTCACCCTAGTAATAAGTTTCCTCTAACGATTATAACAGAAAAGCAGCCGAAGATTCTTCGGACTGCTTTCAATCGCCTTATTGATCTTTGAATACGTTTTTCCCTTATTCCTCGAAGATCGGATACCTTTTCTTATCTTCCTCTGTAATTTCTCTTTGGACCCGGCACGGAACACCTACCGCGACAACATTTGAAGGAATATCTTTCGTCACTACACTTCCGGCCCCAATCACCGTATTATCTCCGATCGTCACGCCTCCGAGAACAGTAACACCTGCGCCGATCCAGACATTATTCCCGATAGAGATAGGTAGCGCAACCTCAAGGCCCGCATTTCTCTGCTGTGCATCCAAGGCATGTTCGGCCGTCGTAAAAGTACAATTAGGTGCGATAAAAACATGGTCCCCGAATGTGACCTTACCGCCATCTAAGATCTGACAATTACGATTGGCAAAGAAATAATCGCCGACCGTCGTGTTGTATCCGTAATCACACCAGAACGGAGCATTTACATATACATTTTTCCCCATAGTACCGAAAATCTTCGCTAAAAGCTTCGCCTGCGCTTCTCGGTCAGATGGTCTGATCTGATTAAACTCATAGCACAGATCATTGCATGCGTAGATATCTTTCAATATCTCTTCATCATAGTTGGCGTTATATAAGTACCCGGCCTGTGCCTTTTCTTTTTCTGTCATTGGCCTTTCCACTCCTCTTTCAAAATAGAGAATACTCTTCGTCCTTCGTAGTGATCAGATCTCCAGAAGAAATCTCGGAAGACACCTTCATATGTCAGGCCGCACTTCTCGATCACTTTTCGGGAGGCTTCGTTTTCTGTCCGGCAGTCGATCTCGATCCGGTGGAAGTTGATCTTTTCAAACCCGAATGCGATGACGGCTTTGGTCATCTCGGTGGCATACCCACGCCCCTGAAACGACGGTCCGATCACGTACTCGATCTCACCATGTTGATTCTTAGTATCTACTGTAAAATAGGCGATCTGCCCGATGCATTCGCCTGATTCTTTCTCGATCACAGCCCAACGGTAATAGTCTTCTCTGGCGTAAGAGACAATATACTTCGTATCCAGAAGTTCACGGACGGCTTCAGGGGTCGTATAACACGGCTCGCCATAATCCCACTGCGTCTTCTCATCCGCGATCCAGTTACGGATCATGGAATCAATATCCGAATACTCGAAGCGGCGAAGGATCAGCCGTTCCGTCTCAATTGTCCGGGTTCCTGTATGTATAAGCATATTACTGTACCACCTGTCACACAAAATTATACTGCAGAAAATTCCCGTTATGCTTGAAGCCGTTCGCCTCATAAAGTTTCACGCCCACATCCGATGCCGTGATGTAGATCGTCCCGCAGCCATAGTCCTTGGCTTCCTGGACAACTCTTTTAAGAAGTTCGGAAGCTATTCCCATCCTTCTGTAGTCCGGATCCGTGTACATACTCGACAGAATCCCCAGTCTTCCGGTCGGACAGGTAAAATAGGGCGGCTTCTCCGCGAAGGACATCCCGCTTGTCCCGACGATCTTATCGCCGTCAAAGGCAAGCCACGAGACATACGTGCCGGCCGCCAGGTTCCTCTTATAGAAATCCATCAGGGATTCCTCCAGATCCACACCCTCCGGCACGGTCCTGCCTACTTCAGTATATTCCTCCGTCAGCTGGTCGATCCTCATTCTAATGATCTCGCCCAGTTCATTCTCTGTGAGTTTTCTATACGTAATTTCCATAGTGAACTCCCTGCCATCATTCATAAAGTTCCCTCGGGATCGGATCTGCCGAGATGCATAGATCCCGATCTGTGCGTTCCCACATCGTTTTAAGGGTGTCCGTCATTTTCCTACAGTCGCAAACATATACCAGCGCGTTGCCGAGTTTACTATACGTCACCGCCCCTTTGTACTCAAAAGCTTCTTTATAGTTCGGATAATATTCGGAGACGCAGCGGTCAGCGGCCGCCGTGTAGTGCGAGTGAAACGGAGGCGATTTCAGTTCGCGCCCCTGGTGGTCGATGATCGTGATCTCGAAAGGATTCGGATTCAGACGGTCCGGGATCTTCAGGCGTTCATCCACCGAGTGAAGATACGTGTTTCTCTCATGGCCGACACCGACCAGAAGGACTTTTCCGCCTTCTTCGTAGAGGCGGCTGATACAGCTTCCGACAGGCGCCGGAGATCCACACTTCTCCTCTCCCTTTACAAACTCTTCCGCGCCTTTTCCGAAGACCGTCACAGAGTGGGTCGGATGCAGAGACCGTACGCCATCTTTTCGAAAAGCAGCGACCTCGGCAAGTGTCCCGATATCCGGAACCGTTGATCTGACATCGTAATAGGGAGTCTCTCTCCACACCTTATTCCATGTGTGCGTCGGTACAATAAAGAGACCGTTTTTCATGTATTCGCAGAAAGCATCGATCAATCCATCTGCCCCATTCTCGATTTTTCCAATCGAACGGAGCGAACAGTGGATCGTTACCTTATCATCGTGTTTGATTCCCGCCTCTTGAAGAAAACGGAAGATATCTTCTTTGGTCAGCATGTAGATCTCCTTTACACATTCTCTTCTCATCGTAGTGATTCTTCGGGGATCTGTCAAAGTCTTCTAAGTATAATGCTTCGACTTCTTCAGATACTTCTCGATCGTGGTCTGTTGCCCAGCAATCGTATCTCATTTAATTGTTCTGCACTAAGTACACACGCGCGGTATAAAAGCAGGTATTCGTTTTCGATCGAGCTGTCAAAGATCAGTAGATCGTCTGTGTTGATCGTCACCTTGACCCCGCTTTCGAAGAGCACCTTGATTGGATGGTCTTTGAAACTACGTGCATATCCCAGCATCACGTTACTGCTCGGGCACACATTCAGCTGAATCTTGTTCTCGGCTAGGAAGCGCATCACGTCTTTCGAATCGGCCGCGCGGATCCCGTGGTGGACCTCATCCAGGCCCAGGATTTCCACGGCTTTACGGATATCTTCCGCCGGCCCGCTTTCTCCGACATGCATCTTCTTGACCAGATGATATTGCTCCGCTTTCCGATAGAGCGGCAGGAAATCTTCGATTGGCCGCAGGTTTTCTCCGCCGCAGACATCGATGGATCGGAAGTATCCGTCTGAAACGAACTGATCCATCCTTTCGGTCTCTGCTTCCACATTACATAGCAAGATATAGGTGATCTCCGGCTCGAATACCGTGTCCGGACAATGCTTCTGATGAAATCCGTCGATCATTTTCCGAAACGGCTCCATTCCGCCGACCAGATCGATCTCCGTCACGCCGAAGTTCATCGCAAGCCGTACGATGTTGTTTCTTTTCGCCTCGGCAAAAGCACCTTCCCACCGGAGTATGATGCCTTCTTTGCCGGTGCAGTATGGCTTGATCTCTCTCGTGAACCATTCCTGCATACCGGAAAGGCCATCGAACTTTTCAGGAGGCTCCGGCAGAACCATATTTAATTGTTCCGCCAGCCAGCTGCGTCTGCATCCCTTCGTAGAGTGATTATGAATATCACTCATCGGGACCTTCAGAAGCAGCTCTCTATTATTCTCCGCTAATCCTGAAAAGAAATCCGACTTCATCATGATCTTCCTTCCTATGTAATGATCACATTATAACCCGAAAATCTCGTCTATGAGCGCGGCGGTCTGTTCGATCGTTCTGTTCTCATCACGATGAATAACGGCAAATCCGGAGTTCAGAAGTGTATCATAGGCTTCCTGTGAACAGATCAGTTCCAGGCCTTTTCGATAATTGGCCAGTGCCGCCTCCGGATCCGGCTCTTCCAGCATCAGCTTATACAAGAACTGCTTCTCCGGGTCCGGACGGTCGAAGAAGCGGTGGATCGAGATCTGCGGATCCGAAAGAAGGACGACGACATGGTTCTTCGGTGTGATCACACGAAGGTCATCCAGGCTGATATTCGTATCCACAAACACAGGCTTTCCTTTACTGCAGATCTCCGGCAGCATTCGAAGTTCGAGTATTCCGCTTTCTCTCTTGGCGCCGTCGATCCAGTCCTTATATTCCTGCGGAGAACGGCGGATAAAATCATGCCAGTCCACCAGATCACGCGTATACGTCAGACAAGGAAACTCTTCTTTATCCAGTTTCTCCGGATAGTTATCGTGATAGTTCTCCTCACAGGCGATCCCGTTATGTTTCTTTGCAAGTTCTTTTACCATCGTGGACTTCCCGGCATAGGAAGTACCGATCACGAAGTAGGCGTTTTCAAAAAATAAGTGTTTATCCATCTACGTTCCCCTTGCGAATGCCAAACGATATGTCGAAATAAAAAACTTAGTCCGGACAGTTCTCCATCCGAACTAAGTTGAGTATATCATCTCATCTCATTTTCGAGAAACAGCTTCGTAGTATAAAAGGATCCGTGTTCTCTCCGTTAATCTTCAGATTTCTGAGAGATTCGGAAACCTTGAAACAGATATACACCCAGTACGGCATTATATCCGACTGCCGCAACAGTACTGAATCTTTCGAATATGCCGAAGTATTTAGCGGGAAAAGCACCCATCCCGATGGGACCCATGAACATCATGGCAAGTGCGATCGCCGCCCAGATCCCGGGGCCTCGGACTTCCTTATGCCGGCATCCCGATACGATCAGCATGATCAAAGATACGATAGAGAGAACCACAACAATCGCTGTGACTACCATATGCATCGTTTCCTGAAATCCGGCAATATCCTTTCCCGAATCGGAAAGGGCAAACATCTGGTATCCCACCTTCGAGACCCAGTTCATGATCGTAAAAAGGTAAATGCCAAGGCGGAACAGTTTCGTGGAGATCTTCTTCTCCGACACATAGATCGCGATACAGGTGGCACATACGACACTTCCGGCATCATAAAATGCAGACAGCTGCTCCCAGAGATGCCGAGATGGCGCGGAATCCGCAGACAGGTCACTGGCTGCCTGTTCCATCCAGTTATAACCTGGGAAATCCAGTGGCGAAAAGATCAATGCCGCCAGATAGGACAGAAATGCCACTATACCCAGGAGCCCGATCCAGTTGATCAGTTTCTTTTTTGCATTCGTATCTACATTCATCGTCATTTCATTTTGCATGTGTTTTTCATCTCTTTCTTTTATCTTTTTTCCGGTACTGCCAGCTGAAAGCTAAACCATTTCACAAACTCCGTGATATTCTTGGGGACAGTGCTTTTCCCGTCGCCAAATCTTTTTTCTTCTCCGGATGTGATCTGATCCATCCGGTAATCGATCAGTGAGTGCATGGTGAGCGAATATGTCATCGAGGCCATATCCACATTCTCGTTTCGGATTTTTCCGTGCACGGCCAAGGCGTAGAATAGATCCCTGGACTGGGAAAGCATCCGTTCCGTCTCTTCCACCATGATCTTCGCGGCGACCGGATTTGTGGATCGTTCGGAATAAAGGACCTTGAAGAACCGGAGCATATCTTTATCAGACACGATCCCCATATAAGCAGAAAGAGAACCCATAAGGATCTCCTGAAGGCTCTTCTTCTCAAACATCGCGGCATAATCCAGAGGAGCCGTCCTGCTGTTTTTCAGCGCCTGCTCGCGAAGAAAACGGTACATCTCCTGGATGATCTCGTCCTTCGACTTGAAGTGGTTATAAATTGATGGTGCCTTGATCCCCACCTTCTCTGCGATCTGCGACATAGACACACCTTTCATGCCGTTTGCAGAGGCAAGTTCCAGCGTCGCGTAGATGATCTCTTCTTTTCTGCTCATTCTCATCGACCTCACATTTGCTTTCATTCGTTAGAGATTATACTAACGATCATTAGTTTTTGTCAACAAAAGATTTTGCTGATTACATTCAAACTTTAATCACTAAGGGGGGGAGTTCAGTCTTGATAGGGAGTTAGTAAAGATTACTAGGGGGTCCAGCACCGCTAAGCGTTTAGTCCAGCGACTGGCACTCGATGGTCTTCATCATCTCGCAGAAGCCGTTTCTCTCATAAAAGCGCATGCCATCCACATTTCCGGGGAATACCTGCGTGCGGATAAAATCCACGCCTTTCTCTTTTCCGTACTTCTTCGCCTCTTTGACTAAGATGGTGCCGATGCCTTTGCTACGAAGATCCTCGCGGACGCAAAGGTCCTGCATATAGACCACGCTCTGCGGCTTCAGGCAGGAGACTTTTTTCTGCTGAAGGATCATCACATGCACAAATCCGACTGCTTCGCCGCCGATATCTGCTACCAGGATATCCTGGGTATCACTGTCAAAGATCGACTGGAAGAATTCGTCTGTTCTCTCTCCGATCACAAAGTGTTCCGGCTGGTACCGGACGCCGTCTTCCTCCAGCGCCAGATAAAGATCCCGAAGCGCCGGAAGATCATCCAGCGTTGCTTTTCGAATAGTAATATCCAAATTCATAAATACCTCCAGAAGAGTGGAAATCGAGGTCACCCCGGAAGGGACCTCCTTACCGAAGCGGTTCAGCCACAAAGTCCTGATCCCCAGTGCCGACGCCCCTTTAACATCGCTGCTTACCGAATCTCCGATATGGATCACTTCCTCCGGATCAAGTCCGGTCTTGGAAAGCGCCAGCTCGAACAGTTCTTTTCGCGGTTTATAAGACCTGGCATCTTCCGATGTAAAAACACCGGCCGGCTTTAGTCCGTGATACTCGATGGCACTACGGATATCAATGTTATCAATATTGGAAACAATATAGATCGGGAGCGGGGATCTATCGAAAAACTCTTTCGTATCTTCAAAAATCTCCGGCCGGCTCCACTGGGAAAACAGTCGGTCGCATAAGGCGGAAGCATCTGCCGCAGATTCGAATTTCCCGGTCGTGTGGGCAAGTGCTTTTCGCTCGATATCGCGCTGCAGCTCGAAGCTGTCGCCAAAGGAAGAAACGAACATGTTCTGAAAGTCCTTCCACCAGAAAGAATCGATCTCGGAAGGCGCCGCCCCGTTTCCTGTGTCATGAATGATGTTGGTGATCTCCTTTATGATCTCCCCGTCTTCATGAACGAGCGTCCCGTAAAAATCGACAAACAGTGCTTTTATCATCGCAGACTCCTTCGCCTTATTCCTGAGATATGGTCAAATCCTCGTACTCCGGGTGACCGGCCAGTGCTTTTCGAACATCAATATTGTAGTCGACCACCATGCAGTGCGCATCCACATCGTCGAAATACTCGCGGATGCGTACGCCGCCAAATGCCTCCATCGTCTTCCACGACGCCGGATTATCAAGGTCCGCATCCATAAACACCGTTTCGATGCCGTGCGCCGCACAGACCTTCAGGCCCAGGTAGAGGTTCATGTTGTTGTACCCCTTGCCGCGCTCCGTCGGGCGGATGCAGTAGCCGATGTGGCCGCCGTACTTACGAAGCCGCTCATTCAATGCCAGACGGATGTTGATCATGCCCACGATGCGCTTGTCTGACTCACGAACCAGAAAGTATGTCCGAGCCGGCACCCGCTCCTCGCTCGGCACCTGCACGTAATCCCTCTCCAGTTTCTCCAGCCAGCCCTCGTAGTCATCAACATAACTGTCCAGCGCGCCGGTTCCGTTGATGTCCGACTGATGCGCATAAAACTCCTGAATGAACTCGATGGCATCCTGCTTCCTGCCGATGCCCGGCACCTCGAAATAAAACTTTTCCATATTGACTCTCCTTACGCCTTCCGGTTCAATAACAGATCGGAATACCGTTTACGACCGAGCTCACCAAAGTTTAATTCCTGTTTCTCGAAATCGTATATCAGCATCCCCTCGCTGTTCTTGGGAAGTTCCTGACAAACGGCTCCGGATGCATTCATGAAACAGGTCGGTGCCGTCTGGTATGGATGTATCGTATTTACAGATAATACCGGCGTGACATTTTCGACAGCTCGTGTAATAAGATGCCCTCGGATCATCTGGTACCGGTTCTCATCCTCGTTGTCCGCTACATCATAAAACAGCACGATGTCCAGATCTGTGTCATCCACATACAATTCTCTGAAATACTCCGGGAAACGCACTTCGAAGCAGATCCTTATTCCGATCTTGATTCCATCTATTTCATATACGCCTTTTTCGCTTCCGGCTGTAAAGTTATCTTCATCCCATCCATACAGAGCCCGCTTATCATACCAGCGTATAGGTTCATGAGGCGAAAGCAGATATGCGCGGTTATAGTATTCCGTCTGCGTTTGGTCGATCGTACCAAGAATAACATGAATGCCCAAGTCATCAGCCATAGTCCGGAGATCTTCTATTGCGGCCTTGACCGCACTCACATCTATATCTTCGGACTTTTCCATATCGCGAGGAGGATAGCCCGTCAATGCGCATTCAGGAAACACAAGCAGATCCACATTATTCTTAGAAGCCTGTTCTATAGCGTTCTTGATCACTTCAATGTTCTGCGCCAGGCAGCCACATACGGCAAATTGAAATGCAGCCAGTCTCATAATTGTTCCTCGTCCTTTCTTCATTCTTCCGTATATACCTCGCAATAGAATCACGTATCGCTCAGTAGTTTCTCCACTTCTTCCTTGGAAGGAACAGAAGGGATCCCGCCCCGTTTCTGTACGCACAAAGCGGCAACCGCATTACCTGTCCGTGCACATCTTACCAGTTCTCCCCATTTCATCTCTTCTATATCTGCACCATTAGACAGCCACCGGCTTATGAACCCGCCCCAGAAAGAATCCCCCGCTCCGGTCGTGTCGACACTTTTTACCCGGAACGCTTCCACGCGCTCTTT
Source organism: Clostridiales bacterium (assembly GCA_017513085.1). Lineage (GTDB taxonomy): Bacteria > Bacillota > Clostridia > Saccharofermentanales > Saccharofermentanaceae > Scatonaster. The sequence goes on along the minus strand of JAFWDK010000010.1, from coordinate 71,346 downwards.
TCTGTCTTTTCTTGCGATCAGGACACCCTCGCTTCCGAGAGTGATGGCTAGAAATTTCGGTCCCATAGCCAATAAGCGGTCTGCCGCCGCCTCAAGATCCGCACAACCTGTAAGAAGGGTACTCTCTTCCTCCGATACTTTCAGCACATCAGCACGAGGGACCGCCGAACGCATCACTTCGGTCGCAGTTTCTTCATCCGGCCACAAAGAGGCACGGTAATTCGGATCATAAGAAACCGTTGCTCCACAGCCTTTGGCGATCCTCACCGCTTCCCACGTCGCGCTCCTGGCCGGTTCATCGGTCAATGAAAGAGAACCGAAGTGGAACACCTTACAATTGGAAATTCGTTTCCGATCGAGTTCTTCGTTTCGGAGCATCGTATCCGCGCCAGGCTTTCTGGCAAACGAGAAAGTCCTCTCCCCGTTTTTATCGAGTCCGACAAAAGCAAGTGTAGTAAACTGTTCCGGATCCCTGATCACCGATCGGGTATCGATTCCCTCTTTTTCCAGCGTTTCAATCAGAAACCGACCGTGCATATCCTCGCCGACTTTCCCAATAAATGCTGTCTTATATCCGAAATGGCTCACAACAGTCAGAAGATTGGCCGGCGCTCCGCCCGGATTCTGCTCAAAAAGCTTCATTCCATCCGCACTTTTTCCCGACTCCGTAAAATCGATCAGTAATTCACCCAGAGCTACCACATCGTACCGTTCCGATTTGATCATTTCCAGCACACGTCTTTCCCGATCGATCATGATCTCGTTGAAAAAGCACTCACTCCGGTACTCTTTGTTGACCCGGATGGCTTCATCGATATCCACCAAGCGAAGCTCGAAGCCGGCCTCTGCTTCATAATCATCAAGATGTTGCTGTCCCTGTAATGCCTGAGTCTGGCATGTGAAATAGAAATTCTCCTGCTCGAAGACCGTATCCGGATCCCGGTCACTTCTTTGTCTTCGAAGAACGCTTCCGAATTCTTCTATACTTTCCGGAATAACGTCCAGACCGACCTCTTCTTTCACCTCACGAAGAAGGGTCTCCTTCTTATCTTCGTCATCATGCATGCCGCCTCCGGGAAACTTATAGTATTTCTCATTGGTAGCATAAACCATGGCGATTCTATTTCCTCTAAAGATGACCGCACGGACCGAAGGCCGCCGGAAAACCTTAGTACAGCCTTCATAATCCTTAAGATCGATTTCAAACAAACGTCTCATTCCTGATCCTACTACCTTCTTGAACTTACTGATAGGCTATTTGTTGACGCAACTGATCATAAAAAGCCTGATAGCGCGCCACCTTGGTGCTTACAGCCAGATCTGATTCCGAGTTCTCGATCAGTCCTTTTGCATCCACCCACTTATAATCGATCGTCTCCCCTTTTTGAAGCACGATTGCATCCTTCGGGCAGGAAACTTCAGTTATATAGCTATAAACTATACTATGACTTCTTTCATTGAAACTCTTATTCAGAAGTTCAAACCTTTCGGCATGAAGTCCGGTCTCCTCAAAAAGCTCTCTTTCAGCGCAGGCCAGCGGGTCTTCGCCTAGTTGGGCAGCTCCGCCGGCGCTGGCTTCCCAAAAACCGGGGTACGAATCTTTATTTAAATCCCGCCTGCAGAGCAGATATGTTCCATCCGTATGTTTCACCAAAATATCGCAAACCAGATGGTACCGTCCATTAGGAATATTCAAAGAGCTATTGTGCGTACGCTCAAATACCTCCCCGGTCATTTTCTCTTCACTGTCATAAAGATCCCACAATTCCATATCTTCACCCCAATCTCCGACAAACTCTTCACACCAGGAAAGAGCCGGTAAGTGTTTTATATATACCGCCAGATCGTCAGTCCTGTTTTTCCCTTCTTCGTGGTGTATTCTTCACCATGATATTCCATCTTACCATATCCCCTCACAGATACAGTAGTATTCTCTTTCAGCAGGGTCTCGGGATTTCTGCAGAGCCTCCCATTCAGCGTAACTTTCTCATCGTCGAACATGGTTTTCGCATCTTCCCTCGAAAGGTGATACACCTTCGCCAAGATCGCATCCAGCCTTGGCGAAAAAACAGTGATGTGCTCCTCCGACAGTTTCGGCAGGCAGTCTTCCGGCACCGACGCAACCACACTGCAGCTTACAGCCGTATGTTTCACCCGATCAAGATCAGAACGGATCACATCTGATACTTTATCTATCACGAAGAAATAAGCTGAGTTCTCATGCACCAGGATATCTCCGAGCATGTCCCGTTCGATCCCGAGATTCAGTATTGCCCCGAGGAAATCCCGATGAGTCAGAGAATCCGCATACTTCGCCTGTTTCGGCTTTACACAGAGAATGCAGATAGGAAAATCCTCGCTATACCCGATTTCATCCGGATCGCCAAAACGCGCCACGACACGTTCACAGTTATCCGTTCCTCCCCAGAGCATGACCTCTTTCTCCGATGCCACTTCATAGGCAAGACTTGCCGTCTCGCGCGAATGGAAAGTTGAGAAAGTGTATATGCCGGAACTCCTGGCCCGCGCAGCCAGTTCTTCAAAACGATTTAAATTCTTCTTCTGATGTTCATTCATAGTGGCATCGTATTCTAAACAGATTCAGACCGGACTTTCCCGATCCAAATCCAGTATAGCATTATCAGTGAGCAGAAAAACAGCTCCCGTAGGTATAAATGTTCTGTCGACAGATCATGCTTCCTTATGCCAGGAGATCTTACAGGAAGTGATCTCCGTCTCATCGCGGATGATCTTGAAAAGATCGCCGTCTTCGGCATGCAGCTTCTCGATCGTTAAGTTTTCTCCGGCAAAAGACTGGCTGCCATAGTGGATCTCCAGAGATACCGGATCATGCGATTTCAGAAAACTGATATCGTAGGTATTCAGCATAAAGCGCACATACTCGATATTGTTGGTGTGGTAGCAATAGTCCATGCTGGTGGAGCGGACCGTGATCGTCTCCAAAGGCTCTGTGCCGGTTTTCGGGAAACGTGTAAACTCCGGTCCGCCTTCTTCGGCCGGATGCGCCATATCCGGAGTAAAACCTACAGTCTCGGCTTTGCGGATCCGCTGGCTTTCCAGATCGATGGCAGCCAGTTCTGTACGGGCATGAACCAATCTCTCCCCGTCTTTTCCTTCCACGATCGTATCCAACATGAGTTTTACTGCAGAAAATTTAGAAATAAAACAACGCACCGTAAACTCTTCCCGCCATACCGGACGACGGAAAAAGCGGATGCTGTTTTTGGCGATCAGCCACATGGCCTTATACTTCTCCATGGCCACGATGCCGTCAATGCCCAGATCGCCCATAGTTTCCGTCACGGCATTCTCCACGATCTCATCAGCAGCCAGGATAGAAAGTTTTAGTTTACTGTCACACATACTCCCAGTGACATAGGAATTCTTCTCATATATCATGCTATTTCTTATCTCCTTACCGGACATTTCTGAAGATATACTTCTTCGAAATGAACATGAATCATTATATCATTCCAACGGCTCAGGAAATAACGTTTTCCGCTTCTTTTTTATAGATCAGATGTATACCGATATGTCCTACGCCAAGAATACACACTGCGATTCCAAGGAAGATATTCTTCCCATAGATTGCCGGAAGCATGGCCGCACTGTGCTAACATTCCTTAATCCGTTATAATAGATTCATCGATGCTTCGGGAGGGCCATAAATATGGAAAAGAAAATGACATCCGGTGAAATCGCAAAGAAAGCCGGCGTTTCGCAGAAGGCCATCCGTCTTTACGATGAAAAAGGACTTCTCCGGCCAGCCGGCTACTCCGAAGGAAACTACCGTCTCTACGATGAGGAATCCCTGGCTATGCTTAACAAGATCGTAGCACTTAAAAAAATCGGATTCTCTCTGGAAGACATCCGTGACAGCCTGGCCAACGGCAAAGCCGAAGATATCCGCGCCGCTTTGACACTTCAGTTACGTGCCATGGAAGAAAAAAGATACAGCATCGAAATGGTCATTGATACGATCCGGCGCACGTTAACCCGAAAAGAAGATGATCTCAACTGGGACGATGTTTCCGGCATTGTAAAAAGCGTCTCTCTGGATCAGGAACTGGACCGGAGTCACTGGTTTGCCCAGTTGCACACCGTTCCCGGAGAAGACTGGTACGAGACGATTTTCCTCGCACACGAATGGAATCCGGATGCCAAAGTCCTCGATCTTGGCTGTGGATTCGGAAAACTTTGGCGGAATAACCGGGACAGGTTTCCGGAAGGCACGGAAGTTTTCGCTTATGATGTCCACGGAAGCTGGGCGGATGACTTCGAACAATATTTGGAGAAAGAACCTCTTCCGGAACGAATCAAATTCCACCTTCGCTTCTCTGATCTTGAGGATCCATCAACTTGGATAGGGATAACGAATGATGCTCCCTATTCCATGATACTTGCCCACTACATCTATAGAGAACTGAAAGACCCGGAAGCATTTCTGAACAGAATCGCACAAGTTCTAAAAAAAGGCGGCGTATTCTCCATCAACGGACCGCACGATTCTTCCTGGAACATCTATTTCCGTGATATTCTCAACGATGCGGGGCTGAATGCATCCTTCATTCTAGATAGTATATCGGAGATCCGGAGTAAAAACGAATCTTTCGAGAAACAAATCAGTAAGTATTTCTCCAATATATCGATCGTCAAACTGCAGAGCCATTTTTACTATGAGAATGAAGATATGCTTTTTGATAAGATGACGACACTTTACGAAGGACAGGAGAAATTCTTCGAGCGATATGAAGAAAAAATCAAGAAGAGCCTAGCTTCCAAGCTTGAGGAAAGCAAAAATCAGATCACGACCGATTCTTACTTCTGGCACTGTAGAAATTAAGACAAGTGCTTTTTCCAAAATGAATTAAAAAAATCCGTTTTCACTATTGACTCTCCCCTTGGGGCACCCCTTATCGTGTAAGCATCAAAAGACCGAGGAGGGCTTATGAAAACGAAATACGGATTCTGGAACAACCTTGCCTATGTGCTGCGCGGAATGAAGAATTGGGGCAACCGATTGATCCCCTTACGTCTTCTCGGCATCGTCGCCGAGACGGTATCACTGTTTGTGGTCCCCGTCACTGTCAAACTGATCATTGACTCACTTACCGAAGGAGAACCTGTGTCCAGGACGCTGACGCTGATCGGGATCAATGCCGTCGTAATGCTTGTTGCTTACCTGGCAGTAGGATATGTGGAGAATAACGCCCCTTATAAGATGAAACATGCCCTGATCCGTTTCAAGCGCGAACTTACGGAAACCATGACTTCCATGGAATATGCCAATCTGGAGAACCCGAAGGTGCTCGACGAGCATGAACGGATCCGGAATGTCATGAATGTGAAGACCCAGAGCATCGAAGGCATGATGGATTCAAGCATCAAGTGCGGGACCCTTGCCCTTCAGATCGTGATGGCAGGAATCCTGATCTCCGGTCTCCATCCTCTCCTGATCGTGATCCTTCTGGTCCTTCTGATCCTTTCTTTCATCGTGGTCGACAAGACGAAAAGGAAGGACAAAGCTCTGGTCTGGGATGCGCTCGGTCCGTATTGGCGGAAGCACTTCAACATGGGTTATCTGACTAACCATTTCACTTCCGCCAAAGAGATCCGTGTCTATGACATGAAAGACTGGATCTATAGAAAATACCTTGGCATCAACGAAGATATCGCGAAGAAGTATAAGGTCTCACGAAATCTCTGGTTCAAGAGCCAGGCGATCCTGATGCCACTCTCCCTCCTGGAAGAAGTAAGTTTATACGTTTTTCTGATCTACCAGCTCTCCCGAAACAACCTGACCGTTGCTGAGTTCACACTTTACATTGCCTCAGTCCACATTTTCATCACCGCCGTAAACGGCTTTATCGCGGAGTATACGGAGATCAAGAAGCAATCACTCGAAGTAAAAGATTTCCGTGCTTTTATCGACACGTACAAGATCGAAGAAACGACGAACACCGATCTTCCCCGGATGGAAGAAAAGCCGGAATTCGTATTTCACGATGTTACCTTCTGTTACGAAGGGCAGACCAGGAATGCTCTCGAACACGTCTCGCTTTCCATCCCCTACGGGCAGAGATTGGCGATCGTCGGCTTGAATGGTGCCGGCAAAACCACTTTCATCAAACTGCTTGCAGGTTTTTACAAGCCATCGGAGGGCTCCATTACATTAAACGGAAAAGACACCCGTCTCATGGAACGCGAAGACCTTTTCCGTTATTTCTCGGCGGTATTTCAGAATGTGGAGGAATACCCGTTCAGTGTAGAAGAAAACGTCTCCATGAAGATCGCAGAAGAGACCGATCCTGAAAGAGTCCGCACATGTTTAAAAAAATGCGGTCTTTGGGCGAAGATCGAAAGCCTGGACAGCCGTGAGAAAACACAGGTCCTCAAAGTTCTGGAAGAAGAAGGCGTCGATTTTTCCGGTGGTGAAAAGCAGAAACTGGCGTTGGCACGAGCGCTTTATAAAGACGCGCCGGTTATCATCCTGGACGAGCCGACTTCCGCCCTTGATCCCCTTGCCGAAGAACGACTCTATTCCCACTTCAATGAATGGATCGGCGATAAGACCGGTATATTTATTTCCCACAGGCTCTCCTCTACCCGTTTCTGCCAGAAAGTCGCCATGTTTGAAGATTCTCATCTTGTAGAGTACGGCTCACATGAAGAACTGATACAGAAGAAAGGAAAATATTATGCGCTCTACGAAACACAAGCTGAACTGTACAGAAAGGAAAGTGTAGAAAATGAGTAACACATCTTCGAAAAAGAAAACCAACACGATCCTGTATTTTGCCAAAGCAATGAAACGCTTTAAAAAAGGGTTTTATTGGCTGTATGCCATTTCGATCCTGGCTATGATCTTCCTGCCTTTCATTAAGATGTTCGGCCCCAAAATGATGATCGATGAGATCACCGGGAATGCGGATATCAATCTGATCATAAAGATCGGTTCTGTCATGGTCATCTCGGATTTTATTCTCAACACGGTGATCTGCTTCATCGGGATACAGCTTGAAAAAGTCTACTACGAGGGCTTGAACCGTCATCTGGAAGCAGGCGTCGGCAAAAAAAGCATGGAACTCCGTTATGAGACCACGGAAAATAAAAAGACACTGGATAGATTGGCGGATGCCCGTACCGGAATCGATGCCGGCTATTCCGGCGGCGTCAAAGGGCTTTTCACTGCGCTAGCGCTTCTGACCGGCAACCTTGTCGTGATGCTTCTTTCTGCCATAACCGTCCTGCAATACACTTGGACCCCACTTGTTCTGGTAGTCGTGAATGTCTCGATCAATGCATTTTTCGAGAGCAGACTCAATCGTTTGAAGATGGAACAGATCCAGCGGCTGGCCATCACGGACCGTGCATACTATTTTCTCGTCCATGGTCTTTCCGACATCCGTTACGGCAAGGATATCCGCCTTTTTGATGCCAAGGAGATGATGCTTGACCGGGTCGACCAATTCAACGATGAACAGTCCAGGATCAACCGTATCCATGCAGCCAAATCCCAAAAATACATCATCGGCTCAAAGATCAATCTGGCGCTGACTGCCGCTTGCACCTATATGATCTTCGCCCTGATGGTGATCGGCCATCGCATAAGCATCGGTGACTTCACCATGCTCTCCACGGCCGTGACCGTAATCGTGACCGCACTGAACACCATCATGAAGCAGCTCCTCGCACTGAAGAAATTCTGCGGCTACTCCGAAAAATACATTGAATATGTTGAAGGAGACACCTATGTCGAGAAAGGCGACAAAGATACGAACCTTTCCTCTGATTTTGTGATCGAATTCCGTAATGTATCCTTCAGGTATCCCGGCAGCAAAGAGTACGCGCTGAAAAACATCAACGCTGTATTACAAAGTGGCGAACACTGGTCTGTCGTCGGTCTAAACGGCGCCGGCAAAAGCACTTTCATCAAGCTTTTGTGCCGTCTCTATGAGTGTACTGAAGGCGAGATACTGTTAAACGGCGTAAACATTCTGGAGTATGAGTACTCACAATACATGAAGATTCTCTCTGTTGTATTCCAGGATTTCTGTCTTTTAAACTTCTCGATCAAGGAAAACCTGATCTGCAACAGTCCCGAAAGAATCAGCGATGAAGAGCTTACTCCGTTACTTAAACGAGTCGGCCTAAAGGACAAAGTCGATTCTCTGTCCCAAGGTCTTCTCACTCCGGTCTTCCGTTACTATGACCAAAGCGGGTTTGAGCCTTCCGGCGGCGAACAGCAGAAGATCGCCATGGCCAGAGCGCTGTATAAAGATGCGCCTGTCCTGATTCTGGACGAACCGACTGCAGCTCTGGATCCGATTGCCGAGAAAGATATCTATGAACAGTTTCACTCGATGGTACAAAGTAAGACTGCCGTCTTTATTTCCCATCGTCTGGCATCTTGCAAGATCTGCGATAAAATACTGGTCTTTAATGAAGGAAAAATCGTAGAACGCGGCACCCACCGCGATCTGCTGGATCATAAAGACAGTCTGTATTCAAAGATGTATCGTACGCAACAGAACATGTACCGATAAATATCTGCCGGGAATGATGTATCCTTTTTTCGATGAATCGGATACATCACTTCTTGGCGATCGGCTCTTCTCCCATTTTCTCCGTAAGATCATGAAGGCTCTTCTCATACTGTGCCCGTGTTATTGCATGTTTCTCCAGAAAAGTATCCAGGAGTTCCTTCTGCTTTAAATATAACTGATGTCTTTGTTCTTTGCTCGACATATTGCTTTACGCTCTTATCCTCATCTATCCTTATTCACTTCTTCATAGTGAAAATTCTTCATACATATCAGGCTTCCGGATGAGATTTCGGCGCCCAGATCGGAGCCGGCATATTCAGCCTTACCGCCTGTATTCTTACGAATCTCCTCAAAATCTTCATCTCCAAAATCGTTTTTCTTGGATAGAATATGCCCAACAACGATCAGGACAATGGACACGGCAAGGATACACAGCATCACCGTCATCGCTACGGCAAAATCGCTGACATCATTTGCCCAAATGTCTTTCATGTCTTTCTGCCATTTATCGTGCCAATCATTATCGAAAAGAAACATAGGTATAGAACGGATCATCGGACACCTCCTTGTCTCTTTTTTGCAAATATCTGAGTCGTTACGGAACCTGTGCGCATCATTTTTTTATACAGACGCACCATCTTACTGATGCCGTAACTCAACAAGAAGAACGGAGCAATAAAGAGTATCGTTGGAATGATCAGATACATGGAATCTTGAGTCATTCTCTGTAGTTCATCGACCGACTGATCGTTGATATATGGTAATACCACAGATATAAGCAAATAGAAAAAAAGTGTACAAAAAGCTATCGAGGCCGCAGCAATCGTTCCGAACACTTTGAAACGGCTCCACGGAGCGGTTCCGGTCGTCTTTCCCGTCTGTCCGTTGACAAGAAATGTATATGGCGCAGTATTGGTATTGATCGTAACAAACCAAGCCGGGAGCAACACATATCCTGTGCGATGAAGTTCCAGTTTTGGCGCTGATGAAACCGTCTTCAAAAAAGATTTCGGAGAAAGGCGGCGCATTTGCGAATGAAAGATCGTACGCGCCTTAAGCTCTGCAGTCATCTTTGCTTTTTTCGGCTCCACGTCCTGAATATTGGAATAAAAGCCCATTAGATATGAAGTATCAAAATCAACTGCAGCATTCATGTTATATGGCTCGAGTAACCCCGTCGAACGGTCATCCAGGATCTCGCAGCATTCCACAAGCAAGTCTTTAAATTCGGCGCTTCCGTCAAAGATATATTGCTTGTTCGAAACGCCGACTACGTGGCGCTGCGTATCCGTTATCGCTCCATCATAAGTAAAGTATGGAATATAGATTCCACGAACACAATCCGGATCGATCTTCTTAAACCCTCTCGGCATAAAAGCACCGGATAGAATGTTCTCTTTAACAGCCGTAATTGCTTCTTCCTTTGTAATCGAAAAAGGAATGATCTTATCCGGCCGATTTGCCTTCGCAATTCTCGAAAAAACCACTGCAGTTGAGCCACAATACACACACCGTGTACTGATCTCGGTTCCGGAAACCAAGACTTTACCACCACACTGACTGCAAGTGTACACATGTGTATCGTACATTTCGCCTGTCAGTTCCTCAAACTCGGAAAGTGTGTCGGCTATATCTTCCGGGCCATCCGCATCGTAGTCGCCATTATAAAAGCTCCTCGCATCCGGAAGCGTTTTCGGGTCGATGATATTACCGCAAGATCTGCAGACCAATGCGTCAAAACCCGGATCATACTCCATTATGCCCCCACAACCGGGACAATTCTTTGCCATATTCCCATACCCTCCTCGGATACACGCTATTGCGCTATCCTATCACCTTGTGCCAATCTGATCACTTCTTCATAGTCGCCCTTAAAACAAACCGCCTGCATACCTGCCTGTCTTGCCCCCCCGACATTATCCTGCCGATCATCAACAAACAAGCACTCCTCGCTTTTTAAACCATACTCTTTAAGGAATGTTTCGAAAATTTCCACTTCCGGCTTGAGCATAAGATGGTCTGCAGAAACAAACACACCTGTAAAAAAGTCAAGCGGCATAAATCGTGGGAAGTATGAATAAAACAGATCACTCGCATTCGAAAGGATATATACCCCAAAACCAAGTGCTTTTACCTTCTCACAGAATTCTCTGGCACCCGGAAGTTCCTTCATGCAAATATCCCAGTGATCCGCGCAATTCCGTAACGCCTGGTGGTATTTTTCCGGAACACGTCCCTTCACCAAATCAAAACGGTCTTTATCTTTGATGAGACCACGATCTCCCATCTTCCACTCCGGCCCATGAAAAAGCTCTTGGCGGATCACTTCTTTTTCTTCTTCCGAAGAGCAGAATTGACTTAAGACGAACTCGGGATTAAAGTCGAGAAGAACATTTCCCATGTCCAAAACTATATTTTTGATCATACAAATTCCTTTTTCCAACATTTTTAGATAATTATACCATTTTAATTCGTCTCAACTGTAGAAATATAAAAACAAAAAAACGACTATATAATTGTGCCTAAAGCCTATAAAACCGATTATTAATTCGTTTATCAGACATTTTTTCATTAAAAACAACATTTTCCGTGTCACAATTTTCCCGGCCGGGCTGTATATAGGGTGAAAAGGCCAAGAGCTGATTCACCAAAAAGAAAAGAAACGAGGTAACGAAAAATGAAAAAGTCAGTTGCAATTTTACTTACATTAACAACAGTCATGGCGATGGCAGGCTGCAAGAACTCTAAAGACACAACGAAGAACGATGTAGCCGGATCCCTTGCTACAATCTCCCAGGTGCCGTCTGACGAAGGACAGCTTGTCCGGCTGATGAGCATTAAGAGATCGGAGGGACCGAATATGCTAGGTCATGTAGGCGGATGGGACGGAAACATCGAGAACATCGAAATCGAGAAGAATCCGCAAGCGAAAGACGCATTTGAAAAAGCAACTTCTGCCCTGACCGGTATGGATTTCGAAGCCGTTTATCTTCTCGGCAAGCAGATCGTCTCAGGTACTAACTACTGCATTCTTTGTAAAGGCACAGCCACAGTTCCGGGCGCGAACCCTGGTTACTATCTCGTATACGTATACGAGGATCTGCAAGGAGCTGCATCTGTCCTGAAGATCGATCCGCTTCTCGATCCTCAGAACCAGAACGCCGACTGGACCGCAAACTCCGGAGAAGTTGCTTTTGCTAAAAACCAGGAGGTCAAGGATGCCTATGAAAAAGCGCTGGCCAGCATGATTTTAGCCGGTGGCGAGAATGAACCGGTCGCGTATCTTGGTTTGAACACGAAGGATGGTACCAAGTATCTGGTTCTTTGCCGTGTGAAAGCTGTCATCGACGATCCATCCACCGAACTCACGCTGATGACGATCACCAAAAAATCTGACGGAACAGCTGAGATATCAACTGACGACGTGACTTTCAACCCGGAATATCCGGAAGGAAGTCCGGAAGCTTCCGAGACTTCCGTAGCAGCAGATTCCGAATCCTGACCCGCTCCGGCATAGGTGTATAATGAAAGCATAAGTGACAAGCAGGAGTAGTATATGCCGTTTCATCTTCGACATACAGCAGAAAACAGTGATTCCGAAAGATCCCAGGATCTCACCCAGGACGAGTACCTGCGTGGGATCCTGGGCAAGCATGGCAATCGAATCCTGCGTCTGGCTTACTCCTACGTGCATAATATGGAAGACAGCGAAGAGATCCTGCAGGACGTGCTGATCAAACTGATCAGCCAGGCTCCTGCTTTCGCAAGCAGCGAACACGAAAAAGCGTGGATCCTCCGCGTGACGGCTAATCTCAGCAAAAACAGGATCGAATATAACAAACTCCGCGACACGGATGAACTGAATGAGGAACTCGTCGCAGAAAAGAAAGAAGATCTCTCCTATATCTGGGAAGCTGTCAGATCATTGCCGGAAAGTTATCGTGAAGTCATTCACCTGTTTTACGAAGAAGGTTACCAAACCGAAGAGATCGCAGCGATCCTGAACGAGAGCGGAGCCAATATACGGACGCGTTTAAAGAGAGCAAGAAAGAAACTGAAGGAAATACTACGAGAGGAGTACGATTTCGATGAGTAAGTACAAAAACATTATGGAAAACATTGAACTTACTGAGGAGATGCGCGAGCGTGTGCTGAAAAACGTAAAAGCACGCACAAATAACGAATCCGTTTCCCCGACGGCTGAACAACAGCACGCGCAAACAGAAAAGACATCTTCCCGTCCATCGGCGCGTACTCCTGTTTCCCTTATACCTGTCCGTAATGCCAAGCGTCCTGCGCTTATCGGAAGTCTTGCGCTGGCAGCCACCGCACTACTTATCGGTGGTGGCATCTTCTTTGCTTGGAGAAACACTCATAAAACAACCGTTACAAATACTTCTTCGGTTTCTCCAACCAGCGAGAGCATCATTGCCGGTGGTTTGATTACTCCGGATCCGTCACAGACCGGAGTTTCCGGTGGAATATTTACGTTCAGTGATATTTCGGAACTCAACAGTTCACTCGGCCTTACTCTTTCCGACCTTTGCTGTCTTCCTTTTACACCTACAATGAAAAGCTATGTCACCTATGACAACTTTGCAGAGATCAGCTATAGCACAGACAGCGAAGAATGCCTGTGGAATATCAACCCGATCAAAGAAGAGATCTATGCGCTGGCTGAAAACTTTACCTCATCCCGTACGCTGAAAACAGATGACGGTGTAACGGTCGAACTTTTCGGTCCCGATGAAAACAGTATGCAGACCGCCATTTTTACCGATGGTACAAGTTACCATGCCATCCGCTTCTTAAATACAGTCGATGATTCCGTTTTCCTTTCGCTCGTCAAAGAGATACTGAGCTTTACGTAAGTTTTTCCGCATGCGTAATGGTATAGTTTGATCGGGTATCCGTTTCAAAATCCCACTCGTATGTGATATAGCCCATATATGTTTCCTTACTCTTCGTATCGGTAAAGCTTCCATATGTTCCGTACAAAAGCTTCCCGTTTTTCATAAAGAGCGTCGGGTACGGGTGAACCAGATTCGGATCTTCAGGGATCCCTTCCGTGAATTTCTTCTCCAATTCTTCAAACTGATCCCATGTCTGATAGACGATTCCTTCCAGGAAATCCGCATTTTTCGACCGTCTCCATCCCTGAAGGCCAATGCCGTTCAAGTTTTTCAGGATCGCCAAAAACTTGGCATCTTCTTTCCAGTTTTCGCCCTTATGTTGCGTATATAATTCGATCAGCATATCATCTGCGGATATCGTAGCATCAGGCATATCAAAAACATCAGGACGGGCAATGCAATTCAGTGCAATACTCGCCTGGACGAATTGATCCGGAGTATATCCGATTTCAAGAAACAGTTCTTCAAAAAAAGCATCGGTGTCCCAACTATAGAACAGTTTTTTCATATAGTCCTCTCCCAGAATATACTCCATTCCGGAAAGAAAGCTGACACAATCCGTATAAGCATCCGGTGCACCCGTCAGGAATTTGGACGTCCAATACTCGGCGCCACCTTCCGTAATGATCCAAGACTCCGGACACAGTTCCGTTTTTTGCATTTCTTCTGTCGATAACGTCTGAAAATCCGACATACGGATATGTTGGTCGTCTAAAATCAGCGTCGTCTCCCAAGGGCCATTGATATTCCAATCCACAAAATGCATCAGTTCATGAAAAAGAACACCCTCTATTCTTTCCGGGCAATTTGTCTTTAGATCAGCATTGAACGTAATGACATTTGACGGGTCATACTCCCCGTTCTTTCCATCTTCAAAATGCGCCGGCTTGATCGTAAGTGTCGAAAGACGCGAGTAAAAATACTCTTCGTCAATGAATGCCTCTGCATCCGAGACTACAGGGAACATCAGGTAAACATAGTCCTTATAATCTGAAAGTCCAGGATTGCTTTCGACCGTTTCGGAAAACTTCTGAAACAGTTCATCCCCCGGTTTCTGCGACGTTTCTTCCGAGGTCTCTTCAGTGGTACTCTCCTTCGTTTCGACAATCGTTGTTTCCGTATTCTCTTCATTCGTCGCAGAAGTCGTTTCCGATATAAATACAGCAGACGTTTCCGTCGTTTGCACGCTATCGTGTAACGTCGTCTCCGACTCCGGGCCGGTCACTTCTTTTTCTTTGCAACCAGTCAAAACGGAAGCGGATATACAAAGCACAAGCATGGTCGCAATTTGTCGTTTCATAAAGACTCTCCCTCTTTCGGCAAGAACAATTAATCGCTCTATTTATACCCGTTTTCAGGGAAAACTAAATGACAGATTTCTCATCTGAAGAAAAAAACAATATGCACTTGTTTTCCGGCCGGAATTGAAAACCTTTTAACCGGCAAATATGGATTGGGAATATTGCTTCATGACCAAAGCTGACCGGAAGATAAGAACGACTTCCCAAATAATGAGAACGATCTCCAGGATCTCAAGAATAGCAAGAAACAACTGGCCAATCATTCCGTAGATCGGAGCCAGACTTACCGCCATGGCAATACCCCAGGCAATATAAAAGTATGTATATAGTTTTTTGAAGTTATCCCAAGTGATCGCCATATATGTTGCCACATTATCGAAACTGGAACTCAAAGCAGTTACAAACTTCAAAATGTACAGAATGGATGTGACTGCTACTCCGATTCCACACAGCGAACCAAAAACACCGCCAAAAGACGTTCTTAGTGCAACAAGCGCGCCACGAAGCATCAACAGCATGCCTGCTGTTCTAAAGTCGTACACAAATTTACCCAATGATAATATGATCACACCCTGTAAAATGTACAAGACAAAAGTGGTCAGGGAAATACCATATAGGATATTTGTGATCAACTGATAATGTTTTATAGTAAACCGAATATTTGCAATCGCGAGGATCGCGATCGCCAAAGAACCCACCGCGAGCACTATGTTGATAACCATCAGAGAAAAAATGGACATATACTTCTTCGAGTATTCCGCACATTGAACCACCTTCTCATCATGCACAAGCTGTCTGCGCAACCGGTCTTCCTCATCAACATATGTATGTTCTTCTTTTGGTTCGTCTTCGGAAATGCCTTGTTCTTGCATTCGAAAATAACGATCGACTTCATCTTCTTGATACTGTGGACACATAATACTTTACTACCTCTTTTCCTTTCTTTTCCTATAAAATAGTAATATAATCATATATCTTTTACAAGGAATTCTCGTCATTTTCAGGAAAAAACTCTAATACCTCGTTTTCATCGGCACTTAAAGGCGCGCATGTCTCATTTTCCGGTACCATATTTCGTAATGCTTTCAAGACCTGCTCATATTCGTTCAAGAGCGTCTCGTGATGCGTTCTCACAAACTCCATATTCCCTTTTGCCGCAGCCTCTTCAAGTTCCGACGCGCGCTTGGCAAGCCCCTGTGCACCGATCGTCGCGGAAGTGCTTTTCAATGCATGTACGAGGATCGAGTAGTCCTTCAAATCTTCATTATTGAGATAAGCATTTAAATTCGATGTTTTCTCTTCGGAACTTCTGACGTACTCATGCAGGATCGTACGATAGAACGCTTCGTCACCTCCACAATTTTGGATTCCGCTGTTCGTATCGATCCCGCACTTTGTCAGGTTCGATAATTCCGTTTGGGAAGAATTCTCTTCTGTTATCGATTTATCCTCTTTCTCGGATTCCACATTCGCACTCTCGATTTTTTCCGACGGAATATACTTTTTCAGCATGATTTCCAAAGACGTGCTATCGATCGGTTTTGTCAGATAATCGTCAAAACCCTTAGACAGATAACGTTCTCTGGCACCCACCACCGCATCTGCAGTCAGGCAGATCACCGGGGTATGAAGATTCGGGCCATCCTCCCGTTTCCTGATTTCATGCAGAGCTTCTTCCCCGTCCATTTCCGGCATCCGCTGGTCCATCAGGATCACATCATATTTTTTCGAATCTGCCATCTCCACAGCCTCTTTACCGCTTCCGGCAGTGTCGATGCTTAATTGCGTCTCCTTTAAAAACTCTTTGACTACGATCAGGTTCATCTTGGTATCATCAACGATTAGGATCTCGGCTGAAGGCGCATGAAAACTCTCATGGTAGCTTTTCTTTTCACCAAGTGTTTTTTCGAATTTTACCGCAAAATCACCCACCGGATCTTCTGCCAGCACGACTTGAGGAATAACGATCGTAAAAACGGATCCGGCACCATATGTACTCTCAACTTTCACATCTCCGTTCATCATCTCAAGAAGCATTTTGGTTATAGCCAGACCAAGTCCTGTACCTTCCTTGGTACTGTTTTTCTCAAGATCCACTCTTTCGAATTTACCGAAAAGCTTTTCGATGTTTTCCTTCCGGATGCCAATACCTGTGTCTGTCACAACAGCGATCAGGTTTATGACAGGTTTTCCATCCTGTTTCTCCCCTTCACGCTTTCCGGCGATCTTCAGCGTAACACTGCCCGAATCCGTGTATTTGACGGCATTATTCAGGATATTGGTAATGACCTGTCTGACACGAACCACATCACCATAAAGACGATCCGGAAGCGTCTCGTCGACATCCGTAGTAAAAACCAGATTTTTCTCTTTGGCTTTAAAACTGATCATATTGCTCAAATCATTGATCAAAGAGCTCAACTGGTATTCGACCGGCACGATATCCATCTTTCCCTCTTCGATCTTGGTGAAATCCAGGATATCGTTGATGATGGAAAGCAGGTTACTTCCTGCACTATCTACATTTCCGGAATAGTGACGGATCTTACTGAAAACTTCTTTATACAGTGTCGGGTCCGCATTGGCGAGCTTCTCCGCTTTGGTGGACTCTCTAAGGATCATTTCATTCATGCCGAGGACCGCATTGATCGGTGTTCGTATCTCATGACTGGTATTCGCCAAAAAATCCGTCTTCGCCTCGTTAGCCCGCTTTGCTTCATCCAAAGCCCGATCCTGCTTGATCTTCGCTTTCACGGTTTCATACTGCGCAATACCACACATAATGACATTCACAAGATACATCATGGGCAAACGTGAATAGTACACCTTAGGAAACTGATACCCCATTTCCCGAAGCGGTGTATTCATATATACAACCATGATCAGGAAGAAAACCATATTAAAATACAGACCATAGGACAGATTAAAGAAGTAGAAAACGACCGGAACAGCGAGGAAAAACAGGAAAATACTTGTTCCTCCTGTTCCGCCGGTATAAAGGAAGAAGGTAAATGTGATCCAGTAGACAAAACACTGGATATTGATCGCCAGATGCATCAGCCATCGGCGTCTCTTCTTTCCGAACTTGCAGATAGCAAAAAGAACCGTAGCTATCGCTGTCATGGATGCACAAAACAATGCATATCTCGCCACCACTTTATTCCCGTGTATATAATTATCCACGCAAAGATAGATGCAGAAAGGAACGACCATCGAATAGAGGATAATACTCAGTGTCAGATTGACCGTAACATATCGCTCGTCAATATGAAATCTTCTCTTCCCGCTCATAAAGCACTCCTGCGTTATATCTGCATAAGCGTCGCCCGGCAAGGGGCTCCTTCGGCACCTCCCAGATTCAGTGGCGCGGCATGAAGAATATACACACCCTCTGGAACATCTTGCAAACGGATCCCTTCAAGAAGAACGATCTGTGCGCCAAGCATAATAAGATGAACAGCCATAGGCGCATCCATCGGTCCAACCGTCTGCGACTCATTACCATAAAGAAGGATCCCTGCGTCAGCGAAAACCGAAGCCGCTTCAACCGTCATGGTAGCGTCTCCTTTGACCAGGATCCGCCGTGCCGCTTCTGCATCAGATCTTCGAGCCTTTTCGAGGATACTGGCAGCATCCGAAGCGGTAATATCACCCTGGTGTTCCGCCACGTAAGCATACCCGACAAACTTTGAAAGATCGATCTCATCGATCTTTTTACCTTCATTCAAGAAATGATATGGCGCATCCACATGCGTACCATTGTGCGCACACATATGAAGTGCGCTAAGGTTGCAGACTGCGCCATCTTCAATTCGAAGTTTGATTTCTCTTTCCGGAGACGGATCGCCGGGATAGACCTGACATCCGAATACCTCTTGCGAAATATCGTAGATTTTCATACCCCTCGCCCTCCAATAAACAAATCACCCTCTCAAATAATTATAACTCATATAACCTTCTCGAGTTCAACTATTTTTATCTTTTAGGCGCTGAATTCTTATCTCTTATAAAATCCGATCGCATCAAAAACCATATCCATTAGTTCTGCGTTTTTAATTGAAAACTCAGGCGTGACAAATGGTTTTTCCCCATAAAGGATGCACCGGCTGAACTGTTCGATCTCAAGAGAATAATTATGTGGAACGGAAATCGTATTCTCCGAAACTCTTTCCTTCGAAAACACCTTATAGCTGACTTTTCCTTCCTGGTTATACTCAACATCCGAACGGATCGAGCCTTTCGATCCATGAATGAAAAGCCTGTCAAAACGCGAATTTGTGTTTTCGCCAAGGATCATGCCGACATTAAAAGATGCTCTTGCTCCGTTTTTAAATCGAATGATCGCAGCAGTATTCAGATCCACATCAAGGTCGGAATATTCAGCACTTCCGGAAACAAAAACCGGTTCCGAATCGATCAAAGACAGGATCATCGTCGTGCAGTAGCAACCGAGATCATACATGGCACCGCCACCATGCTCTTTGTGAAGCCGGAAATCTTCCTTATACCCTTGCGTGACGAATGCCGTGTCGATATAATCCACATCTCCGATCAACCCACTCTTCACATCATTTCTCAGGCTCTCAACATAGGGGCTATGCAGGTACGCATATGCTTCCATGAGATATACTCCACAGTCTTTTGCGGTTTGAAACATCTCCTTTGCCTCATTGGCGTTCAGTGCCAATGGTTTTTCGCAAAGAACGTGTTTCCCGCTTTGAAGCGCAGCTTTTACCCACTTCAGATGAAGATCGTTCGGCAATGGTATATAAATAGCCTGAACATCCGGATCGTTGATCAGTTCGTCATAGCTGCCATAAGCTTTTTCAAAGCCATAGTCTCTCTTATAGCTTTCCGCTTTTTCCGGATTTCTGCCGGCGATCGCATAGAGTTCACAGCTCGGCGATTGTTTCATACCCGGAATCGTCCCCCATCTGGCTACATTGGCGGTTCCAAGAATACCCCACTTTACTTTCTGCATAACCGGCACACTCCTTTCATCAAAAAGACGCTTTTGCTTTTTCAATCGTATCGATCACCTTATCACACCAGGAATCAAATTCCGGATCTTCGATCTGACACTCTTGCGGATGGGAAAGAACATAATCCAAAGCAATACGTACGCCCATATCAAACCTTACATTCGTTTGCATGTCCGGGACGACTCGTTTAAGTTTTGCATTATCAAAAACCACAGAAACAGATTTATCGCCCAGAAGCGATCCGGTATAATCGAATCCGCAAGGATCCCCCACCGCACGCAGGAAGTCGGTGGATACATAATATGCATTCAGCTCGACGCCCAGTGCATCGGCTATCGTCGCATAGACCTGATCCCAGGTGAGCACCTCATCCGAAGTGATCTGAAAAGCTTCTCCGATAGCATGACGATTTCCCATTAGGCCGGTATAACCGATAGCAAAATCTGCATTCCAGGTCAGCGTCCAAAGGCTGGAACCGTCTCCTTGAATAATGACAGGCTTTCCTTCCTGCATTCTCTTAATGACCTGCCAAAAACCGTTCTTTCCATGTACGCCCAGCGGAACATTTCTCTCATCATAGGTATGGCTCGGACGTACGATCGTTACCGGGAATCCGTCTTCTTTATATTTCTTCATAAGGAATTCTTCACAGGCGATCTTATCTCTGGAATACTGCCAATACGGGTTGCTAAGCGCAGTTCCTTCCGTAATGATGTAACCGGAAGCAGGCTTATGGTAGGCCGAAGCAGAACTGGTATAGATATACTGTTTGGTCCTTCTTTTAAACAGTCGGAAATCCCGCTCGACTTGCGGTACTGTAAAGCCGATAAACTCGCAGATCGAATCAAACGTCATGTCACCTAATTTGTCCAGCACCGCCTTTTCATCGTTAATGTCCACGATGATCTGGTGAACCTCTTCCGGCAGCACACTTGCACGATTTCCACGATTCAATACCCATACGTCCCAGTCAAGATCCTTGACAAGTCTTTTTACGATCGCTGTGCTGATCGTTCCTGTACCACCGATAAATAAAGCTCTCTTTTTCATAATTACACCCTTTTCACTGCTTCCATGTCTTTCAAGGATCAATCCAGGATCGACGCTGCTTCTTTCAACAGTTCTATGATAGGCAGATGCTGCGGGCATACACCCTCACACTGTCCGCATCCGATACAGTCGGATGCTTTTCCGGAACGGGAAACCACTCCGGAATAAAAATTCTTCGATCTCCAATCATCCGGATAACGGCGGAGCGTATTGATCGTGCGGAACACATCCGGAATACTGATGTGCATCGGACAGCCGTCACAGCAATACTTACAGGCCGTGCAACCAATCTGAGGCATACTGAGAAGATCCGAAGTAACCTGATCCACGATTTCCATTTCATCTGAAGACAATTTCTCAAAACCGGTAAACGTGCCGATATTATCGTCCATCTGCTCCTCGCTAGACATTCCGGAAAGGATCGTCATTACACCGGGCAAAGAGCCGACAAAGCGTAAGGCCCAGGAAGCCACTGATTTATCCGGTCGTCTTGCTTTAAACTTTTCTTCGATCTCAGGCGCCATATTCGCCAGCATTCCTCCACGGATCGGCTCCATGACGATGATCGGGATATTTCTTTCATGAAGGATATCGTAGAGCTCCTGAGAACGAACCACCGGATTGCTCCGATCCAGATAATTCAGTTGGATCTGAACAAATTCCACTTCCGGATGAAGATCCAAAACTTCCGAAAGGAGCTCAGGGCTGCCATGGAAGGAAAAACCGAAATGTTTGATCTTCCCTTCGGCTTTTCTCTTCATACACCAGTCAAAGCAGTCATACTTCACATATGTATCGTAGTTGTTTCCGTCTTCAAGGGAGTGAAGGAGATAGAAATCAAAATAGTCGACACCTGCACGTGCCAACTGCTCTTCAAAGATCCGTTCAATGTCCTCTTCTTTCTTGATTTCCCATGCCGGAAGCTTGGTTGCGAGCATAAAGCTCTCTCTCGGATAACGTTTCACCAAAGCCTCTCTGGCCGCCACCTCGGACTTTCCTCCGTGATAAACATATGCGGTATCAAAATAATTCATACCAGCCTGCATATACTTATCCACCATACGGCAGACATGTTCGTGATCGATGACTCCCTCATTTTCCGGAAGTCTCATCAGACCGAATCCTAATTTCGGCATTTTGGAAAGATCGATACTCATAGTGATTCTCCTTTTCTTCTTGAAAACTGTTTCCTGTCCGCTTAGGCAAGCGTGATTTCCATACCCTCATTGTCTGTCAAAACAGCTTTTGCAGTGTGTCCTTCCGAAGAAAGATCATATTCACCTTTAAAAGCATCCACCACAGCGTAGCCGTTTTTATCAGTTACTACGTCTGTATCGGTCCACCATTCCTTCTTGACCAGGTCCTTCAACATGGTATAAGACGGTTTCAGTGTATTATCCTCGCGGATAAAACCACTCGGTGCATGCAGCCATGCGCCGTCACGATAATCCCACGTTGTAATGGCAGAAACAAGAGGATGAGAAAAAAGAATACGGTACATCTCTTCGATTTCCCGTGCCTGTCTCTCTTCTCCCTCCGGAGTTGTCGGCCACTTCTCGACTTTCCAGTCATTAAGATCGACAATATGCGGTGGCATGATCTCTCCGGAGATCAATGTATTTTCCGTAAAATGGATCGGAAGACCGAAATGTTCGTAACGCGCGAGGACTTCTTCAAGTTTTTCTTTTCCCCAGTATCCCTGATGCTGGTGAGACTGGATCCCGATCGCGCTGATCGGTACACCCGCATTCAAACATCCGTCAATAAGGATCTCATAATTCGTAGACGTATTGAAATCATTGATGAGCAACACAGCATTAGGATTTGCCGCGTGCGCTTCATCGAAAACTTTCTTGATCAGACCGACTCTTCCATGCTCTTTACAGAGTCTGGTAATGGCATTGTCATATTTGTCAAAGATCGGCATGATCACGACTTCGTTAATGACATCCCACATATCGATCACACCTTTAAATCCGATGACTTCACGGTCGATACGTGCCAGTTGTTTCTCCAGGATCGTCTTATTGTCATACTTCATCAGCCAGTCTGCACAGGCCGTGTGCCAGCATAACGGATGTCCCTTCACCGTTACGCCTTTACTCTGAAGATACTTCGCTGTCTTCATCAACGTCTCGGTATTCGGGTTTCCTTCTTCTTTTTCAAACTGTCCCCAGTAAAAAGGCAACGTCCCGTAATTGAAGATATCCAGCCAACTCTCGGTTACTTTTTGGTATTCTTGTTCATCCTTTATAAGATACGGCAGGAAAACAAAAGCACCACATCCGAACAGGAAATCATGCTTTGTCTGCTGTACATGCACTTTTTTATTCACCAGCGGCTCACCGGTCGACGATTTAAAAAGCACTCGTTTACTGACTTTTCTGTGCGAAATATCCATATATGTACCCCGTTTCGTATATTTGGGTCTAGAACGGTCTTATCTCTGATTTGTTTCCTGTTCAGGATTTCGGCCACTCACGAAAAGACTTCTGTATTCTCCCGGTGCCATACCTTTTTCTTCGTAAAAAACCCGGTTAAAGCTGGGAATACTACGGAATCCGGAAAGCATGGCCACCTGCGTAAGTGTCATATCATTCTGGGAAAGAAGCTCCGTTGCTTTCTCCAAGCGGATCATATTCAGCCACTTACTGTAATTCATGCCGGTCACATTCTTGAATATTCTGGAAAAATAATCCTTGCTGATACCGGCCATATCAGCCATAGTCTGCTGGGAAAGATCATCCGAAGTAAGATTATTCTTTATGTATTCGGTAACCATAAGCATACGACGCATCACATCATCGTTAAAACTGTTTCTGCCACCCGGAGCCAGCTCGGAAGAAAACTCTTCACGATGCTCATCCATAGCAAGCACAAACTCCATGAACAGCATACAGCACCGTAATTCCCGATCGGGAGTTTCCGAAAAGAATACATCTCTCATCTTATAGACTAAAGTCAGAAGTTTTGCAGAAAGATGAGGATGCGCGCTTCGCTCGATCACGTGGAGATTACGATAGAAATGCATGATCCTCTGAAGATCGAGTAGCGAATTCATAAAGGCATTACTGAACTGAATCACTAGTGAGTGTTCCCGATCCGCATCAAGGATAGCATGCATTTCCATCGGCCAAACCAATACGAAGTCCCCTTCCTTGAGGTTGTAGGTACTTTGATTTACCCTAAAGATGTTCGTTTCGCCCGGACCAACGAGAAGGATTTCGCCATAAGAATGCCAGTGCATCTTATAGCTCCTGTCCTTAAAACCCGTGGACATGTTAAAGGCACTAATTCTGTCAAAATCAAAGTTTTCGTAATGGCTGTAATCCATATAACTTACACCATCATCTTATAGATTTTAGTGCAGTCATCTTCGTTAAGAGTGATGAAGCCGGAAATCGTTCCGTCACGGCCATCACCTCTGCAGAGGACATTCACCAGTTTCGGAATATCCTCTTCCTTCGCACCAAGCTCCTCGAAGTTCTTCGGCATCCCGATAGAGATCAGGAAATTGCGGAACGCTTCGATTCCCGCTTTAGCAGTGACTTCCGGATGCGCAAAATCCATCTGACATCCCCAGACACGTACAGCAACCTGGGCGAAGCGCATCACATTATGAGACATTTCATAGGTAAAAACAGCGGGCATGGTTACTGCAAGACCTGCGCCATGCGCACAATCGTATAATGCAGAAAGCTCGTGCTCGATCGTATGGCTCAGCCAGTCCTGGCTGCGTCCGACACCGCATGTATTATTATGTGCCACCATTCCGGCCCACATAATATTCGCTCTGGCATCATAGTTATCCGGATCCGCGATAACTCTCGGTCCTTCATGAACCATTGTCAGAAGCAAAGCTTCGATCAGCCGGTCAGTCACCTCGACTTCCTCACTGTTCGTCAGATAGCGCTCATATAAGTGAGCCATGATATCCGTGATACCTGCTGCAGTCTGATAAGCAGGAAGCGTCTGTGTCAGAGCAGGATTGAGAATACTGAATTTCGGGCGAATGGCATCGCCGCTGGCTCCCCGCTTGAACATACCTTCTTCTTTGGTAATGACGGTATCCGGGCTTCCTTCACTTCCGGCAGCCGCAATAGTCAGGATCGTACCCACACTCAACGCTTTCTCGATCCGCTTGCCTTGGTAAAAATCCCAGAAATCACCGTCATATACCACTCCGGCTGCAATCGCCTTGGAAGAATCGATCGTACTTCCGCCACCTACAGCCAATACAAAATCAACTTTCTCTTTTCTGCAAAGCTCAATGCCTTCATAAACAAGTCCGCTTCTCGGATTGGGTTTAACGCCACCGAGTTCCACATAAGGAATCGACTCGCGATCAAGAGAAGCTTTGACACGATCTAAAAGGCCGGAACGAACGACGCTGCCACCACCATAATGGATAAGCACTTTCGTACCGCCAAAACGCTTAACATATTCACCGGCACGGTTTTCCGTCTCTTTTCCGAATACAAAACATGTTGGAGAATAAAACTCAAAATTTTCCATATGAGCATCCTTTCCTCGACATCTACATACTAAGTTAATCCTAGCATTTCACACTACTGTTAACTTCTTATAAATCGACTTTGCGTATATCAGATTTTGTTCTGTTTTATAGTCAAAAGCGCATCCGTCCGTGAACCATTCACAAACGAAATGCGCCATGATCGTCTATGCCTTTTTCGTCCGGACAGTCATTATTCCTAACAAAATCAGTATATCGTTTCGTCCGTTTTTTATCAAGGAAAGCGAGGGGATCAGTCAATCGTCATTCTCAGATTCGGCACTTCCCGAAGACTCGACCTCGAAACAGAAAGACCCGTTCGAGCTCTTCTCATTCGTCTCGAGAATGACATAAGTCGTTCCTTTCTGAAGCGAACCGAGCGTTGCATCTACATTTTCTCCCGCTTTGATGGTAAACATTTCCTTCTTTGTTCCGTCCGTATCATAGTAAACCGTGATACTGCCGGAATTCAGTTCTCCTGTGTAGTGTATGACTTTCGTAGTATCGGTCTTCAATTTGTACACCATCTTACCCGTCAGCTTACTGAAACTTACAGATGCTTTTGACGACGTATTTGTCTGCACACAGGCCATTACTCTGCAACTGGAAACATACTTGTCACACCCAGAAAGAGCGAAGCTTAACAGGCACAAAAACAAAGCACTCACGATCATCATCTTTTTTCTCATTGTCATTTACCTCTTAACATTCTGTTTCGGTTTTTTCACCTTAAATGATAAGTTTTTCTCTTTACATGACAAAGTGACTGCAGTCATATGTAACTATGAACGCAGTCACTTTCTCGGGTTTATTTTTTTCCGCTTGCCGCTTTACGAATCTTCTTTACAGACGCGGTTACGTCCTGTTTCTTTAGCGATATACAGGCGCCCGTCGGCTACACTGATATTTTCTTCGATCGACTTATTCGGATCAAAAAGCGCACAACCGAAGCTCATCGTGCAACGGATCGTAGTACCATCAGCGTCAATATCCGAGTTCATCAGTTTCACGCGGACCTCTTCCGCTTTCTTTGCGGCGCCTTCCAGATCGGTATCGCGCATCACCATTACAAATTCTTCTCCGCCCCAGCGATAGACGGAATCGTTCTCCGAACACAAAGACTCGACAAGATGAGAGGCAAAAGCCAGCACATCGTCTCCGGCGTTATGTCCATATGTGTCATTGACTCTCTTGAACTTATCGATATCGCAAATAAAGACGGACATTGTCTTTCCGGATTGCGGGAGAAGGTATTCCTTGAACTTTCCGCCAAAATCGTAATAGAAGCCCATTCGGTTTTTCAAACCCGTAAGCTTATCATGATGTGATTCTTCAAGGAATGTTTCCGACTCAAGCGCGATACCACAGACAAGCGCGGCCAAAGAGAGTTTCTTCGAATCCTCCACTTCGTCAAACCCTTTCGGATCGTTTTTATTGAGAAGCTGAAGTGCACCGATGAAATTGCCGTTGATATCTGCCACCGGCAGGACCAGTACAGATCTGGTACGGTATCCTGTCTTCAAATCGACCTCTCTGTTAAAGTCCGGATCCGAGTACGGATCATTGGTGATCACCGTCTTCTTTTCACGAAGAGACTTTCCGACAAGACCGGCACTGTCCGGGATCACGATCTTATCCACACCCGTTGCGGACATCGTCCACAGGACACCCTTGCGCTTATCCCACTTCCAGAAACTTGCACGATCCGCGTCAACGATCGTCTTTCCCAGCTCCGTCAAGTAGGAGAATATCAGCGCATGATCCTTCCTGTCATTCATGCACATATCCTTATAAAGGCTATCCGTGATTCCGAAAATATCATTCAAAAGTTTTCCGTTATCTTCCATACTCATCTCATCCAGCGGCGCAAATTGTGCGCCGGTTCCTTTCATCATGGTCTCGATCTTACCTTCATCATCCAGGTGCATGAGAAATACATGCACGCCCGCATTTACCATATCAACGACTTTGGGTCTTATGTCTTCCACATAAAGATGCACCGGAGTTTGAACCGAGGAGATCTCCATATACAAGTATCCACCCTGCGTTACATATTTTTCGAACGGCTCAAGCACCCCGGTATCTCCGGTATAAACTACACTTTCGCCCTCCACCTTCAGACTGTAACCGAAACATTTACCGGCAAGTTCTTCCGTATGTACGGTTGCGATCTGCGTGTCAAACCAGGGTTCATGAAGATCTGCAGTTTCGATCAGGCTGTACCAGGCATCCCCGCATCCCTCGATCCTTCTAAGCAAATAGGATAGATCCTCCATCACTTCCTTCGATGGGGCCACGATCGTCACCTGGTTCTTTATCACGAAATAACAATAGTCGATCAGCATGCCGATTCCGCTGATATGGTCGCCGTGTGTATGCGTCACCAGAACAAAAATACGTGCATATGAGGAGAGATCTTTTCTTTTCAATTTGACGTAAGCACTCATCGGGCAATCCAGGAGCACCAGATCCCGTCCGGATTCAAAGAAAGCACAGTTATGTTCATCTGTAAATGCCGACCCTCTTCCCAGAAAACGAAGCATTCTATTCCTCCTTACCGATAAGACGGAGCACTTCAAAACCTTCCGCCTTACCTTTTAGTTTGATGGAATCGCCCAGCGAAGTAAAACGCATGCGGCCTTCCAGTTCTTTTGCCACAGAACGGCTGATATATACTGTGCCGCCCGGTGCATTCGCCTCAAGCCGCGCTGCCGTATTCACCGTATCGCCGATGGCAGTATAGTCCATTCTTTTTTCGGAACCCATGTTTCCGACGACCGCAGGTCCATAGTGAACACCGACGCCGACGTTGAGTTCTTCGTTGATCTCGGCCTTCAACTTTGCAGAAAGAGCTTTTGCACCTTCCACAATGTCGAGCGCCGTCTTTGCAGCGAGATATACCGGATCTTCTTCCGGAAGCGGAGCTCCCCAAAATGCCATCGTGGCGTCGCCTACGAATTTATCGAGTGTCCCCTTGTTATTCTCTATACAGGCACTGGTCATGGACAAATACTGGTTCAGGATATGCACCACTTCTTCCGGAGAAAGTCTTTCCGACATGGTCGTAAATCCACGTATATCCACGAAAAGCACTGCGATATTACAAAGCTTTCCGCCCAGTCTCAGGCTGTCCGTACCTTCTTTCAGGATCTCGTTCACGATATTCGGCGCAACATATCTTTCAAAAGTTTTAGTTACGTTCTGCCGGGCGATCGCGGCGCGGATATAGTTGGTAGCCACCGCGACAACGAACAGAAGGAATATACCTGCAGGAAGCCATAGTGCATGAGTGATCAAACCGGAATGGTAAAGAAGCAGCGAACCGCCGATACTCAGCGCTTCAAAAACAACAAGCAGCGGAACAGCGATCAGAAGGCGTTTGTCATTGCAGAAATAAAAGAACGCCAGGCACACCAGGCCCATCACGCTGAGCTGGATATAGTCCGGTACTTCTTCCTTATAGTTTCCATCCAGCAGGCACTGGATCACGTTGGCGTGGAATTCTACGCCGTACATCATGTCAGCATGCTCGATCGGCGTAATATAGGAATCGGTAATACCTGTTGCGTAAGGTCCGATAAGGACCACTTTACCTGCGAAATATTCCGGAGACACTTCACCACGGATAAGTTTTCCAAGTGTGATATCCTCGTAAAATCCGTAAGGTTCGGCAGAGTATGACACAAAAAACTGTCCACGGGAATCAAGCGGAGGTTCCTTGATCACATGTCCATTCTGTTGAGCATAAAGTCTTGCAGCTTCATAAGCAAACGAATATACACGTTCACCGTATGGTTCCAGATAAAGAGCACTATGTCTAAGGACACCGTCGGTATCGTACATAACATTGATGTGTCCTGTGGTGGTCACAGCTTTTAATTCATCGTAAGGCGCGTCATAATTTATGACTGCATAATCATCATAGAGAACCGAACGAGGTCCGAAAGTTCTGGTCGTACCAAGAACAGCGCTTCCTGCCGTAACTACATTTCCGAGTTTCTTAGCCGCCTCGACAAGTCTTGCGTCGGACTCTTCATTCGTATATCCGGTATAGACACAGTCTATAGCCACTACAGCCGGCCTGTTATTCGGATCAATGGCGAGCTGTTCAAGCGCCGACGCCATGATACTACGGTCCCACGTGTTATACGGACCGAAATTACGAAGGTCGTTATCATCGATACCGACAATGACGATGTCTCCCGGAACGGCATAAGGTGTCTGAAACAAAGCATCCTGAACCCACTTATCCGGTCGGTCGAAAATGCCGACTCCGCATAAGAATGTTACGATCAGGGCTCCGGCCAGAGAAAAAATCAGATTCTTATATTTCTCGTTCATGCGTTTTTACCAGATCATCTCTTATAATATATGATCGTCTCCCCGTTCTTCACATAAGAGAAGGTCTCAACAATATCACTGCCGACTTCCTCCTCTGTATACGTCAGTTCGATCCACTCACCATCCACATATCCGATAAACGTTTCTTCCTCTTCATCATTCAATCCCCAAAGGATAAAGACAAGGTTCTCTTCATCCCACTCGATCGTTTCGCCATAGCCTTCCGGCAGATTCTCAATGTCTGGAATCGGTTCCGGCGTCGGGGTCGGCGACAATTCCGGCGTTGGCGTCGGTGTGGATGTTGGCGTCGGTGTAGACGTAGGTGTCGGTGTAGACGTTGGTGTCGGTGTAGACGTTGGTGTCGGAGTGGACGTTGGCGTCGGTGTAGACGTTGGCGTCGGCGTGGACGTTGGTGTCGGCGTGGACGTTGGCGTCGGAGTCAACGTCGGCTTCGGAGTAGGAGTCGAGGTAAGCGTCGGGGCCGGAGTCGGTGTTGGTGTCGCTGTCGGTTCAGGTGTTGGTGTCAACGTCGGTGTCGGCTCCGTCGTTGGAGTCGGAGTCGGCGTCAGAACCGGAGTAGGTGTGATCGTCGGTACAGGAGTCGGCGTCAAAGTCGGATCCGGTTCAGGCGTCGGTGTCGGAACAGGAGCCGGTGTCGGACTGAGCGTCGGTTCCGGTGAAGGAGTCGGCGGTACAGGGACCGGTGTCGGAGTCAACGTAGGTGCAACAGTCGGTGTTAACGTCACCTCAGGAGAAGGTGTCGGCGACTGCGTCGGTACATCTGTCGGAGTCGGAGAAGGTACCGGAGTATCAGTAGGTGCCGCACCCCTGGTCGGCGTGATCGTCGTCTGGGCAGGCGGTGTCGGAGTAACAGTCGTATCCGGTGTCGGTGACGGAGTTGCCGTCAGCTTTGGAGTCGGCGTATCTGTCAGAGCCGGAGACGGCGTCGGTGTTACTTCTGTATCAGGCTCTTGTTCAGGTTTGATTTTACCCGATGCCAGATCAAGGATCACCTGAGGATCCCAACCTGTATATTCACAAACTTTGGCAAGAAGTTTCGGATTTTCCGCAAGCATCTTCAATGAAAATACAGGAATCTCATCTTCCTGCAACTGATCCAGGAAGAATTCGATACTTCCCTCCGGTCTGTCTTCGGAATATAGATAGACTTTCACTTTCTGACCTGCAGGAACATCAGTCTCTTTTACTTCACCTGTCTGCGGATTGACCGCGACTACATGCACCAACCCATCCGTAACGACCAGGGATTCCCTTCCGTCCACATCATAGAAAATGTAACCGGATGTTCCGCGGATACCCGCGGTCATGGTTGAAGTCTTGATCTCAAACTTCTCATCATCTTTCAGATGCTCTGTGACTTCGAAGAACAGCGCACCCTTTGTAAGTTTCAATTCAAGCTGTTTTCTTCTTTTTACAAACTCCGCCCGGCTGTTGGACTCCAGCGTTACGACCTTCGTGTCGTCCAGACCGACAGACGCCAAACCATCAGCTCCGGTATTCAGCGCGTCACCTGTATGAAAAAGAATATTATCGATCACCGGTTTGGATTTACCTTTGGAGTCTTCAATACTGACAGTTCCCTCAACACGCAGAAGCCTCATCGTAGTTGCATAGTATCCGCCGCTGAAGAAAATGAAATAGATCGCGACCGCAGCCGCAATAAGAGCCAAGATCCCGCATAAAAGGATGATCTTCGTCTTCGTAGTAAAACTCTTGAACTTATCCACAAGAATCATATGATGCTTTCCCCTGCCCCTGATTTGACACTTACTATTGTATAATAATCGAGCAATTTTATAAATAGCTGAAGTGTTTCCAATGTCCGATTTATTCTATTTCGTTTTTGATCATTTTTCCAAAGAATAAACACAGTTTGCAAATTGATATAAATATACTAACGGTAGTATTTTCTTCCGCATCCAAAGTGCTATAATGTTCAAACACTTTAACGAAAGAGAGGCAGATATCCATGTCGAAAAAGAACTTTCCACGGACCAAACTTCACTGGATCTGGGACAACATTGCCGGTCTTCGGGGAGTCTTTATCCTTGCCATGATCGGAACCCTGCTTTACAACATCCTGCAGCTATCCGTCCCCTTCTTTTCACAAATGATCGTAGACCGCTTTCTTTCCGGAGAAGACGCGGCGGCGCATTTTCAATCCAACAAGAAGGAATTTTACACACTGATCGGCTGCATGGTGGGCTTTACTATGCTTCGCGCCCTGATCGTTTATCTCGATTGCATGGCCTATGAGCACGTCTCACAGCGAGCACTCTACAGAATTCGTAATTTTCTGTTTGCCAAGATCGAACATCAGGACATGCACTTCTACAATGAGTACCGGACCGGCGACCTCATGACCCGTCTCACCGGCGACCTCGATGCTGTCCGGCATAACGTAGCCTGGGTCGTCCGCATGATCATCGAGTGTTTCGCCCTCTTCACCGTTGTCTCGATCTATTTTTTCTACATGAACTGGAAACTCGCGATCTGTATCGTCGCACTGGCACCTGTCATTTTTCTGATCGTTTTCACGTTCCGCAAGAAAGTTGCTCCGATGCATGCGCTTCTTCGCGAAAAGCACGCGCAGATGAATACTGCAGCGCAGGAAAACATCTCCGGCAACCGTGTCGTGAAAGCATTCTCACGGGAAGACTATGAGATCAGCAAATTTGACGAGAGCAACAAAGACTACGCCGAAACAAACAAGAAGACCCGCTTGGTTTGGATCAAGTTCTTCCCCTTTGTGGAAACATGTGCCAACCTTCTCCCGGTCGTTCTTCTCTGGGTCGGCGGTACGCTTCTCATGAAAGACGAGATGACCATGGGTGAATTTGTCGCCTTCTCCGGATTGATGTGGGCAATCGCCAACCCGATGAGACTTCTCGGCAATATTCTCAACGAATTCCAGCGTTTCTCCGCTGCTGCAGATAAAGTAATGGAGATCTACTATAGCGAACCGAAGATCGTGGATGCCGAGGATGCGCTCGATCATCCGGATCGATTCAAAGGTAAAGTGGAATTCAAAAACGTTAGTTTTCAGTATGAGGATGCTGATCTTCCGGTTCTTACCGACATCAGTTTTACCGCTAACCCCGGTGAGACGATCGCGATCATGGGCGAGACAGGCTGCGGAAAAACTTCTTTGATCCAGCTTATCCCGAGGTTTTATGAACCGACAAAGGGACAGGTCCTGATCGATGACCTGGATGTCAGCAAACTTAAACTCAAGCAATTGCGGACAAGCATCGGAATGGCCACCCAGGATGTACTTCTCTACTCTGATACGATCGATGGCAACATCGCATACGGTAACTCTAACATCACAAAAGAAAACGTGATCAAATTTGCCCGCTATTCTGCAGCAGATGAATTCATCTCTAAAATGCCGGAAGGCTATGAGACGATCGTCGGCGAGTGCGGCGTCGGACTATCCGGCGGTCAGAAGCAGCGCATCTCCTTGGCACGTGCTCTGGCTGTCCGTCCTTCGATCCTGATCCTGGATGACACAACATCCGCCGTCGATATGGAAACCGAAAAGCAGATTCAGAAAAGTCTTTCCGAGTTGGATTTCCCCTGCACAAAGATCATCATTGCGCAGCGTATTTCCACGACCAAAAAGGCAGACAAAATACTGATCCTGCAGAATGGGAAGATCTCAGAATCCGGCACTCATGATGAACTACTCGCCAAGAACGGCTATTATGCCGAACTGGTAAAACTGCAGACCGGCACCGATCCCCTGCACCACACTTCAGAAAAGGAGGTGATCTGACATGGCTAAACAAAGAAACAATCCTGATCCGAAACAAGTTCCGGAAAGAGAACCCGCACAGGATCCGAAGCAGCCTAAGCGTAACACATACCGTGTAGACGAGACGCTGGAAGAGCCATTCAGTTTCAGACACCTTCTGCGCGCCTGGAAATACATCAAGAAATATTCGTTAAAGATGATCATCGCACTGATTCTAAGCGCACTCGGCGCGATCGCAGCGCTTTTTGCGCCGAAGATCACGAAGGAAGCACTGGATGTGGTCATTCCGAATAAAGACAAGCCGATGCTCCAGCGTCTGATCCTTCTTCTGATCATTGCCTACGGTATCAGCATCATCTTCTATACAATACGTTCCCACATTATGGAGCGCACATCGCAGGATATCGTATACGACATCCGGAAAGATCTTTTCGCGCATCTGCAGGAACTGCCTTTCCGATACTATGACGACCGTCCACATGGTAAGATCCTGATCCGTGTCGTAAACTATGTCAACTCAGTTTGTGATATGCTTTCGAACGGTCTGATCAATGCGATCTTAGAGATCATCAATCTGATCTTCATAGTGATCTTTATGTTTACTACGGATGTTAAGCTTTCGCTGGTAGTTATGACCGGAGTTCCGATCCTCGCTTTCTTCCTGTTCTGGATCAAGAACAGGCAAAGAAAAGCATGGCGTATGGTCTCCAACAAGAACTCCAATCTTAATGCATATCTTCAGGAGAACATCGTTGGCGCCAAGATCACCCAGATCTTCTCCCGCGAGGATGAGAACGCCGATATATTTGAACATCTCTCCAACGATTGCCGCAGCACCTGGATGGGCGCCGTCCGTTACACGAACCTTGTCTGGCCGGGCATCGACAGTATTTCTGTCCTGGTACGCGCATCGATCTTCGTAGTCGGTCTGATCCTTTTTGAGAACGGACAGGAAACGCTCGGTTCTATTGTCGCAATCTCCAGTTATGCGGCCAGATTCTGGCAGCCGATCATGAATCTCGGAAACATCTTCAACAACTTCATCAACAATATGGCCTATCTGGAGCGCATCTTCGAGACCATCGACGAACCGGTCGAAGTCAAGAACAAAGATAATGCTGTAGAGATGCCTCAGATCAAGGGCGAAGTGGAGTTTCAGAATGTTTGCTTCTCTTATGAAAAAGGCGAAGAAGTCTTGCACGATGTTTCATTCAAAGTTACACCCGGACAGAGCATCGCTCTCGTAGGTCCGACCGGTGCCGGCAAAAGCACTATCGTCAGTCTGATCTCCCGCTTCTATAATCTGGATTCCGGAAAGATCCTTATCGATGGACAGGACATCTCCGATGTCACGCTTAAGTCGTTGCGCTCTCAGATGGGCATCATGCTCCAAGACAGTTTCATCTTCTCCGGAACGGTCGAAGACAACATCCGCTACGGAAAACTTTCCGCAACCAAGGAAGAGATCCGCTCCGCCAGCCAAGCCGTCTGTGCCGATGCATTCATCGCTAAAATGCCTAACGGATATCAGACTGAAGTCAAAGAGCGTGGCTCTACACTTTCCCAGGGACAGAAGCAGTTGATTTCTTTTGCCAGAACACTTCTTTCCGATCCGGCTCTTCTCGTACTGGACGAGGCAACTTCAAGTATTGATGTGCAGACAGAAAAAGCCCTTCAGAAGGGCTTGGATGCCATGCTGAAGGGTAGGACTTCATTCATTATCGCCCATCGCCTCTCTACGATCAGGAATTGCGACAGGATCATGTATATCGATCACGGCGGAATCACCGAGAGTGGCACGCACGATGAGTTGATAGCGAAAAAAGGCGATTACTATCACCTTTATGTTTCGCAGATGGAAGATATGTAAGCGCAAGATTCAGACGATATTCCGTATTCCTTCGCAGATACGTCTGGCCACGACCGGGTTATTCATCGTATAAAGATGGATACCCGGGATATCGCTGGTAAGAAGATCGATGATCTGACTAAGTGCATATGACAAACCTGCATCAAAGAGCGCTTCTTTTCTGTCATCGTATTTCTTGATGATGCGCTTAAACCGTTCCGGGAAAGTAGCATTACAGATGGAAAGCATGCGTCGGATCTGAGCGGCATTGATCACCGGCATAATGCCCGGAATGATCGGCACGTCGATACCTGCGATCTTACAGCGTTCGCAGAAATCGTAAAATCTCTCATTATCGAAGAAGAGTTGGGAAAGAAGTACTGATGCACCGGAATCAACCTTCTTTTTTAATCCTTTGATGTCATTCACATTGCCATCCGATTCCGGATGACACTCCGGATAGCATGCGCCTAAAAAGCAGAAATCATGTTTTTCGGAGAGATAGGAGATCAGATCTGATGCATGGTGAAAGTCATCTTTTTCAGCAACCTTCGGCGTACGGTCTCCGCGGAGAGCAAGGATATTTTCGATCCCCTCCGCTTCCATGACTTTGGCAAACTCATCGATCTCCGATTTGTCGTAATGAAGTGAAGTCAAGTGTACTACCGGTTCCACACCATATCGTTTCTTAATGTTCTTTGCAATCTCGATCGTGCGGTTACTATTGCTGCTTCCGCCTGCGCCGAAAGTTACACTGATAAAATCCGGATCAAGTTCACAGAGCACTTCCAAAGTCTCATCGATGCTTTCCAGTTCCGTATCCTTCTTCGGCGGAAAGATCTCGAAAGATAAGCTCTTCTTATTCTGTTTGTAAATATCTTTGATCTTCACTTTTTCTCACTCCGATCCAAACACGGTGGAATGGTCGATCACTTGACCATCCCCAACCGTGCTCTTCCGATTCTTATGCTTTTTCTCTGATGATCTTAGCTGCTTCCACAAGATTTCTAAGGCTCTTCACCGTTTCTTCTTCTCCACGTGTCTTGAGACCGCAGTCCGGGTTGACCCACAGTTTGCTGTCCTCAGTCTTTTCACGGATCTTGGTAAGCTGACCGACCAGTTCTTCTACTGACGGAACACGCGGGCTGTGAATATCGTATACGCCAGGTCCGACTTCTGTCTTAAAGTGATTCTCTTTCAGTGCATCGAGGATCTGCAGATCGGAACGGGAAGCTTCGAAAGTGATCACGTCAGCATCCATAGAATCGATTGCCGGAATAATATCCGTAAATTCGCTATAGCACATATGCGTGTGGATCTGGGTTTCCGCTTTCACGCCGCTATGCACAAGCCGGAATGCAGGAATGGCAAAATCAAGGTATTCACTGTACCAGTCCGATTTACGAAGCGGAAGTTTCTCACGAAGCGCAGCCTCATCGATCTGGATGATGTTGATACCATTCGCCTCCAGATCCAGAACCTCATCCCGGATGGCCAATGCAATTTGCAGCACACTCTCCTTGATCGTAATATCTTCTCTCGGGAAGGACCAGTTCAGGATCGTCACCGGACCGGTCAGCATGCCCTTAACCGGCTTATCTGTGCAGCTCTTGGCAAATCGTGACCATTCGACCGTGATAGACTCTTTTCTGGAAACATCGCCCCAGATGATCGGCGGCTTCACGCATCTGGTTCCATAGGAAAGCACCCACGCTTTTTCGGTAAATACATAGCCGGACAGATGTTCGCCGAAATACTCGACCATGTCGTTTCTTTCAAATTCGCCATGAACAAGAACGTCCAATCCGAGTTCTTCCTGAAGACGGATGCACTCTTCGATCTTCTTTCGGTTAAACTCCACATACTCTGTCTTACTGATCTCACCTTTTCTGAAATCACTTCTGTTTTTACGGACATCCGCGGTCTGCGGAAAAGAACCGATCGTCGTTGTCGGGAAAATCGGAAGCCCCAGTGCTTTTTTCTGAATCGCTTCTCTCTCTTCGAATACCGGAAGTCTTGTGTAATCAGATTCCTTTATAGCCGCGACTCTCTGGCGCACATCTTCATCCACACTATCCACGCGCGTTTCAAAGAGTGCCTGATTTGCTGCAAGAGTTTCCTTTGAGAGGCCGGAAAGTTCATGAAGTTCAACCAGTTTTTCTTCCGCAAAAGCAAAGTGTTTCTTGTACTCCGCCGGAAGTTTTGTCTCACTTTCGAGAGTATACGGAACATGCAAAAGTGAGCAGGAAGTTCCGATATAAAGGTTGTCCTCATTAACCGAAGTCTTGATCTCGTTCAAGATCCCGTTTGTTTTCTCGTAGCTGTTCTTCCAGATATTCTTTCCGTTCACGACACCTGCCACAAGGATCTTTTCCTTCGGGAAACCCTTCTCCTTCAGAAGAGACAATGTCTTGATACCCTCGAGAAAATCAAGTCCGATGGCATCCACATCCAAAGAAGTGATCTCCTCATAAACATCGCGCACATCACCGAAATACGTCTGAAGCAAAACCTTAAGTCCCTTCTTGTCGGAAAGAAGCTGCCCGTAGATCTTCTTGAAAAGCACTTTGTCCTGCTCATCCAGATCGCGTACAAGGTACGGTTCATCGATCTGGATCCACGAGGCGCCGGCCGAAGAGAGTTTAGAAAAAAGTGCTCCATACTCTGCCGTCAGAGTTTCCGCGATATCCTCTGCTTTCTTGTTTCCCACAAACTTGGTAAGCTTCAGGAAAGTAAAAGGACCTACGATCTGCACTTTTGTTTCTACACCCAGATTACGTGCTTCAACATATTCGTCAACCGGCTTGTTTCCGACAAGCTGAATCTTGGTATCATCTTCAAACTCCGGAACGATATAGTGATAATTTGTGTTAAACCACTTCTTCATGGCCAGTGCTTTTACATTACCCTTTTCGCCCTGGTAACCGCGTGCGGCGGCAAAATACGTCTGGAGTTCCGAAAGGCCCAGATCTTTGTATCTTTGCGGGATAATATTGAAAAGAAATGCTGTATCCAAAACATTATCGTAAAAAGAAAAATCGTTACTTGCGATCAGGTCAATGCCTGCGTGCTTCTGGGTAGTCAGATTTAACTCACGGATCTCACGGGCCACATCCTGAAGTTCTGTCTCCTGGATCTCACCTTTAAAGAACTTTTCAGATGCAAACTTTAATTCTCTATTTCTTCCGATTCTCGAAAAACCAATAACTGACGTTTTCATATTTTTCCTCTCGCTTTCGTTGTTGTTAAGCGAAGTATAGACCTACGTATGTGATAGGTAAAATACATCTTTTAGTGTCTTTACCATAGATTTTTTCTATAACCAATGATATAATTATAGGTGCCGCCTATTGCACGTAATAAGGAGAAATTATAACGTTATGACACTCAAACAGCTCCGCTACGCCGTGACCGTAGCCGATACAGGAAATATGACCGAAGCCGCCAAGCGACTCTTCATCGCTCAACCGAGCCTTACTTCCGCTATCCTGGAATTGGAAAAAGAATACTCGATCACCATCTTTTCCCGAAGCAACAAAGGTATCGAGGTCACCAAAGAGGGAGAGGAATTCCTGGGTTATGCCCGGCAGATCCTCGACCAGGCCGATCTTTTTAACGAGCGCTATACAGGAAAAACGCAAGGAAAAGTCCGATTCTGTGTATCTTCCCAGCACTACTCTTTTGTCGTGGAAGCATTTGTAGAATTACTGAAAAAGTATGGTGGAGAAAAATACGAATTCCATATGCGCGAAACCGAGACATATGACATTATCGAAGATGTTGCCCGTCTTCGAAGCGAGATCGGTATCCTTTATTTGAATGAGTTTAATGAGACGATCATCCGCAAGACTCTTCGAGATAACAACCTTATCTTTGAACCTTTATTCACGGCGAAACCACATGTTTTTATCGGCAAAGGTTCCCCGCTTGCAAAAAAGAAGAGCCTGAGTCTAGCCGATCTCAAGCCCTACCCTCGCCTGTCCTACGAACAGGGAAGCCATAACTCTTTTTACTTTTCCGAAGAGATCCTGAGCACCGTTGACTGTGACAAAGAACTGATCGTCCGCGACCGTGCCACGCTCTTTAATCTGCTTATCGGTCTGAATGGATATACGATCTGTAGCGGTGTCATCAGCGAAGAACTTAATGGTCCGAACATCATCGCTAAACCATTAAAAGTCGAAGACTACATGCAGATCGGCTATATTCTGCCCACTCAGATCCACCCTTCCACATTAACGGAAGAGTACATACTCGCGCTCAAGAGGATCTGTCATCCGGTAAAGCAATCCAAGTGAGGTCCTATTCTCCATGACACCTTTTCTTGAAAAGCATCAGAAAGAAAGGCGCATCTGATTCCACTCCACACCGCCATGGGAAGACTTTTCGCTTCTGCCCTCGCTTTGAAAACCGAACTTTGCATAGTAATGCACAAGTGCATCTTTACAGGTCAGGACTAAACCTTTTCTTCCTTCTTCTCTCGCCTTTTCGATCATCTTTCGGATCAGGATCGCAGCATAGCCTTTCTTCTGAAATTCCGGCTTTGTGTTCACGCCGAAGATCATCTGCCAGTCTCCATGCGGATCGTGCATATCCGCATGGTCATACATCTCATCTTCAAGGTCCCTATGTTTAGTCACCATGCCATCCACAAACGAGATCAGCTGCCCGTCGATAAAAAGAAGCAGAAAGCAATCACCGTAATAACGGATCCTTTCTTCAAAACTTTCTTTTGTCGCCGCCTCCTGCGCTGGAAAACACTCAGCCTCCAAAGCAGAAACTGCCTCCAGATCTTCCGGTCTTGCGCTTCGTATCAGCATACATCCCTCAGCAGGTATATCCCGGTTTAACATACAGAGCTTTTTCATCAGCAAAGATCTGTCCGTCGTATACCTGTTCCTTCCAGTTTTCCTTTTCAACTTCCTTGATAGCTACCGATACTGATGAGATATTGCATCCGAGAAGCTCTGCAACTTCTGCTGCGACTTTCTCGGCGCATTTCTTCTTCACTTCTTCACTACGTCCTGGATAACACTTGATTTCTACATGTGGCATAATCTTTTCCTCCTGTTACCTTTTGTTTTCAATCCTACGCCTCTCAGATCCTTGCGTATAGATTCCGGTATGGATCTTCCAGATACGATGGTCCATATGTTCCACCGAGAAGATATTGGGCCAGCGCAATGAGCGAGGACGCACAACCTGCACTTCCGTGATACAGGCCGGTATACGCTTCCGACTTCCATGGTTCATGACGGTTCCACTGCGTGTACCAGTTGGTATGGTTCTTGATGAAATCATGTGTCGACTCACCGATCAAAGTCTCGGCTGCATCTTTTGCCGCTTTCAGATAGTCACCGTTTCCGGTAAGCTTATGGATATTGATAAAGTGCTCCAACATTCCTGCCGCACCGCAGCAATAGCAGTTCGTCCTCCAATAACCTTCCGAATGTTTTGCCGGTGCGCCGGTCGCAAGGATTCCGTTTGTGAGCGCAAGGATGAATTTCTTATAAGTCTCATCCACCGTGATATCGTAAAGCTTATAGAACAGACGCGAAGTACCGACCGGTCCCTGGCATACACCTAGATAATACAGTCCTTGCAGATATGTGTCGTTATACGGCACCAGCGCGGCTTCGTGATCCTCCGAATACACGGCAACGTTCTGGATATATGTGGCGGCACCTTTTGCGGTCTCCAGCAATTCTTCATCCTTGGTATGCACATATACTGTGGCAAGGATATATCCGGATCCGGCCGCACCATATTCGAAGCCCGGGAAATATCCGCCGGCTTTTCCGATGGTCGGAAACTTCTCTGTGTCCATCGCATACCAGCGGTATCCGCCGACCGGTGCTTCTTCTCTCTTGCTGACGATATACTTGGCGCCCTTATTCGCGGCCTCGATGAACCGCTGTTCCCCATACGTCTCGTAGGCATCCACCAGATACAAGATCAGGCTGCCCTCTCCGATAATGCCGTAATCTCCGTACCAGAAGATTTTCCCGTCCTCTTCTTTGGCGCTCGCGATGAGATCGTCCGTAACACGAAGAGCGTACTCCTTGTACTTTTCTTCTTCCGTGATCTCATAGAGGCGGCTTGCCACGTAGGCACCACCTGCCGGACCGTTCAGGAAACCGATGGATGCGCCCGGAAGGAAATCCGTATGCGCAACGTAGTCTTCCTTTCCTTTGTATTTTGAGATCGCATAATTCACTCCGGCCTTGGCATTCTGAAGATACTTTTCTTCATTGGTCACCTGATATAGACGGAGATAGAAAAGTGCGAGTCCCGGGGCGCCACCGTAGATACCCGTTTCTCTCAGAAGGAATGATCCTTCCTGTTCCCCTCCGGGAAGCACGTCCCAGTATTTTGCATCGCCCTCTTCATGTGCATATTGTTCGATCCACTCCGCGGTCTCGACTGCTTTCTCGATCAGCCGGGAAGGTGTGAGGGGTTCAAATCTTCTTATAAATCCTAGCTTGCTCATAGTCGTATCCTCTTTCTTCTCACTTATTACGCACATGATAACAGAGGAAAGCGTTCTTGAATAATCGTTTGATTATATGGTTAGCTATAAGCATAACTTATAACATATTTACTCTACGAAAAAGCCTTCCTGTTCGAAGTATTCTTCTCTTTCGAATTTGGCATACGAAGTGCGCATTCTCCGGAAGCCCCAGTGTTCGTATAGTCCGATATGTTTAGGATGTGTGTACAAGACCACGTTGCAGCCGGCAAGCCTGGTTAGGATCTCATCTACTATACGTTTTCCAAGTCCTCTTCCCCTGTATTCGTCCTTCACTGCAATGTTATAGATCGCGCCTTGGGTAATGCCGTCTGAAATGGCCCTTCCCACGCCGATCAGTTCGTTCTCTTTCTTCACAAAAATCGTCACATAGCTGTTCTGAAAGACGCGTTTCTGCGTGTCGCCGTCCAGGTCACTAAGACCATAGAACTTCAACAGTTCACTGACTTCTGCAAAATCGATGTTTTCGCACGAATCGATGATCTCATATTCACATTCACTCATAATTTCACCTCGAAAGACATCATAGAGAAAGAGACTGCAGAACAGCAGTCTCTTTCCCCAAAGTGAGATTAAACGACGGATGGATCGTTCCGTCAGTTGTTGTCGTAGATGTCTTCCGTAAACGTCAGACTGCCACGATAACCTGCATATGTTCGGTTGAAGATCAAACGCTCGCTCATCGGGAAACTTCCCAGGATGAACTGGATATCTTTTTCCAGAGCGATCTCCCTGTCGTTACTTGAACCAACAAGAAGCGTGATCTCCTGTTCTTCTTCACGGATCGCTTTATTGATCTCATACTGGTCCGTAAGGAAAAGAACTTTCGGCGGGCGGGCATATTCAAGGTCAGTGATCTCCTTGATGATCCTCTCCTTATCTTCCGGACGGAAGATCGGTTCAGACACAATGACCAGCACCGGTGTAAAACTATAGTCATTGGCAAGATACCGGGTAAATCCGATAGCATTATTCGCATCCGCCACCACAGCGAAGCGCTTCCAGCTCAATACGCCAATAGACTGTTCAAGGTAGTGATATACATATTTTTCTTCAGAAGCAATTACCGACTCCACCAGATCTTTATCCAGATTCAGCGTTTCTGCGACCTTTCTGACGAATCTGGTCGTATCTGTCGCACCGACAAACAAACCTGGGATCCGAAGACTCGGTACACCGAACTTGCTTTCGTATTTTGCGGCAGGCCCTTTGAAAAGCCACGGATTAACAATAATGTTCAGCGCTGCAGCGGAACTCTTCTTCACATCTTCAATACCCTGTCCTTTAGTAAAGAACGTATTGACGCGAAGACCCAGACGGGAAAGGATACGATCGATCTCTTCCAGTGTGCCGCTCCAGAACGGGTCATGATACGGAATGATACCGAAAATATTGACGAGTTTATCATCCTTCGGCACATTTTTGTCGATGACCTTATCCAGGAATGTATTCCAGACCGTCTCATATCCGAGATTGCTGTCACCGGTAAAACCAGGTGTTTCGATCGGATAGACCGGGATACCTTTTTCAGAAAATTCATTCGTTATGCTGGCAATATCGTCTCCGATAATACCTGCCGTACAGCCTGTCAGAACAAAGTATGCATCTGCATCGATAATATCGATAGCACCCTGGATCGTCGTACGAAGCTTGTTGGTTCCTCCAAAGACTACTTCTTTCTCCAGCATATTACTCGAAGGGATCGACACACTGCTTACAAAGCAGGATGATTTGTGTCCTGACTGACCTTGATCGGATGCAGATGTCTGCATGCAGCAGCCGGGGCCGCTGTGATAGATTGGGCACACTCTTTCAATGGCACCAAGGACCGAATTGATACCGGCCAGTACACATCCACCCTTGGGATTTTCCATGATCTCAGACATGTCAGTTTTCTCCTTTCGTAATATACTTAAATGCATCTTCCTGATACCAGGATTCCTTATACGGAAGTTTGACGTGCTCGGACAGTTTCTTATTAAATCCCGGGTTCTCCAACTGATCGGCAATCTTGTTTCCCAGGAACAAAAGACCGTCGTAACCCATGGTAGGACGTTTACCATCCAGAACATGTGTCGTAGGTATACCGAGCTTTGCCGCCCATTCCGGTACGCCGATGAAAGCATCCGGCTTCAGTTTATTGACCAGATTGACTTGTTCAAACGGTTGCATGTTCGCAATATCCACGACGAAGTCCTTATGGATCCCATTGAGATATTCGATATCGACCTGTGCATCGTCATCGTAAGTAGGGGTTTCCAGTCCGACAAGTTTCATGCCGAAGTCATCGATCAGGGCTGCTGCGGCAAAAGAACGTCCTGTACCGCCACAGATGAATACACGCTTTCCGTTAAGACGGTCACGAAGCTTCTTAACAAGTGGTTCGATCCTCTCATGTTCTTTGGCGATGATCTCCTCCACTTCCTTCTCTTTTCCAATGACCTTAGCAATACCTCTGTACCACTTATCCGTGTTACGGATACCGATCGGCATGACCGTATGTGAATAAGGAATATCGTAATCTTCATAAAGAGTCTTCATGAACTCATCTGCGAATACTTTGCATATCGAAGTCGAAGCTTCTGCTGCAGGGATCCTCTTGATCTTTTCAAGAGAACTGTAAAACGGGATATAGTTTACCTTGGCACCGAGAAGCTGAAGCATTCTCTCCATCTCTTTCTGGTCAGCATAGCTGACTGTTGTCGGTGCAAAAAGATTGATCAATCCAGCTTCCTTCTCGATCTTCTTATGCTTCAGGATATACTTGTTGATCGAAATAAATGCCGCATCAAATCCGG
Source organism: Clostridiales bacterium (assembly GCA_017513085.1). Lineage (GTDB taxonomy): Bacteria > Bacillota > Clostridia > Saccharofermentanales > Saccharofermentanaceae > Scatonaster. The sequence continues at coordinate 26,725 of JAFWDK010000010.1, read as the reverse complement.
ATGCGCAGATCTTCGATTTAAATCCTTCGCAATGGATCGGAATGATCAATGGGTCCGGGTATTCTGTCTGAAGATCCGAGCAGATCGCATCGATATCATCACCGATAATACCGGATGCGCAGGAGGCAAAGACAAAAATCAGTTTCGGAGAGTATCTCTCGACTGCTTTTTTCACGGCTTCACGAAGTTTCTTCTCGCCTCCGAATACTACGCTTTTCTGATCGATATTGGACACGATCAGACGCGGATTCTTCACGTTACGGATGCCTCGATGGATCTGACCGACACGATACATATCGATCGCCATGATCGCACATCCCACACAGCCTTGTGGTGAATGGGAAATGAAGACTGCATCTTCCAGTGACATCAGAGCCGCCAGGCTGTTGATCTGCTGGCACTGAAGTCCTTGTGCAAAACTTCTGTCCGCTCTCTTCAGGCATCCCTTTTTAAAGTTTTCACTGACCTCTTGTCCGGTCGAACCCAAGTCGTTAAGACGTCCAGGCTTGCTTTCTCTGACACCGGAATACGTCACGTTCGCCATGTATAAAACTCCTTTCTGCTTGCTGCTTTATACTTCTTCCGTCGGCACTTCACGAGAGCGAAGTGATTGACGGTTATCGATCTTATAATAGTAGGAAGTGATCTTTTCGAGCGCTTCTTCGACACTACACTCGACATCGAAGACCGAGATGGCTTTTTTCTCAAATTGCTTTTGTGCCTGAAATCCAACTTTCTTGCAAACTACAGCACGGCAATCTTCGATCAAGGCAACTTTACCGATCACCTCAGCTCCGCCACCGCAGCCTCCTCCGTTTCCGGAACATCCTCCGCCGGAACCGGAGCATCCGCCATTTCCGCCTTCGTTACATGAAGAAGCTCCGTCGGCCTGTGCATCTTTCTCCTTCGCATATCGGATCTCTTTAAGCGCCAGATCTTTTCCTTCTATCTCGTAAACATAGAACTGTCTTGTCTCACCGAACTTCAGATCCACATTTTTCCCGTTGGAAGAAGCGATTGCGATGTAATAAGCCATATTCGGACTCCTTTCTTTTCTGTTTTAAGAATATGCCGGACACACTTTTCTTCCATGTATCCGGCCTATTCCCACGCAATATTTCTCAGTTGAATCTTGAAACAGCAACGGTATAAATATCTTCGATCAAGCGGATTCCGCCTTCATATCCGGCGTAGAACCGGTCAAGAACGACTTTATCCTGAACCGGCCAGGAAATGTTCAGAAAGTTACCTTTAAGGTCCTCTGTGATTTCCTTCTCATAGTATCCACCAAACACAAGCGGATAACCGTGATAATCGTGCGACTTGATCTCTTCATGGATCTTATATCCGTCAGTTTCGAAAGAAACCTCTGCTTCGATACCGAAATTCAGTTTTTTGAATTCCTCTGTGATCGCCTCACGATAGTTCTTCGGGGTATCATCCACGACGAACTGCTTTGCCGGGATCAATCCTAAGTCGTTGACCAGGAACTTGGTAATCGCCAGAGAATACTGGGCATCTGCCACCACCGTAAACTGCTTGTTGATAACGCGGTTCTCAAGGAAAAGATCTGCATATCGGCTGATCAGGTAGTAGTAGTAATCCTCATGTTCCTTGATGACGGCTTCCACTTTTTCTTCTGCTACGCCGGCAAACTTTCCGACTTCGCGGAGGAATTTGCTGGTCTCGGTTGCACCGATCGGAAGAGTCGGATAGTGAAGATACGGCGTACCGAATTTTCTCTCCATCTTCTTCACGTTGCCTAATCCGACCCATGGAGATACGAGGAGGTTAAATTCCGCTTCCGGGATCTTATTGATATTCTCGATACCACGCTTATAGCCGAAGATCGTATTCGGGGTAAGTCCGAGTTCAGAGATGAGTTTTTCCAGTTCACGGAGATTTCCGAGCCAGAAAAGATCCTGGTAAGGTACATCTGCCCAGATATTGATCAGTCCCTTCTGTTGCTTATCGGACTTCTTGAGATACTGGTCAATGATTGCATCCACGACCTGTTCATGACCTCGGTAGTTATTACCCTTAAAGCCTGCTGTCGGAGCATAGACCACCGGCTTCTCCGCGTCTTCGTACCGTGATACGACTTCACCGGAATCATCACCTACGATCTCAGGGATACAACCGGTCAATACCACATAGAGATCTGCATCGATAACCTTCAAAGCATTCTGGATCGTGGAATCCAGTTTCTTTACACCGCCGAATACAACGTCTTTTTCGTTGATACTGGTGCAAGGGAAAATGTTCGGAGAGAAATAACCGGAGCTTCCTGTGGATTCAGAAAGTTTCTGTGCGCAGCCCGGACCGGAGTGAAGGATCGGAAGTGCCCGGTCGATCGCCTGAACGGTCTGCATCGCGCCGAGTGCGCATTTATATCTTTGCTTGTCTAATAGTTTCGCCATTATTTCGTTTCCTCCAGGAATTTATCCACATTCTGCTGATACCACCAGTCGGTGTAAGGAAGTTTTGTACGCTTCGCAAGATTCTCTTCGAAGCTTCTATTCTCGATTGCATCTACGATCGTTTTGGCAAATTCAAGTGTATGCTTATAGCCGAAGATCATGTATTCATCTGCAACATATATAGCCGGTGTGCCGTTCTTGATCGCCCATACCGTGGAACCCGGATGACGGGAAAGATACATATCCGGCTGATACTTATGAAGTACATTCATAACCTCATAATTCTGCTGGTCGGCAACACTTGCCTCAAAATCGATGTCATTATCCAGAAGATACTTCATGGACGGCGGTACATCACCGTTTTCATACTTCTTATCATAGTGCCATGCCAGAGCCCAAACGACTTTGATGCCAAGCTCATTGAGTACACGGGATACCTCGAATGTATAACCGGGACCCATGCCCAGAACAGCTGTCTTTCCTTGAAGTTTTTTCTTGACCTCTTCGATCTGAGGAAGATAGATCGCGCGCTGCTCTTCGATATATTTCTCGATCGGCTCGGATCTTCCTGTTACTTTACCGATCTCACGGAGCCAAGCTTCAAAACCAACGATACCACACTGGTTAATCGATCTTACATAAGGAACACCATACTTCTCTTCCAGAGCATTACCCAGGTAGTTACCTAAGGTTCCGCAGATACATGTGGTAGCAAGACTCTCAGAAATATGGGAAAGTTCTTCGACAGTAGAATTACAGTAAAGGAATACCGGATCCAGATCGAACTTTTTAAACATTTCGATGATCTCCGGACGGGCGCTTTCGAAGAAGTTTTTGAAGTTGATCTTATTGGTTTTTACACCCTCTCTCGGTGGTTGTACGATCGACTGAAGGACAGCATGATCGGAAATATCGAAACCGGTCGCCCAGATACGGGACTTAAAACCTTCGCAGTGTACCGCAACAATTGGAACACCTACTTCATCTCTGACTTCATCTACGATACTGTCGATATCTTCACCGATGATACCTGTTGCACAGGAACTGGATACGAAGATTGCTTTCGGTGAATATCTCTTGTTGACTTCAAGGATAACGTTGCGAAGAGCATTGGTCGATCCGAATATCGTATCGTTCTCATTCATGTCGGTTCCGACATAGATCGTATTACTGGTCACGCCGCGCTTTTTTGACATAACTTTCGACATGTAATAGGCACCGGCTGCCGCTACGGAACATCCTGCCGGACCGTGATGGATCAAAGCCACATCACGGATACCGCAAAGCTGTCCGAGTGCGCAGGAAGAAAGACATGTACTGGACTGTGAGAAACAGCGGGAACAGCCTTTCAATGTTCCACATTCACTCTGTGTCGCCAGATCCTTAAGAGTTCCTACATAACCTGTGATGGAACCGATACGGTTTTCTCTGGTGGCGACATTCGAATTAGAAAGATTAATAGCCATGTGTTTTTTTCCTTTTCTTAGAAAGCAAGATTTTCTTCCAGTTCCGGACGGATATTCTGAAGATCCTCAGACAGGTAGCGCTCACCGTTATCCGGCAAGAGCGGTACGATCAGTTTTCCTGCATTCTCCTCTTTCTGCGCCAGCTTGATGGCAACAGCCAGGGATGCGCCGGCAGAAGCACCGACGAAGATTCCTTCGTACTTTGCAAGCAGGTGGATCGCACGGAGTGTCTCTGCATAACTTATGAACGAATATTCATCCGACAGATTTCCATTAAAGTTTGTCGGAGCCATCGGGGTCAGGCCGTCGTCGTTATGTACCTGATGGATACCATGGAAACCGCCGTCCTCCGCACCTTCTACCTTTGAATTGACAACGTCTTCCGGCTGCGGCTGTGTGATAACGACTTTTACGTTCGGGTTCTTTTCCTTCAGGAACTTACTTACGCCATGTGTGGATCCGCCTGTACCTACGCCACCGACAAAGATATCTACTTTTCCGTCAGTATCTTCCCAGATCTCCGGACCGGTGTGCTTATAGTGTGCATTGATGTTATCCGGGTTATCGAGCTGACGCGTAGAGAACGGATGCTCCACGCCCTTTTCCATGTATTCAATAACATCTGCAAATGCAGCAATACCTTTTTCAAAAACGCCTGCGATCAGCTCCTGCGGTACATCGGCAATATCTGCCTGATATGCCTGCAGCAGCTTCAGTCTTTCGACCGATACACCATTCTGAAGACCGATCTTGAACTTATAACCCTTTGCCGCGGCAAAAGCAGCCATTGCTACTCCGGTATTACCGCTTGTGAACTCAACAAGCGTTGTTTTATCCGGGCTGATTTCACCTCGCTTTTCCGCTGCCTCGATGATTTCCAGAGCCATTCTGTCCTTATGGGATCCGGCCGGATTAAAGTATTCGAGTTTTCCGGCAATGCGACCCTTCAAGCCAAGTTTTTCTTCAAGTCTTTTAAATTCAACGATCGGGGTATGTCCGACCAGTTCTGTGATGGAATTATAAATCTTTCCCATGATGTGTTCCTCCTGTAATATGTGATATTTAAATAATCAGATCTTGTAATCGTCCGCCAGTTCCATCATGCCGTATTCCATGAGGATCTCTTCAAGTCTTTCCTGTGTCATCGGTGTAGGAATTACGAAATCTTTATTCTCAATAACTGCCTGAGCAAGATTTCTGTACTCCTGCGCCTGATTGGAATCCGGACGATATTCAATAACAGTCTTCTTGTTGATCTCTGCATGCTGCACGATATTGTCACGCGGTACAAAGTACAAAAGTTTCGTACCAAGTTCTTTTGAAAAAGCACGGAGAAGATCCAATTCACGGTCTACGTTTCTGGAGTTGCAAATGATTCCGCCAAGTCTTACGCCACCTGTTCTTGCATATCTCGAAATACCCTTGGAGATATTGTTTGCTGCGTAAAGGGCCATCATCTCACCACTTGCCACGATGTAGATCTCCTTTGCTTTACCTTCACGGATCGGCATTGCGAAACCACCGCAGACAACGTCACCCAAAACATCGTAGAATACATAATCCAGATCATCAGTATATGCACCGAGGTTCTCCAACATGTTGATGGAAGTGATAATGCCTCGGCCGGCGCATCCTACACCAGGTTCCGGTCCGCCGGACTCGACACACTTTGTTCCACCATAACCTTCTTTCATGATACGATCCAAAGAGATGTCCTCACCCTCTTCACGGATCGTGTCCAGTACAGTCTTCTGAGCCAGACCGCCCAGAAGAAGTCTTGTCGAATCAGCTTTCGGATCACATCCGACTACCATGACTTTCTTACCATGTTCCACCAGACCGGCAGTCAGGTTCTGTGTAGTAGTGGATTTTCCGATTCCACCTTTTCCATAGATAGCAATCTGTCTCAGTTCACCCATTTTTCCAAATCCTTCTTTCACTTAAATAATTCATTCACTTTTTCATATGTCACAAGTTTGTCTATCGACTCCGGGATCACACCCGGAATTTCATAGCAACTGATTCCATAACTTTCCAAAACGGCTCTTGCCCCGTTCCCGATACGTGCTGCCAGGAGATGTGTGCAGTCCGAAAGTCTCTCTACATTCTCTTTCAGCCTTGCGTCATCGTGGTTTCCCGTCTCACATACCGGTTCAAGTTCTCGTGTTTCAAGGTGCTCGATTTCATCGTTTTTGAGCGCAAAAATATAGAATGTCCGTGCACGGCCAAAGTGGTTATTCACCACAATTCCGTCGCTACTGGCCACAGCGATCCGGTATTCAGTTTTATCCATGTGAAAATGTCTCCTTCACACCGAGTCTTCTCTGGTAGATCCGATCACCATATTCACTCTTTCCCGGTACTCCTACCGCATCCGCGCGGCAGTGCTGGCAGTGTCTGAATACATCGATGTATTTCGATGCTTTGGTTCGGGCTTCGTCGATCTGTGCGCATGTCGGGGCTTTTACATCCTTCAACTCATGCTGCGGTATCAATGGAATGATATTGTAGATCGTCGCTCCTGCTTCTTTTACCGTCTTGGCGATCGTTTCGATGTGATCTCCGTTGATTTCCGGAACAAGCACTGTATTGACCTTGACCGTGATTTTGGCGGAAGATACTTTCCTGATACCTTCCAGTTGGTTTTGGATAAGTATCTTCGCGCCCTCCACGCCTTCGATCTTTTCACCATGATAGATGATATACGCATTAAGCTTTGATTCGATCTCAGGATCTACTGCATTTACGGTCACAGTTAACGAATCTATCCCTACCCGGATCACATCTTCCGCCCTTTCATTCAGAAGAAGTCCGTTCGTACTCATGCACTTGATCAACTGTGGAAATTTCTGTTTGATGATTTGAAAGGTCTCTAGTGCATTATCGGATGCCAGTGTATCTCCGGGACCGGCAATACCGGCCACTTTGATATCAGGACAGATCTCCAGTGCTTTTGTCAAAATATCTTCGCACTCAGCTGGCTTTAACACCTTGGATGTCACTCCCGGCCGTTCCTCAACATCGTTTATGGTCCGGTCACAGAATCGGCAAGCGATGTTGCACCCGGGGCTCACCGGAAGGTGGATCCTTCCGGCGTTGTTTTTCTGGCCCCCGAAACACGGGTGGGAGTTTTGTAAGTCTTGATAAGTATGACTCATCGTCTTCTGTTTCTGTCAGGAATTGAACAGAGGTGTAGAGAGATAACGGTCACCGGAATCAGGAAGAAGCGCTACGATAACTTTGCCCTTATTCTCCGGACGCTTAGCAAGGATCTCAGCTGCCTTAAGAGCTGCACCGGAAGAGATACCAACCAGGATACCCTCGGAAAGAGCAAATGCCTTACCTTCTGCAAAAGCATCTTCATTTGCGATCGGGATGATCTCGTCATATACCTTGGTATTCAGGACATCCGGTACGAAACCTGCGCCGATTCCCTGGATCTTATGTGCGCCGGCAACGCCTGTAGAAAGCACGGCACTTGTAGCCGGCTCAACAGCTACGACCTTTACGTTAGGATTCTGTGACTTCAGGTATTCACCTGTACCGGTAATTGTTCCGCCGGTACCAACACCTGCTACGAAAATATCTACTTTACCGTCTGTCTGCTTCCAGATCTCCGGTCCTGTTGTTTCCTTATGCACCTTCGGGTTTGCCGGATTGACAAACTGTCCAAGGATGATCGATCCTTCGATCTCTTTATTCAGTTCTTCAGCTTTGGCGATAGCACCCTTCATGCCCTTAGCGCCCTCTGTGAGAACCAGTTCAGCACCGTAAGCTTTAAGAAGGTTTCTTCTTTCAACACTCATCGTATCCGGGAGTGTCAGAACTGCTTTATAACCCTTCGCCGCAGCTACTGCAGCAAGTCCGATACCTGTGTTACCGGATGTCGGCTCGATGATCGTTGCGCCCGGCTTCAGAAGACCCTTCTGCTCTGCATCCTCGATCATGGCCAGTGCGATTCTGTCTTTTACGGATCCGGCCGGATTCAGGTATTCAAGTTTGGCAAGAACGGTTGCCTCTGTAATCTCTCTCTTTTTGGAATAACCATTCAATTGAAGTAACGGCGTATTGCCGATCAGTTCCAAAGCACTTTGTTTAATCTCACTCATTGTTATGTCCTCCTTGACAAAAAAATTAGCTGCTACCCTTTTGGTAACAACTACTTTCAAAATGTTGTTTTCACCAAAAGTTTTATTTCGATTCTGTAGTTAAACATGTCGAACACATACAACACATGCAACACATCTGCATATTGTTTCGATCCATCATATTCTTCATGTTCATTACCTCCCTTTTGATGAGTTTTTGCTTTCCCTGTTCGGGATGAGTTAATAGTACCATGACGTTCCACGTTTGAAAAATCGTTACTTTTTATCGTTTGTGATAAGTTTTGCTTATAACCCTGTCAAAGCTCTATTCCAGATCTTTCCTGATATCAACGATCCAATCGGCATACTCCTTCACATGGTCATCGTGGGTGGCAACAAGCACGGAGTTCCCGGATTTAGCATACCCGGAAAGATACGAGAGAATGATGTTTCCTGTATTGCTGTCCAGTCCGGTGGTTGGTTCGTCGGCAATCAATAGAACCGGACTACTAAGAAGAGCACGTACGATCGCGGCGCGTTTCAGTTCCCCGCCGGACAGCTCATGTGGAAAACGGTCAGCGAGATCAGAAATGCCAAGATCGGTCAGATAGGATTTCGCTTTTTCGGTCAGTTCCTCCTCCGTTTTCTCTTTTGAAGAGAGAAATGCTTCCACAATATTTTCGAGTATCGTATAGTTCTTCAAGAAAAAGTTGCTCTGTGGCACATATCCTATTTTATTACGATGCACATCGGCCAGCTTCTCATCCGAAAGAGAGTACAGATCTTCCCCTTCAAAAAGCACTTCTCCCTCGTCAGGAGAAAGGATACCGGCCAGAACGGCAAGCAAAGTGCTTTTGCCGCTTCCGGATTCTCCCATGACGGCAACAAATTCACCTTCGTCTATAGTGATCTCCAGAGAATCAAGTATCTTTCTCCGCTTCTGGGTATAACTCTTACTTATCTTCTTTGCAGTTAGCATTAACTTACTCCTCTCTCCGAAGTGCCAGATAGGGTTCGATATTGGTAGTGTGAATGATAAAGAAAATGGATGCCAGGAACACGATCAGGAATACACTGGAAATGATCAAGGCGACCGTCAGGACCGTGCCGTAGAATCCAGGTCCCAGATAAGGCATGTTCAAAGACATACCGATATATCTTCCGAACGGGATCACGACCAGCGCTCCGAGTGTACATCCTGAAAACGATCCGGCCAGGCAGATCAGTCCCATCTCGGTGACAAGCTTTCCGACCAGGCGCTTTTTCGTATGACCAAGTACCCGGAGAAGTGCCACCTCATGCTTTCTGGACCTCATAATGATGCTGTTGATAATCAGTAAAATCGCCACCAGAAATGCACCCAAAGAAATCGAGATGACGTTGACGACACCGGTTATTTTGACAAGGCTGCCGGCAAGGGATGCATGAAGTTTTTTCGGATAGACCACATCGAAAATGTCACCAATGCTTTTATGCGCATCCTCAATCACGTCATCTACGGCATGACCTTCTTTCACATTAATAAAAATAGAAGAAAGCACTCCGCTTTTCTTCTGGTCTTCAGTTAGAAAAGAACCTTTCTCCTCGGCATTTTTCAGCAATCCGTCTTTCGCCTCCGATGAAAAATACACGGAGCTGTCCAGCGCGGTTCCGGTCCTGGCCATCTTAGAGACGACCGGATAATCCTGACCGAAAAGCTTGATCGTTCCGTCCTCGCTTGAAATATCACTTCCGACTATGACGGCATCTCCGGAAAGACCGGACTTATACTCGGTCTCGATCCATGGCGCAACGACAAAATCCGTTTCCGGGTCAAAGAAAACGATTTCTACCTCGCTGCTGCAGCAATCCGCCGAAAGTGACTTCAGAAAGCACTGCGATGTCACCTGTGAGATTCCATTTATGCTCTCTACTTTCTCATAGACTGAGTCATCAAAATAGAACGTACTGCGGCTTCCTTCCAGGAGCATATTCTCCGCTTTTTCTTTCGAACCCTTCGGCACCAGCATGATATCCGCACCAAGACGCTGCTGCATGTTTTTCATACCTTTCCGAAGGCTCGTGCTGACAACTGTCCCGGAAAGAAGCATCACAGACAGAAGAACAATGGTAGCAAGAAGGCACGCATTAAAAAATCCGTGTCTTCGAATATCTTTCAGAATGCTTTTTCTTCTCTGGAGATTCATTCGCTCTTCTCACCTTTTGCCAGGAAGAATATGTCGATCAGGGAGACGATGACCAGAAGGATCGAAACGACGATCAAAGCCGGAAGTGTTTTTACACGGCAGGCCATGTCACTCATCTTGCAAAGTCCGGTCAATTTCAAAGGGAAAGCCAGCACAAGTCCGGATGTGAAGAATTCGGCGATGGCAATTCCCAGACGGGTGCCTTTGTTCTTCAGGAAGAAATACACAACACCCAAAGCCACGATCAAAATACCGATTCCGATCACAGCCTTTCCGGTATAATAGCAGGCCATTTTTTTCTCACTTTCGCACACCGCAAAAAGCACTGTCGGAGCGAGTATCACTAAGAGTCCAATAAGGACAAATGCCGCAGCAAAAACTGTTCTGTTTTTCATTTTTCATTTCCTCTCATTTTTTGTTTAATTCGTGTTTTTATCTTATGTAGTGTTTACAGATAGTATTCGACTTCATCCACTTTACCGCCAAGATTCAGCACATTCAGGATCTTTGTACGGTATTCCTGGAATGTATCCTGAGCACGTGCTCTCGGTCTTGGAAGATCAATGTCAATGATTGCTTCCACCTTAGATGGTCTGGCTGACATGACGACGACCTGGTCCGACATATAGATGGCCTCGTCAACATCGTGCGTAACCATCACCATGGTCATATTGTGCTTTTTCCAGATACTAATGATCTCATCCTGAAGATTCATTCTGGTAAATGCGTCAAGCGCACCGAGCGGCTCATCGAGCAGCAAAACGGATGGATGTCCCACAAGGGCACGGGCAAGAGAAGCTCTCTGCTGCATACCACCTGAAAGCTGATGCGGGAAAGACTTTTCAAAGCCCTCCAGTCCAACCAGTTTGATGAACTCCTGCACCGATGCTTTTTGTTCCTTAAAGATATGACGCGCCTTAAGTCCGAATGCGATGTTTTTCTCCACCGTCAGCCAAGGAAAAAGATTCGATCCCTGAAAAGCAAAACCTCTGTCACTTCCTGGTTTTCTTATCTTTATCCCATCAAGATAGATTTCACCGGAAGTTGCTTTATCCAAGCCTCCGATAATACGCAGCAGTGTCGATTTGCCACAACCTGACGGGCCGATGAGACTAACAAAGGATCCCGGCTTGATGTCCAGCGAGAAACCGTTCAAGGCAACAATATCTTCTTTTGTCGGGTCTGTATTCGGAAACTTCTTGTGTACGTCTTTGATATTGATTTCGCCTACCATTTGATGACTCCTTTCTGCCAGGTAAGAACACGGTCACGCACCTTAAACAAAAGTGTCAGAGACAGCGAGCAGATCAAGGCAATGAGGATCAGACCTGCATACACGCCGTCATACATCATGACGGATTTCTGCCAGTTGATATACCATCCGATTCCGCTGGAATTTCCGTTCATCTCAACGGCCATCAAGGTAGCAAAAGATGAAACCGTTCCATAGAAAACACCGAGAAAGATACTCGGCATAGCTGCCGGGATCGCGACATGCACGATCTGGTAGATCGTAGAAGCACCAAGTGTTCTTGATACTTCAAAGTTAACATTACTGATGCTTTGGATACCGCTCGAAGTCATCAGCGTGACCGGGAACCATACCGCAAAAGCAATCAGGAAAACGTTGGCGCTATGCGTCGTCGGAAATGTTGACAAAGCCAGCGGGATCCAGGCCGTCGTCGGGATCGGTCCGATGATCTTGGTGATCGGATTCAGCCAATAACCGACAACTTTAAAATATCCCAAAGCCAAGCCGGTAAAAAAGCCTACCACAGCACCCCATGCAAATCCTGTCGCCAGAAGTTTCAGCGAATCTCCGATGTTTCGCAAAAGAAAAACACGGCTTTCGACCAGAAGACTGATGATGCGATCCAACGACGGAAAATATAGTGTCGGAAGAAGTGTTGTCTTGCTTGTCACAAAGTTGAGCAAAGCCAGAAATACGATCACGCCGGTAAGAAACGGAGCCTTATGAATGACTCGCTTTCTGATGCTTTGAACGAATAGCCCGATCAGGATCTCGATCAGGATCACGCTGCCGATCACTGCCAGAAAAAACAGGTAGTACGGATGCGCAGTCTGTTTTTGTTTTCCGTTATTCGGAATATAGTAGTACAGTAAAACTGAAATTGCTATTGCAATAAACGGCAATAGCAATTTCGATACTGTAAAAAGTTTATTTCTCATACGAGACCTCTTTTCACAATTTACTATTTCACCTCGGTAAAGCTACCGTTTTCATATTTGTAACTGTCCGGCACACCCTCAAAGGTAGTAAATGCTTTAGAAACAAATTCTGAAGGATCATCCGCCTTTAGTTCACCGATCCTAATCAGTTCACTTGCCGCGTCGATGATCGTTTTCGAAGCGATGCTGACAGATGGCGAGTAGTTATACGATCCGAGAAGCTTGGCATTCACTTCCAGATCTCCCGAACACTGGTTATTATCGATCTGGATCTTGGCGGCTTCTTTTGGATTTGCCTGTACAAAAGCACTTGCCTTCAACATGGCTCTTGTATACGCAGCTGCCGCTTTTGGATTTTCTTTGGCAAGCCGGCTGGTCACAAATGCCATACAGCAATATTCATTGGCAAACTTCTCATCTGTGCTGAGATCGAGGATCTTCTTAAAGCCGTATTCCTGCTCTGCGCTGTAGGCGACCGGATCATGAAGCGCCGCAACATCGATTGCGCCATTTTGAAGTGCCAGAGGCAGATCCGTTAAGCCGTATACGACCCATTCCACTTCGAGATTCTCAGTCGTCACGCCGATTCCGTTATCATGAAGCAATCTCTTCAGTGCGATCACCGATGAATCTCCGATACCAGGAACACCGATCTTCTTTCCTTTCAGATCTGCGACTGACTCGATCCCGGATCCGTCTTTGGTGTAATACTTGGTACATCCGGTATGAAGACCTGCTGTAAAAGTGATCTCCAGTCCGTTATCCACTTGCGGGATCATGGCACCGGCCAATTGAGTGGAAGCATCGATCTTATTCGATGCCACCAGTTCTGAGATATTTCCCAGGTCGATTTCTTCCACTCTCCAAGTCACACCTGCCGCCTTAAATTCCTCTTCGAAATAACCGTTATCTATGGCGATATGAAGAGGGGCCAGACAGAGCGACCCATTAGCCGTGCCGATCACGATATCGGCCTTCCCTGAACTTTGCGATCCGTCCGAAGAAGAAGAACCTGCGTTTTCCTTCTTGCTACATGCTGACAAACCACCAATACTTAACGTCGCAGCAAGCAACGTAGAAATCATTCTCATTCGTGTTTTTTTCATCTTTGTTTCCTCCCCTTTGATTTCAGTTAAGAATACATTTATGCCGGTCGATCCTTTCGCTCCGGTTCGTTTTTTCTTACCTGAAAAAATCATAGCATGAGGCCGTCAGCTTGAAAAATGCTTATGTTTTATCGTTTGCAATAAGGTGTTTTTATCACCAAAAGCACCGGACAAGAAAAAAATAAGCGCTCTGTGTATACCACAGAAACGCTGCACTTTCGACCTTGTCATTGGCCTATAACCGCTTATTCTCGATATTTTAGAAGCTCCTCCACATATCTTTGTGCAATCCCGCTTAAACTATGATTGCTTCGCACGATGTACCCGATCGTAAGAGGGTCTTCTTCTTTCAGTTTTATGCTGACAAACCCCTCTTTCAAAGTCAAACTGTTGATCATAATGCCGGTTCCGATCGAATAGCCGTTCAGAGCAGCCATCAGTTCAGCCGAAGTGGCACGGTCATTCGTCTTGATCAGTTTATCGAATTCGTGATCGCCCAGTGCTTCTTCAGTCAGATAGAATTCACTTTCGCTGCTCTGGTCGAAGGAAATGCACGGGTAATTCTTCATATCCTCGAGCGACAGTTCTTTCTTATGGGCTTGCGGATGATCCTTCCATACATAGACAAAAGTTTCTCTTGTCAGAAGCGGTGTAAACTCTAACTGATATTCGCGGAAAAGCTTCTTCATGACCTTCTCATTGCTTCTTGAAAAAGAGATAACACCCACCTCACTTTTGAGGCTTCTTACATTGTTCAAAACCTCATCGGTGCGTGTCTCATGTACAGAAAACACGTATTTCTCTGGGTCCGCTTCCTTCGTCACATTGATAAAAGCATGAACAGCAAAAACATAGTGTTGCATGGAAACACTGAAATGGATCTTTTCCTTATCCTGATCGAGATACCGGTCTTCGATCAATTCGTAACGGCTGACCGCTTCTTTGGCATATGCAAGGAATTCATTGCCCTGATCAGTCAGACGTATTCCTTTATTCGTCCTCTCAAAAAGACGTATGCCCAGTTCTTCCTCAAGTTCCCGGATCGCCGTGGAAAGCGCCGGCTGCGAAACAAAAAGACGGCTTGCCGCTTCTCGAAGCGACTTGGAATTAGCAATGGAAATCACATACTTTAATTGTAGGATCGTCATGGCATTCTCCCTTTCTCCCGATTCGTTTCACAGAAGTTCTTCACTCTTTTGAAGCGTCTCCCTCGTTCTTTGCACCCTTGGCCGAATCATTCTTTCTTGTTCTGTATTTCAGTTCCTGCTTTTTGGCGGTGACGCTCGTTCCCTTCTCAACAGAATTGATCAGGAATGTATTACCACCTACCACAACATCGTCACCGATCACGGTCTCACCACCAAGGATAGACGCGCCGGAATAGATCGTCACGTTATTTCCGATCGTAGGATGGCGCTTCACGCCGCTAAGCTTCTGTCCGCCACGTGTAGAAAGACCACCCAGTGTCACACCTTGATAGATCTTGACATGCTCGCCGATGATCGTCGTCTCTCCGATTACGATGCCGGTACCATGATCGATAAAGAAATACTTTCCGATCGTTGCACCCGGATGAATATCGATACCGGTAAGGCCATGTGCATGTTCGGTCATCATACGAGGGATCATAGGAACTTTCAGAAGCTGCAGTTCGTGTGCCAGGCGGTATACTGTAATGGCATAAAGGCCCGGGTAGGAGAAAATGATCTCTTCTTTACTCTTGGCCGCCGGATCGCCTTCAAAAGCAGCCTCGATATCCGTTTCTAAAACTGCGCGGATATCCGGGATCTTACGCATAAACGCAAGCGTGATCTCTTCTGCTTTCTTATCCAGCTCCACCTCCGAAGCCGTCTCGTTATTATCGGTGTATTTCAGTACGATAGCCACCTGTCTTTTCAATCGGTAGATAACGTCCTCGATGATTGCGGAAATGCTGTTTTTCAAACTGTAGATCTTATAGACCTTATCACTGTAATAGCCGGGATACAGGATCTTAAAAAGCTTTTCCACCACGTCAATGATAGCTGTCTTATCCGGCTGGTTGTGCATATCGATCTGATTGACGGTCCTATCATCCTCATAATCATTGAGGATCAGATCCACAACCCCGCTTATCTTCGGATCTATATACTGTCCCATGTGTTCTCTCCTTATCCATTACGCTTTGTTCACAACATGGTCCCGTATACGGTTCAAGCATTCTTCCACGATACTTCTGGGCGCGGCCACGTTGATGCGCTGGAATCCATCGCCCGTCTTACCAAAGATCACTCCGCTATCCAGCCAAAGCCGGGCATCATAGATAAGCCTTCTGTCGATTTCTTCACAAGAAAGCCCTGTCCCGCGGAAGTCCAGCCACATAAGGTATGTACCCTCGCCGTCGATCACTTTGATGCCGGGCAGGTTCTCCTTCGTGTACCGCTTAACGAAAGCAATGTTTTCCTTTACATAGGATATCATGTTTTCGTACCATTTTTCACCCTTTTCGTAAGCAATTTTCGTAGCGGTCAGACCAAGAGTCGCTAATTGGCTGATTCCGGCCGCATCCACCTGTCTGCGGAAGGCTCTCCGTATCGTCGGATCCGGTATGAAAATATTCGAGATCAGCATGCCGGCAAGATTAAAGGTCTTACTGGCCGAAGTGCATACAATACAGTGGTTTTCATACTCTTTTTTCACTTTTGCGAATACGGTATGTTCCCCAAACAAAGCAAAGTCATTATGGATCTCATCACTGACCACAAGCACATCGTGTTTCAGACAGATATCTCCCAGTTTCGTCAGTTCCTCTCTGGTAAACACGCGAGAGCTGGGATTATGGGGATTGCAAAGAAGGAATAATTTGATCCCGTTGTCCACGATTTTCTTCTCGAAATCTTCAAAATCGATATGATAACGGTTGTCATCACCCAAAACGAGATCGTTACTTACGATTCTCCTCTTATTATCCTCGATCACTTCCGAGAATGGATAATAGACCGGTTGCTGGATCAGTACCGGATCACCTTCCTTGGTAAAAGCTTTTACCGACATGGCCAGTGCAAAGACCACGCCAGGTGTCTTGATCAGCCATTTTCGATCGACCTCCCAGTCATGGTGATGCTTCATCCAGCCGGCTACTGCCTGAAAATACTCGTCACCGGTTTCGGTATATCCGAATATAGCATGTCTTGTCCGTTCCACCACGGCGTCTTCTACATACGAACTCGTCTTAAAATCCATATCTGCCACCCATAATGGCAGAACATCCTTCGGTCTGCCTCTGCGCTCGGCAAAGTCGTATTTTAAGCTATCCGTGTTTCTTCTTTCTATAACCTCGTCAAAATTCAAATTCCGTTCCGGCATATTATTCTCCTTCTCAAACGATCTTTGAAAAAACTTTTTCCAATTCGAAGATCAGATCCTCTACATCTTCGATGCCTGTCGACAGCCGAAGCGTTCTGGGAGTAATTCCGTTTTTCAATCGCACTTCCTCCGGCACATCCGCATGGGTCTGGGTAGTCGGATAGGTAATGAGCGTCTCGGTTCCGCCAAGGCTTTCTGCATATTTTATCATCCGGACTTCCTGAAGAATAGCCAGGGCATGCTCTTTCGTATCCACATTGAATGTGATCATGGAACCGAAACCTCTGGCCTGTTTTTTCATGATCTCGTATCCCGGGTGTTCCGGAAGACCCGGATAAAAAACATCTGTTACATTCTTTTGTTTCTTAAGCCATGCAGCAAGTTCCTGTGCATTTTTTTGGGCTTTTTCCATACGAAGGCCCAAAGTTTTGATACCACGCAGCAAAAGCCAGCTGTCAAATGGTGCAAGTCCTGCGCCGGTCGTCTTGATCAGGAAACGTAGTTTTTCCGCGATCTCAGTTTTATTGGTAACGATAAAGCCCGCCAAAGTATCATTATGGCCGCCTAAAAACTTTGTCCCGCTGTGGATCACAACATCCGCACCCAGATCCAATGGATTCTGGAAATATGGTGAGAGGAATGTATTATCCACGATAAGAAGAAGATCATGCCGCTTCGCGATCTCCGATATCTTACGGATATCCGACACATTCATCATCGGGTTCGTGGGCGTCTCAATATAAATAGCTTTGGTATTCGACCGGATCGCCGCTTCCACATCATCCTTGGCACAATTCAGGAAAGTAAACGCATATCCGTTCTTCTTGGAAACATGGTCATACAGACGGATACTTCCACCATAAAGATCCGCTTCCGAAACAATATGGTCACCCGGCTTAAAAAGCTCAAAAAGCAACGAGATCGCCGCCATTCCGCTTGAAAGCGCAAATGCATCCGTTCCGTGCTCCAGTGAAGCTACTATCTTCTCGAGGTTCTCTCGTGTCGGATTCTGAAGACGGCTGTAATCGTATCCTGTACTTTGTCCGACAGCCGGATGTGCATATGTCGCCGTCTGGTAGATCGGATAACTCAGTGCACCATAGTTATCGAACTTTCCTTCTGTCTCTTCTAGATGTAAACATCGTGTATTGATTCCTCTATCCATTTGTGTTTCTCCATATCCCTAAATTCTGCATATAGCAGCAGAGCAGTTCTTTTGTATAGGAATATAGCAGACGATCAGTTTTTTGGATAATTGTCTTTTCGTATCATCAATTATAAGGAAAAGTTATAACACACTTCCCGATCGATCAATCAAACAGGATATTTTTCATGCACACGATGGGTTCGTCTTTGACATAGTCCCAGGAATGGTACGCGTCGCCCCGACAGTACTCCTTATGCTCGCAACTACGGCACATAGAGGCATCTTCCGCTTTGTTTCTGCGGAAGATTTCGAACCTGTTCTCCCAAACCTCTTTAAAACGGTCGCTCCGGATATTACCCTGGATCGTTCTTTCGTTCCGCTCAATATCCAGACAGGCACCGATATCCCCGTTACTCATAATGCTGGCAGTATAGACTCCGGCATTGCAAAGCCAGTACCAGTCACGCACTTCGACTTCATAGTCAAGACCAAGATAATGGCTGCATCCGTACACGACCGGATAATCGTCCTTCCTCGCCTTACGGATAAACTCGAACATTTTCCGAAGATCCTCAGGCGTGCACATCAGCTCCGGCCGGGTAAGCGCTCTTCCGATCGGTTCAAGATTGATCACTCGCCATGAATCGATATCGATCCCCTTCATGATCTCGAAAAGTTCATCGATCTCTTTAAGATTCTCATGATTGAAAACTGTCGTGATCTGTACTGCTTGAAAAGCACCTTCGTCGATCAGGTTCTGTACGCCTTGCATGGCCAGTTCATATGCTCTCTTCATGCCGCGGAGTTTGTCGTGTGTTTCCGCAAGTCCGTCGATGGAGACAGAGATCGTTCCCATGCCGGCCTCGGCCAGTTTATGCGCTACTTCTTTCGTGATCAGTGTCGCGTTACTGGTCATTCCCCATCTGTAACCGAGCTTATGGGCATAGTTCATGATCTCGAAGAAATCTTTCCGAAGAAGCGGTTCTCCGCCGGTGATGCAAAGCTGAAGCCTTCTGATATCAAAGTCTTCCTTGACCTGGTCAAGGATGCGCTTAAACTCGTCGGTAGTAAGTTCGTCCTTTCCTGGGACCGAGCAATTGCTACCGCAATGGAAGCACCGCTCATTACAGGCGGAAGTCAGTTCAAAAAAAAGATGCCTCAACTCAGGCTTTCCGTAAAGTCCGTCTATATAACCGGAAAGCTGATCGAGGTGATCTTTCTTTAATCTTTCTATATTCGGGTCGATCGGATTCATCCGTTATCACCGGCACGGCTGGTTTCGGAACCTGCCGCGCTCTCGTTAGAAGTGAAATCTTCCGGTGGTCCGTATACTGCCGGTACTTCATTCTTATCCGTTTCGAAGAACTCCGGCGGACCATATACATCCGCATTCTGATTATCCGACGGATCAATCGACTCTTCCGTTTCGGAAGCCGTAGTTGTCTGCTTCTTTGTCGCGTCGGAAGCATCAGAGGACGTCGGTGGCGGTCCGTACACACAACCGGTCATATTGCATCCCAAAGCAAGCGCTGCTGCAACACCTGCTACGATCTTCGCCGCTGTAATTGCTTTATCATTTGGCTTTTTCATATGCGGACCTCCTTACTGATCATACTTAGTACTTATTATATGTTATTCTCGAAATGCTATCAACTGGAAGCCTTCTTTCAGCCTTATGCTTGTTATACGCCAAATTCTGCTATAATGAATTGACGATTGGAAACGAGGAAAATATGGATAAAGATAATGCAGTCCTCTCCGCCCTGATCATGGAAGGCGGAGCCATGCGTGGCATGTTCACATGCGGTGTGATCGATGTTCTGATGGAAAATAACATTCAATTTGACGGTTCGGCAGGCATATCCGCCGGCGCGGTTTTCGGTTGCAACTACAAATCCCGTCAGATCGGACGTCCGATCCGATATAACAAGAAATACTGTCGTGATCCGAGATACAGCAGTTTCCGTTCTCTTATCCGGACCGGCGACTTTTTCGGAGCGGATTTCTGCTACAGAGAGATCCCTGATGAATTGGATATCTTCGACCGCGATGCCTTCCGCAAAAACCCCATGACCTTTTATGTCGGCGCCACCGATGTCGACACCGGAAAACCGGTCTACCACTGTTGTTCTGATGGACAAGCAAATGACATTACATGGATGCGCGCTTCAGCCTCCATGCCGGTGTTTTCCAAGCCGGTCATTATCGATTCTCATCGTCTTCTTGATGGTGGAATTTCCGACTCGGTCCCCTATGCCTATATGGAAAGCCAGGGATATCGCCGGAACGTGATCGTCCTGACACAGCCCAAAGGCTACAGAAAGAAAAAAAGCAGAGGCAAGTTCTTTTTCCGCATGACGTTGAGTAAATATCCGGCCATATATGCAGCAATGTGTTCCCGGCACGAGATGTATAACCGACAAATGGAAGAGATCGAAGAACGTGAAAGAAATGGTGCTTCTTTCGTTATCCGTCCTCCGGCCGACCTTGGGATCAGCCGCACTTGCAAAAAGCCGGATGAACTTGAGCGTGTCTATCAGATCGGGAGAAAGGAAGCGACACAGATCCTTCCTGAGCTGATCGCCTTTCTAAAGAATTAAATGGGCTTTTTGAATCGACCCGCTTATTATTCGAGAACATTCTCTTTGTATTTCGCAAGTTCAGCGACGTATTTTTCAGCCAGTTCGCTCAAAACAGCCGACTTTCTTGAGATATATCCGATGGTCATCGTCTCTTTCGTCTTCAGTTTTACTGCGCAATAATCGGTGCCATTGAGATCCTCACAGATGATTCCGGAACAAAGTGTGTATCCGTTGATACCCACCATAAGATTCAGAAGCGTGGCGCGGTCGTTGGCACGCACGACTTGCTTATAATCGTAAGTGCTCATCACCTCTTCCGCATAGTAGAACGAATTATAATCGCCCTGCGCAAATACCAGACATGGATATTTATCCAGATCCTTCATGGTTATGCTCTTTCTCTTGGAGAGCGGATTGCTTTTACTCATATAGGCATAGATGCCGCATTCGAACAGTGGTGTGAACTCGAGTCCGGCTTCGCTGAAGATCTTAGTAAGAACACTTCTGTTAAAATCGTTCAGATAAAGCACTCCAATCTCGCTTTTCTGATTCTTCACGTTCTCGATCACTTCATGTGTTTTGGTCTCATGGATCTCAAACTCATACTCTTCCATTCCGTACTGTTTGATCACTTCGACAAAAGCATTGACCGCAAAAGTATAGTGCTGCATGGAAACATGGAATGAACGCTTGGCATTTCTACCGGAAATAAATCTGGCATCGAGCATATCATACTGTTCGATGACCGACTTGGCATATCCGAGGAATTCACTTCCCTTCACCGTCAGCGATATACCACTCTTGGTGCGAAGGAAAATATCAAAACCGATTTCCTCTTCCAGTGCTTTGAGCGCAGCAGTAAGCGCCGGCTGCGAAATAAACAGTTTCTTGGCGGCCTCATTGATCGAGTTTTCTTCCGATAAAGCGATCACGTATTTTAACTGATTTAATGTCATCGTTCTGTTCTCAGCTTTCGACGTTTTTTTGATTATAGCATACATTTTTATCCGTAAAAAACAGAAGAATATAATGTTCTATATCGCAGTAATGTTATTTCTCTATAGTCAAAGTTATTGTTATAATGTTGCAAGCGAATACTTTTTTCCATATATCGGAGGATTCCTATGTTTACCCGTAATTATTCCGGCGCCGGTAGCCGTCTTGGCAAGAAGATCTATCTTATTGGATTTTTAATCTTTGCTCTTTTAATGGCCGGTGCCATGATCTATGGCATGAGCCAGAACAGTAACAGAGAAAGGGATACCCAGACCGCCAGACAAGAGATCTCCATTATTGAAGAAGGCGGGAAAATCGTTCTGACAGATGAATTACTGCGAAGCGACTATTCTGTATTTGCCAGAACCACAGAAATCAGCACCAACATTTTCTTTGCACTACTGGTCGGTATGGCTGCCCTTTTCTTATTTGGGATCGGTACCTCTGTTTTTTCTCTCATCAAGTCGTTACGGGCCGGGGAAAGCGGTACGAATCTGATCATAAGGATCGCAGGTTTAGTTGTCATAAGTATTATTCTGATTTTCGGGGCATTCATACTTGGATCAGGATTATTATCGACCGGCTCCATGAGAGCTACTGAAAAAGACAAGGCAACGTTTAAACTATCTATTTGCGAAGTCACGTCTAAAGACACCGAAAAGGTCACGAAACATTCCGGAAAAAGAAGAAGTACCGTAACATATTATTACATTTATCTGAAAAATGGCACGCGTCTCTCCGTAGATAGTTTCGTGTATAATCAGGTCGATGCCATGGGCACCTATTATCTCGCCAAAAATGATCAGGACAAGATCTTCTCTCTATATCCCTCATGGGAATATTGCTTGCCGGGTGATATCGACGAAGAAAACTGAGACGGGTCACTTTTCCTGCACAAAATACCAGTAGATACCATAGCGTTCATCCCCGGTCGAATAATACGGAACAAGAGGAAGATCGACAGTCTCTCCTTTTCCGTTCCGAACGCCGGTCAGATGGAACTCACAGCTTCCCGTCTTCTTCAGATACGAAGATAAATGAAACGGGAAGCTTTCTACTGTCTCACAGGAAGGCAGCATCAGATACTCTCGGTCAAGAATACTCTTTTGCGTACGACCATAGGAAATATCGCTTTTCACCGCCGCGTCAAAAACGACCTTCCACGAAGGCGCATACACTTCGATCCCGGCACCCGTGCTAAGCCCCCACTTTTCTTTTCCAAGCGGTACGCAAAGCACAAACGGGCCATACATAAAACCCATAGCAGAAGATTCATCCTGCAAACGGATAACTGAAAGTTCCATCTCAAAGGAAAGATCATATCGCTCGCCTTCGGAAAGTGTGAGATGTAAAAGATCCTGATCTTCCGGGAGCAGTTTCTCACGCGCCTTGATCCATCGTGGAATCCTCAGATCCACACTTGCCTTATCCTTGGCCTTTCGGCATGTAAGCGTCAGATTTCCGGCAAAGTGATCCACAACAAGCGCCAACTTAGTTCCATCCGGCATCGTCATCTCTGAAGAAAGCCACTGTGCGATCACGATCGAGTCTTCATTGTGGTAGAACACCTGATCGCCGAACTTAACGAAATCCTCTAATCCTGTCCCCACACAGCACCAGAACGGGTTTTCTGCCGGATGATTCGGAGAATACAGGCGATAGTAACCGGTTGCCATAGGATTAAAATACGTATATCCGCCACAAGGGCCGACCGAACCGAGTTTCGCATTCCAAAGCGCCCGTTCAATATACTCCAGGTAACAGACCTTTCCGGTCAGTTCATAAAGCATCTGGGAAAGCTTCATCATATTATACGTGCAGCAGCTTTCGGCATTACATTGCGTACGGGATGCATCGGTTTTTCCGTCTTCAAAAAAGTGTTCCATATCGCCTATGCCGCCGGTGGCATAACTCTGCCGATCGACAACGGTTTTCCAGAAACGTTCCGCTATGGCGATACGCTTTTTTTCATCCTCCGTCGCTATCGTAGCCGAAGTACAAAGAGCGGCAGCGCCCTGAAGATACCCGACGATCTTCGGTATGGTGGCATTGGCATGTACACCACGGAGCCGGTTAGTGAAACTTAGAAGATCTTCATACAGTTCCGGCTCGTCAAAGATCTGCGCCGCACTAAAATACTTCTTCTGCCCTGTCAACATGTATATCTGGTAGAGTGAGTCATTCATTCCGCCATATTCAACAGCAAGTACCCGTGAACGGGTTTCTTTACTCCATGTGCCTACACGTTCACATACCCAATCCGCCAACGAAATCGTAACCTCACGGGCGGAAGGGATCTCTGCATAGCGCCAAAGATCAAGAAGTCCTTGAAGGACCTTATGAAGCGCATACCAAGGTACCCAAGTCTGCACTTCAGCAAGTCCCTCGAGTGCATCGAACTGGATCTGCGGTCGTTTCGGATCCTGAACCGTTGCCGCACTAAGGAATCCACTTCCGGTTTCTTCCTGACACTTCTTTAGTCCACAAACGATCGTTTGTGCTTGGGAGAGGCTGTGTGCAAGAGCCTCCTGCAAGTGACCGGCAGGAAGATCCTTAACCTCGGCATCGAGGATCTCGCCTCGCAAAACCGCGATCCGCATCGCCAATGCCGAAAAGAAATGGCCTACACCATGACCGGCAATCAGACTGTTTTCCCAACCACCATAAGGTTCCGCCTCCGTCCGGATTCCGGACGAACGGTAAAAACCTGCAAGAACTCGCTCCGGATCCATCTCGTCAAGGAACTGCGCATTAAGTTTAGCTTTCTTCTGCCAAATAGGATCTTTGATCCGCACATCGTTTATTTCGACTCGTTTCATAGTGGTACTCCTGTATTCTTGCGAAGGAAAACATATAATGATTCATATTCTAACATACACATCATAAATCTGTTATGCAGATCAAAATTTTGTTAGACTCTTAAAACTTGTTTCTGCTATACTATGGCGTCTTTAGGGTTTAATCTTCAGAATCTTAACTGTTTCTTTAGATAATATCCGGACGAATTAGCATTCTTTTAACGAATGTATCCTAAACTATAGGAAAACGCATTATGGAGGGTTACAAACAAATGCACACACTTGAAGCAAAGAATCTTAGCAAGTCTTTCCGGCTTAGCGAAGCGCAAAGACGCGCACAGGATCTTCCGAGCAGAAAGAAGATCGCGGTAGACGATATCAGTTTTACCGCACACTCCGGAGAAGTATTCGGTCTTCTCGGCCCGAACGGCGCAGGTAAGACCACGACCATGAGAATGCTGGCCACTCTGATTGCTCCGGATCAGGGAGACGTTCTTTACGATGGAAAGAGCATCAAGAAAGACCAGCTTGAGATCAAGAATCACTTTGCATTCCTGACTACAGATCTTCAATTGGACAAAAAGTCCACTGCTAATGACATGTTCGACTACTTCGCAGGTCTTTACCATGTTCCGAAAGAAAAAGCAGCTCAGCGGAAGAAAGACCTCTTCTCTACATTTGGCGTAGATGCTTTTGCCGACACCAAGATCAGCAAACTCTCACAGGGCATGCGCCAGAAAGTTTCTCTCGCCGTTTCCGTAATTCATGATCCGGATTTCATTATTTTTGATGAGCCGACAAACGGTCTTGATATTATCGCTTCCAGAGATGTACGTGATTTCATTCTTCGCATGAAGGAAGAAGGAAAATGCATGATCATCTCGACTCACCTTTTCGATCTGGTCGAAAAGATCTGTGACCGTGCAGCGATGATCGTCAATGGTAAGATCGTCGTCAATGACACTCTCGAAAACCTGATGAATGGACGTTCTTTGGAAGATTCCTTCTACGACATCTATCTACAGTATCAGAACAAATAATGAATACAAGTTTGAAATGAAAATAAGGTGAAAAAGAATTATGTTTAATGATATATCCACTGTATATAAAAAAGAGATCAAGTCGATCTTGAAAGATAAGGCCATCCTTATGATGTGTATCTTTCTTCCTTTCATGATCATGTTCATGGAAGGCTTTCTGACAAAAAATATGGCCGATACGGATGATAGTAAGACCTATAATGCTTATTATATCAATGCCCCGCAGGAATTGATCCCGGGATTAAAAGCCATCGGTTTTTCCGATCATAAAGTCGATAAAGCCGCCTGCATAGAAGACATCAAGAACAAAGACGCAGAAATGCTGCTCATCTTCCCTGAAGATTTCAAGGTTGCTCTTGATGGCCAGAATCTCTCCAACATCGAAATCTTCTACAATTCATCCAACGTAGACTCGTTGAAGATTCGCGAGAAGGTTTCTACTCTCCTCGATTCTCTCCGTCCGGTCGTTTTCACGATCAACGCAGACACCAATGTCACCTACGATCTCGGCGATGAAAGTTATGTAGCGAAGAACATGATTGCAAGTATGGTTCCTGGTCTTTTGATCATGACGATCGTCTACGGTTTCATGTCTCTGGCAAGTAACATTATCGCCGGCGACAAAGAGAGCAACTTCCTTAATACTGTTCTCATCACACCTGTCCGCCGTAGCAGCGTTGCCATCGGAAAAGCACTTGCCGTTATGACAGCCGCATTCATCAGTTCCATTTCCGCTTCCATCGGTCTGGTCTATCTCATGAATGTTTTCCAGGAGATGATGGGAGACGGGGCAGTTACCTACGCTATCTCGGATTATGCTCTTGTTTTCGTAGTTATTCTTTGCGTAGCTTTCGCTCTCGTCGGACTCATCCTGATCATCTCTACGCTTGCTAAGACTTCCCGTTCCGCGCAGACATTGGCAGTCATTCCGATCATGGTCCTCTTCATCGGATCTTTCCTGACATCAAATGACGGTATGTCTTCCATGCTTGCTAAGTTCGGCTTCAAGAACTGCCTGATTCCTTTGTGGAATGCAACATACCTGACCAAGCAGATCCTTTTGAGCGGTGTTTCCATAACAGAAGTTCTGCTCACCTGCGTCATCAACCTTGCATTCGGTCTCCTCTGCCTTGCGATCGTCAGCAGATTGTTTAATAACGAAAAGATCGTTAACGAGTAACCTATCTACCCAACAACATATAAAAAGAGAGGCGAACAAAGTGATATGTACCCTCCTTACTGGACAAACAGTAAGGAGGGTATTTTTATGCGTTACAGTAAAGAATTCAAATTAAAGTGTGTGAAATTATACCGGCAAGGAGAATATCCCAAAACACCAGATAATATCTCTTCTAGATGCT
>JAFWDK010000009.1 GCA_017513085.1 Clostridiales bacterium | reverse complement strand
TAGATAAGTATATAGACTATTACAACAACAGAAGAATTCAAGCCAAAACAAGATGGATGCCTCCTGCTGTTTACAGGAAGACATCCATCTGTTAAAACAAATTCATTAATCTATGTGTCCAGTTTCCTGGGTACATATCAATCTTTGTCCGCCTCTCTTTTTTTCATACTGACCGGATAAACAAGAACTATCCTCTTTCTCCATAATACTCTTCGAGTGTTCGGATCCCCTTGTTATACATATCCGTCGCCACTTCCACACCAACATAGCGGAAATGCCAGGCTTCTTTGCCAATACCGGTTATGCTTCCGCCCCCTTCAGGATAGCGCCAGATAAAACCGAATTCATGACCATGTGCCAACATCCATTTTCCCGCTTCGGTATAGATGAACTCAGACTTATTCATATTGCTGTATGTACAGATATCCATAGCCAGTCCCAAAGGATGTTCAGAACGGCCCGGCCACGCGTAAAGCTTGACTGCCGTAGCAATGCCATGATTCTCGATTGCACGATAGAAACTCGCGCGCTGTGTGTCTTCACTTCTGAATCCCGAAATCATATAAAGGCTTTCTCCTGTAGCCGCCTTGCATGCAACGAAGAGCCGCTCCCATGCAGCTGCCGCCTCGGGGCGCATACGCTGTCCATTCGAATGACTTACCTCCACAAGTTCCGGAACATAATCCAGCGGAATGCTGTGGTATTTATTTACCAGCACTGCGATCTCTTCAGGATGCGTCATCAATTCCGCACGAACCGTTCTTGGATCGACGTATCCGTTATACCATCTCTCTCCACCCGGGATCACCGGCTCAACATACTGTTTCGGCGCATACGGATCTTCTTTCCTGTTCAGGCTTCCTATTTCCAGATCATATTTGTCGCAGATATCTTTAAACTCCGCAGCTTCTGAAAAAGAACAGATCACTTGATAGCGTGTCGTAGCTTTTGACGAAAGCAAAGAAGCCCAATACTTTTTTCCTGCTTCATCCGCTGGACGGAAAAAACAGGTCTGATAAAGGCAGCTGACGAATTCCGTATCAGATGTTTTCCTGGCAAGGAATTCCTCACTAAGATAAAAATCCACAAGAAGCTGAGACATCGAAACCTCATGATTGATCAGACGAAGCGCAAGAGTTCTGGCCTCATCATCACCGGCCGCACGATGCAGACAGGATGTGTAAAAATTTCCGGCAACTTTCAATATCATTTCGGATGGTGTATCTGCTTTTGCTGTCAAAGCACCGGAACGGATACCATAACTTGCGCATAGATTGCACCATTCCGTAGTATCAATAAAGAGAAGCACAAGATCGAGTACAGGCAAGCCATTCTTCAATCGTTGTATCCAGTACGCTTTGCCTGCCGGCTCGGATGCACGGTCAAGGATCGTCAGATAAAGTGTCTCCACCACTTCTTCATCAGGAAGTGCACGGTTTTTAAACTCAGGCGTATCGACCAGGAATCCCCGGACACAATCTGCACCGGTCATCTCTCGTTTTTGCAGTTTTTCCGTCCAGAAAGAAAGTCCGCCCGGATCAGATTCTCTATCCAGCGCAATGCTGTAAAGACGTTCCACAAATGCCGAGATTTGATCTGTCTCTGCATTCACGGTAACTTTCCAGGGTTCTGAAGGATCTTTAACCTTAGTATCAGCCATAACGGATGCCGAAGATGACCCGATAGCTGCTGCAAGAAGCAAAGCCACTAAGCTCGTACGAAATCTCTTCATAAAAACACCTCCTGTCAGTGTTCTTCAACTACCTCGTTTTCAGTTTTTGCCGGTTTGATTTTTGTTCTGTAAACAATGGATATGATAGCGCCGGTAAACAACAGTATGCTGATCCACTGGGAAGTGGATACACCCATAAAGTATCCTCGTTCAGGATCGTACCGGTAGTTCTCAAGGATAAAACGCAAAACGGAATAAAGAAGCAGATAGGCTTCCACGGTGAAGCGGCTCTTGATCTTTACTGTCAGGAACAGAACGATCATGGAAATGATGATGAGAAATACTGCTTCCACGATCTGCACCGGAAACAATTTCACTCCGTGAAGAGCAAGCGAATTATCCGGGAATACCACAGCCAAAGGACCATCATAAGGAACACCGTAACAGCATCCCGCCATAAAGCATCCGACTCGACCGAATCCATGAATAAACGGAATAAGGAAAATACAGTGTGTAAAATAATAGGAAATCTCAAGTTTGTGCAGTTTTCCGGCCAGAAGTGCCGCCGCCGCACCGCCGATCAAACCACCATAGAATACAAAACCGCCCTTCATGACTGCATTAAAATAATCTGCCTCAAAAATACGGTTCCACTCAATATCGTTAAACGTCACGATCAGATATAGGATCTTGGCTCCCAAAAAGCCACCAAGAATACAATATGCTTCGACCAGCATGAAATCGTCAAAACTCTTTTTCTCGTGTTTTACCAGAAAATAGCCGATCACATTCGCGATAAATGCACCAAGCACGATCAAAAGACCATATGCCGGAATCTGTCTTCCGAAAATATTAAAGAATATATGCATGTAAAATCAGTTCCTGTCATAAGATAGAAAAAGGCTTCTGTTTAAAAAACAGAAGCCTTCCGAATCTATCTTCAATCAATTATTTTGTAAGAGAATTAGCGATAGAATCAAGAGAATCGTTAACTGCCTTTGTGCAAGCCATGCAAGCGATCCACAGTACGATACTCAGAGCTGCACCGATGATGGAAAGAACCAGACCAGCTGTGCAAAGACCCTTCTGCTCCGGGTGAGACTTCTTAGCGAGAACAGCAAGAACGATACCAACAATACCGCAGATACCGCCGATCCATCCCCATCCAGAAAAAATCAGGCCCAGTACAACAGATACAATACCTAATACCAATGAAGCAATAGCCATAAATACCTCCAAACAACATATAAAATTATGCTTAGATTATCTCATTACTCTATAAACAAGTCAATAGCATACTCTAAACAGAATGTTGATTTTTCGGGTTTTTTCAGCAAAATAGATTTATATATCCAGAAGCGAGATCAGGTTTCTAAGCTGGATGTTTACGAAATTATTGAACTGAATCATCTCATTTAATGTCGAGTATCGGACCCAGAAATATCCTTCCGGCAATGAATCAATATCCTTTTCATCGATCTCAATGATCACGTTACGGTTCTGTTCGTGATAGAAGCGTCCACCCTCTTCCGAAAGGATGACATCTTTGCGCACACCACGCTTCTCGTCAAGCTTTTGAAAGAACATTTTCTCAACATCATCAAGCTGATTTCTCGGGTTGGAAGGTTCAAGCTGGACTACAGGTCCGAGTTCGATCCCGTCAAAGCAACCGATCTCCGGCTTTGCTTTGACAAGAAAATATCTGCATCCGTCGCTCACCTTGGTAAACAGTCCGAAGACCGCCATGCCGATAGCTTCCACTAACGGCTGTTCCCAACAACGTACTTCCCTTCCTTCGATCTCGATCTGGCAGTATACGATCTTAAAATCATACGGATGTCTGCAAATGATCTCATGATCATTGATCTCCCAATCCTTCAGATCAGTAAGCGGAACCAATGAAGATTTCAGATCGCTGTACATCTTATAATTATTTATGGCATTAAAAATCGTCGGCAAAGCATTCTCCGACTCTTCAAAAATCGAACGGAAAAGAGCCTGGTCATCAAACAACTCTTTCATTTTCTCGTATTCGTTTTCTTCGAGTTTCATCTCTGTATATGGTATACAGGACAATACGGTCCGGGTATCCATATTTACAAGATTATCGATCCTCATAAGATCTTTGATCTGACCAAGAGTCATCCACTTATGGCTATCCAGGACTTCGATCTCGCTGTCGCCGATGTCGATAATGATATTTCTGTTTCTCTTCTTTAAGAATCTGGATGACTGTTCAGACTGGATCTGATCCACTACGATCCGGTATTCATTGGAATGCGCGAAAAAATCAAGGTATGCCGGTGCTTTGCCACCATGGCTCTGTGTAAAATTGCTCTTCGTCGCTTGAATCGTAGGAGAAATCTGAATAACATTCACATTTCCCGGCTCAACCTTCGCCTGCATCAGGAAGTTTAATACGCCATCTATCTGCTTGCAGATGATGCCCAAATAACCGATTTCATCCTGGATGATCACCGGCTGTTCGCACATGACTTGATCGCCTTCCGTCTGACGGAAACCCGAGAGAGAAAAAAATGTATTCTTTCTGTTCCGGATACATCCATCCGTTTCATCCAGATACCAGAATCCATCCTTAGGGAAAGGTATCTTCTTAATATCTACGGTGAGAGTTTTGTTTCTCTTATCGACCCAATCAAGGATTTCTTGAGTAGGTGTGACATTTCCTTCTTTTGTCTTCCAAGACTTAACCAGTTCGTATGCAAGGCTCATGAGATATGCGACTCCTTATTTTTCTGCAAGAATACGCACATCTTCCACAAGTTTGGACTGCAGAAGAATGCCATCGTACATCTTATTTCTTGCTTCTTCTGAACTGATCTCGTTCACGAAACCCTCAATAGAATGCTTAAAGTGCATATCTTTATTCAGCTTGATTTCCTTCGATCCGTCGCCTGTCTCGATCAATACGACCGGCTCCAATGTTTCCGGAGCGGTAAAAATACGATTGGTAAACAAACGGCCTTTGCTTCCCCATACTTCCAGAGAGCATCTGTATCCGCAATCCATACCGAAACCGAGGTGACAGACAAGACCGTCATCGTTCGACACGGATGCATTACCGTACATATCCACTTCAAATCCTTTCATCGACAAAAGATGGGCTGAATCGACCTTGATCGTATCACCAAGGAGAACCGTCGCCAGTTTCAGCGTGTATCCGCCCGCATCAAGCAGAGCGCCGCCACCAAGAGCTTTATTATATCGGAAATCATTCTGCGCACGCATCGGGAAACCGAAATTTGCGGAGATCAGACGGACATCACCGATTTCTCCGTCACGGATCATTTTCTGAATATCGGAGATCTGTGAATGATATGCAAACATATAATTCTCGTGAAGCGCGAGTCCCTTCGCACGGGCCGTATCCACAAGATCAGCAGTATCGTTAAAAGAAGTCGTAGATGGCTTCTCGATCAGAACATGTTTACCGGCCTCAAGAGCCCTCTTTGCCCATTTATAATGCAGGGCCGGCGGTTGCGGAATATAGAGAGCGTCGATATCATCACGTGCAATCAGTTCATCGAAACTTTCTGCTGCCTCAAGGCCATACTCGTTACAGAAATTCTGCAGTTTCGAGCGGTCATATTCTTCTGCGATAGCTTTCACTTCCAGGCCTTCCACCTGAAGTGCAGCCGGCATAAAACGTCGATAAGCGATTTCGGCGCATCCCACGATCCCTAATCTGATCATAATAACCTCACTGTAAATGAATTATTTGGTAAGAATATCCCTTACAAGTTCAACTACCTTCAAAGCATCTTCCTTCGTCATGTCAGCGTAAAGCGGCAGACGGAGAACACGCTCGCCGTAGTCTTCTGTTACCGGACACTGTTCCGGACGATATCCGAGCTTCTTGCCAAGCGGGGAAGAATGAAGCGGTACATAGCAAATATATGCATATACGCCCTGTTCTTTCAACTTCGCAACAAGGTCCGTTCTGATCTTGTCGGAAGGCAGGATGATGTTATACATATGTGCATTGTGCTCAACGTTGTCAGGCAGGAATTGTCTGATCAGTTTTTCCTTATTCTCTAATTCAACAAGTTCGGTTTGATATGTATTCCATACCATCATTCTCTTCTCCATGATCTCATCGAAGCGCTGCATCTGTGCATACATGATTGCAGCAAGAATGTCAGACGGCAGGAAAGAAGAACCGATATCATGCCATGTGTACTTATCTACCATGCCCTTCAATACCTGACGGCGGTTGGTACCTTTCTCACGAATGATCTCGGCTCTGTCAAGATAAGAAGCATCGTTAATGACGATCGCACCGCCCTCACCCATTACGTAATTCTTTGTCTCATGGAAGCTGTAGCATCCGAACGGTGCCAGTGTGCCGGCAACTCTGCCCTTATAACGGGAGCCGACTGCCTGAGCAGCATCCTCAATTACCAGAAGTCCGTGCTTCTTGGCAATTTCATTAATAGTATCCATCTCACACGGAATGCCGGCATAATCTACAGGGAAAATAGCCTTTGTCTTAGGGGTAATAAGACCCTCGATCAAGTTTTCATCCATATTCATCGTATCTCTTCTGACATCGCAGAAGATCGGCTTAGCGCCACGAAGCATAAAGGAATTAGCTGTGGAAGAAAACGTAAAAGAAGGAACGATTACTTCATCTCCGGGCTGAAGGTCTGCAAGGATCGCAGCCATTTCCAAAGCGGTCGTTCCTGATGTGGTTAAAAGCATATTCTCAATGCCGAATCTCTTCTTAAACTCTTCATATACTTTAAGAGTATACGGACCATCACCCGAACTCTTGCTGTTAAGAAGAGCATCTGTTACATATTTTACCTCAAGATCAGTAATCGAAGCTTTGTTGAATGGAATCATAGACTTAACCCCTTGCTATTTATATATTCTAATAAATTGTACCATATATTCCGAATATGTCACCTCTGAAAAAAACATATTCGAAACAAAAGCAAGGTGGTTTTCACTTGCAAAACTGTTAATCTTGACAAGAAAAAGAGAAATCGGCCGGATTATTTATTGGCGTACATCTTCTCGTAATAGTCCTGATACTCTCCATCAATGATCGGCTGCCACCAATCCTGGTTCTCAAGATACCAGTGGATCGTCTTCTTGATACCATCGGCAAACTTTGTTTCCGGTGTCCAGCCAAGTTCTGTGGAGATCTTTGTAGGATCGATCGCGTATCTTCTGTCATGACCATGTCTGTCTTCGACATACTTGATGAGAGATTCCGGCTTACCAAGTTCAGCCAGGATCAGCTTTACAATGTCAATATTGGCCATCTCGTTATGACCGCCGACGTTGTACACCTCACCTACGCGTCCGTCATGAATGATCTTATCGATTGCTTTGCAGTGATCTTCAACATAAAGCCAGTCGCGGACATTCAAACCATCGCCGTATACAGGCAGGGACTCATCATGCAGGGCATTGATGATCATCAACGGAATCAATTTCTCCGGGAAGTGATACGGACCATAGTTGTTGGAGCAACGGCTGATCGTTACAGGAAGTCCGTAAGTTC
Source organism: Clostridiales bacterium (assembly GCA_017513085.1). GTDB lineage: Bacteria > Bacillota > Clostridia > Saccharofermentanales > Saccharofermentanaceae > Scatonaster. The sequence goes on along the minus strand of JAFWDK010000009.1, from coordinate 142,566 downwards.
TGTTATATGCCATGACCAGAAGATCCGCGCCAGCCTTGGAGCTGCTATACGGGCTACTGGTATGGATTGGAGTTGTCTCGGTAAACATCAGATCAGGACGGTCAAGCGGAAGATCTCCATATACTTCGTCCGTGGAAACCTGATGATATCTCTTAAATGTGCTGTTTTCCTTGCCCATCAACATGCGGCAAGCATCCATGAGGACCTGTGTTCCTAAAATATTGGTCGTCAGGAAGATTCCCGGATCCTCGATAGAGCGGTCGACGTGAGATTCTGCAGCAAAGTTTACTACGATCTCCGGTCTCTCTTCCTCAAAAAGTGCAAATACTGCTTCACGGTCACAAATGTCCGCTTTCACGAAACGGAAATTCGGGTTATCCATGATCGGTGCTAATGTAGACATATTCCCGGCGTATGTTAGTTTGTCCAAACAAATTATCCTGTAATCGGGATGCTCTTTGAGCATGTGATAAACAAAATTTGAACCAATAAATCCAGCGCCACCGGTAACTACAATAATCATTAGAACTCAACCTCTTCGTTTTTTCCTTCTGTCAGGGACAAGATGTACTGACCGTATTCAGATTTCTTTAACTCCTCGCCCAGCTTCTTGAGCTGTTCGGTAGTAATAAATTTCCTTCTCCAGGCAATCTCTTCGATACAAGAAACATAGAAACCCTGAAGTTCCTGCATGGTCTTTACAAAACCACTTGCTCTGTGCATGCCCTTCGGCGTTCCTGTATCGAACCAGGAAACACCTCGACCGATAACGGAAACGTTCAGCTCGCCCTTCTCCAGATAAATGGAGTTCAAAGATGAGATCTCGATCTCTCCACGGGCAGAAGGTTTCACATTCTTCGCATACTCAACAACATTGTTGTCATAGAAGTACAGGCCCGGAACGATATAGTGAGACTTCGGTTCCTTCGGCTTCTCTTCAATCGAAATTGCCTTCATGTTCTTATCAAATTCAACCACACCAAAAGCCGTCGGATCTTTCATATAATATCCGAAAACAGCTGCACCTCCGTCTTTAACGGAATCTACAGCTTTCGCCAGAGCTTTTGAAATCGTCGCACCATAGAATACATTATCTCCAAGGATAAGGCAAACGCTGTCATCGCCAATGAAGTCTTCGCCGATAATAAAAGCGTCCGCAAGTCCACGGGGTTTTTCCTGGACTTTATACTGAAGTGTAATACCAAGGCGGGAACCATCTCCGAGTAAAGTTTCGTAGAAAGGCAGATCTCTTGGTGTCGAAATGACAAGGATCTCCCTGATATTGGCCAACATCAGAATAGAAAGCGGATAGTAAATGAGAGGTTTATCGTAAATCGGAAGAAGCTGTTTACTGATTACCGTGGTAGCAGGAAACAAGCGCGTGGCAGTACCACCTGCCAGAATAATGCCTTTCATACAAATCCCCCTTGATTATTATGAAAATTCAATGGACAAAGTGATTATACACAATTTTCATGATTATGACAAACTGATTTTCATTTCTCACTAAAAATACTTATGCCTATTTTTCACACATAACACTTCAATTCTTATCCAAGCTCTTTTATAATCAATAAAAACGGCAAATTGATCATACATGGTCAATCGAGAATAAGGAGCAAAAATATGCTTGGCAAAATGTTATTAAGATCGGCAATGCATTCCGTAACAAGAGACGTTTTCGGTGGTTTGGCAGTAGGCGCCGGCGCGGCACTGATTTCCAATCTGATGACGAATTCACAAAGGCAGGCATATGCTCCCGCCGGAAATTTTCTGCCGGCTGAAAATGCCGCTTCAAGATCCGGTTCCAATGGTGCTTACATCGCAAACATTGCACTTGCACGTATTGCACTTTGCTACTACATCGCGAAATCAGACGGTTACATTTCTCCTGACGAACAAAGAGATCTGGATTATATGTGTTCCAGCCTTCTGAACAATCCGAACGCTTCCCCGTCTTTCCGAAGCGAACTTCAGAAGATTGCTTCCGATACTTCCACCAGTTTTCTGAGTGTCGAGAAATACCTTAATAATCTTAATCTGGATACACTGAACCAGCTTCAGGCAGATATGCAGCGTATCGCTGAGATCACAGACGGTGTAACGGAGAACGAAAGAAAAGCCATGATGGTCTTCCAGAATTATATCTATGGTAAGCAAGGGTTCCCCGGTGGAAATATGAACGAGCAGTTTGCCGGACGCGCCCGCGTCGTGACACTTAAGTGCCCGGGATGCGGGGCAACGCAGGAGATCAACGACAGCCGTACCGAGACTTATTGTCCTTACTGCGGCACCAAGCAGGTCATCATGCACTAAGCAATATGCTGGAAAGTCGTTTCTACGGTTATTGATTTCTGGCAATTGCACAACGCATTTATAAGATCACTTTCCCATTCGTCATGGTAAAATTGCTCCTATGATCAGAATGGGAAAGTTTTTTTATGTCGAAAGATAATCTACAACGCAAAACCGGATCCGAGCGGCTTCGTCTCCATCGAGGAAACAGAAGCCTTAATGTTGACATGCTCAATGGTCCGGTCCTTCTCCCCCTGATCTTGTATAGCGTACCGATCGCACTTACGCAGATCCTTCAGCTTCTTTTTAATGCGGCAGACATCGCCGTCGTCGGCCAGTTTGTCGACCGGACAGCCGTAGCGGCCGTCGGTTCCTGCGCACCTCTGATCAATCTTCTGATCAATCTCTTTGTCGGCGTTTCTCTCGGCGCAACGGTCGTACTGGCGTCCGTACTTGGAGCCGGACAGAAAGAAAAGATCCATGATCTGACTCATACCATTTTTACTCTGGGTATCGTGTTCGGAATCTTTACCTGTATCATCGGGACGATCTTTGCCAGAACATTTCTGGAATGGATGGGGACGACAGCGGACTCGATCGACCAGGCGACCACATATCTCCGGATCTACTTTATCGGTAGTCCGTTTTTCATGATCTATACATTCGGACGTGCTATTATCGTTGCAACCGGAGATACCCGGCGTCCGTTGATCTATCTGACTTTGTCCGGCGTTGTGAACGTGATCTTAAATCTCATTCTCGTTGCCGGATTCGGGCTTGGCGTTGCAGGTGTCGCTATTGCAACCGTCGCTTCTCAGGTCCTGTCCGCCATATTGATGAGCAATTCACTTTTCCGTCTTGATGGAGAATGCCGGATCTTCCTATTCGAACTCCGCATTCACGCCAAGCCGTTGGGAAAGATCCTGAAGCTGGGTTTACCGGTCGGTTTTCAAAACACGCTCTTCTCTTTTTCCAACGTGATCATCCAGTCTTCCGTAAACTCTCTCGGCACTTCGTGCACGGCCGGAAACAGTGCCTGCATGAACATCGACTCATTTATTTATGCCGGGATGAACTCATTCACACAAGGATGCATGACATTTGCCGGACAGAATTACGGAGCCAGAAAGTTTGACCGTCTGAATGCGATCTATCGTTCCACACTGCTATCCATAACCACCATCGGTCTTTCTCTCGGTGTACTGGCATATCTTCTCGGTACGCCGCTTCTGAAGATCTATCTTCCTAATTCACCGGACAGTATCGAATTCGGTATGGCCCGTATGCTGGTCCTCGTAGTCCCGGATTTTCTTTGCGGACTTATGGATTGCGGCTCCGGTATACTCCGAGGTATCAAGCGTTCTTTCTTCCCGATGGTCGCAACTATTATCGGCAGTTGCGGATTACGACTGGTCTGGGTCTATACGGTATTTGCCCACTATAAAAACACTATGAGCGGCATCAAGGCATATCAGATCCTGCTTTTGTCCTATCCGATTTCGTGGTTTTTGACCTTCGTCGTTCTTTTCACTTACTATTGCGTAGTCAAAAGAAAACTCCACGCGTAAAAAGAACCTCTTCTCCGGCTTGCCGTGTCAGGTGAATACACGGTCAACCAAGCCGGAAAGAGGCACTTCTATATCGTTACCTGCAGCCGTAAGTGAGGGGCGGCGCAAGGAAACGGCTTAACGATATAACCCGGAAGAAACCGGATAGGATAATTTTCTTCTCACGCTCTCCGAATTCGGGTCAACCTGAAGCGATTGCGAGGTGACCGTCTTTCCATTATCCAAAACCACGGTCCGCGTTCCGTATTCCGCACATTTCTGAGAGTGTGTGACCTGAAGGATCGTGATTCCCTTTTCCCGGTTGATCCGTCTGAAAAGTTCCATGATCTCAGCTCCGGACTTTGAGTCCAGATTACCAGTTGCCTCGTCCGCGAGAATGATCTGCGGGTTGCTGATAATAGCTCGGGCAATCGCTACACGCTGCTGCTGACCGCCGGAGAGTTTACTCGGCATCTGCTTTCTCTTTTCAGTAAGACCGGTGATCTCCAGGATCTCGTCCAGATCTTTTTTCAAAGAAGCCCGGGAACGGCCGGCGACCAAAGATGGCAGAAGGATGTTGTCCTCAACGTTCAGATTCTGCACCAGATTATAGAACTGGAAGATGAATCCGATCTTACCGAGACGGATCTCGGAAAGCTTCTTCTCTTTCATCTTTCTGATACTGTTACCGCATATGCAGATCTCACCGTCGAAACTCCTGTCCAGACCACCGATCAGATACAGGAGAGTGCTTTTGCCGGAGCCGGAAGCACCCATAAGGGAGACGAACTCGCCTTTTCCTACTGTGAGGTCTGCGCCGTTCAGCACCTGTGTGATAGCGCCGCCCTTCTTGCCAAAAGACTTACTTACATTTCTTACTTCGATCATGTTTTCCATATTCATTACCTCGTGTGTTTCTATGCTTTTCGTAGTGTTTTCCGATTACTCGTACTTCAGCTGCTCGGCTGTGTTCATCTTTCTTAAGTGGCGGATCGGGTTGACGACGGTCATGGTAAATACCAGGAACATCGCGATGCCAAAGACGGCGGCTACATCCAGTTTGTACTCAAGCGGGAATTCCATTCCGGCACAATGGAGGATGTAGATGAAATTGCCGTTCAGGATCATGGCCACCCCGACACCGATCAGGATCGCGGTGATGGAGCTGAGTGCATTTTCGATCAGGAAAGACTTTTTCAGTTTGCCACGGCTCATAGCTGTGGAGATCAGCACCGCGCATTCACGCTTTCTTCCTTCAAAACCGACGGTCTGATTACTGAATACTGCAACCAGTGTCAGGCCGACACCCATGATGATCATGAGATAAAGCACCGTGGAAAGTCCTGCATTGTTTTCCTGATTCTGCTTTGTGCGTTCTTCCATCGTCATGGCTTCATCGATCATGCTGGACGCGTATTTGTTGATCTTCTCGACGACCTGTTCCGGATCACCGCAACGAACAAACAATAACTGCGGAGTATCAAAGTAGATCTTCTTATACATGTCTTCACTAAAAAGGAAGGATGCATTCGACGCATTCAGGCAGGTAGTATTAATAATACCTTTTACCACAAAAGTTTCACGGATCGGGATCACGCTGGTCGGCTTAAAGAGGATCTCCACTTCGTCGCCGGCTTTCAGATCGAGCGTCCTTGCGATCTTGTCGGTAATGTAAGTTTCATTTCCGACTACCAGGTCCGGCATATCCTCGATCATCCGGTTTAACTTGAATGCCTTGTCCGCACCGATCACATCGTACTGATCGAACATAAAATCCGGATCATTTTTGACACGGTCAGCGGAAAGGTATTCTTCGATCCGTTCATGACCGACTACCATATCCGATGAGTACTGAATGTAGAAGAGTTCCGTTTCCGTGACGGAAGGAAGATCTTTTATGAATTCGTACTTATCGCTGCTTTCCGAAAGGCCGTTGACATAGATCTCGCAATCTCCTTCCGGATGATCGATGAAACCCTGATAGGTCAGTGTCAAGGAAAGGAGCAAAAGGCAAATGCTTACGGCCATGACACAGAGTCGGGAGTTACCGACACTGGCTTTCTTTGTGCAGGCCTGTACGCAAGCGATTTGGGCTACCGGCTTATTCTTCTTTTCGAAGAACTTCGCAGACGCCCGGCAAATGGCACGGAGCAGATGCGGATAGCCGAGGAAGAGCGCTGTGATGGTAAAGAATACTCCTCCTGCAAGGACCAGGGCGTTATCCGACATGGAATGCATACCTGCGACGACCAGCGGAAGGCCGATGATGGCAAAAAGAACAGAAACGACCAGGCTCTTCTTCGTGTACTTGAATTCTGTATCCTTGTTATCGAAGATGATGTCACGGATCGGTGTTTTTACCGAACGGAGCAGTTCTTTGATCGGACAGAGGCACTCGATCAGGATCGTTCCCAGAATAACGCAGGCCATAGTCACCAGCGAGATACTTCCAAGATTCATTTCCAGATCGATGTCGCTTCCGGAATTAATAGTAAACATGCTGTTAAAGAGCGGGTCTCTTATAGCTGCGTATATCGCTGTTCCGATCACACTACCGATCAGGCCGTAAAGTGCATTTTCCAAAAGAACGATCATGGTGGTCATTCTCACCGACACGCCCAGACTTCGGAGCGTTCCGATCGTGGACATTCTCTCGACCATGATACGTTCGGAAAGTGAGATCGTAACGAATACGACCAAAAGAATGCAGATCGCAAAAATGATGTAGAATACAGCTGTGATCGAGGCGATCTGAGATGTAACCATATGTCCGGACACCAGATTCTCTACTGTCGCCGTCGGCATATTCTCTTTCAGGATCTGACAGAAATCATTCAAAACACTTTCATCGTGAACTTTGCAATATGCCATATAGTATGTGATATCGCCGTTGTAGGAAAGTTTCTTGATCCCGCCTTCGGTCAGAAGTGCGCAGTACCCACTGTCGAGAATACCGTAATACGGCTGGATCTCTTTGACCGTAAACTCAACCGGTACACTGTTGTCTCCGTAGATGATCGTTTTGTCACCGGCCTTGAGATCAAAGTCTTCGGCGTACTTTTTGCTGATGATGCACTCGTCATCGTTCAGTTCGACAGGCTTCGCCGTCATTTTCTGTACATTCAGTGCATCCGGATCCGCACCGAAGATCTTCAACGTCTTCTCATTGAAAAACGCATACATCTCGTCATCACGCTTATAGACTTTCGAATTCCCTGCTGCCACTTTCACCAGGTCATAATCGTATCCTTCTGTTCCGGCAAAAGAACTCTCGTCGATGCCGGCGCTGTTGGAGACGATAACGTTTCCGTCCCCGAACATGGATGCAAATCCATAACGGAGAATGTTCTTTAACGAGTTAGTCATATCAAACGACAATGCTCCGACAAAACTCGCCATGATGATGCAGACCAGAAGCATCAGGGTCCGGAGCTTCTTGGACCATATATTCTTAAATGTGTGTTTCAGTACAACTCCCATTTTTTACCACCTGCTCACTCTCTTCTCTTCCGGAACGAACATGCCGTCCCCTTCCTTGATCTCATATGTTTCGTAGAATGCTTCGCATGAACTTAAGACAGCATTGACTCGTACGTTAGCCGGGCTATGCCCATCCTGCTTCAAGAGCATGATCGCGTACACATCGCTCTCTAATCCTCTCCAGATCCTTGCATAGTTTTCGAAAAGCACTTGCCGTTCTTCTTTTGTTTTGGCGATGTTCGTAATGATCTGCATGGAACCCAGGTCCGCGTAGTTTTCGGCAAGGGTCAGTGCGCCGTCAACATGGTACACATCCATGATCGTGTATCCGTCGTAGTATTCGATGCAGGCTTTCGCACGTTCGGCCAGTACATCACGGTCTTCCTTACTGATCCATTCCGGATCAAAAACACCGTTTTCATCCCAGTTCAAGCCCTGGGAATCAAAGGCATGTCCGACCTCGTGACCGATGACCATACCCAGACCGCCGAGGTTGGCATTCGGATCTGCATCTACGGAGAAAAATGGTTCGGTAACGATCGCCGCCGTGATACACACCACATTGTCCACCCAGTAGCAGGCGTTTACCGTTTGCGGACTCATGCTCTGTCCTTGTTTCGGACGTGGCTGAGAAAGTGCATCGATGCTTCTTTTCCAGCCTGTTGCAACAAAGTTCTTCGTGGTTTCCCATGCGTCTTTACCGAAAAGACCGGCATCATCCGGATCAACTTTTCTCTTTTCCTGAAGCGCGGTGATAAACTTGATGTTTTCCAGTTTCCGGAGAAGACCGGCACGCGCTTCTTCACTGAGCCAGTCCGCATTACTGATCACTTCACGATACGACTGACGGATCTGCTCACACATTTCTCGGACTTTCTTATCCGTTTCTTCTGAATAGAAATACTCAACATATACTTCACCAAGCTGCTCTTCCAGTGTGGCTTTGACCATCTGCTTGGCAAATTCATCTTTGGAAAGTGTGTTCTTTCCTAAGAGGTTATCGATATCGTCGTGTTCCGCGGACAGATAGTTCTGATACTGCTGCACCATAGCCATCGCCAGCCAGGTCTTAAACGATTCGAGATATTTATCGTCATTGAATTTCGAAGCAAAGTCTTCAAATACTCTTCCGTTTACCGCACACCATCGTCCGTACGGATTTTCAAACCCGATAGCGCGGACCAGCGCTCCGGCATCAAGATGGGAAGCCATTTCATCATCAGAATACATTTTGATCTGCTCGATAGCAAAATGCGATCGTTCGTAGTTGACGGAAAGATCGATCCCCAGTCTGGTCAGTTCTTCCGCTCTCGACTTTGCCTCTTCGTCCGAAAAACCGAAGGACCGAAGCATGTCGATGACCTGATGATCCAGCTGGAATCGGGCTTCTTCACCTTCTCTTATATCCTCGAAGGAAACGCCCAGGATATGTCCGCAGCCTTCAAACATCATCGTATACTCTTCCGGATCTTCCACCGCATCCCCGATCGAGAATCCGAAGAAAGGATCCACGGCATATTTGACGATCATTTTTCCGGCGTAAGCCAAAAGCTCCGAATGGCTCTTGATTGCGAAGATCTCTTTGACGACTCCTTCGATTTCCTCATTTGCAACACTCTTGTCGACATCGAAATCTTTCACCTGGTGATAGTAATCGTGGATCATCTGCTCATTTGTACCTGGTGCAAATGCATCCCTTGATGTGGCGATCGCCTCGATTGCCTGATCCAGTTGATCTTCCTTTTTGACTTCGCAGTCAAAGAACGAACCGGCCATGCCGTACTTCGGATCGATCTCGAGCTGGCGGATGTTTTCCGCGTTGACATAACCATAAAAATCGTCTTCCGGACGGATCGGCTCCGCCTCTGTATTCGTCTTTTCTTTTTTACCGGAATCATTCAGATCTGCAGCAACAGTCGTTTCTTCCGTTTCTTTCTGTGCACAACCGGTCAGGTACAGAGGCATCGTCATGCTTGCCGTGATACCAAGTGCGATCAGCACGGAAAGGATCTTTTTATTGAACTTCATGTGTTTTTTCTCCTGTATGTAAACTCATTTTTGATACCGCTCTTCCCTTTTTTGTGTTTTTTGCCGCACTGAACCAGACCTTGGTTCCTTTTTCAGATTTCAGGCCGCAGTAAACCAGACCATGCTCTTCAGCAAAGTCTGTTTTTCATGTTTTTGTTTTTAGGTCAGGGAATTAGTTAAGGTTAACCCACGCCACTCCCGGCCACGGTTTTTGTTGGTTGGAGTAAAGACCGGGAGCGGACGTAAAGGTTATATAGAGGGTATTTATGTAAGAAGATTATCTGTTTGTAATGTCTACATTTCCTGCAGAAAGGTCAATAGTCAGAACGATGTCGCAGCCATTCTTGTCGGTGTATTCGTCGCCGCGCTTCTCGCCATTGATCTTCGCCGATCCGGCAGAAATGTCAAATTCGTAACCGATCTTCTGGCCTTCTAAGAATTCAATTCCTACGTCACCGGCGGAAAGATCCATATCCATGCTGGCCGAAAGGATCAGGTCTTTCGCGGTAAAATCACCTGCGCTCATATCCACTTCGCCACCACCGACGGTGCAGTAATAGAGGTCCACGTCACCTGCGGAAAGATCGAAGATGCTCTTACCGAAGTCGCACTTTTCTGCTTTAAAACTTCCTGCAGACATATCTACGTCCAGGTCGCCTTTTACGTGCTTCAGTTCAACATCACCCGCAGACAGATCAAGAGTCAGTCTGGAACATGTGAAATCATCCACGATCTCGACATCACCGGCACTGGTGTCCAGATCAACGATGTTGAATTCGGTTCCCTTCGGGTAATAGACGTTCACGTAGTAGTCTTCTCTCGTAATGTGGAAGTTGAAGAATGTGAGGAAGAACGACTTCTGCGACTTGATCGTCAGTTTATCATCCTTGACTTCACAGATCTCCTCATCCGCCTCGAACTTGTATTCCACAGCAAAAGCATCTTCGTCGTTTTCGATCAGGTGAATATCCGCTGCACTTACATCGATCAGGATGTCCTTGAAGCTGTCCACCTTAGTCTTCGGCTTCTCGACGCACTTAACTTCATCGGTGACTTTAAGACCGTTATCAAAGTACACAGACATCGGCTTGCCTTTATTGGCGATCATTCCGATCGTGGTAAGCGCAATACCTGCTGAGAGTGTGATTCCCGCTGTGATCAGTGCAACTTTAGTAAATGATTTCATAGTATTTGCCTCCTAAGAATGCGTGCAGTTTGTGTTTTTGTGGAGCACGCGCTTGTGTTTTTTCGTAATTCTTTATGCCATTGCCTGCTTCGCTTTATTCTTTCTATTCTTCTTATGCACGATGCGGCCGAAGAGATGAGAAAGACCTCTGGAAGACACACGGAAAAGTGCTATGGTTCCAATTGTTCCGAAGATGCCCAGACCAAATAGTGCTAAACCTGTACCCAGTACGCACATACCAACGATCGGGTTGAGGAAGAGAGCGACTACACCGACAATAGCTGTGACACCACCGGCGATAATGAGTGCAAATGTCGTAATGATGAATGTGACCAGTACGATGTAAAGTACCATGATCAGGACACATGCCACGATGAAAAGCGCGAATACGACCGGAGAAAGCGGAAGAGCAAAGATAGCTGCAAGAACGATCCAAAGTGTCTTGATGGAGGATGTCTCTTTCTCTTTTCTCTCTTCCTGTGCAGCAGGCTGCTGAACCGGAGCCTGCTGGAAGCCCTGACCCATCTGCGGCTGCGCTGTGCCTGCCTCAAATCCGGCAACCGGTACGACCGGTGTGACCTGCGATCCCGGATTCGGAATAGTCTCGATCTCGGTAACCGTGTTTTCAGTATTATTCAAAGCTTTGATAGAGCTCTGATTTCCTGTGATCTGCTCGTACTTCTTATCGACCACATCCACAAGGATCTTCTTGGCTAAGGCCTTGGGCTCACCTAATTCCTCGATTACCTTTGCCTCATTCTCAACTCCTGCTTCATCGAAGTACTCTTCATAGAACTCGACCGCTTCATCACGGTCATACTGTGGCAGGATCTTCAGTGCTTTTCTCAAATCCTGTATATATGTTTCCTTATTCATTTATCTGCCCCTCCTAATAATGAATCAACGGAATCCTTGTATTTGTTCCATTCTTCTAAGTAATACTGATAAAGCTCTCGCCCTCGATCAGTGATTCTGTAATATCTTCGGTTACGACCCTGATATGGTTCGTCGTAAGTTTCCAGTGCAAAGTCTTTCTGAAGTCTGCGTAGGACCGGATACAGTGTCGACTCTGAAATATCCAGTACCGTCTTAACCTGCTGCGTCAGTGTATACCCATACGCATCACCTTTGGTTAGGACTGCCAGTACGCAAGCATCCAATAAGGAAGAACCTAATTGAAATAACATACTATTTCTCCTTTCATATTGTATCGTTGGCTATATTATACGGCGTATAATATTGTGTGTCAATACAATATTGTGTGATTTTTCAAAAATCATTCAAAGGCCCTTGAATACTGTGTTTCATCAAACTTTCGACAATACCAGTCTACCCTTCTTCCTGCCAAAATGCTTGAAATGAACCTTACCAAATCCTTAATTCTTTCTTAATTTGACGCTTCCGTCATGTATAATGAAGTCATTATCTTATATAGGCTTATATAAGAGCCTTGCTTAAAACAGGAGAATATTATGACAACGATCCTTTGCTATGGCGATTCCAACACATATGGGTACGATCCGAAGACAGGTCTTCGATACCCGAAAGAGATCCGCTGGACAGGTCTTTTGCAGTCTTTGCTGGATCAGCATGCAAATGATTCTTCCGCCTCTCCTTACCTGGTTATTGAGGAGGGTTGTAACGGACGCACCACGGTAACCGATGATCCGGTCGAAGGCTGGAAGAACGGTCTGGATTACCTGAAACCTTGTCTGAACTCACACAAGCCTGTCGATATCGTGATCCTCATGCTCGGTACCAACGACCTTAAAGAGGTCTTTCATCTTTCCGCCCCCGAAATCGCCGAGAACGCTGGAATCCTCGTAGACACGATCCAATCATTCACAGCGGAAAAGCAGGGATTTATTCCGAAGATCGTACTGGTATCCCCGCCTCACATTGGCGAAGATATGCCGAATTCCGTGTTCTCCGGTGCTTTTGCGCCACGGTCCATCGAAGAATCCAAACAGTTTGCGGAATATTACCATGCTGTAGCAGCATCGAAAAACTGCATCTTCTTCGATGCAGCAACTTGTGTCGTGCCGTCGAAAGAAGATTCTCTTCACCTCACAGAAGAAGGTCACCGCGCCTTGGCAGAGAATCTTTCCCAACTGCTTCTTTCGCTGGCATAAAAAAGCCGTAAACCAAAGTTTACGGCATCAGTAAGAGTTGTATCGATTCAGATCATGCTTTTCTCGAGTTTATCCGCAAAAGCATCTATCTCCTTGTCTTTCTCGATACTCGGCTTGCTCTTCGGATCGACGAAGATCGCAGACATCTTTATCCTCTGCGGTTCGATGAGTTTTTCAAACTTCGCGATGGCTTTCTCGGCTCCATTGCCTGCCTGGCACGTGAAAACAACGATATCTTTTCCGGAGAGCGCCTCCCTGTTTTCTTCAACGAAAGTCCGGACCGGCGGAGCAAATGTCCCTGCCCATACCGGGAACCCGATCATCACACATTCATAAGCCGACAGATCCACATCATGATCCTGAAGTTCCGGCTTTTCCTTCATGACCGCACTCATTCCTCCCCACAGGAATTTCCTTACTCCTTTATCGCTGTAATGCTTGACCGGAATAAGTCTCAGACTATCAGCACCTATCCTGCCGCAGATCTTATCTGCAACATATTGCGTGTTTCCTTCAAGCGAATAATACACTACAAGTGTCCTCATATTTACTCCCCTCTTCTTCTTTGAGAAAGAATCTTCTTCGAATCGGCACACCATCTGAGATATGCTTCATAGGATTTGATTCCAAACATGACCGTCAGATAGAAATATATATGATCTTCCTGGTCAAGGACCTTCTCGAGGTTTTTCTTATAGAACTGAAGCACCTTTAGATCCGCTTCGATCTGTGATTGGAAAAGATCGATATTTTGCAATGTGATCTTTCTGTCTTCCGCGCCGCCGAAGAATATCTTCATTATCGATTCATACTTCAGATCATTGGTCGACTTCTCGTCACGAAGCCAGGCCTTGAGGACTTCTTTACCCTGGTCGGTTATACTGTATACTATCTTTTCTCTGCCGCCGTTCTCATTGCTCCCGGATCTTCTGACACTGCCTTCTTCTTCCAATTGTGCAAGCGCCGGATAGATGCTTCCGAAGCTTCCTTTCCAAAAGAACCGGATACCTCCGTCTATCTGCTTTTTTATATCGTAGCCGGTCCGGTCTTCATGAGCCAGGAGTCCCAATATCACCATATCTATTTTTCGGTCTTTTGCCATTACCGCCACCTCCAACTATACTTAAGGACTTTTTTCGGACACTCGTCCACGCATACACCACACAATGTGCATTCGCTACAATTGTGATTCCTGCCGTCCTTTACCATCTGCGCAACATCAAGTCCCATGGGGCATGATCTCGTACACCTTTTACATGATACACAATTTTGCACATTTGCTTCTATGTGAAGCTGAGGAATATGAAGAGCTCTGCCTATCGTACTGCCGATGACCATGAACGGAGCCATCCAGCATATGTGTCGTTACATCTTGAAACACATTCCTGGAGGCCTCCCGCAGGACAAAGATATCCGCAGAAGACTCTTCCCAGGAACAATGATGCTACAAACATCACAGAAAAAACAAAAAAACTTCCGTTCATAATATGTTCCGACATTGCCTGAATAATGAGATAAGGCGAAAAATACCATATCGTTATCGGAAATAACAGAAAAGAGATCAACAGTATCGTCCCTCTGATTCTTTGACGTCTCACTACTACTCACTCCTTGTATCAATTTGATATATCATTTTGATACATTGTAAGGTCGTAGAAACGTTTTGTCAAGAAGTATGTGTATTATCTGTGATCGTATCGAAATGATCAAGAACGGAACCAATCCGTATTTTGTAAAAGAACTGGAAAGCTGGAAAAGCTTCTCTGAATAAGTGCAGCAAACTTCTGAAATCACATCAGCCGTTTATAGATCTCGAGCATGCTTTCCATCTGATATTTCAGAAGCCATGCGGCATTGTTAAAAGCTGATTCCGCCTTGATCACATCGAGTAACAACGGGAAGTATTGCTCGGTTTCTTTGATCATGCGATAGATCCGTTCCCGGCGCAATCCCCAGCACATCGTCGTAATGTTATTGCACCTGTCAACACATTTGACCAGGGCCGCTTTGGGATCGGAGGCAATCCCTTCGTAATAAGCCGTCATGATTTCATCACGGTTCTCATCTGTCGTTTTCACATGACTGAGAAGCCGAACGATCTCGCGCGTCTCATTCCTTACAGGAAGGTCATCAAGGCTCTTGCCACAGTCTTCGATCACATCGTGGAGAAGACATGCCGCAATCACCTGATCATCCGTAATACTCATCGATAAAACATGGCAGGCCATATTAAGCGGGTGATAGATATACGGCACATCCGATTTCTTTCTCTTCTGGTCCTTATGCGCTTCAACCGCATAGTCGACCGCCTTGAGAGTATCTTTCAAAGCAAGCGTCTTCGCCGTTGCTTTTACATATGTCTTCATGTGCTGCCAGTCGTAGATAGTTTCTTTCGTCCTGAAAAAGCTCCTTCGTTCTTCCACCAGCGCGGAGACGGAGACATCGAAGAGTTTTGCCAGTCTGATCAGTTTTTCGGTATCCGGTCTGTATTCGTCCCTCTCCCATGACGATACCGCCTGAAAAGTAACGTCCAACTGATCTGCAACCTGTTCTTGAGTGAGCTTGCGCTCTTCTCGCATTCTTCTGATGTTACTTCCGATGCTCATGGTACTCTCCTAATCAATAAACCCGCTGTTTACTACACTCGTTGCGCCGTATTTTTTCAAGACTTTACAAATCTCGCCTTGGAACTTTTCCATCAAGCCCTGGTCCCAGCAATCATCTGTCAGACCGAGGTCTTCCGGAACAAGGGTGTACTTCATTCCATTCAGAATAAAAGACGTCGTCACCAATTTGGCCGGCCAACCGGGCTTCTCATCCCATTCCGTCTTCACCGCTGCCAGATCGTCTTTCCACTTTCTGATGAGAAACCCGATCGTCTTCTCATTGAGGATCCTCATGGCTTCTTCGAATGTCAGTTCTTCTATCTCATTCATTACGCAAGAGCTGCCGGTCTTGTACGGGGAATCATCAGGCTCGTCAGGATCGTAACCAACAAGACGATCTAAGAGCACATTCTTCTCATCCCAATCCCACTTACCATCATTGAACAAGAAGCAGTTGTAACCTTCTTCCCTCTTGGCGAGTGTCTTGCCTCGAATCAAATAGTACTTGATATCTGTTGTTTTCATGTAATCACCTCCTTCATCTATAGAATAGAGGATCTTACGTTTTCATTGTAGCGAGTGGGAATAGAAGTTTCAAGAACGAACTCAAGTTAAACTTGAATACATTTAATAAGAAAGTGTACTCATCGGGCTTCTCCGTCTCCCGGAGTCTCACAAGTCGGATGAGCATTTGTCACCAAAAGTATTCCGAATAGTTCACCCCGATTGCTGAATAACAAATATCGCAAAAGAAATGGACGACTATGATCACGGCAACAAGCATGGTTATAAAATAGATCAGCAAACCTATCATAGCCCTATTTTTTGCCAATGCGATCAACGGAATCGAAACCACGGCGAATGCCAGAAGCGATATGAAAACACAGAATATGAGGTGGGGAAGCTGTTCTTTGATCACTTTTGCCCGGACTTTCTCAAAGTCAGTAGACTCACAAGGAATAGATATCACGGATTTATTGATGGCAAGCACACCTTCATATTCACCGGCACACTCGACACCTTTGAAGTTTTTATATTGTTCGCCACTAAGGATAGCTGTAAACTTAACATTTTCAGAAGTTCCCTCGGTCACCCGAAGCAACAAGGCAGAGATTTCATATTTATTTAACTCAATCTTCTTCCCTTCACTAACTCGAAAAACATGCGAATTTTCGATGTCGATATATCTGTTATGGGTACCATCCCCGGTAAAAATGCACCCATCCTCGATCCTGTAACCAAAATCACCGAATATGTCACCTGCTCCGAAACGATGGAAACGAATCTCCTCATCCGGTCCAGGCGCAAAGTCGCTCCTACCGCTTCCCTCTACGGAAAATGCATTAAAACTATCATCTGTAATAGTTATTCGGGGGAAATTCCCATACGAAATACTGTAACGTTCTGCACGAACGATCTTAACAAGGCAAACGATAATAACTGTGATCCAGACACAGAAAACAAGGAGAATAATTACATTCGATGCTTTCTTTTTCACAGCACTTATTCAGCAGACTTATTCTGCAGATTTCTTCATCTCCCAGAGTTTCTCCAGACTATAATTCTGACGCTCCTCCGGATGGAAAATATGTACGACTACATCTTTATAGTCCAGAAGGATCCATCTGGCTGTATCACGACCTTCAATATGATCCGGAACAATATCATGATCACGCTTCATCATGAACTCGACTTCATCCGCGAGAGCCTTGATATGTGTCGAAGAAGTACCCGAGCAGATAACAAAATAATCAGCCAACACAGTCTTCTCAGCAACAGGGATCAACTCCACGTCAATCGCTTTCTTGTTCTCCAGGATCGTCACGATCGCATTTGCCATTTCTTTTATTTCCATTTACTTCCTCCCAGACCCTACGTAGCTCTCTACTACGAATATTTATCTTGTTTCTATTATACACGTAAATCGTTCTTCTTCAAAAGCACTTATCCGTTTTCATTTCCCGGCTAGAGCTGATGGTGCCGCCCCCTTCACTGGGAACGGTTAGCAAGAAGATACGCCAGCGATCTCTGTGTATCCTCATGGATCACTTGTCCTTTTCTCGCGAAGCTCTCTTTGATCGCGCAGTAGCACTCGATCAAAGCCGCATTTAAGTCATGTTCGGCCAGTTCACGGATCAAGGAAAGATCATCATAATCCCTGGCCGGCTCTAGCTTATCGGCCAGATAGACGATCTTGTCCGTTATCGTCATGATCTCACGGCCGACAGTATGGAACTGGATCGCATCGAGCACCTCCTGATCTTCCACGCCATAGTGATGCCGTGCATAGACGGCGCCGGCCGGTGAATGCAGGATCTGTTTGCCCGGAATATATCCGTGGATGATCTCCGATGCAAGATCGATCTGCTGTTGTTCAGGAAGTTCTTTTGCACAATCATGGAGAAGCGCCGCCAGTGCGCACTTATCCGGATCCGCTCCAAATCGGAGAGCATAACGTGTAGCCAGGATACATACATTCATGCTATGGAGAAGCCTCTTCCCGCTCATTTCTCGGAAAAGCGTAAAACTATGCGCCATCAGCGTCTTATACATCTCATCGGAAACATGCATCAACGGCGCATCCTCACAGTAGAGGCCGTTTGTCTTGATAAAAGCACTCACCACGGCAGGAACATTCTCGTAGTTTCCATCCTTTCGCAGAACACTTGAAGCCACCTTAACTCCATCGATCTTGAAAAACCTGATCTTCGTCTTAAAATGCTCTTCCAGATGGGATGCCTCATTGCGGACTGCTCCCTCGTCCATACCGGGGCGTACCGCGCATAGCAGATTTGCTTGTTTCAGTATCTCATCAGGCTTATACCACGACTCAAATTCGAAAAGAATATCCGAACCGCACATCAGGAACAGTTCGTCTTTCTCCGAAACCACCTTCTGCTGTCGGAGTTTTTGCAATGTCGTAACCGTATAGCTGGGTTCGCCGAACACTTGCTCAATATCGCAAACCTCACACTTGGGTTCATCCTTGAGTGCAGATTTGACCATATAGTAACGATATGGAGATAAAGTCACCTTTCGTGCCGGTTTAAAACACGGCATCCCCGTAGGGATCACGATCACGCGATCTACCTTCTTGCTGGCAATCGCACCTCTGATCATGGAAAGATGTCCGTTGTGGAAAGGGTCAAATGCCCCGCCGTAGATTCCGATCTTCAAAATCTATTTCTCCCTTCTTTGGGTCGTTTCTGAAATCCAGAAATATTATACTACTTTTCTTTCCGAACGGAGAACACGCCGTGAAATCTTACAGGATCTTATAGTTCCGGATCGCCCAGTCATACTCGGCGAGTCTTCTTGCATGACCGCAATAGTTACAGACCCTGCCCGCCATAAGCGACATCGGTGCTCCACATTGCTTACAGTTCGTAAAGGACGGCGCACAGACTGCCTGAGTCTTACAAGCCGCATCCTTAACAAGTGTAAGGTACACCGTTTCTTTTTTGGTAGAAACACTATTACCTTTATTATTCAGAAGCAGAAGCTGAACTTTCACATTCAGTTCCTGCAGGGGGTCTCCCACCTTATATCCCTGGATCTTGATCGAGTCGACCTGCATGTCGATCACATCCTGATATGACGTGATCACCGAAGCCACCTGTTCTTCCGCCGTCTTACTCTCGACAAAAGCAGATGCATCTTCTGTTCCCCGGGAATAATGGATCACAGACAGCTTATTGATCAGGTTCGAATAGAATCCGTTCACCGAAAACAGCGGATCATGCTGACGGATTGAATTGGCGAACTCCTCGTTTTTCTTATTCCGGGCCTTCATCTTCTTGATCATCCGGGCGCTCATGAACCGGAAAGAGGCGATTCCCTGAATCAGCGGAAGCCCGTAAACGATAAAAATGAGCTCGGCCAGGATCACGACCATAAACGTCACCAGACCGGCCGCCAGAAGCACCGCCGGGATGTTGATCAGGATCCCGTAATCCTTGGAGATCGTATTGATGATACTCATGGTCAGCGTGATCAGAAAAGTCGGAATGGCTACGATCAGCGCCACCATCGGGATCAGCTTCGCCCGTCGCTCCTGGTATTTTGCATACTCGACATCACTGTCATGCTGCAGCCCGAACTCGGCCACACGGTTATCCAGATCCTCCACCGTAAACTTCGTCCCGCAGTAATCGCAACCATCGATGAGGTCTTCCCTCGTCGACGGGCTTCCACAGTTCGGGCAGATCACTTCCGCAGAAGTATTAATGGATGCACCTAAGATCCGGTAAGTCGCAGTCTCCACACACTTACGGACATGGATCTTCTTCCCGTCAGGCTTTAGAAATTCCGCCTTCGCCTCCACCGTCTCCGACACTTCCGAGATCTTATACTTCCCGTCGAAGAAAGACTTCTTCCGGACCGGCGGCGTACTTCCGTAACCCAGCCGTTCCGAAGTAAACTTCATCCCGATCTCCTTACTGTCGAGCCGGTTCTTCTGAAGAGAAAGGATATGCCAGTAAAGCTGTGTCGCATCCTTCTGGATCGCGTCGTTTTCCTGCACGCCTGTATGGGAAAAGAAGTCCGCATAATCCTTACGGAACGACCGCAGCAGATGCTCAAATTCAGTCTTATCTTCCGTGATCTTATAGAAATCCGGGCACAACTCCGAACGAAGCTCCTTGGCAATCTGGTTTTTCAAGCCACGCTTCTCCCGGAGCATATCACGAAGATCTAAAGAATGGATCACAGTAAGAACGATACCCGTGATGCCCACACCGATCCCGAGGATCATACCGATCACCAGAGACGACGTATCCGATCGGATCTCCGGATCCGACAGGTACACATCGATCAGACCGAGTCCGACGAAAAACAGGAAAACTCCCAGTGCGATAAAAGCAATCTTCTTAATCATCGAGAACCTCCTCTTCCCCGTTTAGATCCCGGTCATACCGCCCATACACGAAAAGCACTTATCCCGGAAGCCCCGGTGCGAAACGAAGCATCGTTCCACTTGCCCGGCGCGGTGATACGAATCGGCGCTTCACTTATCCCAGTGTTCTGCCGATATCTGTTCTAAAGTGAGCTTTCTCGAAAGAGATCTTCTTCACACCTTCGTATGCGGAATCGATCGCTTCATCCATTGTCGCGCCGTCTGCATAGACGCAGAGCACACGACCGCCGGATGTCACTAGTTTTCCATCCTTAAGGGCGGTACCGGCCTGGAACACAAGGTGTCCACATTCCTTAATGCCTGTGATCTCATAACCCTTATCGTACTTCTCCGGATATCCGCCACTGGCCATAACAACGACACAGGAGCAGCCCGGCTTCCACTTCAGATCTACCTGATCCAGTGTGCCATCGATGCAGGCATCCACCAGTTCCATCAGATCATTTTCCATACGCGGCAGGATCGCCTGGCACTCCGGATCGCCGAAACGTGCATTATATTCGACGACCTTCGCACCGTCTTTGGTCAGCATGAGACCATAGTAGATGACACCCTTGAACGGACGTCCCTCTGCAGCCAGTGCTTTTATCGTAGGCTCCACGATCGTATCGTAGATTTTCTTCTCGTCTTCTGCTGTCAGATCCGCACCCGGAGTCACTGCACCCATACCACCGGTATTGAGACCCTCGTCATGGTCATAAGCACGCTTGTGGTCACGGGATGTAATCATCGGGATAACGGTCTTTCCGTCAGCAAAAGCCAGAAGTGTCATTTCCGGACCAACCATGCATTCTTCGATTACGACTGTACTTCCGGATTTACCGAATACACCATCGCTCATCATGGAGATGACCGCCTTCTTGGCTTCATCAAGAGTCTGGGCAATGATAACGCCCTTACCGAGCGCCAGACCATCGGCCTTAATAACGATCGGCATATCCTGCGTCTCAAGATATGCGAGCGCCTCGTCCTGATTGGTGAATGTCTGGTACTTCGCCGTCGGGATGTTGTATTTCTTCATCAGTTCTTTTGAAAAAGCCTTGGACGCTTCTATGATCGCAGCATTTGCATGCGGACCGAAAGCACGAAGTCCGGCTTCTTCCATCTTATCTACCATACCCAGAGCCAGCGGATCGTCCGGAGCTACAAATACGAGATCGAACTGTTCTTTCTTCGCATATTCCACCATGGCTTCCACGTCTGTTGCCTTGATCGGCACACATGTTGCGATCTCCGCGATACCACCGTTACCCGGTGCGCAATAAAGCTCCGTAACTCTCGGACTCTGCTTCAGTTTCCAACAGATTGCATGTTCACGGCCACCGCCGCCTACTACTAAAACCTTCATGAATTACCTCCGGGTATCTTGTTTGTCTTCCGGTTCGCAGAAACGCACCTCCACGGACCTGACAATTCATTATAACAAACCCATCGGAAAATACCACCACCAAGTGCTTTTAGATTGTATTCTGCGGAATCAAATATTGCGGAGTTGTCTTGACACAAGTGATCTGGTTTACGACCCAGTTATCTTCAATCAAGGAATAGGTCGCGCCGCAGTACGGACATGTGCTGACATGGATCGCGTCAAAAGAACCGGCGCACTTCTTGCAATTAACCGCGTGGATCGAGAAACCATAGTCTTCTTTCTTCACCTTTTTTGCAAGGATCATTTGATAGACCTGCTTATTAAAATCTACTCTCCCGGTCGAATTGTCATAACATGCGCTGACAACATAGGCTTTGGCACTTACGCGAAGAACATTATCGACAACACTGCTTCCTACATATTCGAGAGTGCCACAATACTCTACATCTACGATATTATTCATATACTGAAGCGGATCCTGACCGTCATAGATCGTCAATGCGTTTCGATTCTCCGAAAAAACGATGCCTCGAAGAAGTGAAAGCACTTTTTCTTCAAAGTATTCATAAGAAAAACCTTCATCGTACTTCTTCAGATCCGCTTCCATTCTCGATTTTGTCTCCGCACCTGCACGGTTCTCTTTTACTTCTTTACTAACCTGCGTTGCTTTTTTTGCTGCCAGAAGTGGTCCCAGCAGCAGATGGAAAAAGACGAAGCCGAAAAGCAGCAGACCTCCTCCGAAAACCAAGATCGTAAAGAGGACCATTGCAAAAGCTTGTCCGCCTTCCAGTCCTTGTTCTTCAGCAATCGCAAGGCCTGCCAATGTACCGAAAATGGCGCCAAGAAGGCCGAAATACCAGAAACCGCCCTTCATCATCCCTTTATAGAGCTTCTTGCTTATCACCGTCGGTCTTGTGTAGTAGCCGGAAATACAAGGATAGACTTGTGGCATCTCATATGTCGTACCACACATCGGACAGCCGGAAGCAAACTTAGAAAGAAGATCCGTATGTCCGCAGTTTTTACATGTATACTGTTCCTGAGCGTTGTTCTGTTTATTCAGTATTCCAGTATATAGGGTCTCTTCCGTTATATCCGAACGGCCTACTTGTTGTCCGTTCTTATAAAAATCTGTCTCATAATCACAGTTATTTTTCGTAAGCGTATAAGTATACGGATACTGGACATGCTCGAAGATCTTCTCGTTTTCTGCGCCGTCCTTTTCGAATTTCTTCTGCATCGTCAGGCCAAACTTTGCGACCCTCTTTCTCTGACAATCCAAGGCGAAGCGCAGATCCGCAGAAGCTCTCTGCGGGAAAGCACCTCCCTGGTAGAAATTCGTCAGTTCAGCCGTGTACTGTTTTCTGATACTTGAATAATCCATAGTCTTCCCCCCAAAACCATTTTTCAAACATTGCTATTATACCACTTCATTCCCGTTTCTTTCCCCATAAAAAAGCACCCTGAACGGAATGCAATTCCATTTTGGTCTGCAAATGAAGACTCATAATTGCCTATAGAGCGAATTTGGCACTAACGAATTCATTCCCCGGCAAATACAGAAGCCCCGGCTGTGGGAATATCTCTGGCGACGCGTTTCGCGCAAGCGAACTGTCTGAATCGCAAGAAATCATCCCACAGTCGGGGCTCTTAGTTACTAGAATGAAGTATTAGTGTCTGAAATGACGTACACCTGTGAAGAGCATCGCAATACCGTACTTATCGCAAGCATCGATACTCTCCTGGTCACGGATGGATCCGCCAGGCTGAACGATTGCTGTGATGCCGTACTCGTGAGCTGTCTCTACGCAGTCAGAGAACGGGAAGAAAGCATCGGAACCAAGGATCGCACCCTTCGCCTTTTCACCTGCAAAATCCAAAGCGATCTTCGCAGCGCCGACACGGTTTGTCTGGCCAGGGCCAACACCCAGTGTCTGCTTATTCTTGACGACTACGATACCATTAGACTTAACATGCTTAACGACCTTCATCGCAAAGAGCATATCGTCCTTAAGAGCCGGATCGATCTCCGTCTTGGTAACCGTCTTAAGCTCTGCCTCATCGTAGATTCCACGGTCGTGATCCTGAACGAGCAGGCCACCGTTTACGCGCTTATAGTTGTATTCACCTTCCGGGATCGGAGCAGAGATATCCGGAAGAACGAGAACACGCAGGTTCTTCTTCGCGCAGAGGATATCCAGAGCTTCCTGTGTATAGGAAGGAGCCACGATGACCTCCAGGAAGATCTTCGCCATTTCAGCAGCAGTCTTACCATCGATCTCACGGTTTGCAGCAACGATACCGCCGAAGATGGAAACGGAGTCAGCCTCGTAAGCCTTTACCCATGCATCGTAGATATTGTCAGCAGAACCGACACCACACGGATTTGCGTGCTTAACCGCAACAACTGTCGGCTCGTCAAATTCCTTCAGACAGTTGATGGTCGCGTCTGTATCGGAAATATTGTTGTAGGACAATTCCTTACCATTGAGCTGCTTCGCTTCAGCAAGGGAACCCTTGACCGGCAATGCATTCTGGAAGAAAGTCGCCTTCTGGTGCGGGTTCTCGCCGTAACGCATCTCAGCAACCTTATCAAAAGTAACTGTGTACTGCTTCGGCAGAGTCTTATCTTCGGAAACAGACAGGAAGTAGTTGGCGATAAGAGCATCGTAAGCTGCCGTGTGCTCGAATACTTTCTTCGCGAGCTTAAAGCGTGTCTCATATGTTGTGTCGCCTGTCGCCTTCATTTCGGAAAGGACCTGCTCATAGTCGTCCGGATCAGTAATAACTGTAACGTCCTTATGGTTCTTAGCCGCTGCACGGAGCATAGACGGTCCGCCGATGTCGATGTTCTCGACGCACTCTTCAAAAGCAACGCCCGGCTTTTGGATAGTTGCCTTGAAAGGATAGAGATTTACAACGATCATATCGATCAGGCCAATGCCCAGTTCTTCTACTCTCTTCATGTGCTCCGGGTTTCCACGCATAGCCAGGATACCGCCATGGATCAACGGATGAAGTGTCTTTACACGTCCGTCGAGGCACTCCGGGAAGCCTGTGATCTCGGAAACTTCCTTACAAGGGATGCCTTCCTTCTCCAGAAGCTTTGCTGTTCCGCCGGTTGAGAGGATCTCCACATTCAGTTCAACAAGTTTTCTGGCAAAATCGGCAATGCCCGTCTTGTCGGATACACTAATAATCGCTCTTCTAATCATAATGTTTTCCTTTCCGAGTCTTAAGGCTTGACTCTAACCAAATTATTAACTACTTCTATCTTTCCGTCAGCAATCAGCTGGATCGCCTTCGGCAGGATCACCTGTTCACACTCCACCATGATCCTCTTCTGCAAAGTCTCCGGAGTATCGTCCTGTTGCACTTCGACTGTCTTCTGAAGAATGATCGGTCCCTCGTCATAATTCTCATTGACAAAATGTACAGTCGCGCCGGACACTTTAACTCCTTTTGCAAGCGCCGCTTCATGCGGGCGGATGCCGTACATGCCCTTGCCGCAAAAAGCAGGGATCAGGGCCGGGTGGATATTGATAATACGATTTGCATATGCCGCCACAGTCTTCGGTCCCAGCATGGAAAGGAATCCGGCCAGAACAACAAGATCCACACCCAGATGATCCAGTTCCTGAAGCGTCGTATCGTCATACGCATCACCAAGTTCTCTCTTCGAAATCACCTTGCTCGGGATGCCTGCATTCTTCGCACGCTCAATGGCATAGGCTTTATCGTTGCTGGCGATGACTTCCGAGATCTCCACATTTTTGATCTCCCCGCTTTGGATCTTATCGATGATCGCCTGCAGGTTCGTACCACCGCCGCTGACAAATACCGCTATCTTCATGTGGCACCTCAGATACGATGCGGAGAATCTTCACCGCACTCTTCCGGAACACCGGCCGGGAAGATACCGTCAAAGCAAGCACTGCAGTGGCCGCAAAGCGCGCCTTCTGTAGAAGCTTTCAGCCCTTCCAGACTTACATAACCGAGGGAATCAGCGCCGAGCATATCACGGATCTCTTCCACACTCATCGAGCGGGCAGGAAGCATATCTGCCTCGGAAGCCGAAACACCGTAATAGCAAGGATATTTAACCGGCGGAGATGCAACACGGAGATGCACTTCTTTCGCACCTTCCTCACGAAGGAAGGAAATAATATGTTTAGTAGTAGTACCACGTACGACAGAGTCGTCGATGATAACGATCTTCTTACCTTTCACCGCAGTCTTCAGAACAGAGAACTTCAAACGAACCGCCATTTCACGTGCAGCCTGTGTTCCCTCGATAAATGTACGGCCGACATAACGGTTTTTCAGAAGCGCCTGTCCGTATGTAATACCGCTTTCCTGCGCATATCCGATCGCTGCTGCAATACCGGAGTCCGGTGCCGCAACAACAAGGTCTGCATCGCACGGGCACTCACGAGCCAGTGCGCGTCCTGTATTTACACGGGATTCATAAACGCTTGTACCATCGATAAAACTATCCGGTCTGGCCAGATAAACAAATTCGAAGATACAAAGTTTTCCGTCCTTATGCGCACACTCCTTCGGAACTGTATAGATCGATGAATAACCATCTTCTTTGATCGTAATGATCTCACCAGGGAGCACATCGCGGATCGTTTCCGCGCCGATTGCATCAAAAGCACAATTCTCAGATGCCAGCATGTACATATCACCCTTTTTGCCAAGGACCAGCGGACGAAGTCCGAGCGGGTCACGTGCACCGATGATACGGTCTTCGCTCATCACGAGGAATGCATAAGCACCCTTAAGTTCGCTCATCATCTTCTGGATCGCTTCCTCAAGGGAATTGGTTGATACGCGGTTTCTTGCGATCAGGGAAAGCAAGACTTCAAAATCAGCCGTTGTCTGGAAGATCGCGCCGATCTCTTTCAGAGACTCACGAAGTTTTTCCGCATTTAGGATCGAACCATTGATCGAAATAGCGATCTGACCGGAATGTGACTTGATCTGCATCGGCTGAACCACGTCATAGCCGCTCTCATTCGGGGCCGGAGTTCTGACATGTCCGATTGCAGCATGGCCGGTAAGCGTTCCCAGATGCAAGTCATCGAAAACATCGGCTACCAGACCGTGGGCCTTGTGGCAGAGAAACTGCCCGTCATGGTTGACAACGATACCTGCGGAAGCCTGGCCTCTGTGCTGAAGCGAGAAAATGCCGTAGTACGTCAGTTTGGAGATATCGGGACTTGTCTTCGCAGTATCGAAAACGCCGAAAACTCCGCATTCTTCTTGTAACTTTCTGCTCATAGTGTTACTCTCCCATATTTGCTATTTTTTCTTGTAGTCGAGCATCGCGTTCCGCTACCGAAGCCGCAAGACCGGCTTTATATTCCGAAAGCTTTCCGGAAAGCACTTCATCCGAAAGTGCCAGCATCTGTGCGGCAAGGATCGCAGCATTACTTCCACCATCGATGGCTACTGTTGCAACCGGAATACCGGTCGGCATCTGTACGACAGCATAAAGGGCATCCACACCGTGAAGTGCGCCGCCCTTGCAGGGAACGCCAATGACCGGAAGAACCGTGTGTGCAGCGATCACACCTGCCAGATGTGCCGCAAGTCCGGCTGCCGCAATGATCACGCTATAACCATCCGCTTTAGCGGAAGACGCGATCTGAGCTGCCAGTTCCGGCGTTCTATGTGCCGAGCATACTCTTGCATCGAAAGGAATATCAAACTTCTTAAGTAACTTGAAACACCCCTCCATAACGGGGAAATCGGAATCACTGCCCATAACGACCAGGACCTTAGCTTGTGCCATGTATTGTGCCCTCCTGCCAACATTGAAAATGTTGAATTCTTCCCCGGAAGGAATGATCTGAATAGATTTCTCCCCAAAAGAAAAGAACAGACCTATTATAAAACAAAAATGGTGTTCTGCACCATCGTTTTTTTCTGATTTGGGCAAAACACCATATTATTTATGTTTATACTATGAATACTCGTTGATATTACTCGTTTTCGTCCGACCAGCGAAGCTTCTTATATACCCGCTCATAGCCTTCACTGCCCTTTTCGTAAGGCATTGGACAATAGTCATTTCCGGAATCGCTCGAGCGCATGGAAAACGGGATGCATTCCATTCGGGACTCCACCACCCGGCCGTCGTCAACAGAGAAAGTACACTGGAAGATAGCCGTATCCGGATCACTGAGAAACGGCTGGCCTCCGAAACAGAAATTCGATTCGCTATATATAATGTATTTATCTTTATAGAACTCGACCGGCTGCAGACGATGCGGATGGGATCCAACATAAATATCCGCGCCATAATCTATAATGTCATGCGCAAGCTCAATGGCAGAGTTTTCGGGCTCATACATACGCTCGACGCCGATATGGCTGGAGATGATCACGATCTCACATCCCTGTTCGCGCAGATAATCGATCGCGTTATAATATGGTTTTCTTTCATAAGTAAAGTTGAACCCGGCCATCCCGATCTTCACGCCTTTTACTTCATATGTGGCAAAAGATGTCGAATCACTCCACTTGATCCCCGCCTGTTCCAGTGTTCTCCTGGTTTCATTCAATCCCTCTTCCTGATAATCATGTGTGTGATTATTAGCCAGATTGACGCACTCGACACTACCATTGGTCAGTACCTCAACAAAACGAGGCGCGCCCTTGAGATAGATCTCTCGCTCCGGCCGCTTCGAATTCGACGTAGTCAGAGGTCCTTCAAGATTGCAAAGCGTCATATCATCTTTCTCCAGATAAGGAAGTGCTTTTGAAAAAGGATAGAAGTAATTGGTTCCGACCACGTTGGTGAAACAATACGACTCGCCGGCATGGATACTTTGTTCGCCCAAAGTCGTATCACCTATAAAACTCACCAGGATCTGCGTCGGCGTTGGAGTCGGAGATGGTGTCGGAGTCGGTGTATCAGTCGGTATCGGAGAAGGAGTCGGCGTGTCCAAAATGGTGGTGGTCGTCACCAGCTCTGTTTCGGACGTTGTCGGCAAGGAAGATGTCGTGGAGGACGGATCCGCGATCTGACAGGATGTTAGTAACAGGCAGCCTATCAAAAAAGTAACGATACTTCCACGTCTCACGTACTCTTCCTCCTTTCGTCGCATTTTAATAAGTGTACCAAACCTATTTTAATACAAAACAACAGTAACATTACAATTTCACATTTTTGTACGATTCTTGTCTCTGAATCGGTTTCAAAAGCATGTAAAAACTTTTTAAACGCTGAAAAACAAGGCTTTTTCGCCATTCACGCCGCTGTTAACAATTTAGAAACATTTTCTTTAGAACTTATTATCAATTACCTACTAGCGCAAAATGTAAAATAAGTGCATAATCTAAATAGAAACTACAAACTAAAAAGAAAGGGGCGATCCGGATGGCAAAAATTGATAGACTGACAGAAAAGATCGAGAAGCTTGGCAAGAAACAGAATCTGGGCGCGCTGTTGAAAATGGCTGAGGATCCCGAAGATGAGATCCGTGTAGCAGTAGCGAAGGCAATGGGGCAGATTAGTACTTATGAATCAGGTATGCATTTGATTCCCCTTTTTAGAGATCCTTCACCGTTGGTACGTGCAGCTGCAGCTGAGTCTGCCGGCAACATTAACGCTAAGCATTGCGAAGAATATCTCAAGAAACTCGCATTTGCGGATTCTGATCCGAGTGTTCGTGCAATCGCAAGAGAAGCTTATGATAAGATGAAAACTCCAGTAGTGTGAGTGTATAAGATGGCATGAAAGAGCCGCTACATATGTAGCGGCTCTTTTTTTGCAGTTATTGTAGATCTTCAGGGATCAGGCTCTTCCGAAGAAGTCTTCCCTGCTTCTTTCAGCCGAAAAGGAACTTCAGAAGCTGATCCTTGGTCTTGTATCCCAACGACATATCTACCGGTTCACCATTCTTAAACAGGATCATGGTTGGAATGCTGGAGATCTTGTATTCCATAGCCAGGTCACGGTTCTCATCAACATTGACCTTTCCGACTTTGATCTTTCCTTCGTTCTCCACCGCAATCTCTTCAAGGATCGGAGCAACCATCTGACATGGTCCGCACCATGTTGCCCAGAAATCGACTACGACCGGGATATCGGATTCCATAACTTCCTGCTGGAAATTCTCAGCGTTTAATGTAATCTCTGCCATTTTCTTCTCCTTTCAATCTTTGGATTTATAGTAAAGCATGCAGTGACAGAATCCTTCAAATTCCGGATCTGCGATCTGGTCACGGAATTCCTTACACATGCACTTCGTCTCTTCTGTTTCTTCCATCCGGCACGGACAATAGCCGCCCTTCTTCTTTAAGCCTTCACGAATCGTTTCCACGATCTTCGCATCCGGGTTCAATGATACTGCCATATGCATCTCCTCCTGTCATGGATTTCTACTTTGACTATACTCGAAAACAAGGAAAAATGAAAGTTGTTTTTCTTTTTTCAAGCTTTGGATTATAATCATTGCCGTAACATATTTTAGGAGCCGCAAAAATGTCCAGACCAGAAAACAAAACTATTTCGAGCGAAAAGAACAAAACAAAGAAAGCGATCCTGATCATGACGATAATAGAAATCGTTCTGATCGCAGGTCTTTCCATATTAAACATCGTCGGTGTCAATGGTCTGGTATCCTACGATCCGTACTATAAGATCTACTATGGCTACGCGATTGCCGGGGCGATCTTGATCATCATCCTGACCATTGCCTATTTCAAAAAATGGTTCGCCATCCAGTTACTTTCCATCATTGTCGTGCTTCTATGGTCCACTTACTGCATAGCCGCTTATGTCAGTTGCCGGATCCTGACCCGTGTCAAAGATATGGAAAAGCCATATACCGAGTCTGAAATGTATGTCATGTTCAATGGAAAGCTTTATACCTGGGAGGGTAAGACCATCATCTACGGCCTTCCTCCGGAATGGGAAGATCTTGAATCCCGTGCGAAGATCGTCTCCCGCGATGACTCTAAGATCCCTACCGAAGAACTTGCCAGCAAAGGCATCAACGAAGGCAGCGTGATCTTTTATCAAAAAGGATACAAATAT
This sequence comes from Clostridiales bacterium, assembly GCA_017513085.1. Taxonomy (GTDB): domain Bacteria; phylum Bacillota; class Clostridia; order Saccharofermentanales; family Saccharofermentanaceae; genus Scatonaster. Next base: position 111,956 of record JAFWDK010000009.1, on the reverse strand, counting down.
ATTCTTATCGAAGTTGTAGGCGGAAGTCTCTTTGAATTCATCGATCCGGATGATCCGCCGGAAGATACTATATCCACAGCCACTACCTCGATCGGTATCGGCTAAGGTTCACATATCAATTGATAACATCCATGCCATCCCGGGTCCAATCACCAAAGTTGAGTTCGTCCGGTTCGTGACAATCGTCTGTGTATTTCGTGATATACTCGACCGCAGATATAAAATCCAGAGGCGAATACTTGGCCATGACCAGTGCAGTATTATTCCCCTTGCCGTCTCCGTTATGGAGGAATGCCATCTTGATCGCCGTCTCTCCATCTGCCGGAGAACCGTCCGGAAGGAAATTAAAATTCTCAGGAAGAGCGTAGATACGCTTCCTTGTCTTATCTTTACTGTCTTTGCTCGTAAGATAGCGCATATAAGGGTTGATTCCGTTCTGCTGGATCTGCTTAACCTTAACCATATTGAATGGAACTGTACTCTCATGTGTTGCGAATGTTTCAGCCAGTAATACCAGATAGTCGTCGTTCACATAGTATTGCGTACACCGGGAAACCTTGAAACCGAATGCCGTAGATGGCGCCACATAAGCCTCCTGTGTGCCAAAATAGGCATATGCTACAAGAGTCTGGTCCTTCTGGAGTTTATAGTAAAAACCGCTTGCGTCTTTATCCTTGATCGCAAGGTATGTTGAAGTGTCCGAATATCCATCCGAAGCAGAAATCGTCCTGTCGGAGAAACCTTCTCCAACCAGATAGACATACTTTCCGAGTTTTATATTCTTCACACTGTCCGAAATGCTATTGTCGGCCAGTTCCTCCACACGTACGCCCCAGATCGTATCCGGGATCGTCAGATCTTCGCTTTTCTTCGACGATGCCGTGATCACAATGCGTGCATGGCTGTATTCCTGTTTTGAATACATGGTATATGCATATCCGTGGATCGGATCCCATTTCACGATCCATGCTTTTTTTCCGAAATCATAATGCGCTACAAAAACCAGGAAGATCGCTGCCAGCAGTAAGATCACACCAATAACGGAAGACAATATGCGGATACGATGAAGCCGAAGGCGGCGTTCTGCCATCTTTCTTGCATGCTCGCGGTCGTTTTTCCCGCCTTTGGCTGTAATTATCTCTTTCTTTTCTTCCATGTCTCTTCTTCTCAACTTCCCGATCATTCGTCCTTGTCGCAGACTTATTAGTTATACTACAAAATCTATCGTTTTTCCATCTACCGCGGCAGAAACCAGTTCATCGTGTATGTAATGCAGTTTCAATGAAAAGACATCCGAACGCTCTTTTAGCAGGCGGAAAAAGATCTTATCCCCCGGCCAGATCGGTAACTCTTCGATCTTCTCCTCTTTCACCCATACCAGATCGCCCTCATTGCAGGTCTTCATCTCGCCCTGATAATCATCGCTAGTGTATAGGAATGTGACTTCATCTATGTCGTCGATCACAAATGTAATTACGGCACGAAGGCGAAAAGAACAAAGCGTCAATCCTGTTTCTTCCTTCACTTCCCGAATCACGCATTCATCCGGAGATTCGCCTTGTTCAATATGACCACCCACACCAATATACTTGTCTTTATTGATATCTTTCTCTTTCTTCGTACGGTGCATCATCAAAACACCGTCGGGGCCATACAGGTAACATAATGTCGTTTCGTATCTGTTTATCATGACGCTTTTACTCTCTTTCGTTTTCCACGTTTACCACAACTGAAATACTAACATTTAAAGCAGTGTATCTTTCATTCGAAAATCATATAAAGATTTTCGTCGTCTTGTTGTTTAGTAAATATAGGATAGCACACTTTATTCTTGTATAAATAACGAATGAAAATGCACAGCGTTTTTAATGCCTGAAATGATATACTCTTGTACGGTAAAAACACAAAAGACAGGAGAAAACGACATTATGAAGAATTATTTTGATTTCAAAGGACAAGTTGCTATTATCACAGGCTGCTCTACAGGTCTGGGCGTACAGATGGCCCGTGCTCTGGCAAATCAGGGTTGCTCCATTGTGGCGGTTGCACGTCGTCAGGAATTGATCGATGAATTCACATCCAGCGTCGAGAAAGAATATGGCGTAGATACCCTTGCGATCCGTTGTGACATCACTGATACAGCAGCTGTAAATGCCATGGTCGATCAGGTCCTTGAAAAGTTCGGACGTATCGATATTCTGATCAACAACGCCGGAACCGGTGCCGTTGCTCCTGCAGAAGATATTACAGATGAGCAGTTCCAGAATGAAATGAACATCGACCTCTTCGGTTCTTTCCGCGTAGCCAGAGCCGTAGCGAAGAAGTACATGATCGGCGCAAAGTATGGTCGTATCATCAACATCGCTTCCATGTATGGTCTGGTTGGAAACAAGATCTGCGGTTCTGCTCCTTATCACGCTGCAAAGGGCGGTGTCGTCAACATGACACGTGCACTGGCTGCAGAGTGGGGTAAGTACAACATCACAGTCAATGCGATCTGCCCGGGTTACTTCTACACAGATCTTACCCGTGACACATTGAACAGTGACTTCTTCCAGCAGAATGCGAAGACCATGATTCCGGAAGAGCGCTATGGCGAAGAGGGCGAACTGGATACAGCCGCAATCTTCCTCGCAGCTCCGGCTTCTTCTTACGTAACAGGTGTAAACCTCGCCGTTGATGGTGGTTACACAGCAATGTAACCTTTCCTTTCGTCTCGCTTCCAAGGAATTAAAGGAACCATCTGATAATTAAGGAAGAGGTTGTCTCATAATGCATCGACCCCCGAAAGGGCGCTGCAAAACGAGGCAGCCTCTTAGTATTTGCTTGCGTGAAAGACGCAGGTCAATCTATGCACGCAAAAAAAGAGAACTGCCATCATATATGGCAGTCCCCTTGTTTTCTTTTCTATTATCAGATCAAATATGCGGTGTTCCGCAATCCGGACAGAACCGAGAGTCGATGCCTGTCTTACCGCAGTTCGGGCAATTCCATACGCCTGCCGGAGCTGCTGGTGCTACCGGAGCCGCTGGAGCTACTGGTGCCACTGGAGCCGCAGGAGCTGCAGGAGCTGCATTGGCCGGGGCTGCAGGATCAAACGGGGAAACCGGGACCGCAGGAACTACCGGAGCTGTCGGATTCGGCTGTGCTGCCGGATTTCCGGTATTTCCGGAAACCACATTTCCGAATCCCTGACCCATCTTCTGGGAATCACCCATGATCGGGTTAAGCGCATCTCTGGTCATATTGATCACGCCGCCCATTGCGCCAAGCGTAACTCCCAATCCGGCAATATCTCCGATTCCGCTTCCACCACCTGAACCGCCACCGGTAATACCGTTCTGCATGGCCTCCATGCCGACTTTTCTCGCCGTCTCGTCCTGGTAAGTGTAGCCCTTCATCTTCATTTCCGTAGCTTCCGCCTGTGCCTGCATCATGTAAGCTTCGGCTTCCGCCTGTGCCTTGATGCGCAGAGCATCTGCTTCACCCTGGGCATTGACCATCTTCAACTGGGCCGCTGTCTGAGCCTCAACGATCTTTCTTCCCTGCGCGGCTTCTGCCTCAGCACGTCTGACTTCTTCTTCACGGACCTTCAAGGTCTTGTCGGCAAACTGCTGCTTCAGGCGCTGGAAGTTCGGATCATCGTCCGGTGTCATGATGCTGGTAACATAAAACTCCGGCATAAAGAGACCGTATTCTTCGAATGTCTCGTTGATCACATTTCTCATGTGCTCGGAGATAAGATCCAGATACGCATCGATCTCAAGAATATCGATATTCTGCTCTTTGATCACACGTGCAAGATTGGCCTTAACTTTGTTGATAACAAGAGCTCTGAACTTGCCTGTACCATAAGCAACACCCTCGCCACCGGTAATATCACTCTGCAGCAGGCTGTCGGTAGTACCGACCAGTTTTACGATCAACTTCTTGGAATCCACAACTTTCAGGTTGAAGCTTCCGCTCGCACCGAGTTCAATGTGCAGACCTGACGCAGGATCGAATAATCTTACCTTGCTGTCGGTCCCCCACTTGATACCCATCTGAGTGACCATGTTGATGAAGTAAATTTCCGCATGGAAGACATTCTCACCACCCGTACCGAGCTTCATCAGATCCCGAAGGAGCGGGATATTATAAGTCGTCAAAGTGTGCCGTCCTGCGGTAAAGAGATCCATCGCTTTACCGTCACGGAAGAACAATGCTTCCTGGGATTCATGGACGACCAGCTGAGAACCAATAGTAAAGTCTTCTTTCGGATGTTTGTACGCAAATACCTCATTACTGCCTTCGTACTTAATGACACTGATTATTTCCATACTATTCCTTCCTTTCCGGCTTCAAAGCCAAAACTACTATTACTGCTATAGGTGCAACGATAGCTGTCGTTGCGGCAGGTCCCGTTTCCATATGAAAACCATACGCCAATATAAGGAATATGGTCAGAGGTATGGCGGATGCGAAAGAGAGTATCTGTAACAGGATAGCTAAAGTTCCATTAAGATAGATCGCATAAGCGATCCCCAAAGCCAGGATCAAAGCCGATGGAATTCCAATGGTCAACGGAAGCCCCAGTTTCTCTTTCGTAAAAAGGCAGAAGATCGTCGGCAGTATCAAGGATACAACGATAGCGTACGGGATACGCTTTTTCCGCTCTATGACAACCTGTTCTTTGCACGTTACTATTAACTCATCGGTATCTCTAAATCCGGGGATCTTTTCCAATTCAGAAAGGGCTCTGCTGAACACCTTCTTCTCCATATACATCTGGCCCTTGGCGTAATGCTTCACTTTCTCCGCCTGCTCCTCTCCTTCCTGGCACATACGCATCAGATCAGAAGAAACGGCGTCAGGGTGGGCCGAGCATTCAAGCGCAGCGCTCTTAAACATGAGCTGAGCCTGACCGGCTATCGCTACATCCGCTTTCCCATTCAGGAGTTCCTGGGCTTGATTCATTTTGTCGATAACACGGGTATATTTTCCATAGTCCGGGATGAGGTCCTGCAAAGACCACTTGTTGCCACAATGTGCACATACGCATGCACCGGTGAGATAATGATTCACGAGATCACCACCGCAGATCTTGCACTTCAAAGATGCAGGTGCAACATTGACATCAGGCATGATTCATACTCCCCCTCAAAAAGTATTCGTGCGAAAAGACAACGGCAAATACTTTTCCCCTTCCCAAGCACGTTTTAATTGTATCATACTTTTTTGCGTTTCAAAGCAATGAATCTTACCTCCTGCCGTCACCTAAAACGCGCAAATAGCAAAATTACCGTAGAATTTATGATATGTTCACTTTTCGCTTCATCCGCAGTTGCCTGTACGTCGTATAATAGAAGTATGTTAAGCAGGAGGTGAGACTATGAATTTCCTACTGGTTGCCATAAATGCAAAATACATCCACTCTAACCCGGCGGTATACTCTCTTCAGGGATTTGCCGATCGAGTCTATCCGGGCGTCGTGAGTGTTTCCGAATACACGATCAACCACCATTTTGACCATATCCTTTCCGGCATCTTTTCCCAGCATCCGGATGCAATCGGCATCTCGACCTATATCTGGAATATCGAAGAAGTGAAAAAACTTTTGCGGGAATTACCGAAGATCCTGCCGGATACAGATATCTGGCTGGGTGGGCCGGAAGTTTCGTATAACTATGAAGAGTATTTCGATCTTTGCCCGAAAGTGCGAGGGATCATCGTCGGCGAAGGCGAAACCTCCTTTACCCGTATCATCGGATCTTATGTAAGTGCCCAAAGCCGATCCGGCGACGAAAAGATCGAACCTGATTTTTCCGACATTCCGAATCTGGCACTTCGTGAGCGCAAAGAAGTGATCGACCATTCACTTGTGGATATGGATGCTCTGCCGTTTATTTACGAAGACGGCATGTCTTCTTTTGAAAACCGGATCGTCTACTATGAATCCTCCCGCGGATGTCCTTTCCGTTGCAGTTACTGCCTGTCTTCACTTGATAAGACTACCCGGTTCCGGAGTCTTCCTTTTGTATTCCGGGAACTTCAGTTCTTCCTGGATCAGGAAGTGCCGCAAGTCAAGTTCATCGACCGTACGTTCAATGCCGATAAGAATCGTACCAAAGCGATCTGGAACTATATTCTCGAACACGATAACGGCAAGACAAACTTCCATTTTGAGATTGCCGGAGAATTAATGGATAAAGATGAGATCGATCTTCTCCGGAAGATGCGTCCCGGTCTGATCCAGCTCGAAATCGGAGTGCAGACCACTAATCAGGATGCTCTGATCGCTGTGAACCGGTCCCTTTCACTTCACAAACTTACCGAAGTGGTCAAAGAACTGACCAAAGCGCATAATGTGCATATTCATCTTGACCTGATCGCCGGTCTTCCTTACGAAGGGCTGCGCAGTTTCCGCAACTCCTTTAATGACGTGTATGCCATGGAACCGACCCAGCTGCAGCTAGGCTTTCTGAAAGTTCTGAAGGGGTCTCCTATCGAAAAAGATTGCGAAAAGTACGGAATCCTCTACTCCGATACTGCGCCTTATGAAGTGCTGGCCACCCGATGGCTCAAGTTTGAAGAACTGCAGCATCTGAAGCAAGTCGCGGAAATGGTAGAGATCTACTATAACAGTAACCAGTTCACCAAAGCTTTGCCTTACCTGATCTCGGCATTTGACTCGCCGTACGATCTCTTTTCTGCACTGGCCGATTATTACGTGGAGAAAAACTATTTCGTGGCTCCCCCGGCCCGTTCCAAGAAGTACGAGATCCTCATTGCCTTTGCCAACGAAAAGACCACTTTGGACTGCGAAGAGATCTTAGAAGCGCTGACGATGGACTACTATCTCAGAGAAAACCCGAAAAGCAAACCGGATTTTGTCAAACAAGTACCGGCCAAAGAGCTTTTTGACATGAAATACAGAGACCCGCTGACCGGGAATTTCCGGCTCGCGCAAGAAATCCCCGATTCCGAAGAGACTTAAGACACAAAAAAAACGGGACGGCTTCGTCTGAAACCGTCCCGGTATTTTTTCAAGATCAGCCCTTACATTCTGCTTTCACTTCATCAAAGGCTTTCGTGACCTTCTCATCCGGTGCTTTTGTAACGAGACTTATGATCACAATGAAAATGCTGGCGACGATGAATGCCGGCAAAAGCTCATAGATATTCAGGATCGTATCTGCGAAGACTTCACGTACGACGAATTTCCAGATAAAGATCGTGGCACCACCGGTGATCATGCCGGCGATTGCACCCCACTTGGTCATTCTCTTCCAGAACAGTCCGAAAAGCACCATCGGTCCGAAGACGGCGCCGAAGCCTGCCCATGCGAAGGATACGATACGGAATACGGAGCTGCTCGGGTCGAGAGCCAGGAATACCGCAATCACGGAGATCACAAATACACAGACACGCGCCAGGATCATGCCCTTCTTTTCGGAGAGCTTCTTCTTGAATGTTTCCTGGACAAGATTCTGGGAAACGGAAGATGCCGCGGCAAGGAGCTGCGAGTCCGCGGTAGACATGGTGGAAGCGAGGATACCGGCCAGGATCACGCCGCCAATAAAGGCAGGAACATATCCGTGGGAAGCGATCCACTTCGCCACATCTACAATGATCGTTTCGGCAGCAGATGCATTGGCATAGGTCGGAACGATCGCTTCTTTCATGAGAGAGTAGCCGATGATACCGATCAGGATCGCAACGCCCATAGAGATCACAACCCAGACGGAAGCCACACGGCGCGAAGTTTTCAGTTTCTTCTTATCCTCGATGGCCATGAAACGAAGGAGAATGTGCGGCATTCCGAAGTAACCGAGACCCCAGGCCAGTGTCGAAGCAACCGGCAGCGCACCATAGCTTCCCGTCGTCTTTGACGCGACGTCATAGCCTTTAAATACATCCATGTAGCCGTCGAAATTGCTGACGTTATCGAAGATAGTGCCGAATCCGTTCATGACACCGACTCCGGCGAAGACAACAACGAAGAGTGCGATCGTCATGATGATTGCCTGGATGAAGTCTGTCGTGGAAGCGGCAAGGAATCCGCCGAGCGTGCAATACACTACGATAACGATGGCCGAAAGGATCATGGCCACTTCATACTGCACATTAAAAAGCGAAGAGAAAAGTTTGCCGCAGGCGGCAAAACCAGAAGCAGTATACGGGATGAAGAACACCACAATAAAGAGTGCGGCAATCAAGGTAATGATATGCTTGTCGTCTCCGAAACGCTTTGCGAAAAAGTCCGGAAGCGTCACTGCATCGATCTTGCTGGTATACACACGGAGGCGTTTGGCTACGAAAAGCCAGTTCAGATACGTACCGACCGCAAGTCCCAGTGCTGTCCAGAACGCTTCCGCAACACCCGTCATCAGGGCGACTGCAGGAAGACCCATCAGGAGCCAGGAGCTCATATCCGACGCCTCGGCACTCATTGCCGTAACGATTGGTCCGAGCTTTCTGCCGCCAAGGTAGAAATCGTCCGTGTTCTTGTTTTTCTTGCTGAAAACCGCACCGATCACAACCATCATACAAAGATAGATGACGATCGCAATCAGGATCACAATAGTTGTTCCTGACATATAATACCCCTAACTTCCGGAAATGAAGAAACTCCCCTGCTCTTTCTATCCGGATCACCTCATATTATTGCAGTTGCCCACAACATCTTTATAGTATCAAAGATACAAACGAAATGCCATATCCTTCCGTTCGCCAAGCGCGGCATAACACAATCATTACTTCTATACTTATTTAATGGTCTTCTTTTTTGAGAAACATAAAAATATAACTATTTTGTCACTTTCGGGAATAATCAATTAATTATTATTTTATCGACATATAGTGGAGGACAGAAATAAAAGGAGACAGATATTATGAAAAAAGCAATTATCGCGTGTTTGATTGCGGCCGCCTGTTTCACCACGCCTGTAGCCGGAAAACTATTTTCGGGTGACGTGCTGGCAGCAAGCGAAGAAACCGTATCGGAGCAGGAACAGACGATCGCCATTAACGAGAACAATTTCCCGGACAAGATCTTCCGGAAATTCGTAGCCCAATTCGACACAGATCAAAACAGAGAGTTTTCACAAGCTGAGATCGATGCAGTCAAGTCGATCAAGATCCGTTCTGTAGGTGTAGAGGATCTAAAAGGAATCGAGTTTTTTACTTCACTCAAAGAATTAGATTGTCTCGACAACCTTTTGACAAAAATCGACCTTTCGGGAAATACAAAGCTCGAGGTTCTGGACTGCTCGTATAACCGCCTTACCAAGCTGGACGTTTCCTCCTGCCCGGCTCTCAAGACACTTCGGTTTGACTGTAATCTGATCAAATCCATAAATACCGGTAATCTTTCCGATCTAGAGGTATTAACATGCTGTGCGGACGATCTTCGTTCTCTCGATGTTTCGAACAATACTAAGCTTCGTACACTCACCTGCAGTGATTATGACTACGATCACGAAATAGAACCGAAATTCGGACCGGAGAACCCTTGCAAAAACCAGATCACCTCTCTGGATCTTTCTAACTGCCCGGATCTGGAAATCCTGGATTGCACCGGCAGCAGTATGCAAACACTTGATATCAGTAAAAACACAAATCTTGTTGAACTGTACTGCGGCAAGAATGAAATCAAGATACTCGAGACAAGCGATCTGCACAAACTGAAGAATGTGGTGGCCTACATGAACGAACTAACCAAAATCGATCTGAGCCATTGTCCGGATCTGGAAATTGTTTCCGTTCTCTATAACGGTCTTTCGGAACTGGAGGTGGATGCTCCGAATCTGCGTGAACTCCACTGTGAAAATAACAGTTTGGTAACATTAACGATCGGTGATGCTCCGAAACTGGAAAAGCTTTCCTGCGAGAGCAATTCACTGTCCGTACTGAAACTTAACAAAACATCCATGCTTCAGCATTTTGACTGCTCATCCAATCATATTTTGGAACTTGATCTTTCTTCTTGTACTGCCCTAGAAGAGTTTTATTGTGACAACAATTTACTTTCTAAACTGGATACCTCGAACTGCCCGGAATTGAAAGCAATCATCGCTTACGATAACCAGATCACGAAAGCAGATGTAACGAAAAATACGAAGCTGGACTGCATCGATTTTTCCGATAACAAGCTTTCTTCTTTGGACGTATCCTCTTGCCCGCTTCTTGAAATACTGCGAGTGAAAGGCAACGCGATTTCCTCTCTGAAGCTGGGCAGAAATCCGTATATTCATACTTTGGAATGCGAGAGAACCAATATAGACAAACTGGATATCAGCCAGCTTACGTGTATACAGGAACTCATCAGAAGATATGATCCGGAATATGATCCTGACGAGAAAAAATATATATATATCGGCTGGGTTCCTTACAAACCCGGCATAGAAGTATCAGGCACGTTCATCTATGATGAAAAAACAAAGATCGTAGGCACCGCTTCCGGTGATATCGCGGATTTCATCGAGCGTCTTTATAATGACGCGCTGGGACGTCTTTCCGAGGAAGCCGGAAAGAAATACTGGGTCGACGCAATCAAAAGCGGACAAAAGACCGGTGCAGACTGTGGACTATTCTTCCTTCTAGGAGAAGAATTTACCAACAAGAAAATGAGTGACGGTGCACTTCTCGATATACTTTATCCCGTCTTCTTTAACCGCGAGCCTGACGATGAAGGAAGAACATTCTGGCTTAGCCAACTGAATAAGGGAGTTTCCAGAGAACAAGTCATCCGTAGTTTTATCGATTCGACAGAGTGGTGCAATATCTGCGCCGGCTACGGGGTAAAATCCGGAGCACCTACAGCGAAATCCGAGATTGCATCCAACAATGCGGTCAAGTTTGCGACCCGTCTCTTCACCTGCTGTATGAAAAGAGAGCCTGACACAGACGGATTAGGTTTCTGGGGTCTTGCTCTTACCAATCTGGAACAGACAGGTACAAGCGCGGCGTTGTATTTCTTCGAGTCAGCAGAATTCATCGGGTTTAACACTACAGATGAGGATTATCTCACAAGACTGTACACCACCTTCATGGACAGACAGCCGGATGAGGATGGAATGAGCTTCTGGCTTGGCCAAATGAAGAACGGAAAGTCCCGTCACGATGTACTTATGTCGTTTGCCCAGTCGACGGAATTTACCGAAATCTGTGCACGTTACGGCATTAACCGCTGATCACATTCCGAAACGCGTGACACATATAATAAGTGCGTTGTCTCATTTTCTTTGAGGCAACGCACTTTTCTTGTTCATACTGACTCGTCTGTTCCCCTCTATCGGATCTCCGCGCGAAGAACCTTACCGTCTTTCCATTCCAGACATTCCAGTGTTTTCCCGCCGCGAAGCCGCAAGCCCTTCACGACGCCGTGTGCTTTCCAGGCATCCGGAAGTGCAGGAAGAAGGCGGACCTCCTCTTCATGGCTTTGTACCAGCATCTCGGCAATACCGGATGTGGCACCGAAGTTTCCATCGATCTGGAACGGCGGATGGTTATCGAAAAGATTCGGAAGAGTTTGTTTCTCAATCAGCGTACAAAGGTTTTCATACGCTTTATTCCCTTCTCCTAATCTCGCATACATGTTAATGATCCAGGCACGGCTCCAGCCTGAATGGCCGCCTCCGGACGATAGGCGCCGCTTCAGCGTAGCTCTCGCCGCTTCCATCAGTTCCGGTGTTTTTTCTTCCGTGATCTGGGATCCCGGATAGAGTGCAAACAGCTGGGAGATATGGCGGTGTCCCGGCTCCAGTTCTTCGTAGTCCTCATTCCACTCCATGATCTGTCCGTATTTGCCGATACGGATCGGCGCGATTTTGGAAAGGACCTGTTCCGCACGCTCCGAAATACCATCCGAAGGACCGGTGGCAAGTGCTTTTTCCGCGGAAATGCAGGCAGAAAGGAGCTCTGTGATGATCTGGTTATCCATGGATGCGCCTTTACAGATCACACCCTTCTCCCCGTTCGGGAGGATGTAGGTGTTTTCCGGGGACAGCGTCGGGCAGGTCACCAGATATTCACCGTCCGGAACGAGGTAGTCCATGATAAAGATGGCGGCATCACGCATGATCGGGTACTTCTCGCGAAGGAAGGAAAGGTCCTGCGTGAAAAGATATTGTTCCCAGATGTGCAGGGACAGCCATGCGCCGCCCATGACCCAGAAGGTCGCGCTCATGCAGATGTCCTGCGGGGCCGTGTCACCCCAGATATCGGTGTTGTGATGCGCCATGAATCCGCCGCAGCCGTACATTTTCTTCGCTGTCACGCGGCCGTTTTCGCGGATACGGTCAAGATGGGTGATCAAGGGTTTCTGGCATTCGGTGAGATTCGTTACCAGCGCCGGCCAGTAGTTCATCTCCGTGTTGATGTTGATCGTGAATTTGCTTCCCCACATCGGCAGAAGATCCTGATTCCAGATGCCTTGGAGATTCGAAGGAAGCGAACCCGGTCGCGAAGAGGCGATCAGCAGGTAACGGCCATATTGGAAGAAACGCTCGATCTCCTCCTGCCCGTCGATTTTCAGGGAAACCCGATCAAAAAGATTTCTGTAATCGGCGATGTGCTCGTTTTTCAGTTCTTCCCAGGAATAGGCCGAGGCGGCCTCAATGCGGGCCAGTACAGATGATTCCGGGTCTTTTTCGCGGAATGTCGTATCGGCCGCAAGAAGCAGAAGCGCTTCATCGGCGCCGAAAATGCGCGTCGTATTACCGATCACTTCCGTTTTTCCGCCAAAAGGAATAACTTTTACACCGCAGGCAATCTTCACTCCGCCGTTTCCGCCGGCCGTCGCTAGCATGAGCTGAATATTTCCCGGCTTCGCGGCAATGCTGTCAGAGCAGGCGTTATAGCACTGTCTTCTCACGACCTGATGCTTATACGGAAGCTCTTCCCAAGGCTTGCCGCCGCTTCTACCCAGCTGGGCATGAAAGTTCAGTTTTCCGGGCTGATCCGCCGTTAGATGAATCGCCATAATGTTCTGTGGGAAACTGGTGATCACTTCCCGTGTAAAGTGCACGCCGTCACGGGTCAGTTCCGTCGTCACGACCGCATTGGAAAGATTGAGTTCACGGCGGTAGTTAGAATAATCTAACGATTCTTCTTCAAATTCAATATAGAGATTTCCGAGAGGCTCATAGTGGCGCTGCTCCTCCGGGATTCCGCAAAGCGCGAAGCTGCAGAGTTCCTCGGCTTCCCGGATCTTGCCTTCAAAGATCAGCCTGCGGATCTCCGGAAGTTTCTCGAGCGCGGAAGGATTATTCCGGTCCTGCGGGCCGCCATACCAGACACTATCCTCGTTCAGCTGGATCCGCTCGGTATACGGCAAACCGAACACCATGCCGCCCAGCTTTCCGTTTCCAACCGGGAGCGCCTCTTCCCACACCTTCGCCGGCGCATCAAAAACGATCGTATCTGCTGTACTTGCCATCCTGCCCATATTACGTTTCTCCGAAACACACTTAAACAAGTGCTTTTGCATATAATTTTATCACACACCGTCTCCACGCAAGAGAAAAATAATCTTTCCGCGCATTAAAACACGAATAAAAAAGAGTTTTCCGAGCCTCCGCAGGGCTTGCCCCGAGGACAGATCGAGAAAACTCTCTTTTTATTCGTTATCTAACTTGCGCGAAAAGATTATTTAATTTTCGCAGCCTTAATCTTCCAGATTCCCTTTGCGTATTCGCTGATGGTTCTATCGGAAGAGAACTTACCGGAATTGCAAATATTGATCCAGCACTTCTTTGCCCATTCCATACGGTTCGCATAGTCCTTATAGGCCTGGTCTCTGGTCTTTCTGTAATCGTCGAAATCACCGAGTACATAGTAGGTATCGCCCGGCTGCCAGTTGCTGCCGTAGATCAAACCATTGAACAGATCCTGGAACATGCCTGTTCCCTCATCGTTGAATGTACCATCGACAAGACGGTCGAGGACCTTCTTCAGACCCGGGATATTCTCATACTGCCACTTCGGGTTGTAGTAAGCACGGGTGGCTTCCATATCCTCAACACGGCAGCCGAAGATGTAGACATTGTCATCACCGACAGACTGTGCGATTTCTACGTTTGCGCCGTCCCATGTACCCAGGGTAACCGCACCGTTCATCATGAACTTCATGTTACCTGTACCAGAAGCTTCCAGACCTGCTGTTGAGATCTGCTCGGAGATATCTGCAGCCGGGAAGAGCTTCTCACCGTTACTTACGTTGTAGTTCTCGATGAATACGACCTTCAGACGGCCCTTCATATCCGGATCGTTGTCGATCATCTTTGCAATCTCGTTGATGAACTTGATGATTGCCTTCGCGCGGAAGTATCCGGGAGCAGCCTTTGCACCGAAGAATACCGTTACCGGCGGCATATCAAGCTTCGGGTTCTCCTTAATACGATCGTAGAGGTTCAGTGCATAGATTGCATTCAGAAGCTGTCTTTTGTACTCATGCAGACGCTTGATCTGTACGTCGAAGATGGAATCCGGATTGACCTTGATACCCTTCGTCTTCTCCAGGTGATTGCAAAGCGCTACCTTGTTTGCACGCTTTACCTTCAGGAAACGCTCCATAACCTTCTTATCGTTCGCATACTTCTCGAGTTTCTTGAGCTGATCGAGATCGGTGACCCAGTCCTCGTTGCCAAGAAGGTCAGTGATCAATGCAGCCAGATCCTGGTCGCAGACACGGAGCCATCTTCTCGGAGTAACACCATTGGTCTTGTTAGAGAACTTCTCCGGATAGATCTCATACCATTCTTTGAGAGTATCTCTCTTAAGGATCTCGGTATGCAGCGCCGCAACGCCGTTTACGGAGTAAGAACCATAAATGGCCATCCAAGCCATCTGCACCTTACCATCGGAAAGGATCGACAGACGGTCAACGAGTTCGGAATACATGCCTTTCTCGAAGAACTGGGCTCTCTGCTGGTTGTTGATGCCCTCGACGATCTCGAAGATTCTCGGGAACAGGAAACGGAAGATATTGCAATCCCACTTTTCCAGAGCTTCTGCCATAATAGTATGGTTCGTATATGCAAATGTATGTCTGACGATTTCCCATGCATCTTCCCACTTCACGCCATTCTCATCGACGAGGATACGCATCAGTTCCGGAATACCGATAACCGGGTGGGTATCATTCAACTGGATGCTGTTAAGCTCGGCAAACTTGCTGAAATCATTTCCATGCACTGCCTTATAACTTCTAACGATATCCTGAAGTGAAGCAGATACGAAGAAATACTGCTGACGGACACGAAGCACCTTACCATCGTAAGATGTGTCGTTCGGATAAAGCACTCTATAGATATCGTTTACGCGGTTTCTCTCAATTACCGCGTCATCGAAACGCTGGGAATTGAAAAGATTGAAGTCAAACTCCTGAGCCGGTTCGCACTTCCAAAGGCGCAGACGGTTCACATTATGTGTGTTATAGCCGGTAATCGGCATGTCGCACGGGATCGCCCATACGTCAAAGTCGTTAAAATGTACGCGGACCTTATCCTCATATCTCGGAATAACAAACGGATAGCCGTTTTCCATCCAGGAATCCGGATGTTCTCTCTGGAAACCGTTCTCAAATGTCTGGCGGAACAGACCATAGCGGTACAGGATGCCGTATCCGGTAACCGGAAGATCCAAAGTCGCGCAGGAATCCAGGAAACATGCAGCCAAACGACCGAGTCCGCCGTTACCCAGCGCCGCGTCAGTCTCTTCTTCGAGGAGGTCAGTCAGGTTGATGCCGAAGCCCTTCATGGCTTCTACTGCCTGCTCGTAAATACCCAGGTTAACAAGATTGTTCAGCATCGAACGGCCAACCAGGAATTCCGCGGAGAAATAGTGAGCCTGACGTACTTTTGCGTACTTCTCACGTGTTTTCTCCCAATCATCAGCCATGATCTCCACGATCGTTCTGGATAAAGCCAGCCAGTAATCTCTTGCGGTTCCCTTATCCGCACTCTTACCGGAGCATGCCTTCACCTGGAAAGCAACCATATCATGAAGTTCCTGGGCAGAAATGTTATGTACTTTAGCCGGATCCACAGTCAGAGTCTTTCCGGAAACGGCAGGTTTTTTCACGCTTTCCGTCTTCTTTACCGCCGGTCTCTTCGCTACGCTCTTCTTTACAGAAGCCTTGGAAGAAGCTTTAGCAGTCTTCACTTCTGCTTTCGGAGAAGCTTTTGCAGGAGCCTTCTTCACAACCGTTTTGGCCGAAGTCTTTGCAGCAGCTGTCTTTGCAGTAGTCTTTGCTGTGGATTTCTTTACTACCTTCTTAGTAGATTCTTTCTTTTGTGCACGTTCACTCATAACGTAGCACCTCCTTTTCCCCATGGTATAAACCATTTGTTATTGTAGCAGACTTCACAATTTCTGCAAATCAATGTATTCTTATAT
Source organism: Clostridiales bacterium (assembly GCA_017513085.1). Lineage (GTDB taxonomy): Bacteria > Bacillota > Clostridia > Saccharofermentanales > Saccharofermentanaceae > Scatonaster. The sequence continues at coordinate 95,576 of JAFWDK010000009.1, read as the reverse complement.
ATATGATTTCTTTGGAGGCGAAAGCATGACCCTTATCACAAAAGCCCTTGTTCTCGCGCTGATTGCGGCAGTCATGGCCGTACCGGCATTTTTTATTTTCAATAAGATGCCTGAAGCGTGGCTGCAAGACTATGGTTTTGACCCGAATGCGGAAAACGTCCGTTTATCGAAGAGGTTAAAACCTTACCATATCGCCGTATTTGCAGTGATCTACGCGGTAGTCGTATTCATTTCCGCATATCTTTACCCGGATTTTCTGAATTTCTCGAATATCCTGCGTGTCATCGCTCTGTTCGTACTTCTTCCGGGATTTACCGTGATCGTCATGTCCGACATATTGAACCGCATTATTCCTGACCACATCATCGTCCTGAGTATTGCGCTTTCCGTTTTTTACTTCGTTTCCGATTTTGTGGACGGAAACATCTGGATCGAAGCCTCAAAACCTTGGTATCACTTTATCGGCAACAGAGTTCTGGCCGCGCTTATCGGTTCCGGCATCCTCTTTCTCATCGGATTTATTTCGAGCATGATCGCCAAGACTGAAGCCATGGGCATGGGCGACGTCAAGCTCCTGTTTATGTGTGGTCTTTTAAGCGGAGTGCGCGGACTTCTGTTCGTGATCTTCATTGCTTTTATCTCAGCTGCAATCGTAGCGATTCCTCTTCTTGTCCGCAAGCGCATGCGTATTGCCAAGGAAGAAAAAGAGATCCGTGAGAGTCCCGATCCGGCCAAAGCACGCAAGATCCTGATGAAGAAAAAGCGTGAGATGCATTTCGCAGATGATCCGGATTACCTGGCCTTCGGACCTTTTATCGTATTGGGAACAGTCTTGTTTCTTCTTTACGAACCATATTTCCTGGAGCTGTTCACACGTCATGTGGCGCCGCTCGCGGACTTGCTGTAGGAGATATGAATGGCACAGCAAAGAGACTTTTTATCCGTAATCAAATCCATCTGGAAAAACTACATCTATCCTTTTATCCGTCTCCCGAAGTATCCTGATCTGGGACTTCTTTTGATGACGGCATTTGGCTTTTCATTTCTCATTCAAGTCATATGGCAGGACATCCCCGATGAGAAACTGTTCTTCTCCAAGACCTCTCTGATCGGCTATTCGATCATTACGCTGATCCGGCTGATGGCGCTTCTTGCCATTTTCGTTTTCACATCCGAGCATTTCAAGATCAAAGAACACCATCTCTGGGGCAGAAATCCTGGCCTGGGCGCTTTCTTTATGAGCATTATGGCCGGCGTTCCGGCAATGCTGATCTCGACCAGCATCCACAACCTGTTCATCTTTCTGGAACTGCAGCTTGAAAACCCGATCCCCGGCAGGCTCTATTACTATGTGACGACTGAATCCTCGATCTTCGGCTTAGCCTTGATCTTCATCATCACCATACTTCTGCCGGCCATCGTAGAAGAACTCTTTTTCCGCGGTCTTCTCTTTGCATCATTACCGGACAAGTGGTGGATCAGGATCCCTGTTCCCGCGCTCCTCAGCACGCTTTTCGCCACCAATCGTCTGGAGTTTCTGATGTTCCTGGTGATCGGTCTATTTGCTTCTTCGATCCGCTATTTCACGGGAAATGTTCTATGTTCCTGTGCGATGCGTCTTGGCATTGCCTGTGCTTCGACACTTCTCGAGCGTGTCATTTCTGTCCAGGATCCGGCAACAGTTCAGAATTCCATTGATTACAGCCGTACCGTGCTTTATGCTTCCTACATCTCTTTGGTGATCGGAATCGTCATGATGCTGGTGCTTTTCCGTCAGCTCCGCTTCTACAGATATTTACAAAGAAACGAGGATCTTCACTGCAATACGGAAGAAGCCAGACCACTATCGATCCCGGTCTCCGAGCATTTTCGGATCGGCTTCTTTTTCGGCATTGCATTTATTGTTCTTTGCTGGCTTCGTGCGTAAGTGTGCAAAAGATCAGGCGTCTTTATAGAGGATGATATCTTTTTCATAGGTATCATCTTTTTTGTACCCCTGCGACAGGAGAAGGTCGATCACATCTTGTTGCGAACGGCCGATAATATAGATGGCATTTTCAGAAGGATCGATCGTTTCCGGAACAGTCATGTGGAACCTTCCCAGGTTTTTGGTGATCTGCCCCCAGATTGGTGCCGGTACCTTACCATAGAGTGACGCGATCAGATTCTGCTGATCCTGCTCTTCCGGATCATATGAGATGTAAACCGTTTTATCTTCCTCCGGATCATAGTGCTTTTCGGCATATTCCACTACTTCACCCTGTGTCATATCGTAGAAGAAATCATGTTTCGGGATCATGTCATTCTGCTTGATAAAATAGACATAGGAAAACAGCACAAATGACAATCCGATGCAGCTCATACTGATAAGAATGCTTCTACCGGAGAATCTTCCCAGATAGATCAATCCGTAAACGGCAAAGACCAGGAACGTGATATAGATGTGATTGATCGCGTTATAGCAGAATCCATGGAGAAGCATGACCGCCCAGCATGAAAAAAAGTAGAAAACAACTACCGCCACCGCTTGAGAAGCTCTTCTCTTTATGGAGATCACCATATCCCGTATAGCCATGAAAGCTCCGTATATGACCAGTGGCACCGTGCAAAGATAGAACGGGCCGAATTCATGGAAAGCGTTATATGAGAGCTCATCCGCGCCGATCATGCCTTTTACGACATAAAGAAGTTTCGGTATGGCTCTACTGAAGCTCAATTCACTGATCCGATAGCTGTACAGTCTTTTGAATTGGATCCCGAAAAGCGTGAATTCCGGTATTTTCCCCATGTTGACCAATTGAAAGACAACGAGAGGAAGCCCGAGTATGCCTACCGGAATGCAAAAAACAAGCAGGCACGGGATGGACAGTTTCTTTTTCCGCAAATACACAAGATAGAAAAAGAGCATGAGAAAGAATAACGGCAATACCAGATACGAAATGGCATAGGTATATAGAGTCACGCCGCAGGAAATACCGGCAATCAGGCACATCGTTTTCTTCCTGGAACGAATGGCTTTCACAATAAAACACAGGCTTACGGTACCCATACTCAAGAAAAGATTGCAGTCCAACGCCCATCTTTCCGACATCAGAAAATACGGTGTTACCGTAACGAACAAAGGGCCGGACAGAGCAACCGCATGAAGATATTCACATTTCTTTTCCGACTTTTCGTAAAGGTCTTCTGCTATATCTTTGATCAGAAAAAATGACGCAAGGAAGCAGAACATGCCAAAGATCACGGCCGGAAGCCGGATCAAGGTAGTCGAATATGGAAAAAACTTCAAAAGCAAAGAGGTTGCATAGGCATAAAGTGCCGACTGTCCGCCGCCGAAATTCTCAAGATAGACCGGATAGTGCACCTGATGCCGATCCATGCCATAGTGTGAAAGCGAGTATGCATCGTAAGACATACCGATCTCATCGATATGCATGCCTTTCGGAATAAAGCCAAGATAGGCCAGTCTGGTCAGCAGAAATAATCCGAAAAGAGCAAGCCCGAACACAGCATAATGCTTCTCTATAAAGGACATACAGGAAGAAAGCTTCAGATCTCCCGGGCCAAGCGCGGCTTCTTTTCGGTTTTTATATCCAAGATGCATGACCATGCCAAGCATCAGGATTCCCAATACAATGGAAACAAGATAGAGGATCATGCTCACTTCTTCTCCTTCGTCGATGCGTCGTTACGGAAGATGCCCTCATCTTTATCTCCGTCTCTGCTCAAGAAGGAATACTCAGGGATTTTTTGGTCCACTTTCAGATAATACTTCATTTCCGCATGCGGCGTGGATTCGATCGGATTCATATCCTCATCAAAGATCTCCGAAGCAACGATCGGCTCGCTATATCCTTGCGGCATCAGAAGATGGAGAGTATCGCCTTTAAAGATCTTATTTCTCTGGCTTACGATAGCACAGCCTCTCTCTTCGTCATACCCCGTTACCACTCCCACGACAAATGCCGGACGGTTATAAGTCTTATCCGGGAAGATCTGGGCATTCTCGCCGGGCTTATCGTAGAAAAAGCCTGTTGCAAAATCACGATGTACCGTACGGTCCAACATTGCCTGCCATCTCGGATCCTCTTCGTAATGCGCGGGATCTGTCATATAAAGATCCACGGCTTCGCGATATGCCTTGGTTACCGAAGCCGCGTAAAAAGCACCCTTGATGCGGCCTTCGATCTTGAAACTGGTGATCCCGGCAGCGATCAGTTCCGGAATATGTCCGATCATGCAGATATCTTTAGAATTAAAAATGTAAGTGCCCCGTTCATCTTCCTGGATCGGCAGCGGCGCTTCCAACCGCTTCTCCTCTACGACATAGTACCCCCAGCGGCACGGTTGCGCACAGCTTCCACTATTCGCAGAACGGCCGGTGAAGTAATTCGACAGCAGACAACGGCCGGAGTAGGATACACACATAGCGCCATGCACGAAGCATTCAAGTTCAAGATCAGCAGGGATCGACTGACGGATCTTCCGGATCTCATCAAGTGTCAGTTCGCGGGCAAGCACAACACGTCTGGCGCCCTGTTCATACCAGAACATGCAACCTTCACTGTTGGTCACGCTGGCCTGGGTACTGATATGGATCTCCATATCAGGAGTAAGACGACGGACTTTGCGGAAGATGCCGGCATCCGAAACGATCAAGGCATCCATCCCGATCTTCTGAAGGAACAATATCTCCTCGTCAAGACGGGAAATATCATCCTCATGAGCCATAACATTGACCGTGCAATAGCACTTTACACCACGATCATGCGCATAGCGCACTCCCTCTTCCATCTCTTCATGCGTAAAATTGTCACTGAAAGTACGAAGACCGAATTGTTTGCCGGACATGTAGACCGCATCCGCGCCATAAGCGATTGCAGTCTTCAGTTTTTCCAGATTCCCGGCAGGAGCAAGTACTTCCGGCTTAGAAAAAGCATCAGCCCTCATCGTAGCCCTCCGTGTCCACATCGTATACATCCGATCCGGAATCAGACGGATCATCGGTCCAGTTATCTTTATACTTCGCTACGTTAGCTTCATGCTCTTCTTTAGTCACGGCAAAAGCAGTTCTGCCATTTCCCTTCGCGCAGAAATAGAAGAAATTGCAGTTCGGTTCCGGATACAAAGCCGCCTGGATCGCATCCAGACTCGGCATACAGATCGGTCCCGGCGGAAGTCCAGGGAACTTATAGGTGTTATACGGGCTATCCCACTCCAGATCCGAAGCAGTAGCTGCCCAGACATGCTGCATGCCGGCTTTCTCACGAAGATAGTTGATCGAAGCACAGGAACCCAGGAAGTGCATATCCGGATCCTCTGAATTCAGACGGTTATGGAAAACAGCGGAAACATAGAGCATGTCCGTCTTATCTGTCGTCTCCATCTGAATAAGAGAAGCCAGCGTCAATACCTCATCCATGGACATTCCGAGTTTATCGGCACGCTCATAGAACTCGTCATAAAGTTTCACATTCATATTACGCAGGAATGTGGAGATGATCTCCTCTTCACTGGCGTTCATGTCGAAATCGTAAGTATCCGGGAACAGATACCCGCTCAGGATAAAATCACGGTCATCGTTCTGCTTGATGGAAGAAACGAAAGGATAGTTTACGAAAAGGTCCGGACTGTTCATGCACTCGTCCAGACGTGCCTCGCTGAAAGCCAGGCCTTTATCCTTCAATCTGTCTTTGATCTGCTTATAAGTAAAACCTTCCGGGAACGTAATACGAACCACTTCCGGCTCCTGGCAAAGAAGATACATCATCTCATCGTATGTCAGATCCGGCGTCAGAAAATGGGTACCGGCCAGATATCCGCCATCGAAACCGTTAAACTTGCTCATGAGAGAAAAAGTCGAAGTATTCTTGATCAGACCTTCTTTTTTCAACTGCTCGGCAATATCGCCGGTCGTATCACCGGAACGGATAACGATCATGACCGCGCCCGGAGTATTCTGGTTGATCACCAGTTCTCCGTTCTTGATCTGTCTTTCCAGCTTCGTGAAGCGCGCATTCTGGGAAATGACATAGTTATATCCCAGAAAGACGCCTAGAAATGCACTTACGACAACGCAGGCGAATATGATCAGAATTCGTAATGCTATCGATACCTTTCTCGAAAACATGACGCTTGTATCTCCTTTTTCGCAAGTAGCGTGCCACTTTCACATATGGCAAAAGCACTTGCCTGTCAGCTGTTTTTCTTCGCAGCGCGGTCCTTGGCACGCAATTCGGTAGAAAGGATCTTCTTACGAAGACGGATGTTCTTCGGTGTCACCTCACAAAGCTCATCGTCTCCTACAAACTCGAGGCACTGCTCCAGACTGTAGTTCAGAGGCGGTGTCAGACGAAGCGCATCGTCAGAACCTGCCGCACGCATATTGGTAACGTGCTTCTTCTTGCAGACATTGACCGTGATATCCTCATTCTTCGGGTTGATACCTACGATCATGCCCTCATAGACCGGTGTTCCGGCACCAATGAAAAGCTGTCCTCTTTCCTGTGCGTTATAAAGACCATAAGTCATTGCCTCGCCGCTCTCGAACGCTACCAGCACACCGTGGGAACGCGTCTCGATCTCGCCGGCAAATGGCTCAAATCCGCTGATTACGCTGTTCATTATACCATTGCCCTTAGTGTCGGTCAAAAACTCGGTACGGTAGCCGAGGATACCACGCGAAGGAACTTTGAACTCAAGACGGGTATAACCTTTCTCCGGTGGGAACATGTTGACCATCTCTGCTTTTCTGGCGCCAAGCTTCTCAATGACAGCACCCACATAATCCTCCGGGACATCGATCAGAAGCATCTCGACAGGTTCACAGAGAACACCGTCGACTTCCTTAAGGATGACCTGCGGACGGGAAACCTGGAATTCATAGCCTTCACGACGCATGGTCTCGATCAGGATGGAAAGATGGAGTTCACCTCTTCCCTTGACTACAAAAGCTTCTGTCGTATCTGTTTCTTCGAGTCGCATGGAAACATTGGTCTCCATTTCCTTGAAAAGACGGTCACGCAAGTGACGTGAAGTAACGAATTTACCGTCTTGTCCGGCAAAAGGACTATCGTTGACGGAGAACGTCATGGCGATGGTCGGCTCATCGATGTCCACAAAAGGCATCGGTTCCGGACAATCCTGCGCACAAATGGTATCACCGATGTTGATCTCCGGAATACCGGCTACGCAGACGATCTCACCTACGCTCGCCTCCTGAATTTCCTGACGTCCCAATCCCTGGAAACGGAGAAGTTTTACGATACGTGCGTTCTTGGTGGCATTGTCGTCATAGGTGCAGACAACGACCGGCTGGTTCTGCTTGATGGAACCACGCTCGATACGGCCGATCGCAATACGGCCGATGTACGGGTCGGAGTCGATATTACTTACCAGAAGCTGCAAAGGTCCTTCTGTATCGCCTTCCGGGCAAGGAATATTTTCAATGATCGCATCCAGGAGCGGGCAGAAATCCAGTTTCTTGCCATCGATGTATTCCTGAAGATCCGTAGTGGCAATACCAACCTTACCGGATGTATAAATGATCGGGAAATCGATCTGGTCATCATCCGCGCCCAGCTCAATGAACAGTTCGAGAACCATATCCACGACCTCGATCGCACGCTCGTCCGGACGGTCGATCTTATTGATGCAGACGATCGGCTTCAGGCCCATCTCCAGTGCTTTGCGCAAAACAAAACGTGTCTGCGGCATCGGTCCGTCATATGCATCGACAACAAGAAGAACACCATCCACCATCTTCAGGACACGTTCCACCTCACCACCGAAATCCGCATGGCCGGGAGTATCCACAACGTTGATCCTGTAATTCTTATAAGAAATCGCCGTATTTTTCGCCAGGATCGTGATACCACGCTCTCGTTCGAGGTCGTTACTGTCCATGACCTGCTCGACGATCTGCTCGTTCTCACGGTAAATGCCCGCCTGCTTGAGCATGGAGTCAACGATCGTCGTCTTACCATGGTCAACGTGAGCAATAATAGCGATGTTTCTCAAGTTCTCAATCTTTGTCATACTTATTGTCATTCCCTTCTGGTTTTAGATCCTTTTTCTTGTCTTTTTCTCTCATATATATTCGTATCGGCGTACCGACGAAATCGAAGTTCTTACGGAACTGGTTCTCCAGATACCGTTCATAAGAAAAATGCATAAGATTACTGTCATTCACAAAAAGCACAAACTGCGGCGGATAGACTGCCACCTGTGTGCCGTAGTAGATCTTGAGATGCTTGCCCTTGTCCTGCGGAGTCGGAACCATCGCCACGCACTCGGTAAGAAGGTCGTTCAAAACACCTGTCTTTAAGCGCTTGCCCGCATTCTCATAGACTCGCTTGATCTGCTCGAAAAGCTTATCCACACGTTGTCCGGTCTTGGCGGAAATAAAGACGACCGGCGCATAGCTCATGAATGCGAAACGGTCTTTGAGCTGTTTCTCCATCGCCTCCAGCGTGCCGGTCTCTTTTTCGATCAGATCCCACTTATTCACCGCAAAAATACAGGCCTTACCGGCATTGTGGGCATAGCCGGCCACTTTCGTATCCTGTTCGGTCACGCCTTCGACAGCATCGATCAGGATAACACAAACATTTGCTTTCTCGATTGCCGAGAGAGAACGGATCATGCTGTATTTTTCGACTGCATCTTCAATACGGCCTTTCTTCCGAAGACCGGCTGTATCAACGATCGTGAATTTTCCGTGCTTGTTTTCAACCAGAGAGTCGATCGCGTCACGCGTCGTTCCGGGAATATCGGAAACAATGGAACGCTCCTGACCTGTCATATAGTTAGAAAGAGAAGACTTTCCGGCATTCGGTTTACCGATCAGAGCAACGCGGATCGTCTCATTCTCCTCCTCTTCACTCTTCTGTTCCGGGAAATGCTCATAGATAGCATCCAGCATCTCACCGATACCCAGTCTATGGGAAGAAGAGATCGGATACACATCACCCAGTCCGAGATTATAGAACTCATAAAGCTCCGCCGGCGGCTCACCGACATGGTCCACTTTGTTGACGACCAGAACTACCGGACGGTTCGCCTTCCGAAGCATCGTAGCGATTTCTTCATCCGCGGATGTTAATCCGGATTGGATATCACACATGAAAAGAATAACATCCGCAGTCTCGATAGCGATCTCTGCCTGAAGACGCATGCCCTTGTTGATCACGTCATCGGATTCCGGCTCAATACCACCGGTATCGATCATGACGAACTCACGCTCACGCCAGACCGTCTCGGCATAGATACGGTCACGGGTAACACCCGGCTCATCGTGCACGATCGAGATCCGTTCGCCGTAAAGCGCATTGAAAAGCGAGGATTTTCCCACGTTCGGGCGTCCTACGATGGCTACAACCGGTTTGCTCATGCTTTTGTCATCCTTTCCTTCGTTATCAATCTTCCACGCCCTTGTACATATCAAGGAACGTATCCAGTGCTTTGAGCGCACCGGAACCTTCGCACTCGGCCACTATGACCGGAATGCCTACTTTCTCTTTAAATTGCGTCAAGGTCATATCATCCAGGAAGATATCCTCATCCGCTTTCATCATGTTAGCCGTCAGTATCACTACATCCGGACCGCGGCCTGCTTCTCTTTCCGCAAGCACGGCGTTCGAGATGTCTCCGCCGGTCAAAAGACCCGACACCGTGATCGTGTGCCCGAAGAACTCATTGAGCACAGCCAAAACGACCAAATCGATATTATATAATAAGGAAATGTCTTTAGCAAACTTTTCCGTATAAGGCGCTGCATCAGTACCGGAGATCATGGTAAAACGCTTTCCTGCGTAAGGATGGGAGATATTCTTCGGAAGATGTTTCTTGCGGAGCGCGATTCCCTTGGTCATAGCCGCGTCTCTTTCTGAAAGCATGCCGACACCGTTTTCCAGCTGCGGATATCCTTCATACTCCTCGGCACTCGGGATCGGGCGTTCTGCCCGGACATAGAACTCATCGGCCGCAAAGAAGATCCTCTGTCCTCGTGTCTTCATGAAATAATCCTGCCAATAAGCTACCTGGTCGAGAAGCTCACCTGCTGTTTTCTTATTGAAAAGCTCCAGTTTCACAAGTCCGTTCTCTTCACGGAATTTCGTTACACCGACCGGAACCACCGCTATGGAAAGAACACCCTCTCCAAGCTGCGCCAGATCATGGATCGTCTGATCCAGAACCGCTCCGTTGTTATATCCGGGGCAGCAGACGATCTGACAATTGATCGAAATGCCGTTTTCGATCATCTTTTTCAGTCGGGGCATCAGCTTATAAGCGAATTTGTTGTTGATCATCTTCTCACGGACCACCGGATCGGTCGCATGGACGGAAACGTTGATCGGCGAAAGATGGTATCCGATGATGCGCTCGAATTCTTTGTCCGAAAGATTCGTCAGCGTGACGTAGTTACCTGTCAAAAAGGACATTCGCATATCGTCATCCTTAAAATACAAGGTCTCACGCATACCCTTCGGATTCTGATCGATGAAACAGAAGATACACCGGTTGGCGCAGGAAGTGCAGTTGCACATGATCGGATCTTCAAAGACCAGACCAAGCTCCTCATCCTCATCTTTCTCGAGATCGACCTCTGCGATCTGCCCATCGGGAAGACGGAAAGCCAGGAGCATCTCCGAGGCTCTCTCACGGATACGGTAATCAAAAACATCCCTCACCTCGACTCCGTCAATGGACACAAGGATATAACCCGGCTCCACGCCGATCTCTTCGGCGATGCTTCCCGGTACTACTTCCTTGATACGTCGGAACTCTTCTCTTTTATTTGCCACCGGCAAAACTCCTTATCACGAACCATTTCCGTGGGCATCCGGTCATCGATCCGACCGCTCTTCATCATCCACGGCAAAATGCGAAACAGGCAGAAAAAAAGCAGTGATTCAATTTTATTCGAAACACTGCCAATTATTCGTAGTCGTACTTAGATCAGCTATCAAGCAATCTCGTCAGCTTTGTTGATGATCTCCTTGCCATCAAGATAACCGCAGGTCTTACAAACCTTATGGCGCAACATCTTAGTGTGGCAATTGGGGCACTCTACCAATCCTGGCAAAACAAGCTTCCAGGCACTTCTATGACGAGAAGTTCTAGCTTTCGACCATTTACGCTTCGGATGAGCCATCGCATCCACCTCCAATACTTATCTTAGATCTCTCTAATTCTCTTCGCAGCCACACTAATACCTTGAGGCGCGAATGATATTATGCACTAATGAAAGTGCTTTGTCAAGCAACTTTCGTGGTTTACCGATAGATTTTATACATAATTCTTGTTTTTGGCAATACGTATTTCAAAAATCATATTATTTGGCATCGGATCCTGGTTCGGAAAACACATCTCGTAGTTCAAAAAAGCCCTTCTAAGAAGATAGCTTTCTCCATTCTCCTCAATAGTTTTCTCCTCTTCTTCAAAGAACGAGATCAAGGATGTTTCCATCTGAAGATCGAAATCGCCATGTGCCGTCCGCATGATCCCCTCGGTCTTCTCCCCCGCCTGGAAAGTCATCTCCGATTCGGTTGCGCCTCTTCTGGTCATACGCAGGACTTTCTCGCGCACCCGGTAACTCAGAAGGAACCGGCTGTCGCCCTCGCCTTTTTCTTCCTCAGGCTGGACCCAGGAAACACGCACGCGCTCCCCGTCCTCCTCGAACGTCCCCTCGTAAAGTGCTTTTGCCTCTGCAAAAGCACTCACCACACTTACCAGACACGGCGTTTTCTCCATTTCGTACTCCCTTGCTCTTTTCGGATAAGCACTATTATAGGAAAAAGCACGTGGATTCTCAACCTTCCCGTCGAAATTACAGACCAAACGATGCCCGGAGATTCTTGAAATCCTGTGAATGCTTACCACACCCGCGGCAATCTGACGTTTCCTTCATGCGTTTTTTGATTTCGTTATTTTGTCTATTGAGATTTAATAGGATATATAGAATAATAAGCATGTTCTTATATTATTTGAGGAGAAACACCATGAAAGACTTTACCGTTTCTGCCAAAAGTGCAGGCAAAAAAGTGATCCGCGCGGCGATCCTGGAGTTCCCGAATCTGACGCCCGCTGTTTTGCAAAGAGCACTGAAGCATAAAGATATCCGTATCAACGGCAAGCGTATCTCTTCCGACACCCTCGTCAGCGAAGGTGACGTTGTCGAGATCTGGATCCCGGACGCTCTTTTTGAAGGGACTGCATCCAAGGCTTCTTCGGATCCCCTGGATAACTACAAGGTCGTTTTTGAGTCCGATGAACTCCTGCTGGTCAACAAGCGCCAGGGCATCGCCGTGCATTCCGGACGTGGTACAACAGGCAACTGTCTGATCGACATCCTGCGTCGCGATTACCATAACAAGAATCTTGACCTGTGCCATCGTATCGACATGAATACCGGCGGGCTGGTCCTGACTGCCAAAGATAAGAAAAGTCTCGAAGATGCGATCTTTCTGTTCAAAAATGATCTGATCACGAAGCGGTACCGCTGTCTTCTACGCGGCGTGCCATCTGTGGGGACCACGGTGATCTGCCAGGACGAAGCGATCATGAAAGAAGTCAGTGCTTTTCTCGAAAAACCGGTCAAAGGCAACGTCTTCATTCACGACATAGAGAAGCCGGGCGATCTGCCGATCACTTCCCGCTACCGTGTGTTAGAGGTCTATAAAGGCATTGGTCCGGACGGCGAAGATGTTTCCGACGTGGAAGTGGAACTGGTGACCGGAAGGACTCATCAGATCCGCGCCCAGTTTGCGCATCTGGGGCATCCGATACTGGGAGACGGTAATTACGGCAGAAACCAGTATAACCTGCATTTTTCGAATCTGCGTGGCGGAAAAGTCCGCTACCAGCAGTTATTCGCCACCACTCTACTTTTCGGAAAGATCCCGAAAGAGAATGTTCATCACAAATTAAGCGGAAGAAAGTTCTCCATAGAGCCGCTTTATGATGTACAATTGGGCAGGTAGTTTTTACAAGGAAACCATCCGTCCCCGAAGGTAGCCGGAGACGGAACAAATAATGAACAAAGAGGAATCAGGAACATGAACAAGGAACAAAACAAATCGATCAAGAAAACTCTTCTCTGCCTGGTGCTTGCATTCGGCTTGCTCTTCGGCATTTGCGGTTGTAGCAGCACCAGATACCAGAACGGTACCAAGGCCACGACCACAAGACCGCCGGTACCGACCACACCGGCCGGAGAAAACTCAGACAATGCTTCCCTGCATCACGTTGAGATCGAAGTCGAGAACTATGGTGTCATTGCTGTTGAACTTGACAGTTCCATCGCACCGATCACCGTCGAGAATTTTATCAACTGTGCCAAGGCAGGTGTGTATAACGGCTCGACATTCCATCGTATCATCAAGAACTTCATGATCCAGGGCGGAACCGCTTCCAAGTCTTATGATGGCTCGTCGCTGACTCCGATCAAAGGAGAATTCTCTGCAAACGGTGTGGAGAACCCTCTCAAGCACACGCGCGGCGTTATCTCCATGGCCAGAACCCCTGACATGAACTCTGCCACAAGCCAGTTCTTCATCTGCCAGGTGGATTATCCGAGTCTGGACGGACAGTATGCAGCTTTCGGACATGTAACGTCCGGTATCGACGTAGTAGACAAGATCGCAGAAGTTCCTGCCTACGACGATAACGGTTCCATTGCGACAGACGATCAGCCGCGCATTAAGGAAGTACGTGTAATCGACTGATTCCGCAAAACCCGGTATACCGGCAATTTCAAAAACCAATACAAGCAGGTTCTTGGTCATAAGACTGCTTTTCAGATAAATAGGGGATATTCTGAATGACATTAGCAGATTTAAAGATAGGCGAAAGCGCCCGTATCCTTCATGTAGGCGGTGAAGGCGCACTCAGACAACACTTTTTGGACATGGGCGTTATACCCGGTGCCTCCATAACACTGGTGCAGCTCGCACCACTCGGCGATCCGATGGAACTTCGTATTCATGGATACGAATTGACTCTTCGTCTTGAAGATGCCAGACTGATCGATGTGGAAAAGGCCGAAGAAACCGTTTCCCAAAAATCCGATTCGTCTTCTCAACCTGCTGACCCGAAGGCAGAAAAGAAAGAAAAGAAAGCCCGCCGTATCATCATCGCACATCCTGGTCTCGGCGAAGGCGGACGTTACCATGTCAAAGCCGATGAGAATCCCCTTCCCGAAGGCACCAAGCTGACCTTCGCTCTTGCCGGAAATCAGAACTCCGGTAAAACAACACTTTTTAACCAGCTTACCGGCTCCAACCAGCACGTCGGTAATTTTCCCGGCGTTACGGTCGACCGCAAGAGCGGCGTTATCAAAGGCAATCCGAACACGGAGATCACTGATCTTCCCGGCATTTATTCCATGTCTCCGTATACAGCGGAAGAGATCGTATCCCGTCAGTTTATTCTTGACGAGAAGCCTTGCGGCATCATCAACATCGTGGATGCCACCAACATCGAGCGTAATCTTTACCTCACCATGCAGCTTATGGAGCTGGATGTACCGATGGTCGTGGCACTCAACATGATGGACGAAGTCCGCGGAAACGGCGGTTCGATCCTCGTAAATCAGATGGAGTACGAACTGGGAATTCCTGTCGTTCCGATCTCAGCAGCTAAGAACGAAGGTACCGAAGAGCTTGTCGCGCATGCTCTGCATATCGCGAAATATCAGGAACGTCCGGGACGTCTGGATTTCTGCGACGAAAACGACAAAGGCGGCGCTATTCACAGATGTCTTCACAGTATCATGATCCTGATCGATGACCATGCAAAATCAGCAGGTATTCCGGTGCGCTTTGCCGCCACCAAACTTGTCGAAGGTGATCCGCGCATTCTTGAAAAACTTGAGTTGGATCAAAACGAAAAAGAAACCTTGGAGCACATCATCACACAGATGGAAGACGAGTCCGGGATGGACCGGAGCGCCGCCATCGCCGACATGCGTTTCACGTTCATCCAAAAGCTCGTGGACCGCACCGTCATCAAGCCGAAAGAAAGCAAAGAGCATCACAGAAGCCGCAAGATCGACCGCATACTGACCGGAAAATTCACAGCAATCCCGGCCTTTATCCTGATCATGGCCTCCATATTCTTTCTGACGTTTAACGTCATCGGCGCTTTTTTCCAAGGACTTCTGGAATCCGGCATTTCTTCGCTTACCTCGGTCACTGCGCGTGCGCTTACTTCCTGGAATGTCAACGAAGTCATCCACTCGCTTGTCGTCGACGGTATCTTTACGGGTGTCGGCAGCGTGCTGAGTTTTCTCCCTGTCATCGTGACATTGTTCTTCTTTCTCTCACTTCTGGAAGATACAGGCTATATGGCCAGAGTTGCTTTTGTCATGGACAAATTTCTTCGTAAGATCGGCCTTTCCGGACGAAGCATCGTTCCGATGCTGATAGGTTTCGGCTGCACGGTTCCGGGCGTTATGGCCAGCCGCACATTACCATCCGAGCGCGACCGTAAGATGACGATCCTTCTCACACCGTTCATGAGCTGTTCTGCCAAACTTCCGATCTACGGCTTTTTCTGCTCGACATTCTTCCCAAAGTACAGCGGCCTGATCATGGTAGCGCTCTATTTCATCGGTATCTTTGTGGGCATTCTCGTTGCCTTCCTTTTCAAAAGCACTCTATTCCGGGGCAAAGCGGTTCCTTTTGTCATGGAGCTTCCGAATTACCGTATGCCGGGACTTAAAAATGTTACCCAGCTTCTCTGGGAAAAAGCCAAAGATTTCCTGCAGCGTGCATTTACGATCATCTTTATAGCCTCGATCGTGATCTGGTTCCTGCAATCCTTCGATACCAGCCTGTCTCTGACTGAAGATTCTGCCGCCAGCATTCTGGCTGTAATAGCAGGCTTTGTCGCACCTGTCTTCTCTCCTCTCGGTTTTGGCGATTGGAGATTCTCGACTGCGCTGATCTCCGGTTTCCTTGCCAAAGAGAGCGTCGTGTCCACTCTGACAGTCCTGATTGGAAATACAGAAGCCGTTCTGGCCTCTATGTCACCCTTGTCAGCGTTCTCTCTTCTGGTATTCTGCCTGCTCTACACGCCATGTGTCGCAGCAGTCGCCTCAGTAAAGCGTGAGCTGGGTGCTAAATGGGCAACTATTATGGTCGTCTTCCAGTGTGTGATCGCTTGGGTTGCTGCATATGCCGTACAACTGATCGGAATGGCATTTGGTATCAAATAATCGATTTCATGTCGAAATTATTGTCTGCTATTAATCAATTGCTTAATTCAAGTTTATAATTTTGTTTAACAAAACAATATTTGAGAAGCTCCGGACAAAAAATGGACCCCACCATCAGGATAGCGGGGTTTCCATCGAGTAGGTTCTTGCAACTAAATCTGTGTGTCATGTGGAAGTGCAAGATGTTGTCAGCGTGGGGGTTAGGGTAGTGTGCGTCTGAAAGATGGCAAACTTTCACTAACGGAGGCATTGGGGTTGTCTATTCACACATCCCCCACTTGAGTATATTCTATACTATTTCAGAAATAACGATACCAAATTTTTGCACTTTATGTCATAATAATGACGTAAGTTTGTTTCAAAACGTACTACGGGGATGAATCTATGTCAAAGTGAGGGTCTGAACATGGATAATGATGTAAACAAAGAACTGCAGCGGCTGCTTTTTATGCAACGTGAGCGCCTGATGGTACGCTCCTCCTATGAACACGAATTTGACTTTTACGATCTTGTAGCTACCGGCGAGGTGGAAGAAGTTATGAGACAGGTTCGCGAGTACCATATCTCCGAACTTCGCGGTGTCGGCACACTCTCTCCTGACAGATTGCGTAACGTGCGGTATCACTTGATCATATCCATTGCCATGATCTCACGTTACTGCATCAACTATGGTATGGATGTGGAAACCTCATATTCTTTAAGTGATATCTACATCCAAAAGTGTGATGCTGCCACCAACACCAACCAGCTTGATGAGATCCAGCAGCAGTGCATCCAGGATTATTGCACACGCATGCGTGCGCTTCGACTCGATAACATCTTCAGTAAGCATGTCGTGCGCGCCATTGAGTACATTTACAGCCACTTGCAGGATCGTATCCTCGTACCGGATCTGTCCGAATATCTTGGCTTAAACGATGCTTACTTTTCCAAGCTTTTCAAAAAAGAGACCGGCGTATCCGTCAGTGATTTTATCCGAATCAAAAAGATCGATGCGGCCAAGCACATGCTCAAGCATTCCGATTATTCCTGCCTGAGCATCTCCCAGTTCCTTTCCTTCTCGACACAGAGCCACTTCATCCAGGCATTCAAGAAGCAGACCGGACAAACGCCGGAAGAATACAGAAAAGAAAACTTCCACAAGGCATTTCCGAAGGACGTTAAGACCAAGCAGGGCTCTTCTCTTCCTATCGAGCATACTGAAGAAGAACTCGCCCGTCTTCTCGAGGAAGCCAAAAACAAGAATCTTGCCTCCCCGACACGTCTTCCGCACGAAGAAAACTGAGTGCTCCCTCTACAACCGAACACCAGAAAAAAGAAGCGGAGTCAACTCCGCTTCTTTATTTCTGTTTTCATATCCGGGCCGATCCCGATAATCATGTGCGTGCTGTATTCATTCCATTTCGCAGTGCTGTTTTTCGTATCTTCATAGAAATCCTGATCTACCGTATAGTAGATCGAGAATCGGATACTGATCTTCTTTTCTTTGATCAGTTCTTCTATCCGGTCGAGTTCGGCTTCCGAGTTTGCTTCACCATGATCCGGATCAATCTTCAAACAGCAAGAAAGATCTGCCTCTCTTTCCAGCCAGAATTCTTCCAAAGACATATTCGGATCGCATGTAGAACTCATCGCAGAAGATATTCCCGGATCATAGATCAGGTTGAATTCGCTTCCATAGACGGCAGCGGCGATGTCTTCGATCGCTTCACGTGTCTCGTCATAAAACTTTACGGATATATAGTTGTCCACATAGCGGAATCCGTTCCCGTTTCTTATGATACGAAGATAGACTTTCTCATCCGGGTACTTCCTGCTTTTCAGGTACAGATCGTACGAAGCTCCCGTCGGTTGGTGATCATCGTAATCCTCAAAATAGGTAAACTTATCGTCATACCGGTCTTCCATATATGCAATCGCGTCTTTTACGGAATATGACGGTTTCTTCGAAAAGATCGAGCATCCGCTCAAAGCCATGCTCCCCAATACCATAACGGCGACAAACACCGACAACAATTTGTTTCTCGTATTCATTTCCTACTCCACCCTTTATTCGGGAAGGCAGCCATCTCCTCCCCTTCATCCACCATAAACATTATATATCGTCTCGGGCAGGATCGGATGACAGATCTGTAACCGACTCCAATAGGGAACGCTTTAATCTGATGTATCGAGCCAGTGCACATAATTCTGGAAGAGTTTCACGCTAGTCCAGCAGTTCTTCACATCCTGGCCGAATCCCTTCGATGCATCCTCTGCGAAGTATGTGTCTTCTAATTCCTCGCCATCGATCGTGTATCGGAAAGTCACATGATCCAGATTTTGGACCAGCGCAATCATTTCATAGCCCGCCTTTCTCATTTCGGAAAGATAATACTTCTCGTAACTTGCATCCAAAGGCTCGCTGAAAAGGATCGTCCAGCCATAGGGCTCTTCCTCTGTTTGCAGTTCATTTGTAAAAAGGCCTATCTTCTCAGACAGCAGAAGTGCTTTTGCCGTACGGGAATTCGCAGACATATCACCAACGTACATGTGCTTCGTTGACCACACATCCCAGGTACGATCGTAGATTGGCTCGTCTTCCATCCAGACGATCCTTCCTGTCTCTCCTGCCGTGATCAGCCAGATCCTGTTCCGAAGATTCCACGGGGATGGCCAGGTCATCGATATCCTCGTGTTGCGGATGCTTGCGCCTGTAGGTAAGAAGCACATTCTTGGCAATCCCGCAAAGCCATGTAGAGATCCTGCATTTCCCGTCGTAACGGTCAATTGTTCTTAGCGCCTGATAGAACGTCTCCTGTATTAGTTCCTCAGAAAGATCGCTCTGATAGGTCAGTGACAAAAGATATTTGTACACGGTCTGTGCGTATTGCTGATAGATTTCATCAAAAGACTGCAACTTCTCACCTCCTTTGCTTCTCGTATGTGTATGCAGAAAAAAACAGATTCGTTACAAGATTTTCCAAAAAAATTTCAAGAATCAGAAAGGGACGTCCTATTTTGTAAGACGCCCCCTCCTGTGAACTCATATGTTAAACGATATAAAATCAAGCCTTTGCAGTCTCAATCTCTTTGAGTGCAGCGGCGATCGCTTCGTCCGCAGTCATCTCCACGACTTCAGAACCGGCACGGAGTTTATACTCGACTTTGCCTTCTGCTGCCTTACGTCCAACCGTAATACGGACCGGAATTCCGATAAGGTCCGCATCCTTAAACTTGACACCGGCGCGCTCTTCTCTGTCATCGATCAGCACCTCTGCACCGGCTTTTTCGAGTGCATCGTGGATCTCTTCCGCCATCTTCACGACAGTCTCATCCTGCGAGGTTGTCGGAACAATGATGACCTGATACGGAGCCACCGACATCGGCCAGATGATACCATTCTCATCGTAGTGCTGTTCGATAATTGCTGCCAGAGTTCTGGAAACACCGATACCATAGCAGCCCATGATCATGGAGTTCTCTTTGCCGTCCTTGTCGAGATAGATACAGTGGAGTGCGTCGGAATACTTGGTGCCGAGCTTGAAGATATGACCAACTTCAATACCTCTGCACATTGCCAAAGGTTTTCCGCACTTCGGACACGGATCACCTTCTACCGCACAGCGGACATCCACAACACGATCCGGAGTAAAGTCACGGCCGAAGTTGACATTCTTAAAGTGGTAGTCTGTCTCATTCGCACCAACAATAAAGTTCTGCATTGCAGCAACTTCATAGTCTGCGATCACTTCAACCTTTTCTTTCAGACCGACAGGGCCGGCAAAGCCAACCGCTGCACCGGTCACACGCTCAACTTCTTCAAAAGAAGCGAGGTTCATCTCGGTGGCGTCAAAGAGGTTACCCAGCTTGGTCTCATTGATCTCACGGTCACCTCTGACCATAACGGCAACGATCTTGCCATCGATATTGTAAAGAATCGTCTTGGCAAAAGCAGTCGGCTCGGAGTGCATGAACTCCATGAGTTCTTCGATGGTCTTTACATGAGGTGTCTCGATCTTCTCGATCGGAAGCATCTCAAATCCCTCGGCCTTCGGAAGTTCCGGGCACGGTGCTTTCTCCTCGTTTGCGGCATAATCACAATCCGGGCAGTATGCGATCGCATCTTCACCGACAGCGGACTTTACCATGAATTCCTGGGAACCGGAACCACCCATCGCGCCGGAATCGGCATCAACGAGGATGTAGTCGAGGTTACAACGGTCAAAGATCTTGCAGTATGCATCCTTCATGATGAGGTAGGACTTATCGAGACCTGCCTCGTCAACATCGAAGCTGTATGCATCCTTCATGACAAACTCACGGGAACGGACAACACCGAATCTCGGGCGTTTCTCGTCACGATACTTGTGCTGGATCTGATAAAGTGTCACCGGCAGGTTACGATAGGAACGGATCGTATCTCTGACTGCTTCTGTGAAAGGCTCTTCATGCGTCGGACCCAGGCAGAACTGGCGTCCGCCGCGATCCTTCAGACGGAACATTTCCGGACCGAACTTTTCCCAGCGGCCGGAAGCCATGTAGGTCTCAGCCGGAAGAATCGCCGGCATGATAAGCTCCTGAGCACCAGCACGGTCCATCTCCTCACGGACAATGGCCTCAACTTTACGGTATGCACGATAGCCCATCGGCATATATGAATAGATACCGGCAGCGGCCTTACGCATCAGGCCTGCACGAAGCATGAGCTGATGGCTCACGATCTCGGCATCAGAAGGTACTTCTCTTTGTGTTGACATGAAAAGCTTAGATACTCGCATGATAGATTCCTCTCTCAGCACGCACACGCGCGCAATATAAATATATAGCACACAAAAGTATAATGAATTGCCCCTGATATGTCAATTTCCCCGTCTTATACGGGACGGCAAATGTATAGTAAAATAGAACTAAGACATTCCGAGCCGTACGATTTCCACCACAAGCCGTACCATAGCTCGAGAAAGAGGTGGCTTATGAAATACGATATCGTTATCGTTGGTGCCGGAGTTGTAGGCACATCGATTGCCTACAGCCTTATTCCCTACGATGTTTCTGTTCTTTTGCTTGATAAGAATAACGATGTGGCTATGGGCGCTACACGCGCCAACAGCGCCATCATACACGCCGGCTATGATCCCAGGCCGGGCACCCTCATGGCTAGACTCAACGTCGAGGGCAACCGTCTTTGCGAAAAGCTTTGCTCAGATCTTTCCGTACCTTTCAAGCGCTGCGGATCCCTCGTTCTTGCATTTTCCGAGGAGGAGAAGTCGACGCTTCAGGAGCTTTTTGAACGTGGCGTGAAAAATGGCGTGCCGGATCTTCGTATTCTTGATGCGGCTGAACTGCGCAAACTAGAGCCAGAGATCGGCGAGGAAGCAGTCGCTGCGCTGTACGCTCCTTCTGCCGGCATTGTTAACCCTTGGGAACTCTGTCTCGCCCAGGCGGAAGTTTTTGTGAGAAACGGCGGAATTTTTGAAAGCAATGCCGAAGTCACCGGCATTGTTCAAGAAAAGGATACTTACATCATCGAAACTTCGAAAGGTACGTTCGAAGCATCCATCGTGATCCTCGCCTGCGGAATCCAGGCCGACACCGTACACGGGCTTATCGCCAAGCCTGATTTTCAGATCGTACCGACACGTGGCGAGTATTTCCTCCTCGATAAGTCTGAAGGCGGCAAAGTCAGTCATGTCATTTTCCAGTGTCCGAACGAACTCGGAAAAGGCGTACTCGTCGCACCGACTGTTCACGGAAACATGATCTGCGGTCCGACTTCCGAGGTGCTGAAAGAAGACATTGAAGATACGGCAACCACTTCGGCTAAGCTTGCTGAAATCAAATCCAAGGCTGCCCGTTCGGTCGGCAATATCTCCTGGCGGGACAATGTCCGAAACTTCTCGGGCATACGCGCCAACTCCACAGCCGATGATTTCATCATTCGTGAGATCCCGGGAAACAAAGGCATCTTCGAAGCAGCGGGAATCAAATCTCCGGGGCTTGCCAGCAGTCCCGCGATCGGGCCGTATATGGTCGAACTCCTTAAATCAAATGGTGTCGTGCTTACTGAAAAGAAAGTTGGCTATGACATGACCAGAAAGAAGATCCATTTCCGTGACATGAGCAACGAAGAACGAGCAAAACTTGTGGCATCCGATCCTGCATATGGCCGTATCGTGTGCCGCTGTGAGGGAGTGACCGAAGGCGAGATCCGTGATGCGCTGGAAAGTCCGATTCCGCCTTGTTCTCTTGACGCCGTGAAACGTCGTGCCGGCACCGGCATGGGACGCTGTCAGGGTGGTTTCTGCGGACCCAGGATCGTGGAAATGATGATTGCTCAATCAGAGTCATCCGCCTGCCCCTGCGGAAGCAAAAAGCTGCCCCCCACATATCTGTCCATCTTACAGGATGCTGAGGGTTCAAACCTGTTCTTCACTCGCCAAACGGAGGTGGAATCATGAGATCTTACGATATCGTTGTAATCGGCGGAGGCCCGGCCGGCCTCGCGGCTGCCAAGAGTGCTTACGAAAACGGCTGTCATTCCGTACTTCTTATCGAACGTGAAACCAGACTTGGAGGCATCCTCAATCAGTGCATCCACAACGGATTCGGGCTGGCGCATTTCGGCGAAGAACTGACCGGTCCGGAATACGCATACCGCGCCATGGTTGAACTGCAAGAGACCGCTTCCGGCGTCGAAATACTTCTCGATACATTTGTCATGGAGATCACGCCGGATAAGACGATCTACGCCATGAACAAAAAAGATGGCTATTTTGAAATCTCTGCCAAGGCGATCATACTCGCGATGGGCTGCCGTGAAAAAGCACGCGGCGCACTGGCCATCCCGGGTACCCGTCCCGCCGGTGTCATGACTGCAGGTCTGGCTCAGCACTATGTGAATATCGATGGCTACATGGTTGGCCGCAAAGTCGTGATCTTAGGGTCCGGCGATATCGGACTTATCATGGCAAGACGTATGGTCTTAGAAGGTGCGAGAGTTCTGGCTTGTATTGAGATCGCTCCACAGCCCGGCGGTCTTGCCCGTAATATCACACAGTGTCTGGAAGACTATGGTATTCCGCTTTATCTTCGTCAGACGGTTACGGCTATTCATGGTAAGGAGCGGCTAACCGGGATTACTGTTTCCGAAGTGGATGAAAACTATACACCGATCCCCGGTACAGAACGCGAGATCGAATGTGATACACTTCTTCTCTCCTGTGGTTTGATCCCGGAAAACGAGTTATCCAGAAAAGCCGGACTTGTGATCGATCCGAAAACCGGCGGTCCTTTCGCCTCCGGATCACTGGAAACTTCTGTACCCGGCATCTTTGCCTGCGGAAATGTTCTCCATGTGCATGACCTCGCCGACAACGTTACCAAAGAAGCGATTGAAGCCGGCAGAGCCGCAGCGCTTTTCGTTGGTGGAGAGAAAAAAACAACATCAAAAGAAGCGATCGACAACCCGAAGGTTTTCCCTCGAAAAGTCGTTAAACCTGTCGAAGAAACAAAACCGGAAACTTCCGACGATGGCGCTTACGGCGTACGAAGAATGACCTGTATCATCTGTCCGCGCGGCTGTCAGCTGAGTGTTGTTTTAAGCGATCCGCCGGTCGTCTCCGGAAACTCCTGTCCGCGTGGTGAAGAATATGCGATTGCCGAAGTTACGCACCCCATGCGCACGCTTACCACGACGATCCGTGTCCGTTATGAAGACGGACATATCGGACGTATCAGTGTAAAATCCAAAGGCGAGATCCCGAAAGAGAAACTCTTCGAACTGGCAGCAAAGATCCATCACACGATCCTCGATGCACCGGTACAAGTCGGTGACGAAGTACTGCCGGGAGTCCTGGCCACAAGCGCAACATAAGAAAGTCTCCCGGACACTATCACGCGGATGACGCGGATCGCTGAACGGGAGACTTTTGTATTTCTTAGTGTAAAAGCTTTGGCGCGAAGAATTATGACTTCGGTCTGGCGACTCTCTTATAGACATCTCCGCCGCAGGACTCGAAAAGCTTCACCATTTCTTCGTCGGAGATCACCGTGATACGGCCTTCGTCATACTGCTTATCGATCCATTCCTTCATTTTGGCAATGAACGGATCCTTCTTGCTGACGACGCTTTCGCCTGCCAGACGATAGTAATTATTGATCCAGCATGCAATACCGGCCAGACCGGAAACATTACTTACGGCAACCATCGGCGGACGATCCAGCAAAGCTTCCGTATCGAAGATATTGTAGATCTCCGGATCTTTCAGAAGTCCGTCCGCGTGAATACCGGCTTTGGTTACATTGAAGTTCTTGCCGACAAAAGGTGTCATCGGAGGCAGTTCATAGTTGGTCTCGCGGGAAATATAATCCGCGATCTCTGTGATCACACGGGAATCCATGCCATCAAGCGTGCCACGAAGCTGAGCATACTCAAATACCATCGCCTCAAGCGGAACATTACCTGTGCGCTCACCGATGCCGAGGAGCGAGCAGTTTACTGCCTGTGCACCATAAAGCCAGGCAGTCGAAGCATTTACGACACCCTTGTAAAAATCATTATGTCCATGCCACTCGAGCATTTCTGACGGAACACCGGCATAGTGCTGTAAGCCGTAAATGATACCGGATACAGAACGCGGAAGCGCAACACCCGGGAATGGTACGCCGTAACCCATGGTATCGCAGGCACGGATCTTGACCGGGATGCCGCTCTCCTCGGAAAGACGCATCAGCGCGCTTGCAAAAGGAACGACGAATCCGTAGAAATCCGCACGTGTGATATCTTCAAAATGGCAACGCGGACGAAGTCCGGCATCGATCGCATCGGTTACGATCCCGATATATTTATCCAGCGCCTGTTTACGTGTCAGACCCATCTTATTGAAAATGTGATAATCCGAGCAGCTTACCAGAATACCGGTTTCCTTGATACCGATATTGCGGACCAGCGCAAAGTCAGACTTGGTTGCACGGATCCATGTCGTGATCTCCGGGAATTTATATCCAAGCGCCATACACTGTTCCAGTGCCTGACGATCCTTCTCGGAATAAACGAAAAACTCTGTCTGACGGATAATACCCTTCGGTCCGCCCAGGCGGTGCAGCATCTTATAGATCTCCACCATCTGCTCCGTAGTATACGGCGCACGGGACTGCTGTCCATCACGGAACGTCGTATCCGTGATATAGATATTCTCCGGCATATTCATCGGCACTTTACGGTAGTTGTACGCAATTTTCGGAACTTCAGCGTACGGGAACATCTCACGGAAAAGCTCCGGCTTCTCCACATCCTGCAGTGCATACTGATACGGATCCTGCTCGAGAAGATTACTCTTGTCGCTTAACGTGATATTTTTCATGTGATATTCCTCCTGCTTGCAAAATTCACTATTTGTACCTATATAGTAAAATCGTTTCAGAACCGCTTGTCAACGCCAAAAACGATTTTTCTACTTTTTCAATTCGTTCCGCAGATTTTGCAAGATTTATTTGGCCAAGTTGCATGAACAAGTGCTTTTCATTTAGAAAAAGCACTTACCGTTATTGTCGTTGATCAGAAGAACAGTCTGCCGCTTCCCTGATCCTTCAGGAGCGCCTGGATGCGCTTCGGCATGATCGGATGGGTGCTCATGAGGTTATAAAGGAACACGAAAAAACCGCGTGTCTCATGACAATGCTGAACGTAGTCCTCCACATCGACTCTCTTGTAAAGATGCTTGCCGACAAGAAGTGCCATCATCGGCTCTACACCGCTCGTACCGACGAGATGCTGGGCTACCCGGTCACAGCTGTATTCACGGGCACGGGAAAGAGCGGTAGACATGATCGGTATATAGTTGGCAAAAAGAATACTGATCTGGTACAGAAAGGTCGCATGACGAAGACGGATATGCGAGAGTTCATGCGCTACAATAAACTTGATGCTCTCCAGGTCGTGGTGTTCACGATAAGCGACCTCGAAAAGATCCGCCAGAAGCACCACATATTGTCTTCTCAGGATGAATGTGGAGAAAGCATTAAGTGTACCGTTTTCCTGTGTCAGATAGACCTTCGGGACTTTCTTCAAGCCAAGGCGGTGGGAGTATTCTTCCACGAAGGCATAGACCTCCGGGAAATTCTTCTCGGTAATACGGATGGATCGTGCCCGATACTGAGCATACGCGAAATACACGACAGCCATCAGGAGAAACGGGAGAGTGACGATCAGGACCAAATAAGTGATCGAATTATTGCCGCTATCGGATACACCGGTCAGTAGTTCCGTTAGACGCTCTCCGAATTCACCGGCCAGCGGACCTTCACCCATTACGCCCATTATGCCGAAAACTACTATAAGGATAACGATCACGACGTTAAAGATCACCATCGCGATATACATCGGCATCTCTGCTTTGTGTCGGAAAGAACGTATTTCCTGTTCTGTAAACGGAGCCGTCTCCATAGTTTCTCACCTCACCTCTTAAGAATTAAAGTTACCACAAAGCTCGAGTATCTTCAATCTTTCGTATTCTTGAAAAATAACTTATATCTTTATATACTGTATGCGGTATTTTATGCATATTCAGGGGAAGAAGAAACACTATGTCAAAACAGAATTCAATGCTATCCACCGTACGGGGCTATAACATAAGGACACGCCTGCTCATCGCCGCTGTTCTTCTCATTGCAGCCGTTTTCATCGTTCTTTTTATGATTCCGAAGACCACGAAGTATTTTACGGCGACCAAAAATGTTTTTGCCGAACCCTCCACCAGCCTTGGCGAAGAAAAGTTTTATCGGGGCGAGACGCAGTTTATGTATGTATGGTTCGCCGACAACAGCGAGGGACGATTCTACCTTGCCCCGATGGAAGATGCGAACGGCAACGCTTCTTATATCGTCGTATATGTTCCGAACAAATACATTGACCGTGCCGACGAACTCGTAGAACAGACATACGAATTCGAAATGAGCGGCGATCCCGATGTCGCCACCAAGACACTCTCTTGTCGAGGATATACAACGAAAACGACTTCTCAGATAAACCGTTTCCTGGATCAGTACTTCACAGCGGTCAATGCTTCAAATGAAGTACGTGAAAACGTCAGCGACTACATGTTTGTCATGGTCACTCCGACCAAAGTGCTTTTCAGTGGTTCGGGTGCGATCTTCGGCATCGTACTTCTCCTTGGCGCGCTTATCAGTGCATTGATCGTTGCGATCACTGCTTTTACCGGCGGTTATATGCGGAAATTCAAGAATAATCTTGCGAATAAGAATATAACACTGGACGAGCTCAATGCTGATATGGAAGGTGCTTCCAAGATCAGCCGTCTCTTCATCGGGCGTAAATATATCGTGGAAGCCTCACTTACACCGACCGTACGCAATATGACCGACGTGGTCTGGCTCTATCCGCAAAAGACAAACACCAACGGAAATGCAGTTACTTATTCTGTCATCTCCTACACCCGCAACCACGAATGCGTGCGTTATCCTGTCCACTCCATGGACGAGGCGGAGCAGCTCTGCAAAACCATTCTTTCTGCACAACCACGTGCGCTCTACGGATATGTCATAGAGAATTCGACGATGTACTACAGTCACTTCAATGAGCTCATCGATCGGGTCTATAATCAGCCTCAGCAACAGGAGGCAACGGCACAGGCTGACGATGCAAGTTCAGCGGCAGGCATTCCGCCTTCTGCGGCGCCATCCGAAGTACCGTCCCAGCCGGAGAGCCCGAACAACGACATTCTTCGTCCGGGAATCTGACCGGTCAAAACAAACAAATAACCAGAACCCAAGAAATGATCCGCCAAGTTCTTTTCGTGCAGAAAGCGGATACCAAAAAACGGAGGACAGATTTATGAAAGATGGATTTTTACGAGTTGGCGCGGTTACACCGAAGCTTCGTGTAGCAGATATCGATTATAACGCGGGCGAGATCATCACTTCCGTGAAAAATGCCGATCCGGATTGTTCACTTCTCGTCTTCCCGGAACTTTGTATTACGGGTGCGACATGTGGCGACCTTTTCCGACAGGAGGCTTTTGTCGAAGCCGCCTGGCAGGCGCTTTACCGGATCGCCGAAGAAACCTCCGATACCTCTTGCGTGTTCATCGTCGGACTTCCGGCTTATATCGAAGGAAAGCTTCTGAATATGGCTGTTGTCATGCATAAGGGCGGCATCCTGGGCTGCAACGTCAAACTTACCCTGAATGAAGCCGAATCCCGTTACTTCTCTCCATATGAAGTCGGCGGTTCTTTCTACGATGAGTTCTTCGACGATGAGATCACGTTCGGACAGCCTCTGTATTTTTGCGAGAATGATCTATTCTCCTTTGCAGTTATCTTCCATGAAGACCTTCTGGCGCCGATCTCCGATGATGTGGATGCCGCGCTTTACGGATGCCACATTCTTGCAGTGCCTTCTGCTGCGCCGGTTACCATCAGTTCGACCAGAAAAGTATCTTCCATTCTGGAAGCTTCCAGCCGCAAACTTCATGCCGCGTATATCTACGCCAATGCAGGCGTAGGTGAATCCACCACTGACCTGGTATTTTCCGGTGAAGACTTCATTTATGAGAACGGACGCAAACTTTCTGAAAGCAAGCGTTTCGAAAGCGGGACCATATATACCGACATCGACCTGAAGCTTCTGTTTTCCGAAAGACAGAGAGACGATGCCTGGAGAACAGACTTTGCCAACAGCACTGCCGATGGCGATGTGGATATGATCAGTTTTGAAATGGATCTGAATGAAGAATTGGATCTGATCCGAGCAGTTCCGAAGAATCCTTTCATCCCGGAAGAAGAAAACGAGATCTCTATCCGTTGTGCCCAGATCCTCGATATGCAGGCTATGGCACTCGTTACCAGATTGCGTCATATTCATTGTGAGAAAATGATCATCGGACTTTCCGGAGGTCTTGATTCCACATTGGCTTTCCTGGTCAGTGCACGCGCCTGTGACATCCTGGGCGTACCACGTACCAATATTCACGCCATTACGATGCCTTGTTTCGGAACCACTTCACGGACCAAGAACAATTCGATCGAGTTAGCCAAAGCTTATGGAGCGCGGATTGACGAGATCAGTATCAAAGATTCCGTGACGCAGCATTTTAAGGATATCGGACACGATATGGACAATCATAATGTTGCCTATGAAAATGCACAGGCCAGAGAGCGCACACAGCTTCTGATGGATCTTGGCAATGACGAAGGCTCACTGGTCGTCGGAACCGGCGATCTTAGCGAACTCGCGCTGGGCTGGGCCACATACAACGGCGACCATATGTCCATGTATGCCGTCAACGGTTCTGTTCCGAAGACATTGATCCGCCACATCGTCGCCTACGAAGCAGACCGCATAGCCAAGGAAGATCCGAATGTCTCTTCCGTCCTGAAAGATATTCTGGCCACGCCGGTCTCTCCGGAACTTCTTCCCCCGTCGGAAGATGGCACCATCTCGCAAAAGACCGAGGATCTCGTCGGACCCTATGAACTCCACGATTTCTTCCTCTATTACTTCGTACGGCTCGGATTTGCACCATCGAAGATCTACCGCCTCGCCAAGAGAGCTTTTGCCGGCGAATATGACGATACGACGATCTATAAGTGGGAAGAGAATTTCCTTCGTCGTTTTATCGCTCAGCAGTTCAAGCGTTCCTGCATGCCGGACGGCCCGAAGATCGGTTCGGTCGACCTCTCCCCGCGTGGCGATCTGAAACTCCCGTCCGATGCCGCATCCAAGGTTTTCCTGGACGAGCTGGCCACCGTACTGGACTAAAAGACAGAAAGAATCGGAAAACAGGAGAGGATCTGCATGAAACAAGAAAGACAATTTCCTTGGGCAACCGTTACGGAAAAAGCCGAAGCCGCTCTGAAGCGCGGCCATCCATGGGTCTATGACACGGAAATCACCGAATTTGCCGGAGAGAAGATCAAAGACGGCATCTTAGGCATTGCTTCCGAATCTATAGAAAACGGCTCGTTGGTCGACGTCTTTTCCAGAAAAGACCGTTACCTCGGCACCGGTTTCTTAAGTAAAAACAGCAAGATCCGTATCCGCGTCCTCTCAAGCAATGCGAACGAAACTTTCGGTCCCGCCTTCTGGCAGCGCCGTGTGAAATATGCACTGGATATGCGCCGCACCGTCATGCAGGAAGATTACGCTTGCTGCCGCCTGATCTTTGGCGAAGCGGACGGTATTCCCGGATTGACTGTCGACCGTTATGAGGATATTCTTTCCACGGAAGTGTTGTCATATGGCACGGAAATGGTCAAAGACATTATTTATCAGGCGCTTGTAAAAGAACTGGAGAATGATGGTGTTACTGTCCGTGGCATCTTTGAGCGTAACGAAGCAAAGATTCGTGAACTGGAAGGTCTTCCTCTCGAAAAAGGCTGGTATCATGCCGGATTCGTCGGCATCCCCTCTTCCCCGCAAGTCGGGATCTGTGAAAACGGGATCCGCTACACCGTGGATGTGGAAAACGGACAGAAAACAGGGTTCTTTCTGGATCAGAAATATAACCGGCTTGCCGTCAGCAAACTAGCCCGTGGCATGAAAGTCCTCGACTGTTTCACCCACACCGGTTCTTTTGCCATGAATGCCGCCAAAGGCGGTGCCGAACACGTCACCGCCGTCGATATTTCCCAGCTCGCCGTAGATACGGCAGCGGAGAATGCACGGATCAATGGTCTTTCTGACAGAATGGATTTTCTCTGTGCCGACGTCTTCGATCTTTTGCCCAAACTTACAGAAAAACATGCAGACTATAACTTCATTATTCTGGATCCTCCGGCTTTTACCAAAAGCCGCAAGACGACAGAGAATGCCAAGCGCGGATATAAAGAGATCAATTATCGTGCCATGAAAATGCTTCCTCGCGGCGGCTATCTGGCCACTTGTTCCTGCTCGCATTTTATGCCGAATGAACTGTTCCGCAAGATGCTCCTTGAGGCCGCAAGAGACGCAGGAGTCAGCCTGCGTCTCATCGAAGAGCGACGTGCCGCCCCGGACCATCCTGTCGCCATGACGATTCCGGAGACCGATTATCTGAAATTCTATCTTTTGCAGATCGTATAATGCCGTTTCCTGTTACTCGAACTTGAAACCTTCCAGATCCTTTACGTAACGGAAAGAAAGTCGCTTGAGAGCGAGTCCTCTTTTCCCGAAATGCATCCGGAATACAGAATGCTTGTTCAGAATCGGCCACTCCATTTTCTGGCTCACTTCTTCACCTTCCGTACCGGTAAAAGTAATGACACGTATCGGAATACTGGTATAGTACAGTGTGAACGGAAGCTGTGCCAACGGTGTCAACTCTGAAGAAGCCACCATCTCGCACTCATATACGCCAAGCTTGTCACATGTGATACCGAAAACGAAATCGTCGCCATTCGTCGTATCCACGTTTACCTGGATGACCGGATCTTTATTGATCTCGTAGTACACATCGACCTTGGCTTCGATCGTATCTTCCGCAAAAGGACAATCGATGTGCTTCACCTTGCATGGTTCACCCATAAGCGCAGACATCGCCGGAGTATCTAAAGCAAAACGAAGGATGTTGGCCGCATTTCTCTGCAGCTCTCTTCTCGTAATAAGATCTTCCCGATCATTCTTCAGATTATCGTACGTATCACTCATATCGAGATCCTCTTTTTCAACTGAAGAACAAACCATATACACATCACACTGGGATCTGGCCATAGCAGAGTGCTGTCGAAGCGCATGATCGTGCGGTCTCTCCGGAACGCCATCGATATACGCCCACCAATCCGTCATCAAAAGACCGGTATACCCCCACTGCTCACGAAGGATCTTGGTGTTCAGTTCATAATTCGAAGTCCCGTACGTGCCGTTGATCATGTTATAGACCGACATGATGCTTCTCGCTTTTCCTTCTTTCACCGCTATCTCAAAGCCCTTGAGATAGATCTCACGAAGGGCTCTCTCGGAAACGATCGAATCCATATTACGACGTTTGGTCTCTCTGTTATTACAGCAGAAATGCTTGATCGTACCGGTCACGCCATGCCTCTCCAAACCACGGATCTGTGCGGATGCCATGCGTCCGGTTAGAAGCGGATCTTCCGAAAAATACTCGAAGTTTCTTCCGTTCAAGGGATGACGGTGAATATTGATTCCGGGTCCCAGGATCGTATCCACTTCATTGCTGATCATTTCTATGCCGAACCAATCGAAAAGCTCTTCGTTCAGTTTCTCATTAAAAGTACATGCCAGACAGGTTCCATTCGGCAGAGAAAATGCTTTCTTTCCGCTGTCTATACGCATACCGGAAGGTCCGTCATCACAGCACAGCGTAGGAATACCCTTAGCCATAAGTTCCCGTGTCACACCGGAAAAAGCAGCCGCCGTTCCTGTTGTAACTTTCGGACTTCCCATGCCTTCTCCACGAATGATCAAAGAAAGATCCTCATCCGAAAGCTGGGCAATAAACTCTTCCATCGTATTCTTTCCGAGTTTCACATCCGAAAGCTTAATACCCTTATCACCTGTATAAGGGATCTCTTCCGGAACTCTCTTAAGTCGCGTATCCATATGCTCTACGACACGAAGCGGCGCCGGCTCATATTTGCCTCCCATCGTCAGTCTTTCAAAAGCCTGTACAGGTTTTGCGGCAGACTCCAAAGCTTCAAGCATAGTATCCTCATCAAGAGTAAATTCACCGGCGAATACAGTTTTTTGTACGTTTTCTCCGAAATAGAATGAATATGTTCCTTTAGGAAGCACCCAGCCCGTCTCTCCCATCAGTCTTCCGTCATCGTCAAAAGATGCGTAACGGCTACCGTCTGCCTTCAAAACAAGTTCCTGCTCCTGTCCCGGAAGAAGTTCGGAAGTTTTCGCGAAATCCACCAATACTCTTTCAGAAGCGGCAAGGCGGTCGGAAGGCGTCTTAGCAAAAAGCATGACAGTCTTCTTTCCTTTCCTGTTCCCGGTATTTTTCACTTTAACTTTGACACTGACATCCGTCTTCTCAGCCTTAAAACCGGACAATGAAATTGCAAATGTCGTGTAAGAGAGACCGAACCCGAACGGATATAAGACCTTCTCCGGTGCAAAGGTGGAAAAATAACGATAACCGACAAAGATATCCTCCGCATAGAAATCCTTGGACAGATCTTCTCCGCCAAAGTTCGGTGTGGACGGATAGTCGGAAAGATCCCGTGCGATCGTATCCGTCAGACATCCTGACGGAGTGGCTGCACCCGTAAGAAGATCCGCGCACGCTGTACCGCCGATCATGCCGGCCTGCCAGATATACATGACCGCTGCCGGGTCATATTTTTCTACAAAAGACATATCAATGATATTGCCCACATTCAGAAGAACGATCGTCCGGGAGAACGCCGCGCACACTTTCTTGAGCATCGCTTCTTCTCCGTCGCTCAAGAAGAAAGAACCCTTCTGCGCCATATTATCACGATCCTCGCCGGCAGTTCGGGCAAGGATAATAACTGCCGCATCGTTTCTTTCAGAAGCAGCTTCCACCACCTCGTCAGACAACTCCATCTCCGGCTGTGACCAGTTCTCTTTTCCCCAGCCTACACCCGGATCAACAGGATTCTTGTTTTCCCACTCTTCATAGATACGGATCAATTCCTGATCCAAAACGATGTTTTCCGCCTGCTGAAGGCCCTCCAGGATCGACACGACATGCTTAACATTCACCATACCTCCGGAACCTGTTCCACTCTTATAGTAGTTTTTCTGCATTCTGCCAAAAACGGCAACTTTTGTACCCTCCGTCAACGGCAATGCCTCACGGTCATTTTTCAGAAGCACCGAACCTTCCTGTGCGACCTGGATCGCTGTGTCCGTGTATTTGTTCCAATCTAGTATATATTCAGGCATAAAAAACCTCCGGCAAGTCGAATCTCATACATAGTATTCTACCTTACCGGAGGTATTGTGGTGTACCATTTTTGTGTTGTATTGTGTCGTTTTACGTCCTACATAAATCTTCCGGATGTAACGTCACTGTTTCGCACCACTGACCAGTCTCAGATACGTCCTTCTTGTGAAGAAGTACGCGATCGTGTAGACCAGTGCGAACACGGCCACACATGCACCGAGAACGAGCAGGAAGCGCTCAGGCTTACATCCTCCCAGGAGACTCAGGATACGATTGACCATCGGGAAGGCAGCCATCGTATGGATCACCGCGACAACTAGCGGCAGAAGGAAAACAATGACGATCTGCGAATTGATCGATTTTTTGATTTCTTTCCGGCTCAATCCGACCTTTCTCATGATCGCAAAACGCTTCGTATCTTCATATCCCTGCAGAAGCTGGCTGAAGTACATGTTCAGGATCGTGATCGTCAGGAACGCAATGCTCAGGAATATACCCAGGAAGAACAGACCACCATAGATCCCGATCACTTCGTGGAGATCCTCCAGGCGGCTATAGGCATACATAAACCCATAGTCTTTCTGATTCGTATTGATTTCATCGTAATAGCGCTGCTGTGTCTCTTCATCAGCATCCGTATTCACAAGAACACGTATTCTTGCATCTTCGTACTCAACGATTGACTGGCTGAAATAAGCACGGAGAGAATCGAGTGTTTCCTGATCTGGAGCAACGAAGAAATATGTCCCTTCTGTCAAGGTAATGGAGGCACCATAACTGAACTGCGGTGCTTCATCGAGTTCCACAAGCGTGAAGGCTTTCGATTTTTCTGAGTATTGGTCATACGCCGCATTTACGGTCTGGTACGAGATCTCCCCGGAAATCTTTGGGCCATTCATGACAAAGTAACCGATCTGGTCCTTCTCAAGAGTCACATCACTCTTGTTTACGAGATTATATAGATCCAGCGAAAGCGTAAAGGTTTCGA
Source organism: Clostridiales bacterium (assembly GCA_017513085.1). GTDB lineage: Bacteria > Bacillota > Clostridia > Saccharofermentanales > Saccharofermentanaceae > Scatonaster. The sequence goes on along the minus strand of JAFWDK010000009.1, from coordinate 60,514 downwards.
TCACGCTCGTATTCGGATAAGCAGGATATGTAAGAAGTACACCATCCTTGAAATTTGCGTATGCATTGTAGTACTTGTACGGAATGATCTGATCGATATTCATTCCGATCTTCTCCGCGCCTTTTATCAATTTCTCGATGTTCTCCTGCATCTGCTCGTCACTGCATGTTTCATAAACGACATCGAAATCCACTCGATACCATTCCTCGGCACGTGTCCTGATCGTGCTGTACAACGTCATAACCGAAGAGATGGTTACCAGCACCATTGTGGCAAAAATACAGATCGTTGCCAACGTCGACGCGTTTCTTTTCATTCTGTAGAGCATACCGGATACCGAGATGAAATGCCCGGTCTTGTAATAGTAATCCTTCTTTTTCTTTAATGTATTCAAGATCGTGATCGACCCCGCAGTAAAGAGACAGATCGTGCCGAAAATAACCAGCGAAACGGCGAAGAAGAAAAAGGAAAATGCATCCATGGCAGTCTGTGAACGGATCGCCAATGCGTAGCCGGAGCCAAGGAAAATGACACCTGCGATAGCCAAAAGCCAGTTTGACTTCGGTCTCTTCTCACCTTTCGCCTCTTCCTTCATGTACTCCAGCGTATTGGTACGAAGAATACTGATACAGTTCACCAGGAAGAAAAGGAGGTAGAAGAAACCGAAAACAGCGAGGTTGACAAGGATCGGCATCCAATTGATCTCCCATCCGAAATCGGCTTCACAGTTATAGATCTTCAGGACCATCAGCTGAAGGATCTTCGAGATCACCACACCGATGATCGTACCTGGGATCGCGCTGAGAATATACACATACAGATTCTCGATAAACTGTACACGCATGATGTGCTTTTTCTGCATGCCGAGAACACTATAAAGACCCAGTTCTTTTTTTCTCTGTTTGATCACGAAACGGCTGACGCTGTTAAGGAAAAAGAAACTGATCATGTACATGATGAATATGCCGAATCTCATCATCATCTGAAGAGAAGCACCACCGTTGATACCCCCGATCACCTTATCCACGGCAAGGTTAAAGATGATGAATGAAATCGTGATCATCATGATACTCGATATGATATACGGAACATATATGATCTTATTCTTGCTGAGCGCATTGCGCGCAAGATTCTTGTAAATGCTTTTCATCGTGTTCTCCTCCGGCTCAATCCTTCACGGTCTGCACGCCGTCGCCCATGAGGGCCGTCAGAGAATCCGAGATCCTTCTGTAGAACTCGCTGTTGCTCTCGTTTCCACGATAGATCTGGTGATAAACGATACCGTCCTTTATGAAAAGCACTCGTCCGGAAGTGCTGGCGGCTTTAATGGAGTGGGTGACCATCAGGATCGTCTGGCCTTCCTTGTTAATGTTGGCAAACTGCTCCAAAAGTTCATCAGTAGAACGTGAATCCAGTGCGCCTGTCGGTTCATCCGCCAAAACCAGCTCCGGCTTGGTGATCACAGCACGCGCCACAGCCACGCGCTGTTTCTGTCCGCCGGAGATCTCATACGGAAACTTTTCCAGCAAGGGAGTGATGCCCAGTTTCTCCGCGATCGGCTTGATGCGTTCTTCCATCTCGGAATGATGCAATCCTGCCAAAACAAGCGGCAGGTAGATATTGTCACGCACAGAGAAATTATCAAGAAGATTGAATTCCTGAAAGACAAACCCCAGACGTTCACGCCGGAACTGCGCCAGTGCTTTTTCCTTGATGGAACTCATCTTCTTTCCGTCCAGGATCACTTCGCCCTCGGTCGGCTTATCCAACGTCGCAATGATGTTCAGGAGCGTCGTTTTACCGGAACCGGATTCACCCATGATCGCTACATACTCACCTTTTTCTACCGTGAGATTTACGTTCTGCAGCGCCGTCACTTTGTTTCCACCGAAACGCGTTGTGTAGACTTTCTTCAGGTTATTCACCTCTAACATTGACATGCTATGTCTCCTCTCTTTTGGCGGCTCCCCTTGACCCGCCATCCTTGTACTTCATGACAATCTTACACTTCCGGCAGTCTGTCGTTCCATCGATTTACCTTACATAAAAATCCCCAATCTTACATTTTCGTAAGATTGGGATCTGATTGAAAGATAATCACTTATTTCCGAAGCGTATCGTCACTTTCGTTCCTTTTCCCACTTCCGAATCAAAAAGCACTTGCGCGGAGATCAGGTCGGCGGCCTTCTTGACCAGATATAGTCCGAGTCCCGTGGACTTCTTTTCATTATGCCCGTTATATCCCGTATAGCCCTTCTCAAAGATACGAGGCAGGTCTTCTTTGGCAATGCCGATACCTTCATCTTCGATCGTGAAGGAAGTCGAATCCTTATCTCCGTAAAAATGGATCGTACCGGTCTTCTGATACTTGATCGCATTGGAGAGAAGCTGGCTGATAATGAATCCCAGCCACTTTTTATCCGTCTTCACTTCCAGATCGGAAGGAGTAAAGTCCACAGAAAGACCTTTCGTCGTAAACATCGTCATAGCACGGCGGATCTCCGCACGGACAACCTCATCCACATTGACACCGGTAAACTGAAGGTCATTACTCTCCGAGCCCAGACGCAGATAGTTCAGCGCCATATCGGCATAGTTCTCGACATGTATAAGCTGGGAACGCAGACGACTCGCTGTCTTCTGGTCTTCCATGTTCTGTATGATCAGAGACAGTGCTGCGATCGGTGTCTTGATCTGATGCACCCACATCGTATAGTAATCCAGCATCGCATTGTAGCTCGACGCATTCTCTTCTTTTACACGGGACAATTCATCGGAAAGATTTACCAGAAGATCGCGATAATCCTGTTCGATCAGGTCTACCTTTTCTTCGACACTTTCCGGCACTTCCTCGGACGCACTGAATTCCTCGGCCACCGCCTGCGGAAATGCTTTTCCTTTTTCCAGAGAATCATGTTTCTTGGCATACTTTCTGTATCCGACCATACCGATCATCGCACCAAGGAGCAGAAGTGTCGCTGCACTGAGAACGGCCGGCATCAGCGAAAAACCATAGATCCAGCATATCAGCAGAACGACCAGCACACAGGCAATGCCGCTTACGATCACACCGAAGCGGCTTCGAATATAGGCAAGGAAAACACGTTTATTCAATGATATAGCCCTGCCCTTTCTTCGTCACGATAAAATCAGCAAGCCCTGCCGCTTCCAGTTTCTTACGAAGGCGGTTCATATTCACGGACAGCGTATTCTCATCTACGAAGCAATCGTCATCCCACAGCTGCTGCATCAATGAATTACGGGAAACAATACTTCCCTTCGCTGAAAGGAGTGCCGACATGATACGGTTCTCATTCTTAGTCAGTTCAACCTTGTTTCCATTGATCGTGATCGTCGAATCGGAAGCATTATAGGAAGCACCGCGATACTCGATCACATCACTCTTCTCTTCTGAAAAAGCATATGCACGACGAAGCACAGCCATGATCTTAGCTGTCAGCACGCTGAAATCAAAAGGCTTGGCTACAAAATCATCCGCGCCCATATTGATTGCCGTCACCAGATTGATATTATCAGACGCAGACGACAGGAAAATTACCGGAACCTTCGATATCTCACGGATCTTTCCGCAACGGATAAAGCCGTTTGCGAATGGAAGCCCGATATCCATAAGGACCAGATGCGGTTGAAATGTCTCGAACTCACCGAGGATATCTTCAAAGTTTTCCGTCAGTTTGACATCATAGCCCCAGCCCGTCATCATAGTCTTCAGCTCGGATGCTATCGTGAAATCATCTTCCACTACCAGGATCTTATATGTCATTTCTTCTTATGCCCACGGATTCTGCGCGTCCGGCACGCGAATACCCACCAGAAGGAACTGCTCCCAGAGGAACCATTCACCTGTAGACGGCTTAGTACGAAGACGAACATATCTCGGGCTATCTGCGCCACCGGAGGTGATATAGATCGTCATATAGCCTTCATTGAGATTATCACGGCTATGCGGTGTCTCGTATACTGTAACCGAATACGGACGCTGCGGCATATAGTTATTCTGCGGAGTCGCGCCATTCAAATACGAACGCGGCACATAATCGGAATCACGGAAACGATCAGCAATAAACGAGATCTCCGCATTGGACAATGGCTGAGGTCCCTTCAGGAAGTTCAACATTTCAATCGAAGCTTCTTTATTATACGGATAGACACAAAGCGCTGCTACAGTCAGAGCCGCAACATCGAGAGGATTCTTCATTGCAGCCTCCGGAAGCGCCTGCAGTTGAGCAAGATTCTCAGGCATCTCCTGAAAAACCACGGTCTTTTTCGTCTCTTGAGAAGCTACGGAATTGGCAAGATCCACTGCTCCGGAAACAGTATTCGAAATATTGTCAAACAGTCCCATTCATGGCCTCCTTAATTATCTCTTACTACTCTTAATACTCATTCATCTTCTCTCTGTTTCTGCCAATAGAATTGACCAGACCAACCAATCCGGTGATCAGGATCGCAACGGACGCTGCATAGAGAAGATAGTAACTGATATCATTTTTGAAGATTGCTTCGCCCCACTTGGATTCGGCGATCTGATATACACGTACGGAAGATATATAGAAGGATAACATCAACGATATACCTCCCAGTGCCACAATAAAAGCATTTCTTCCTGTCAGTGCAATAACGAAGACAATGGCGGATAATGCAAAAACAAGATATCCTTCCGTAGTACCCAGAAGAGTTAACGACTCACTCGTACCGGCAATCTTTGCCGAAATGAACGGAAGCAGAACGCAAACCGCATAGGCAAGTGCCGCAATAACAGCTCCGACGTTGATCCTTCTGATCTTCATCAAACGATAACCGCAGGAGATGCACTTCTCATCATACGGGAATGTCATTGCGCCGCAACGAGGACAAGGCTTGGTATGTTCATATCCTGTCTTATTTGAATCAAAAATCGAATTCGGAGAAGACGGAACAGGCGCCGGCTGGACTCTCGGAGCCGGGGCCGGTCTGGATTCACTTGCATTCGAACCGGAATTGCTCTTAAATGCAGAAGACTTAAACGGGGATTCCATCTGTGCTTCGTGTGAAGCAAATGGCGGGATCGGTACAAAATCATCCTCACCGTGACCGCCCTCTTCCGCAGCCGCTTCATACTGATCCGGATAACCGGTCGGTTTATTCTTTCGCATGGACTGAACCGGCTGCGAAGTAAGATTCGGCAGATTCGGTCTCTCGCTGCTTCTTGTTCTCTCAAAAGAACCTAGCTCCTCACCATTTTTATGGAAAGGCGAAGGTTTTGCTCGGGTACCGGAACCAAAAGGTGATAAGTGTTGTGGTGGTTGTTCTTCTTTGTGATCTTCGGACGCGGAATGCGAAAGAGAAGGTCTCATTTCTTCCCTGTCCTCTCCCGCTGCTGACCCTGTTGTTTCATCCCCAAACTCAGGTTCTCCATCAAGCAACGGCGCTCCACAAGATCCGCACAATGTAAACGAATCGTCCATCGTCTGATTACATCTCGGACATGTTTTCATCTATATATCCTCCAAAAACGCATAAAAGCTCTTTCAATAATTATACATTTTCTGACGGTAATGTCCACTTCATAAAATAAAAAAAGGAACTGTTCTTTTGCAAAAAACAGTTCCTCGTATTCCTTATTGATCCTTCATCAGAACTTCTTCGGACCCTGGTTGACGATGCCACCATTGTTCACGCGGGAATCTTTCCATTCCTTTCTGGTGAAAAGCTCATCCGCCGCACTCTTGGCCGCCGAAGGAGCTTCAGCGCCAGGTACCGGGCCGGCTCCTCCGCCTGCGAACTGATTCGGATAAGCGGAAGCATCATTGATAGGTGTAGAGGCAGTGCCTTCTGCAAATTCCGGCTGAACCGGCTGAGATGGCTGGAACGGCGGCGGTTCAGGAAGAGCATCTTCCATAGCTGCGATCGGAGCTGCTGCTACTGCCGCAACCGGAGCCGCTACAGCTGCCGCGTCAAAAGTATTTGCAGATGCTGGTTCCGCAACAGGCGCCTCAAAGGCGGGTGCTTCGGCTACAGGAGCTGCAGGTGCTTCATATGCCGGCGCTTCAGAGGCAGGTGCTTCGGCTACAGGAGCTGCAGGTGCCTCATATGCCGGTGCTTCAAAAGCAGGCGCTTCCGCGACCGGTGCAGCAGGTGCCTCAAAGGCAGGAGCTTCGGCGACAGGAGCAACCGGTGCTTCGAAAGCAGGAGCTTCGGCGACAGGAGCAACCGGTGCTTCAAAAGCAGGAGTCTCCGCTACAGGTGCCACCGGTGCTTCAAAAGCCGGCGCTTCGGCTACAGGCGCAGCAGGTGCTTCATATACAGGCGTTTCCGGAACCTGTGTCGTTTCTACCGGTGCCGCCGCAGCTGCATCTGCAAGCTTAAAACCGCAATTCATGCAAAAAACGTCCCCTTCTCTTACCGGGTTACCGCAATTGATACAATTCATAAGAGTCCTCCTTCATTTCAAAGCAATTTGTTCTACTACTTAAAAGTTTATCTTTGCATACTGAAAAATTCAAGCAACGAGTTTGAGTTCTTCGAGCAGAGCCTCAAATTCATTCACTTCTTCCCCAGTCCGTCCGCCAAGCAATTGCAGGACATAGACCCTGTTTTGGATGACACATCCGAAGATCCTTACTTCTTCTCCGTTTACATTTGCAAAGACATCCAAGTCTAACGGGCCGCCTTCTATCTTTCCGGAAGCATCACCATTTCTAAAATCATTTTTGGCATCTTCGATATACTCAACCATCTTTTCATACGCGTCTTCAAAAGAATCACATACCTCAATATTCACCATAATATCCTCTCCATTGCTGAAGTACATACTCGGATCGGAAACAACTGTGTTCTGCTCCTGGGTCAGGCCATGCTTGGTAAGGATGTCCTGGACTTGCTCATCCGAAAGTGGATAGGCAGAAAAAGTTTTGACAAGATCATTATAGTCTTTCTCAGAGATCAGGCCGGCTTCCAGAGCATTCTTCGACGCGCCCTGAAACATTTCATTTTGTTCATCTATCGAATAATCAGGCATGAAATCCATGCAATCTTTAGCCGGAAGAACACCATCCAGATCATCTTCAAATTCATATTTGGCGCCATTTTTACCATTATAGGTAATCTTGCATTGAACATCGCAATTGACAGTAGATGTCAAATTCAACGCCGTAGCAAAATTATCGCAAATCGCATTCACATCCAGATATGAAAATATATTAAATCTCGGTGTATCGAAATCCTCCCCTTTCACGACAGCCTGAACATATGGTGTTATCAGTTCACAGATCGCAGACTTATCACTCATGACGCTTTCAAATGCCTCTTCACCATTCTTTTTCGAAAAATGAAATGTGACCACAGTATAGTCGGCGGAAGAATCGTTAACGGTATAAGAATACTGAAGCGTATTCATCTCGATCTTGTAGAATTCCTGCTGATTATCAGTATCATAGTCTCCGTCGATCTGAAGATCAGTATGCGACGAAATATACTTCAGATCAAACTGCTGAAGTGCCCTGGCAAATTCATCCGCATAATCCGAGCCGTCCGTCTTCTCCCCTTTGGTGAGCTTATCATAGATCTTCGAGGCCTGCTTATCGATCATGTTGTAGATGTCATCGGAAGAAAGCAGTTGAAACCGTTCGGACGATTTATCATAAGTCAATTCCAGCTCCAATGTTTTATTGATCGAAGCACTGATCTTATCGACCGCTTCTTCCACATCACTTGCCGTTGGCGCAGAACCAAGTGTCCGGTTAACATCGGTTGCATCACGAACGGTCGTATAGACTTTTACGACCGCATCATTTCCATCCAAAGACACCGTGTCGATCTCATATGTGATCGTCTTCTGGTAGATCAAAAAGACTTTGCTTTGTTCCGAATCATCCAGTTGCTGGAATTTATCCTCGGAAGGATCAATGTACCTGGAAAGCTTCTCATTCTTTCCTCTCTTAAGATATTCGAAATAATCTTCGACTGCGCCTTCACACTTGCGCCGAAGCTCGCTATTATTTTTTCCTTTGCATGCTGCCATCGGCAACAAAAGAGCGCCGACGATCAACAAAGCAAGTATTCTCAGCTTTGAAACTCTTCCGTGATTCATGCCAATCCCATCTCCTTTTCCGCAAGTATTATATACCAATATTGAGCAAAACCACAACTTCGCCTATACTGGATATGCGTATGGGAGGCGGGCATCTTTCCCCTTTCGCAAAAGTACTTGCAAGGAGTTCTGATATGGCATTTTTTGACTTGTTCCGAAAGAAAGAAAACAACACGAAAGAAGACGACAATAGTCTGTCCTCGATCTATCAGGCCAAGGGATGCTACTGTCAGGAATACCTGGATGCTTTCACATCGAGATTCCCGAAGAAAAACAACGACAATCTCTTCACGCTATGCGAGATCTACACTGAACTGGAAAGATACGAGGAAGCAAAAGAGTGCCTCGACCCGATCACTCCCGGCTCGATCCTCGACGACATTACCAAGGGACAGCTTCTACACTGCAGGATCATGCTGTTCATGGAAGAGGGCAAGTTTCAAAAAGCACTGGAGATCTATTCCGAAAACAAGAAATTCCTTGACCGTTTCATGAAAAATCCTGTCCGGTCCAAGATCTCAGGAGATTTCTACTCCAACAGTGCCGTGCTGTGTGCTTTTTCCAAAGACGCCGAATACGAGGATATCTATATAAAAAGATTACGCGAGTGGTGCGACATCTTCCCGAAAAACCGTCTGCTCCTTGAGATCACGCAGGCTAAGATCCTTCTCCTTACTCAAAATGAAGAAGCCGAAGAAGCGCTGGCGTCATGTCGCCGACACATCCTCGACTTCCAAGGTTTTCAATATGAATGGGAGCGCGAGTATTATATAAAGAAACTCGACCGCGCCATACGGATCATGCGCGAAGCGTGATGCCGTACTTCTCTTTGAGGTTAGCAAGGATCGTATTCACGAATCCGTCGATCACCTCTGGTTTGAACTCTTCTTCCTTCGGTGTGAATACCACGCTGAATGCCAGACTCTTCTTATTATCGCCAAGCTGTGCGCCCTCATAAATGTCGAAGAGTTCGATCTTGGTGATATATTCGCAGGATGAAGCGATTTCCTTCTCCACTTGTGCACAGGTTACAGCTTTGTCCATTACGAAGCAGAAGTCTCTCTTTTCTTCCAGGAACTTCGGAAGCGGAATGAATTTTCTCTCTTTTCCGTAGTACTTGGAAAGTTTTCTGAGGTCGATCTCCGCAACATAAGCCGGTACACGCATGTCGAGTTCATCGCAGATCTCATAGAGGACCTGACCAAGGAATCCGACATCTTCGCCATCGCAGAGAACTTTGGCCGTTCTTCCCGGATGCAGGAAAGTCTTGGTATCCTTCTCATAATCAAACTTCACATCCAGAGCATCCGCGATCACGGAAACCATTCCTTTGAGCGAATAGAAATCTTCATCCTCACCGAATACACCGATGCAGATCGTCTCGCGCTCATCCGGATACTCTGTGAGCGGGAGGCTCTTCGGCAGGAACTTGTTGCCCATCTCGTAGATGCGGCCGGAGAGGATTCCTCTCTTCTGGTTTCTGGCCATCGAAGTGATCATCTGCGGAACCAGTGTTGTTCTCATCAAGGAAAGATCGATGTTGATCGGATTCAGGATCTTAATGGCGAAGCGCTCAGGGGCATCTTCCGGAAGCTTCAGAAGATCGAAATCCGATGGTGAGAAAAACGAATAATGTACGCCTTCACATGCACCGGCAGCACAAAGTGCCTGCTTGATCTTAAGTTCGGATCTCTGCTTGAGGTTGTTTCCGCCACTGGTGACCTGTGCCGTCGGAATAAATGTCGGCACGATATGGTCATAGCCATACATACGGATCACTTCTTCGGCTACATCCTGATAGGATTCCATATCCACACGGTATCCCGGGATGGCGATCGTTAATTCATCACCATTGAGTTCCGGTGCGAAATTCAGGTTCGTCAGGATCCGTACGATCTCCTCGTCCGGTACCGTGATGCCCAAAACACCATTGACCTGCTTCACGCTGACAGTCATCTTCTTCGGCTCGACCGAATTTCCGGTGTTGATGTCGAAGTGTGTCTTGCTTACCTTACCGCAACCGAGTTCTTCCATCAGGTGCAGTGCACGTTTCATGGCCATAACGGTAGTATACTCATCCACGCCCTTTGAGAAACGCATACTGGAATCCGAAACCTGACCCAAAGCTTTGGAACTTTTTCGGATGTTATCGTGTGCAAACTTTGCCGCTTCAAACATAACAGCAGAAGTCGTATCAAGTATCTCGGAGTTGAGACCACCCATAATGCCGGCCAAAGCAACCGGCTTCTTGCCATCACAAATGACCAGATTATCCGAAGTAAGTGCGAACTCTTTTTCATCCAGAGTAACGATCTTCTCGCCCTCCTCGGCACGACGCACATGGATCTCACCACCCTCGAGATACGAGAAATCGAAAGCATGCATCGGCTGGCCGAGTTCTTTTAGAACATAATTGGTAATGTCGACAACATTAGAGATCGCGGAGCAGCCGACAAGAGCAAGACGGCGTTTCATCCAGACCGGAGATTCTTCGATCTTGACATCGGAAACATAGTGACCGATGTATCTCGGACAAAGGTCCGGAGCGGAAACACGAATATTGAAAGGAATCGTCACATCGGACTCCGTGTAGTCGAGAGCCGGTTCCTTGATCGGCTTACCGAGAACAGCGGCAACTTCTCTTGCAATACCGAAGATGCTCTGACAATCCGGGCGGTTTGCCGTGATGGAAACATCGAAGATATAGTCATCCAGACCCAGGATCGGCTTGACATCCGCACCCGGAACAGAATCTTCCGGAAGGACCAGAAGGCCGTTATATCCGGCACCCGGGAACATATCCTCGGTGACACCGATCTCCACGCCGGAGCAAAGCATGCCATAGGAATCGTATCCTCTGAGTTTGCCCTGACCAATGGTCATGACGCCTTCAACCGTAACGTGATCTTTTGCCGTAGCATAGACCTGTGCGCCAATCAATGCGAGCGGGTACTTGCCGCCGGCTCTTACATTGTCTGCACCGCAGCAGATCTGCAGAGTACCATGTTCTCCGGCATCGACCTGACAAAGATGCAGGTGTGTGCCCTCGATTGCCTCGCAAGTCTTGACTTCGCCTACCACAACATTACTGATATCATGGCCGACTTCGTATTTTTCTTCCACCTCGAAACCGCAGGAGAAAAGCTTCTCCTCTAGCACATCCGGGGTAACGTCGATATCGACATAATCTTTAAGCCAACTAAGTGGTACTAACATATTTCTTTCCTCCTATCTCAATCGTCGATCTGATCGAGGACGCGAAGGTCCGATTCGAAAAGCATCTTGATGTTGTTAATGCCGTACTTAAGCATCGCGATCCGGTCAATACCGATACCGAAAGCCAGACCACTATAGACATTGCTATCGATGCCGCAGCCCTCAAGCACTTTCTTATTGACCACGCCGGCACCCAGAACTTCGATCCAGCCTGTTCCTTTACAGAGCTTGCAGCCTTTACCGCCACACTGGAAACAGCTTACGTCCACTTCTACTGAAGGCTCTGTAAACGGGAAGTAAGAAGGACGAAGACGTGTTCTTGTCTCCTCGCCGAAGATCTTCTTAACGAACACATCGAGCATACCCTGCAGATCACAAAGCGTGATGCCTTTATCCACAACAAGTCCTTCCATCTGGGAGAACATCGGAGAGTGTGTCGCATCGTCGTCGGAGCGGAATACTTTACCTGGAGAGATGATCTTGATCGGCGGCTTCTGTGATTCCATGACATGGATCTGGCCGGCAGATGTCTGCGTACGGAGCAGGAACTCCGGGCTCAGGTAGAATGTATCCTGCATATCTCTAGCCGGATGATCCTGCGGAATATTGAGAGCCGTGAAGTTATAGTAATCCGTCTCGATCTCGTTTCCTTCATAGATCTGGAAACCCATGGAACCAAAGATATCCACGATCTGATTTCTGACCTGTGTATTCGGATGGAGCTTACCCTTCTTCTGCTTTTTCTCCGGAAGTGTAATATCGATGCTCTCCGCCTCATAGCGGGCTTTTCTCTCCTGCTCCTTGAACTTGGCATCCAGCTCATCAAACTTCTCCTGTGCCCAGTTCTTGATCTCGTTGACCATCTTACCGTAATCGGCTTTCTGCTCCTTCGGGATCTTACCCATTTCCTTCATGAGGGATCCGATCTTTCCTTCCTTAGCATCCATTACGCTCTTACGGTATTCATACACACCCTTTGAGCTTGTAATGCCGGAAAGATCACTCTCGATCTCGTTTCGGATCTGCGACAGTTTTTCATTCAATTCACTCAGTTCCGCCATACTTTCCTCCTGCTTTGTTATCTATTACTAACTTTCTTTGCCCGGAATACAAAAATCCCATGGCAACATTTCTATTGCCATGGGACGAATTCGCTTTATTTCGCACCTTCGCGGTACCACCCATGTTCGAAAAAGCATCGTTTCTATGCTTCCCGCTCTTTATCGCGCCGTAATGCTGCGCCTGCATCTGCTTATCTGTGAGAACTCACCTTCGTCAGACCGCTCCAGTGTTGAAATTCATCTTTTCCCTCTGTCATCACGCTCTCAGCCGGTGACGTGACTCTCTTCTCACAGGTATAGGCAAAAACTACTTACGCACCTTCATTGCAGATTTTGATTGTACGCTTGCCGTATGGAAAAGTCAAGGATGAAGTGCTTCTGCCGTTATTCCCACTCAATCACATATACCAGCGGAATCGTAACCTTGTCTCCTCTAACTGTCGTGTAAGAGTAAAGGCCACCTGAGATACCATACACAGTAATTTTATCATCTTCGAGGATTCTGGATTTCGCACCGTAATTATCGATCACTGCGTAGATTACATTGTCATAACTACCGGATGTCGCCATGCGATACTGAGAATACTCACTCGAAGAGGTCGCCTCATGACAAACCTGACGCACTTTGCAGGTAAACTTTACATACTCACCTTCATAATCGTCCGGTGTTCTCTCCAAGCTCTTGTAAAGTCCCGTCTTACAGTTTCTTCGCAGCCACTCGCTCTTCTCGTCTTTAGCCAAAGAATACGTTTCTCGAACCAACTCTTCACCACAGACTTTACATTTCTTGACTCGCACTCCGCTATCAGTATATGTTGCTTCTTCTTCAATACTCCAATCGCTTTCAACATGATCCAGTTTGTCGATCTTTGATTCTTCTTCAGCACCGCAAACTTTGCAAACGCGAACTTCTTTTCCTTCTTGAGTACAAGACGCTTTTTCTGTCGTCTTCCAGTCTCCGAAGTCATGTGCAAGCAAGTCAAGCGTGCGGGTCTGTTCCTTTCCGCACCGCGTGCAGACTCCTTTCTCGCTACCTTCTTCGGCACACGTGGCATCTTTTACCAGTTCCCAGGCATCTACTTTGTGTCCCAGTTTTTCGCCTTCAGTTTCGCCGCAAACGGAGCAAGTCTTAGGCGTATCACATGTTGCTTCAACCCACTTATGACCGAGAGCATCCCCCTCTGTCGCTCCGCAGACTGAGCACGTTTTCGGTGAAGTACACGTTGCTTCATCCCACTTGTGACCAAGTGCCGCTCCTTCTGTTTCTCCGCAAACTGAACACGTCTTTGGAGAATCACATTTTGCCTCTTCCCATTTATGGCCCAGTGCTTTTCCCTGTGTTTCACCACAAAGATCACATTTTTTCGGGGAAACACAATCTGCCTCGCTCCATTGGTGAACATGCTCTGTCTCTTTCGTCTTGGAACAAGCAAAGGAAGGCAGTACCAACACAGCACACATAAGAATTATCAACATCTTTTTCATGATCTCACCCCATTTCGAATCAGTCTTCTAATTCGAGTATAGGAATGAAATTTTTACCGATTCAACAAAAACGGGACATATCCTGTCCCGTCTGCATTTCCGCTTTGGGTTCGATCATCAGCGGCCGGAATCCCGCCGCCTTCAGCTGCGCATCCACAATTTGCACCGAGACGACCTGTTTCTTCGAATTCCCGCTGATCATGATCCTCGAAAGGAACCTGTCCCGGTCGACCTCTTCGCCGGACAGCTTTCTCTGGTCTTCCAGTTCCGGCATATTATAAAGCCGCAGTGCTTCCGACACTTCTCCGGGAAGGAGTTCCAGCACGACGCAGATCGCAATGATCACATCCCGATGCTTCGTCGGTCTTTCTCGATTCAGTACTTTGGGAAAAGAACTTTCACACATTCCGAGGATATGAGCTATTTTGCGTGTGCTCAGCTGTTGCTGGTGCATCTCATTGTATTCACGCCTTTTCTCACGAATATATTTGGCAAAATCATTCTTCTGAATCATATCATGCTCCCCAGAATACATCTGCTCCGCCTGAAAACATTTCTTTTCAACAGCTCGACTCATAAAGTCACCTCCGATACGTTATTTCCATAACGTGACCGGATTCTGTCGCGAGGCAGAAATTCTCCGAGTAAAGTATAAAATTCTCATGACTTGTGTGACAAAAAAATCAGGACGTTAGGCGTCCTGATTTGGCACGGTTTAAGATTATAAAGATGATAATTCCTAATAGAAGGCGGCGGCCAAATCTCTCATCGCGCTTCACGGAAAGTACGCCGCCTGTGTGATCGCTAATGCCTGTTTCTTACCGGAATTTTTCTACTCTTTCATATCTCTCCCCATCAAGCAACAATTTTCAATAGGCAGCGCACTTCGCGACCGTCCGGCGTGCTCGCATACAGCCAGGTGTTGGCGACGCTCTTGCCGGTAACTTTGCCGGAAGCGTCGACAGTTGCGACGGAGGTGTTCCCGACTTTCCAGGAAACTGTCTGTCCTGCCGGATTCTTCGCCGTGAACTGGAACGTCGCGCCGACCTTAATCGTCTTTTCCGTATAAGTAATGCTGAGCGGACCCGGATCAACGACCTTCACCAGACATCTTGCCGAACGCCCGTCTTCTGTCTTCGCATACAGGTAGGTGTTACCTACACTCTTTGCGGTCACCTTACCTGTTGAGTCAACAGTCGCAACCGCAGTATTTCCTACAGACCAGTTCACCGAAAGAATGCCTTTATTCTTCGCCGTAAACGTGAAGCTCTGACACAGGTAGACCGTCTTCTCCGTATAGTTAATGCCCAGCGTGCCCGGATCGATGACCTTAACAAGACACTTGGCCACGCGCCCGTCTGCGCTCTTCGCGTAGAGGTATGTATTCGCCGCTTTCTTACCGGTCACCTTTCCGTTCTGATCCACACTTGCCACCGAAGTGTTACCCACCGACCAGGTTATCTTCTGTCCCGCCGCGCCTGAGTCAACAAACTGGAATGCCTGGTTAATATGTAACGTCTTTTCTGTATAGTTGATCTTGAGAGTCGGATACACTACCTTCACCAGGCACTTGATCGTCGTGCCGTTCGGAAGTTCCACGTGCAGATATGTATTTCCGAAACTCTTACCTGTTACTTTACCAGTAGAATCAACCATGGCGACAGATGTATTTCCGACAGACCACTTGATGTTCGATGCCGAAACACCAGAGACTTGGTACTGGAAGCTCTTACCGATCTCCACCGTTTTCTGGGTAACCGGTGTCGGTGTCGGTTGGGTCAACACGATCTGCAAATTCTTCTCATACGAAAGCTCACTTTCACCACCGCTTGTACGGCCGGAATAGAAATACATCTCCACACCATACTCGTCATCTTCCTGCCGCTCAGTTGTATTGACTAATTCAACAAGATAAGGACAATGGTAAATATTCAGTTCGTGCATCAGATTGCCGTACATAACCACAAAGATAAGTTTCGGATTCCTACTCAGATCCAGATTGGCTATCTTAGTATTAACGCACTCAAGATATCTCAACTCACCATTATTACTCAAATCCAGCTTAGATATATCAGTACTATAGATATACAGGTTCGTGAGTTTTGTATTATGGCTGATATCGACAGAGGTGACCTGACAATTTGAGATATCAAGAATCTTCAGATTCGGAAAATATTCGATTCCCTTCAAAGATTGCCATCCTTCCATATCACACACGATTGAAGTGACGGCCTGTACTTCCTCCGGTTCCAATCCACCGTTTTTGTTCTTATCGAATACTTGCTTCTTCATATATAGACGGAAGCAAGGATCCGGGAAATTCCTTTCGTTGATCAGCACAGCATCAGAAGAAGGCGCCGCCGGAACCGGAGTAGGCGTCAGTCCCGAAGAAATCAAGTCAGTCATAAGATCACAGACGATTCTCTCACTTGGATAACTATTACCGGTCGTATCTGTTGTATAATTCTTAACCTGGATATCACCATGACTAAAAACATATATACTTTCTCGCTTATACGTTCCCTTAGCACAAGAGAGCAAGATCGGGCAACCATCCAGATTTAGTGTTTCTATGAAATTATCGTAACAATCCACTACTTTCAACGAAGAATGATTCGACACGGCTAACGAAGTCAACTCGTTTTCATAGCACGAGATCGTCTGCAGTGAACCTGCACCGGAAATCGTTAGTTTTTCCAAATCGTTTTGCGCACACATCAGTTCTTTTAGCGAAGCAAGATCGGATACATCCAGTTGTGTGAGTTTGTTATTTCCACAACTGATTTTTTCAAGAGCATTTGCCCCCTTCACTTTCAACGAGGTCAATCCGCACATGAAGCAGTAGAGCTCACGTAGTGAAGTGCAAGTAGAAACATCAAGAGAAGTAAGCTTATCGTTGTAGCTGCAATCTAGCTCCTTGAGCATCTCACTCCCACTGACATTCAACGAAATCAACTGATTACTGTCACAATCCAGTTTGCCCAGCTTAGGCATATTCGACACGTCCAGCGAGGTCAGATTGTTTTGAAAGCAACGGACTTCGTATAGCCTTTCTGTCTTAGGAAGCTTAAGTGAAGTCAACTGATTGCGTTGGCACTCTACACTCGAAATATTCACACATTTTGAAAGATCCAAAGACGAAAGCTCATTTTTTTCGCACTCGATCATATACAATTTCGAGCAAGATGTAAGGTTCAGTGTTTTGATCTGATTATTATAGCAACGAAAATATGTGAGTTCGGTCTTACCGGACAAATCCAGTTTGGAAATCTCATTGTCCTGGCAATACAGTGTTTCCAGATTCACACATGAAGAAATGTCCAATGTCGACAAAAAGCACGATTGCACATCTACATAAGCAAGAGAGGAACATCCGGTCAGAGTCAAAGTAGCAAGCGAAGGATTCTTACAACAATCCAGCTTTTCTAATGACGATGCTCCTGATAGATCCAATGCAGAAAGATTGTTTTGGGAAACATTAAGCGTCTTCAATTTGCTTTTGTCTTTCGGGAAGTTGATCGTCATCAAATTTGAATTGGAACAAGATAGTTCTGTAAGAGAAGTGTTAGTTGTAATCGACAGGATCGTGCCTTGAAAAGAATCACAAACCAGTTTCTCAAGTTTCGTATTTTTGGTAAGCGTTAACGTTTTTAAGTTATTATACGAGCACTTCAAATCCGTAAGTTCGGTTGCACCGGTCAGCGTTAATTCTGATAATTTAGCATAATTCGTCCCGGTCCGTTCACCACTACAATTAAGTTCGTGCAAATTAGGAAGAGCACTTGTAATTTTCAGCGTTGCAAACTGATTACACGAACAATTGATACTATACAGATCCGTATTTGTAGATACATCTAATGATGTAAGCTCATTATACTGACATTCCAGATAAGTCAATCCGGCAAGACCCGTGATGTTCAATTCAGTCAGTTGGTTTTCGCCACAATCCAAAACGATAAGTTTTGTATTTCTGGTAAGATCCAATTTCGTAAGTTGATTTCCGGTTACATCAAGAGTGCGCAACTCCGTAAAATACTCAATACCGGTAAGATCACTGACAGACGATTCAGGCATAATGATCCTGGTTACCGATTCGAGTTCTGTCTTTGAAAGCACTTTGTCCCCGTCTTTATTGAACTCAGAAACTTTGGTCCGAAATACTTCATCCGGGAAATTTTCCGTATTGATCGTTACCGAGCCGTCGGCATTGACAGCTGCCCGCACGGTCGATCCGGATCCACTCCATGTCACGAGCACTGCAGCCGAAACGGCAGCCAATCCGCAAACTAGCGATACAACCTTTTTCTTCATATACTTACCCTCACACGATTATCTTCATATCAGAAGCAAACGAATATACCATCATGAATATATCATAGAAGAAAGCACGTTAAAACCATATCATTTGCGGATTAGCAAATTCTTTTTCATTTTGGGGAGGTGGCGAAAAAAGAGGCGATTCATTAATTGCAGAATCGCCTCGTTTATAG
Organism: Clostridiales bacterium; assembly: GCA_017513085.1. Lineage (GTDB taxonomy): Bacteria > Bacillota > Clostridia > Saccharofermentanales > Saccharofermentanaceae > Scatonaster. The sequence continues at coordinate 42,170 of JAFWDK010000009.1, read as the reverse complement.
TTTTACTCTGATTTTCCCATCGGGCTGTTTGTACGAAAGACGAAATCAAAGATTCAATCCTTTAGCCTCATCACAGCCAAGACGGATATTCATGCACTCGATTGCCGCTCCGGAAGCACCCTTGCCCAGATTGTCGAACTGAGAAGAAACGACGATGCGGTCTTCATTTCCTGTTACGTAGATCTTCAAGCCATCCCAGCCTGAAAGCTGATTGCCCGCGAGGAAACCGCTTGCCGCCGTCTCGTCGTCGTCTTCTGCCACCTTGATAAACTTCTGGTCTTTATAGTACTCACGGAAGAACGCAAGAAGTTCAGAAGGTGTCTGCATCACGCCGAGCATATCGGTATAAAGCGGCACGGAAACGACCATTCCGCTATAGTAATCGTCAATGATCGGAGAAAACAAAGGTGTACGTGCAATACCCGTGACCGCCTGCATCTCCTTAAGATGCTTGTGCTGCTGTGCAAGCGCATATTCACGTCCGGACGAGAACTCCTTCGGACGGTCGCTGCTCTCATAGACAGCAATAGTCTTTTTGCCTGCACCACTGTATCCTGACAATGCAAAAGCACTTACCGGGTAATCTTTCGGTAGTATTCCGCTTACGACCATCGGGTACACAAGTGATACGAAACCGGAAGCATAGCATCCCGGTACTGCGATGCGGTTTCCGTGAAGGAGCGCGGATCGATGGGAATCGGAAAGTTCCGGGAACCCGTAAGCCCATTCCGGCAATGTGCGGTGTGCTGTCGATGCGTCAATGATCACCACATGATCGTTATCCGGGTCGACCAGACTGACAGCCTCGATTGCCGCTGCATCCGGAAGGCAGAGGAAAGTGATGTCCGAAGAATTGATCAGTTTTCTTCTTTCCTCCGGATCTTTTCGAAGTTCCGGATCGATCTTTAAGATCTCGATATCGTCTCTTCCCTGAAATCTTTCAAAAATCCGAAGTCCTGTTGTGCCTTCACTTCCGTCAATAAATACTTTCGTCTTCATAAGTGCTCCTTTACTTCAAGCTGTTTAAATATGTCAGGATCGTCTCCACCGAGCCGTCCACATCCACCAGATCCGAGTGTACGCACAAGTGATAGGTGGAACTGTTTCCCCACTTCTGGTTCGTATAGTGATTATAGTAGTTCGCACGCGCCGCATTCATATCGTTAATGTAGCGCTCCATCTGCTCATCCGTATAATCAGCTTTCTCAACCGCTACTTTCCGCTTACGCGCAATCTTAAACGGCATGCTGGCCGCGATGAAAACATTGATACTGCCTTCATTTCGCAACACATAATCTGCACATCTTCCTACGATCACACAAGGACCCTGTTCGGCCAGTTCCTTGATCACACGGCACTGTTGCAGGTAGATCGCATCGGAAAAATCCGGTGTATAAGACAATGAGAAAAATGACATTCTGCCTCTTCCCTTGTCCGAGATACGGTGTGCACCCTCTTCGTTTCGTTCGATCAGTTTAGGATCGATTCCCCCGGCTTTCGCCGCCAACGTAATCAGTTCTTTGTCATAAAAAGGAATGCCCAGTTTCTCGGAAAGCTTGATGCCGATCTCGCGGCCTCCGCTTCCAAATTCACGCCCGATTGTGATAATGCGCTTGTCCATGATGGCGAACCTCCTCGTCAAATTATACACTTTCTGATCTGTTCTTAAAAGAAGAACCACGCCGCTGTTGCCATAACGGCCAGAAAGATCACATTCATAAGTGTAAAAAGCAACAGATACTGTTTCGTATGTCCGGGGCGCAGGTTACGGTAGTGGCTAAAGGTAATAAGACTTGCCAAAGAGGATATCAGCGTTCCTGTACCACCGATATTCACGCCCAGAAGCAACGCGTGATAGTTATTCGTAAATCTGGAAAGCAGGATCGCAGAAGGAACATTACTGATCACCTGACAAGAAGCAATACTCACGAGGAGAGTGCTACGGCCAAGGAGATGGCTGACAAAGTTCTGCACAGCCGGGATCCTCGCCATATTTCCGGAAAAAACAAAGAACAATGAAAATGTTGCCAGAAGTCCCCAGTCGATCTCGCCAAAGACTTTTTTGTCTGCGAAGAAAAGAATGACCGGTATGATCAGAAGACCTACCCAGTACGGAATCAGTCTGAATACGATCAGCAGCGAGAACGCGAAAAGCACCAGATACAGTGTCGTGCGCTTCTTATTCAGCGTCCGGCCGGAATCGTCCTTGATCACCAGCGGGGTCCGCGGGATCAGGAAGCAGGCCGCAGTGAGCATCGCGATAGCCAGAAGAAACGGAGGAAACATGATCTTTGTGAACTCTCCCGTCGGGATGCCGAAATAAGAGTATAAGAAAAGATTCTGCGGGTTTCCGAACGGTGTCAGCATGCCGCCGAGATTGGCGGATATATTCTGAAGGATAAAGATGTACGCCATCTTCTCTTCATTTTTGGTTACAGAAAGAGCGAAATAACCAAGCGGCAAGAACGTGATCAAGGCCATATCGTTTGCGATCAGCATCGAGCCGATAAATGTGATATAGACTAAGGCTAAAGCCAATATCCTCAGGTTTCCCGTTGTCACGACGATCCTTTGCGCAACGATACTGAAGAAACTGATATCTTTGAGCGCGCAGATCACGGCAAGTGTCAGAAACAGGCACGTCAATGTGCGAAGATCGAAATACCCGAGATACGCTTTATCCGGCGGAACGAAAAAGGATGTAACGATGGCCAGAAGCGCGGCAATACAAACCACCGTATTCTTCTTAAAGAACGCAAGACACCATCCTGCTATTGATTTTGAAGGCTCTGTCCTCTCCATTTCAACTCCACAAATCCTTATCTGAATCAGGCCACATTAGAGGCACGATTTTTCGCGCGCCCGCGATATTATAGCATTTCCGATTAAATAGTCAACCGTAGTACTTCTACCGCAAAAGAAAACCTCCGATCCTGTCGACCTGAGGCTTTCTCTGAAAAGTATATCTTTGTTTTTCCTGGAACAGCTTCCGCGCTATATCCGGCTAGTCTTTCCGACCGATCAGCCATGTCCCGGAAGACGTGCACCGATGATTCCTGCAACGGCACTAAGTGGCATCGTCTGGATCCACACACGGCCGGGGCCGGTCACCTTCGTATTGAAAAGACCCTCACCGCCGAGGAAAATATTCTTCATGCCATGCACCATCTCGATATCCATCTGAACTGACTCATCCATCATGGCAAGATAACCAGTATCCAGAAGCATAGTCTGACCCGGTTCAAGCTGGTACTCAACCAACGATCCGTCAATCTCTACAAAAGCAAGTCCCTGACCGGATAATTTCTGCATGATAAATCCTTCACCACCAAAGAAGCCGGCGCCAAGTTTTTTCTTAAAATGAATCGAGAGTTCCACGCCCGGCTCAGCAGCCAAAAATGCACTCTTCTGACATACGATATTATTGCCGGGAGCGATCTGCAATGCACGGATCTCGCCAGGGAAACTGGATGCAAAAGCAATCAATCCTGTACCGCCCTCTGCCGTGTACTTATTCTGAAACATAGACTCGCCGGAAAACATACGTCCGAAAGCCTTTCCAAAACCGCCGGTAGCCTGTGTTTCCATTCTCATATTGGAGGTCATCCAGCTCATCGCTCCACGCTCAGTAATCATAGACTCCCCGGCTTCCAAAGTACAAACTACTACGGGAAGTTGATCTCCCTTGATCTCATATTGCATAATCTTTCCTCCGATCAATTTTCTATAAATCAATCTTAACATTCGTACCCAAAACAGGCAACGAAGAAAAAAAACATGGCCATATGCCAAAGCGAAATTGCTATCGCCCTCATTCAACGAAAAAACAAAAATCGAGGATCTTCGTTTGAACGAAGATCCTCGATCATAAACTTTGGTATATTTAGCTGTCTCTAGTTTAGCATAACTTCAGGAACTTCATTAGCTCTATAGTTATACGTTAGCCAGTCTCTTAAAGTTCTCAGCCATCGGAGCGTAAAGATCCTTATAGATCTGGTAGAACGGCTCGTACTGTGCATGTACGTCTGCTCTGGCATCCATAGAGGAAGCGGAGAAGATCGTCGCGCCGCAAGCTTCCTGGATCGTCGGATATACACCAGCTGCTACAGAAGCAAGAAGTGCTGCGCCGAGCGCACCGCCTTGGTCGGAAGCGCAGGTATTGACTGTGCAGTCAAATACGTCTGCAAGCATCTGTCTCCAGAACTTACTCTTGGAACCGCCGCCGCAAGCATACATGGAATCGATCTTGACGCCGAGGTTGTTGAAGATATCGATAGAATCGCGGAGTGCATATACAACGCCTTCCATAACGGCACGAAGCATATCTTTTCTCTCATGCATTGCGGACAGACCGAAGAATACGCCACGGGCATTCGGATCCAGATGAGGTGTTCTCTCACCCATCAGGTAAGGCAGATACAAGAGACGGTTTGCACCGATCGGTACCTCTGCTGCGATTTCGTCAAGGAGCTGGTAAACATCGATGCCACGCTTGTCGGCCTCGATAACTTCCGCATCACAGCAAGTATTCTTAAACCACTTCAGGGACAGACATGCAGCCTGATGAACACCCATTACGTGCCAAGCACCCGGAACAGCAGAACAGAATGTGTGCACACGACCCTTCGGATCGACCTGCATATCATCTGTATGAGCAAATACAACGCCGGAAGTACCAAGTGTAGCAAAAGCAGTTCCCTCTTTTACGACACCGCATCCGATAGCTGCAGCCGCATTGTCACCGGCACCGGCAGCAACCGGAATGCCAGCCGGAAGACCTGTTTCAGCAGCGATTTCTTCTGTAACACGGCCACTTACTTCTACGGACTCGTAAACCTTTGCGAGCCACTCCTTCTTGATGTCGAGAAGCTCGAGTACTTCATCGGACCAGTTACGGTTCTTGATGTCGAGAAGCTGCATACCGGAAGCATCGGAAACGTCAGTTGCGAACTCGCCTGTGAGCTTGAAGCGTACATAGTCCTTCGGCAGGAGGATGTGTGCGCACTGTGCATAGATCTCCGGCTCATTGTTTCTTACCCAGAGGATCTTGGAAGCAGTAAAACCTGTCAAAGCCGGGCTTGCCGTGATTGCCATGAGCTTATCCAGGCCGACTTTCTCAGTGATCTCTTCGCACTCTTTTGCAGTTCTCTGGTCGCACCAGATGATGGACTTACGGAGTACCTTGCAGTCCTTGTCGAGCATGACCAGACCATGCATCTGACCGGAAAGGCCGATACCCGCGATATCATCTTTATTCACGCCACTATCCGCAACAACCTTCTTCAGGCCTTCCTTGGCTGCATTCCACCAATCGTCCGGCTCCTGCTCTGCATAGCCGTTCTGTGGCTGATAAAGCGGATACTCCACTGTATGTGCCGCTACCAGTTTTCCATCCTGAGAGAACAAAGCGGTCTTTGTACCGGATGTTCCGATGTCGATACCGATAAGATATTTCATAATTGAATCTCCTTAAATATTTATTTTCTCGGGTCTTTCACCCTAATGAACCACTTATGGAGTGCTCTTTGCACAACATTTATTTTACTACGGAAACGTGAATGCAGGAAGAACCTGTCAGCTTTTCGCTAAGCGGATCCGGCTGACTTATTCCGGCAAACAGATCAAATGTGTTACCATCCGAGATTACATTTCCTTCGTCATCCACTACAGTAAAAGCACTGTCGCTGATCTTGATGCGGATCGTTTCCTCACTTCCGACCGCCAGCGCTACGCGTGCGAATCCGCAAAGCTTCGGATAAGGTGTAGCGTGCGAAGACGATGTATTCCGGATATAAATCTGAACGACATCCTCTGTATCTACATTGCCCTTATTCTGTACTGTCACAGAGACTTCTTCTTCTGAAGCGTCATATACAGCATCCGTTGCGACGACATTGGAATATGTGAGACCGAATCCAAACGGATAAAGAATATTTTCGCGTGTATAGCGGTAGGTTCTGTTCTTCATGGAATAATCGGCAAATTCCGGAATTCCCTCGATACTATCATAGAATGTCACCGGAAGCTTGCCGGACGGAGAAACTTTACCGAACAGGATCTCACCCAGCGCTTCACCACCGAGTTCACCCGGATACCAGGACTGGATCAGAGCCTGTGCTTTTTCACACAAAGGATTGATCGAGCTACCGGCAGAAAGTACGACGATCGTCGGTTTTCCGACAGCCAGAACCTTCTCGATCAGGGCACGCTGGCCTTCCGGAAGGAGAAGATCTCTCTTGTCGCCGGAATCAAAAGCATTACCTGTATCACCCTGCTCACCCTCGAGTGTTGCATCGAGGCCGACGCAAAGCACGACCACATCCGCCATCTCTGCCAGGATCTGTGCTTCCGCCAGGCCATCGCCCGCCTGGGCCAGCGGTTGGATACGGTCTTTACTCAAGCTCGCGCCTTCCGCGTAGTACACACGGATGCCCTCGCCCGCCTCTTTGCGGATGCCTTCCAGGAATGTTACAGGCGCCTCGGAAGTACCATAGTAATTTCCACGAAGCGCATCGATACTGTCACTGTTCGGTCCGATGACCGCGATCGACTTGATGTTGTCTTTCTTAAGAGGCAGGATTCCTTCGTTTTTCAGAAGCACCATCGACTTCTCCGCGCACTCTTTGGAAACTTTTCGGTGTGCATCGCAAGCTACGACATCGTAAGGAATATCGTCAAATTCAGTATGCTCTTCGAAAAGACCGAGACGCATACGGGTACGCATCAGACGGACCACCGCATTGCGGATCGTTTCTTTTGAAACAAGGCCTTCCTTCTCTGCCTCAAGCATATGAATGTACGTATTTCCGCAATTCAGATCGCAACCGGCATTGATCGCCATTGCCGCGGATTCTGTCGGAGTTTTAGTAATGTGATGGGATTCATGAAAATCACGGATCGCCCAGCAGTCTGAAACGAAATAGCCATTAAAGCCCCACTCTTTCAGCTTGCCCATAAGGAATGTGCTTGCGCAGGTCGGTTCGCCGTTTAACCGGGTGTAAGCACCCATGACGCCCTCGACTTTCGCTTCCTTGATCAAAGCTTCGAAAGCCGGAAGATAAGTCTCGGCCAGATCTTTTTTCGAAGCCACGGTATTAAACTCATGGCGGAGTGCCTCAGGACCACTATGCGCCGCAAAATGCTTCGCGCAACCGGCCGCCAGCATAAACTTACCATCGCCCTGCAGTCCTTTTACAAAAGACACGCCCAGACGTGATGTCAGATACGGATCCTCACCGTAGGTCTCATGACCTCTTCCCCATCTCGGGTCACGGAAGATATTAATGTTCGGGCTCCAAAGCGTCAGTCCCTTATAAATATCGCGATCGCCTTTCTTCGCTGAAGCGTTATACTTGGCACGCGCCTCTGTCGCAATGATCTTCGCCACCTTATTCAGCAGTTTATCATCGAACATCGCCGCCAGTCCAATTGCCTGCGGGAACATCGTCGCGGTTCCGGAACGGGCAACACCATGAAGACCTTCGTTCCACCAGTTATATGCCGGCACACCCAAACGGTCGATCGCCGGAGCACCGTAGCTCAACTGCGGAACCTGCTCTTCAAAAGTCATCTTGTCCGCCAGATCTTCCGCACGTTCTTGAAACGAAAGATCCGGGTTGAGATATTTTTCCATATCAGTACCTCATTTCATCAATATTTGTCAAAAGCACTCGCGAGCCAAAAGCGTGATTTATTTATTCAGATCCATGCAGCTTTCTCCAAGGATCAGCTGTGGAGAAAGCGCGATCGTCTTCTCCACTTTCTCGCCATTGATCTGGGCAAGGATATTCTTGGCTGCCGCTTCACCGATCGCCTTCGTATCCTGACGGATCGTAGTCAGCTTCGGATTCGTGCGCTGGGTGATCTCAATGCCATCAAAACCGACGACGGAGATGTCTTTCGGGCAAGAAAGTCCTGCATCACGGATGGCCTCGATCACACCGATCGCGGAATAATCGTCACTTGCGATAACAGCAGTCGGACGGCTTTCCTCAGTCGCTACAAGCAGGTGCTTCATGGAATCATATCCACCCTCGATCGAATAGTAATGGGATGGGAAAAGGCGGAACATTGCATCTTTATCCCCGATATCCGCAGCTGCTTTTTCCAAAGCACGGATACGGGATTCGGTAATATACTTTCCTCTTTCGCCATGCAAATAAACGATATTTCTGTGTCCCAGCTTATAAAGATGATCGTAGATCATGCGCATGCTTTCATCCGGATCGGTCTTCACACAACCGATATTGTCATCCTCAAAATCGATGGCGATCTTCGGAAGCGAGCTCTCCATAAGCTCACGGGTATCCTTCTGCGCATGATCCGCATTCACGATAAAAATTCCATCCACACGGCGGTAACGGCAGTGTCCGAGATAAGACAGTCCGAGATTACCTACTTTGTTCGAGATAAAAACGATATCGTATCCGTGCTGTTCCACATAATCCTTGAAGCTCTCGATGACCTGGGCAAAAAGATAATGCCAGAGACCCATCTGAGATGCATCCTGGCACAATACTCCGATCGACCAGGTACGGCTCTGGCTCAGTGCACGCGCACCGGCATTGGGCACATAATCCAGCTCCGAAGCAGTGCGACGGACACGCTCCCGTGTCGCCGCACTTACGTCGCTGGCATTGGACAATGCTTTGGATACTGTAGCCGGTGAAAGCCCGCAGGCCTTCGCTATGTCATAGATCGTTGCCATTGTCTCTCCTTAAGTCTAATCGTTAACTATTCAAATGTTTTTCTTCGCTTGGCAAAGGACCGGTCAGCGGATCACTTTGCAGCAACTTCTTTGCAAGCCTTTACCACGTTGTCAACTGTGAAACCGTACTTCTCCATGAGCATGGACGGCTTACCGCTGGCGCCGAACGTGTCCATAGTAATGTAAGCACCATCAAGGCCGACAAGCTTGCCCCAAGAGTAGGAAGAACCGGCTTCAATAGCAACTCTTGCCGTAACAGAAGGCAATACGATGGAATCGCGGTATGCTTTATCCTGTGCAAGGAATACATCCAGACACGGAACGCTGACTACGCGTGCATCAATACCTTCGCCGGCAAGAACATCTTTCGCCTTGATACCGAGTTCAACTTCGGACCCGGAAGCCAGGATGATCACATCCGGTGTCTCCTTGGACTCCTTCGCTACGATGTAAGCACCCTTAAGCGCTTCCTTCGAGGAAGTGGTCAGCGGCATAAGATTCTGTCTGGAAAGAACCAGCGCAGATGGTGTCTTCTCGGAAGAGATTGCAGCTACCCAGGATGCAACTGTCTCGGTTGCATCGCACGGACGCCATACGTTGAAGTTCGGCATAGAACGGAGCATGGTCAACTGCTCGACCGGCTCATGTGTCGGACCGTCTTCACCAACACCGATACTATCGTGTGTGAACATGAAGATCTGCGGGATATTCATCAAAGCGGACAGACGAGCCATCGGCTTGGTGTAATCACTGAATACGAAGAATGTCGCGCAATAGGAACGCAGACCGCCATGGAGCAGGATACCATTGGAGATACCGGCCATAGCCAGTTCACGTACACCAAAGTGCATGTTTCTTCCGGCACGGTCAGCCTTGCTGAAATCGCCCTTGCCGTTCATGTAGGACTTGTTGGACGGAGCCAGGTCGGCAGAACCACCGATGAGGTTCGGGATACGGTCAGCCAGCTTGTTAAGGACCTTACCGCCAAGAGCACGTGAAGCCTGCGGCTTATCGTCTACTGTCCACAGATCTTCATCGTTAAGAAGAGCGGAATAATCATTGCTGAAGTATTTGTCCCAAAGTGCCTTGAGATCCGGATAAGCCTTCGCATACTCTGCGAAAAGGGCATCCCACTTCGCATGTGCTTCAGTACCCTTCGCACCGAGCTCTGCATAATGATCGTAGATCTCCTGAGGTACCACGAAGGACTCTGCACAAGGCCAGCCCAGTGTCTCACGCATCTTAGCGATATTCTCTTCACCCAACGGCTCACCGTGAGCAGACGGTGTACCCTGCTTGGCTTCACAACCATAACCGATGATCGTTCTTACTTCGATAAAGGAAGGCTTCGTCTTCTCTGCCTTAGCCAGCTCGATAGCCTTAGCAATAGCATCCACATCATTACCATCTTCAACAAGGAGTGTCTGGAAACCGCAAGCTTCCATACGTCCACGAACGTTCTCTGTGAACGCGATGTCTGTGGAACCTTCAATACTGATGCTGTTGGAGTCGTAAAGAACGATAAGTTTCTCCAGGCCAAGTGTACCGGCAAGAGAAAGTGCTTCTTCGGAAATACCTTCCATAAGGCATCCGTCACCGCACATAACGTATGTGTAATGGTCGATTACCGGGAATTCCGGCTTGTTGAATGTTTCTGCCAAGTGTGCCTCAGCAACCGCCATACCGACTGCCATGGAAAGACCGGCGCCCAGAGGACCTGTTGTAGCATCGATACCTGCTGTATGACCATACTCAGGATGACCCGGAGTCTTGGAATCAAGCTGTCTGAACTGCTTGAGATCCTCGATCGACAGACCGCCTACACCAAACAGGTGCAGCAAAGAATAATAAAGAGCGGAACCATGACCACCGGAGAGAACGAAACGATCTCTGTTGATCCACTTCGGATCCTTCGGGTCAAAAGCCATCTCCTTTCCCCAGATCGTGTAAGCCATAGCTGCTGCGCCAAGCGGCAGACCCGGGTGACCGGAATTTGCTTTCTGGATCATATCCGCAGAAAGAACGCGGATGGCCGAAATTGCATTTGTTTCGTTTTGTGTACTCATAAGTTCCATACACTCCTTCTTCAAAATCTTATCTTTTCGTACGCAAAAGCGTATTACTGACAGGGAAAAGCGGCTCGAAACCTCATCTTTTGAGGAGAAGGATGCCTTTTCGAAATCGCTTTCGAAAAAGTAGAAAAAAATGAGAGCTCGAGCTCACTTGCCTTTTAGTTTATATTCTTAGGGGCAAAGTGTCAATGTTGACTTACGATACCTTGTAAGTCAATTTAGAGAATGTTACACTCTCCAAGCTTATCGATTTCATCGGTAAGTAACGGAGCCATTTTATGCGCATCTCCCTGATTGATGACTGCACAGGAGGATGTCCTAAAAAGCCCACAACCGAAATACTTATCATCTACACAAAGGATAGACGGTGAAACATATTCTCGTAGTGTGTATCCGGAATAACCATCTGATTCACAGACCGGATATATTTCTTCATTCGGCGTGGTTTTCCCTTTCATTCCACAACCTTTCCAAGTCGAGGTATATATCCTTTGCTCAATAAACGGTTGAAGTATCATTTCATTTACTTTTCCGGATTCAAACAAGCTCTCCCATTCAACTTGATCCGTAAGCGGTCCAGCGTATACTTGTTCACTTTTTCCAAGACAATGATGTTTCAAAATGTATCTGTCTTTATTCTTTTTTGCATCTTCCCACATGATGACATCTTTATTAAGCTCCGCATCATTACTCTGCACTTGACCATCATTGTTCTGCCCTGTAACCCTTGGAATCGCTGTCCTGATTACATGATCACGAAGAAAGCGAGTCTGCTCCTGATCAAGAAATCTGCTTGTGAAATCATCTCTAAAAAAGAGATTGAACATCCGTTTATCGTGCAACAAAAAAATCGTCCGAAAGTCATTCCGCATACCATTCTCTGCCAATTTCTTTAGTGTATCTATAGACAAAGAAAGCAGATCTTGTTGATTTAGTGCACTGACGATCATACTGTCTTTGAAAAGATCGATATTCTCTTCAACTTTCCCTGCCTCGATAATATTCACCTGCAAACCAAGAGCTTGGTAAAACGGTACATACAGTTTTATGGAATCAGATTTGTCTTCGCTTTTGAGAACAAGCAGTTTATTTATCCCCTCATCGGAATCACCTTGGCACATATCCGCCATATAGTCAAAAAAAGCGTCAAAGTAAGAACGGTAATCAGTAAGTCCTGAAGCAAAAGCAATATCAGAACCCACCCGCTCCATGAAATATGACATGAAATATCCATTTGCGAAGAAACGCGAGGTGATTTCACAAAGTAATATTTTGCCGTTTTTGTCTATAATAAAGTCAGGCCGAAAGGTGCCCGCTCGAAAAGGAAACCGCGAAGAATAGTCCAGAATCTCTAAAACCTTATCCGAATAGGGAATGATATTCAAATAATCCCTATAATGATATACATAAAACTCGCAAGCTCGATAAAGGATACCATGCAGTCTTTCAAGTTCTCGATCACGCTTGGTAGAAACAACGATAGGAAAATCATGGCACCATGAACGATAATATGGAAAATAATCCGAATGGATCTTTTCAAAAAGAGCTTTATTCGATAAACCTTCTAGCATATAGAACCTTCTTAACAGGTCATCTGTTATCAGTCTGTTCTGTCTTGGCAAACCAGTTCCGGTAACAGATCTACTTTTTGTTCAAGTCAAAAAGTTGAGACTGGTATCCCAAACACTGAAAGCCGTTTTGGTTAATGACGGGGATCACGTCATTCCCAATCTTCAGTTGATTTCTCACCCAATAACAAATACTGGTAGTCAATCCTATGCTCTTCGTGTAGTTCATCATTTTTGTAATACTCTCTTTTGATAGCGCTCTGTCCGGTGCTGTTCTCCCCCGCTGTTTCTTATGGTCTGCATTCGACGGCATGATGTAGTCATCATAAAGTGCTCTTTCAAGATTTTTATCAAAGTAACCGAGATACTGGCCGATCATAGCTAGATTCTCCATACACGCTGTAAGAAATTCAGGTTTATAATTTATTATGTTGTGTTTCTTCAGCATGTCGAAAAATTCTTTGATTTGGGTTTCTGTAAGGAACGGCAAGATTATCGGCTGAACAAGTGCCGATTGTGCAAGGATCCCGTTTTGTTGGCATAAATCAACAGCCTTCATGCGTTCCTCGATTGGAGCGGCATATGGTTCAAGAATATTCCGGAGCTCGTTCGGCATGATGGAAACGCTTGTGTTGAACTGCATTTTATCCTTTAGACGGACAAACAGATCAAGAATAGTCTCTCCTTCGTATTCGTATAGAAGATGCTTTACACCAGCTTTGGAAGCAACAAACAACCTCGCATTGGAATCAGGGTATTCCTCAAAATGTCTGATAAACTCTTTTAAGATCCGATGTGCCACTCCTGTCTTGATCGTAGTTTCCTGAAGAGCTTCCGTCTTAGGCGAAAAATAGTAAAAATGGTTCCAATTCTTCCCTCTACTTATCTCAGTGATCTTATTTTCAATCTCAGTTTTTTTGTCTGGCGCGGATTCTATCGCAGAAGCAAGTTCAGCCAAAAGCTGATTTCTTCTCTTGATATCTTCAGAACTCACCTCTTTTTGCGAAGACCCGTTCATCTCCGAGAGCAGTTTTCTAACATAGAGATGATAATTTCCCAGTATATTGATCTGCTGTTCATGAACACCATCCGAAACAAGACAATACTGGCATCCCACATTGCAGCCCTTCACGGGGTTTATCTCAAATGTAAGTGTTGGGCAGCGTCCCGTATAATTATGTATCTCCGTAGCAACTTTTTCCGGTACTATGTCCGTTTGCACTGCACGCGAAAGCGGCAACAACGTTCTTTCCTCAAACCTTTTCTTAAAAACAACTGATCCTTCAAACAGTCGCTTCATAGTTTCCGAAGATGGAGTAACCCCCACACCTAAATCTTTCAGATAGTCTTTATCAATGATCTGCGGAACAAAACCAGGCAGATTATATGCATCAAATTCATGAGAATAAAAATGCGTGTATTGGAATTCCCTCATATATTATTCACCCTCAACCCCGGCAATCAACACATTCAAATAGCCATATCCACAAATCAGGGAAAATGCTATAATTGAATAAAATATCATGACCACATCAATATACATGTGATTATAGCACTTAAGCACCAGTTTACAACCACCCATATATTGGGAGATCCAGGCAGATATACCGGCATTGGGAGGACCCCTTTCTCCACACAACTTATCCGGTCATGTCAAGATCGTGTCCGCATTTATCAGAGGAGGATTTCCGAAAATGATCAATAAAAAAGATATTGTCATCAAGACAGATGTCAGAAGATTTATCCCTTTTAGAGAAGGCAATGCTCTAAAAAAGTTCAGGACAGATTTTCAAGTAAAAGATAAAACACTCCGTATGAGAGCCACCAGTGCTTTTTATCCTCTAGTTGCCACAATTGTTGAAAGCATTTACGACAAAGAAAGTTATCGGAATGGATTCACCCTGTACAAAGAAGCTACCGGTGACGGATACAGTTTACTATGCAGAAATGATATAGATATTCTTTTCTCTACGGAACCATCCGAAAGCCAAAGAAAATCTTTGATCGAATCGGGACGAGAGTATGAATTTGTTCCAATTCTGATGGAACCGCTTGCAATAATACTTAACAAAGAAAACTCTGTAAATGATTTGACTACAAATAATATACTAGACCTCTATCTTGGCAAAATAAAGAATTGGAAAGAACTAGGAGGTCCCGATCTCATAGTCAGAACATACCAGTTGACAGATGGAAATGGAAGCCATACATGCTTTACTAAATTATTAAGAAAGACGCCTCTGGATATAAATCATAAAGAAGTACCAACCATGCCCGGTATAATTGACGACGTAGCCGACTATCCAGGCGCCATATGCTACGCGTTCTGGTCTTACTTCACGAAAATGTATTCCCACGCCTGCGCAAAAATGATAAAAGTCAATGGATATACGGCATTTGATTCCGGTTATCCACTGCAGCATCCGATATATATGATATTCGGAAAAGATAACCCCAATATGGAAATACAACGCATACGTGAATTTCTGACTTCTGACGAGGGACAAGTTCTCGTAAAAGAGGCAAACCAGATTCAGCGCGACTATGGCGAGGATTTGTGAATATATACTGTAATTGTTTCACTTCACAAGATTACATATATCTCTTCAAACATACAAAAGACGGGCATCTCCTTTCGGAAATGCCCGTCTTGTTCTATCGCTACGAGAGAGTCCTTAGTTCTTCCATGTCATGATACGACCTTGATCAGGCATCTGACTTCTCGGCCGTCCGGGGTACTTGCATAAAGCCAGGTATTTGCGACGCTCTTGCCAGTCACATTGCCGTTTGCATCGACTGTAGCAACCGCTGTGTTTCCGACTCTCCAGGAAACTGTCTGTCCAGCCGGGTTTTTCGCAGAGAAATGGAAGCTACTGCCAACCTTGATGGTCTTCTCGGTATAGGTGATGCTCAATGGTCCCGGGTCAACTACTTTAACCAGGCATCTTGCCGAACGACCATCATCTGTCTTCACATAAAGATACGTGTTGCCGGCCGAAACAGATGTAACCTTTCCGTTACTGTCTACTTTTGCAATCGCGGTATTACCCACTGACCAGGTCGGAGTCAGGATGCCGGCGTTCTTTGCTGTGAATGTGAAGTTCTGACCCAAGTAGACTGTCTTCTCTGTGTAGTTGATTCCGAGCGGGCCCGGATCAACGACTTTCAGCAGGCACTTCGCAACACGGCCGTCCGCACTCTTGGCATAAAGATATGTATTCGCTGCACTCTTGGCCGTGACCTTGCCGTTCTGATCCACAGTAGCTACTGAAGAGTTTCCCACGGACCAGGTTACCTTCTGACCGGATGCTCCGGTTACGGCAAACTGGAAAGTCTGGTTAACATACAACGTCTTTTCTGTATAGCGGACAGACAGCGTCGGATAGACCACTTTAACAAGGCACTTGATCGTTTTTCCGTCCGGAAGTCCAATATGAAGATACGTGTTACCGATGCTCTTTCCTGTTACTTTACCGTTTGCATCGACTGTGGCAACAGAAGTGTTCCCCACCGACCATGAGATGCTTTCTGCCGGGATATCCCAAATGGAATACTGGAAGCTCTTGCCGATCTCGACAGACTTCTGTGTAACCGGAGTCGGAGTAGGTGTCGGCTTCACAGTAGAAATCTCAACATTCGGATCGATAAACAAATCTACCATGCCTCTCCAACCGTCTATAGAAACTCCACCATAATAGAAATGATAACTTCCATCATCCGAGACCTGTCTATCATAATTCTCAACAAGTTTCACAAGGCGTGGGCAACTGTATATATTGATCACAGAGATCTGGTTCCCCTCACATGCCAGGCCGTACAATTCAGTCAGATTGCTCAGATCCAGCGAAGTCAGCTGGTTATTCCTACAGCAGAAATCTTGAAGCGCCGTAAAATACGATAATCCTTTCATCGATTTGATTCCGAAATTATCACAAGAGATTGCATGAACCTCTTGGATTTCTTCTTTTTCCAGAGCGCCATTATGGTTTGTATCAAACCCCTGATTAATAATATATTCAAGGAAGTTCGGATCCGGGAAATTAGCCGAATTCAGCATTACCGCATCGTCTGCCGGCGGGGGCGGAGTCGGAGTCGGAGTAAGACTCTTGGATATAAGACCTGTGTACAAGTCACACTCCAGGCGATCCGCAAAGAAGTGGTCGCTACTCGTCGAATACACATAGAACGGCCATTCCTTATCATAACAATGCGTGCTCCACTTGCTTTTATAAGCTTTCACACAAGAAAGAATGATCGGTGCCCCGTCCAACTGAAGCTCATAAATCTTGTTATGGTAGCATTCCAAACAAGAGAGATTTGCACTCTTTGACAGATTCAGCGAGGAAAGCTGGTTGCACGTGCATTTTAATTCTTCTAACGCGGTAGCTCCAACTATATTCAAGGATTCAAGCAGATTGTATTCACACTCCACTTCTTTCAGCTCGGCATTTTTCGAAAGATTCAAAGTCTTGATCTGATTATGTGCGCAATCAAGTTCTCTTAGCGAAGTACTATGCGACACATCCAAAGCAGAGATGGCATTTTCACGGCAATTCAGGGTTTCTAAAGCTACTGCCCCGGATACATTCAGTTGCGTGATCTGATTCGTATTACAATTTAGTTCACGCAAAGCAGAAATCTTTGAAGCATCCAGTGTTGCAATCTGATTGTCATAGCACAACAGCTTTTTGATCGTCGTCACACCGCTTAGTTTCAACGTCTTGATTTTGTTGCTGTAGCAATTCAACTCAACTAGAGAGGAAAGATTAGAAACATCCAGACTGGTCAATGCATTGGAAGAACAATTCAGTTTTTCCAAGGATATGTCACCGGAAACTTTAAGCGAAGTAAGGTTATTTGTGTGACAAGAAAGCTGTTCCAATTTCGGAGCAGATGACAGATCAAGAGTAGTAAACTTGTTTCTGTAGCATAACAACTCTGTAAGGTTTTCTTTGCTTCCCAGTTTTATAGATGTCAACTCATTGTTTGAACAAGTGATTTCTTCAATCAGTGGGGAATCTTGTAATTGCAACGAAACCAGTGCATTTCCTGAACAAATCAATCTACGAAGATCACTTAATCCGGAAAGATCAATAGAGGATATCTCATTTGAAGCAAACTCCAATTCCTGTAACGACGTTGCCCCACTGACATTTAGAGTTTTGAGCTTAGAATTTTCTCCTATATTCGTACCCGTCGAAGAGGAAGAGTAATTACAAAAAAGTCTCTTCAACTTTCCAAGATTTGATACATCCAGAGAAATCAGTTTATTAGCTGAACAATTCAGGTATGTAAGTTCCTTCAACATGGAAACATCCAAAGATTCAATAGCATTTACTGAGCAGTCCAAATACTCTAGAGCTGTATACTTTGACAGGTCCAATGCAGTGAGGACATTATAATTGCAGGTAAGATTTTTCAGCGATGCACCTGAACCGGGTAGCGTAAGTGTTGCCAAGGAGCGATTGTAACTGCAGTTCAATTTAGAAAGTTTGGAACAGCCGGAAACACTTAGCGTTGTTAGCGCATTACTCTGACATTCCAGTTCTGTCAGCTGTTTTAAGGATCCGATCGTTAACTTGGTAAGCTGATTGCTACTGCAATCTAACTTTGTCAGTCCCGATAGGGTTTTCACATTCAGATCCGTAAGCTTATTGTTCCGGCACTGGATCTCGGATAAGGTCGTGCTGGTCGGCAGGGTCAACTTCGTTAACCCATTCGCCGTACAATCTACGGTTTCCAGTAGCGTATTATTAGAAAGATCAAGGCTGGTCATAGGATCCGATTTGGCCGAGGAATAAGGATCACGATAAATATCCAGATCCTTCAACGACGTACATGTAGACAGGTCCAACGCTGTAATGTTCAGGTATTTGCAAGACAGATCTTCTAACTTCGTGTCACCGGTAACATTTAAGTTTTTCAGAAGTAAAGGCTTCGAATACATGGTGCAATCCAGCGAAATCAGAGACGGCATATTGGAACAATTCAAAGAGGTTAAAGGATTATTGCCACAGATGATTTTTGTCAGGGTACTGTTATTTGAAAAATCAAGCGATGCAAACTGGTTATAACTGCAATTCAACGTCTTAAGGTTATTATTGGCAGAAATATCAAGAGATGAAAGTGCATTATTGGAACAATCCAAAGTCTCCAATGCAGTAGCACCCTTAAGATTCAAAGATGAAATCTCATCAGCTCCCGCAGTTGAATGAATCTCCAATATCTTTAAAGCTGTATTCTTAGATACGTTCAGGCTTGTCATGCCTTTTACTTTAAGCTCGACCGATGTCAAGGCAGTATTCTTTGAAAGATCCACACTGCTGATCGAAGAATTCCATACTGTGAGAGTGTCAAGGTTTTCAAAATACTCGATTCCTTTTATAGATTTGCATTCCGCATTACTGATAAAAATGCGATTAACGGCTTGACGTTCTTTTTGAGATAAATAGCCATCTTTGTCTTTATCTCTATCAGCCAGGATGGAGCGGAAGACTGCATCCGGGAAATTACTTGCATCAAGTTTTACAGAGCCATCCGACTCGACACCGGCGCGAACAACTCTTGAAGACAGTTTCGGTGCAAAAAGCACTATCGCCGCACTTAGCGCGAGCACACCACCTAACGAAAAAATACTTCTCTTTTTCATAGCACCCCTCCACGTAATAAAATTTTTTATCAGTTTAAAGTATAACATGCAAAGATAAGGAAAAATATATACTCCAAGAACATAATATCCCTTGTTAAATCGCCTTTCCGACCTTTTCGGGAAAGATAAACCGGTAACTGCTGTCACGGTTCGGGTTATGAAAAAGTTTCTACTCATATTCAAATACCGCTCAAAATGTATTAGAATGTTATTAGATATGCGTATGAATGGGGAGAGACCTTTTGAAGCGACAGTATAAGTTGGACATTCTTTTTGATTCCCTGGCGGCTCCGATCCTTGCAAGCGGAAAACTGGAGCCTTTACGTCAGTATATCCAACACGGGACCTGTACTTGCTACGATCATGTCATGGCCGTAGCTAAGACCGCGCTTTCGATAGCTATGCATCTTCCCTTCCGATTCAAGAAAGACCAGCTTGTGCGTGGCGCGCTTCTTCACGACTACTTTCTCTACGACTGGCACACAGTCAAGTTGGATAAACTCCATGGCTTTGCGCATCCTAAAATTGCGTTGGAGAACGCCAGACGCGAATTTGATCTGACACCTATTGAAGAAAACATTATTGTGCGCCACATGTTTCCGCTGACTCCGGTTCCGCCGAGATACCGTGAAAGCATTCTGGTCATGCTCGCCGACAAGCATTGTGCCAACAAAGAGTTTTTCTCAGAACTTGGACGTAAGCTTTCCAAGAAGAAGTTTTTCGCTCCGATCGCGCATGCATTTTCTCTTTTGATCGCGCTTCTGCCATGGACGTAGAATCACTTCTCTCCTGGTATAGGAACAATCACCGTTGCCTTCCCTGGCGGACCGACCGCACGCCTTACGGTACCTGGATCTCCGAAGCGATGCTGCAACAGACTCGGGTGACTACCGTTCTCGATTATTATCCGCGTTTTCTGGAACACTTTCCTGACATCCGCTCACTGGCCGCGTCTTCGGAAGATGAGGTATTGAAGCTTTGGGAAGGTCTCGGTTATTATTCGCGTGCCAGAAACCTGATGCGTGGCGCCAGATACGTTTGTGAGCATTTTGATGGAGAGCTTCCCGAATCTTCTGATCTTCTGATCCGGATTCCCGGCATCGGCCCGTATATGGCCGGGGCCATTGCCTCACAGGCTTTTCAGGAGCCCGTTCCTGCTGTGGATGGTAATTGTATCCGCATCTACTGCCGACTTTACGCCCTGC
Source organism: Clostridiales bacterium (assembly GCA_017513085.1). Classification (GTDB taxonomy): domain Bacteria; phylum Bacillota; class Clostridia; order Saccharofermentanales; family Saccharofermentanaceae; genus Scatonaster. The sequence goes on along the minus strand of JAFWDK010000009.1, from coordinate 21,969 downwards.
CGATGATCCCTTCGGAAAGAACAACCTATAACGAAGTTTATTCCCGCGTCGCGAAGGATATTCCTCCGGAAGAACCGGGAGATTTTAACGAAGCTCTGATGGATTTCGGCTCCCTGATCTGCACACCCAAGAGCCCCCGTTGCACAGCATGTCCTTTTGCTACGGAGTGCAGCGCCAATCTTCTTGGGAAACAGGAAGACTTTCCTTTGAAGAAAACGAAAAAAGAGACGCCTGTCGAGGAGCATACGATCCTACGCATTTTTGTCGGTAAGAAGATACTTGTCCACAAGCGTCCGTCTTCCGGACTACTCGCCGGTCTTTTCGAACTGGTGGATCTTCCCGGGAATATGGAATATCACGAAGTAAAAAAATGGTTGAAGGATAATCTACTCGAGTTTTGCGGCGATAGTTCTCTTGCCGCTTCCTTCATCGAGCCGGATATCCGTGTACTGGGAACGGGCAAGCATATCTTCTCTCATCTTCGTTGGAACATGATCGGGTACGAGATACACCTTCCGGACCAAGAGCCGATCAAGGGAAATGCCAAAAAGTTCGGCGAGCTGGTCAGTGCAAAAAAATACGGATCGCTGGCATTTGCCTCCGCGATCCGCATGTACAGATGAATTGATTTCTCAGTAATTCGCTTCACTGACCTCGAAATAAGACTGTGGATGATTACAAGTCGGGCAAACGTCCGGAGCCTTGGTACCAACTACGATGTGACCGCAGTTTCTGCACTCCCAAACCTTTACTTCACTCTTCTCAAAAACCTGAGCAGTCTCGATATTCTTCAGAAGCGCACGATAACGCTCTTCATGGTGCTTCTCGATAGCCGCAACAAGGCGGAACTTCTTCGCCAGATCTGCAAAGCCTTCCTCCTCCGCGGTTTTTGCAAAGCTCTCATACATATCCGTCCACTCGTAATTCTCACCATCCGCCGCAGCCGCCAGATTGGCCTTCGTATCACCGATACCCTTCAGTTCCTTGAACCACATCTTTGCATGTTCTTTTTCGTTCTCTGCCGTCTTCAGAAAAAGCGCTGCCATCTGTTCGTAGCCTTCTTTCTTCGCGACGGATGCAAAATAGGTATACTTGTTTCTTGCCTGGGATTCTCCTGCAAATGCAGCCTCAAGATTTTTCTCGGTCTTCGTGCCGGAGTACGGATTCGGATTAGCCATATAGATCACCTCTTTCTAGTAGATTCATTTCGGAAAAAGCACTTTCCCGAAACATAAAAAAGATAAACTCATTATAGTGCTTTTGGAAAAGAGATACCATAGTTATAATGAATGCAGGAGATAGTCATACGGAGGTCAGGATATGGAATGGGAATACTTCTACTCGAAAATCGATGACTGGTCAGAAAAGACGATCATAAGAAATATCTCTCAATTGGAGAATTATGGTCCGGCGAACGAGGTCGTGGATGCTTGCGATTACCTTACATCCAACGATGCGTGCTATCGGCTGGCCGAAGGGGCAGTCAACGAGCACAACGACTATACCGGAACTGACATTATCGAATTCTACGATTATATCTCTGAGGAGCAGGTATACCGATTACTGGAACTTGCGCTTAATCGTGGACTCGCTGTTTCGTCAGGAGATATTCTCGAATCAGCGGATTATATGTCCGAAGAAGACTTTGCGCGAGTGGTCCGGCTGGCGTTGGATTGTCATATCCGTTTCTCTGCGCTGGAGCTGGAGGATCTTTCTGCTTTCCTTGATGAAAAGACCCTGACGTATGTTGTCAAACTCGAGTACCAGGAAGGTTTGCGTTTTCCGGAAGGTGTTCTGGAGGAACTGGCGTGCACGGCTGACGAAAAACTGATTCACGCTATCGACAAGAAACAAGGCACGCATGTTTTTGACGACGATGACGAATTCGACTTTGACGAAGAATCCAAGCCGGACAAGAAGCACACACTGGCCGGAATCGGCGCGCTTTTCGAACTGAATTCGATCAGAAAGAAGCTCTCTAAAAAGGACACCTCTCCTCGGTTTCGTATAGGAGATCATGTCCGTGTAAAATACAGTGGTCTGGAAGGAAGCATTGTCGACATTCACCACGGTCGTTATATGGTTTCCATGCGCGACGGCAGGAAAGTCGAATCTTATAGTGAAAACGAAATTGAATCCTGCTGGTAACGATCGAATAACAACTTATTCTATTTCCCGAAAAAACGGATCACTGTCCACTATTCGGCATCATCATACTGAAACCCATAAACATATTACCGGCACCAGGACCATCTGATGTTCTCGTGTCGGTCTTTTTGTACCCTGTTCTTTTTTCAGGATCCTGCACCGCAGAAAGGAGCGTCTCGATCCGATTCAGATCCTCTCCTTTTCCGGCTTGAGATACGCCTATTTGATTAAACGTTATGATCTCATATGGTTTTCCTCCGAGATCCCTCATATCCAAGATGATCGAGCCTCCAGCCGAGGAAGAATAATCGGTGCATCGCATTGTCGGGTCCTCTTCGTATTTCATTGCTCCCCAGGAAGCCATGTCCACACGTTCTGCCTCATAACGGATCTTCTCAGCCATATCGCTCTCCACGGTCCATGTGGATTCTTCTTTCTCAAACCCCTTTATCTCCGTTCGCGTCAGAATGACTGTCCCATCGTCTTCCCATCGTATCTCAACATTCAAGCTGTGATTACTTCCGAGCATCATGCCGGAAGAGGAGGAAGAGAAACTGATCGTACTGATTTTATTGTAACGATATGTGCTCATAATATTTCTCCTTCGTATAAAGATGCGCAGGTCCTGTTTTTCCTAGTTTTCCATCTTCCAGATCGCGCAAGAATAAGGCGGAAGTTCCGACCCTCCTCCAAAATCGTGGATCTTTCCTGTCAAAAGGTCGACGGCCTGTCCGCAGCCGGCATCAAAATGTGCAGTATAGGAAGAATCGGCTGCATTGATCGCAATCAGGATGCGTTCATAGTTTTTGCTGCTACGGCAGCCCTCCGATCCTGCTCCATCCCCTTCCCATTTTCTCTCGAAGATGCATTGCCGGTTAGTTAAGACTACCGAGCGGAAGCTTCCGTAATTCAGGGCCGGACTTTCCTTCTTGATTTCGGAAAGTTTAGCGATATGAGACGTCAGTTCTGTCCATTCCGGTCCCTCGAAGCAAGGGCGAAGCGTGGGATCACCTTCTTCTTTTCTACCCTTTGCGCCCCACTCCGAACCATAGTAGATACATGGAAATCCCGGCATGCCAAATGCCAGTGTGTAGATCAGCGGCAAATGTGCAGGATCATTCAGATTCGACGCGATCCTCGTCACATCGTGATTATCAACAAAACTCATCAGATGGAGTCCTCGGAACCAGCTCCAGTTTTCCGGGCCGAACTGCTGGATCAATGTATGGATCACCTCAAACATATTCATGCAGTTAAAGCTGCTGAACAAACCCTTATAGCAAGCATAGTTCGTGCAGGAATGGCACATCTCGGAATTGACCCACTGTTTGTAGTCTCCATGCAGAAGTTCTCCGAGAAGCAGAAAATCGGGTTTTAAGCTGTCCGTAAATCCACGTAGGCGCTTAAGAAAATCCCGGTCAAGGCAATACGCCACATCGAGGCGAAGTCCGTCGATATCGAAATACTCGACCCAATAGCGGATCTTATCGAAGATGTGATCGACTACGGCTGGGTTTCGAAGGTTCAATTTCACAAGATCGAAGCACCCTTCCCAGCCCTCGTACCAAAATCCGTCATTATAGTTAGAATTACCGTCAAAAGAAATATGGAACCAGTCTTTATACGGGGAATCCCACTTCTTTTCTTTCACATCCTGAAATGCCCAGAAACCACGTCCGACGTGATTAAAAACACCATCGAGAACGACACGGATGCCGGCTTCGTGCAGTGCTTCAACGACTTCCTTGAAATCTTCGTTTGTACCGAGACGGCGGTCGATAAGGCCGTAATCTCTGGTGTTATAACCGTGTGTATCCGACTCGAATACCGGAGAAAAATAGATGGCACTGATTCCCAGTTTCTTATAATGCGGGATCCACTCGATTACTTTCCGGATCGGTGCTTCTTCTTTATCCTCCCACGTATACTTCACGCCGGAAGGATCATATTGCGCCGGTGCATTTTCAAAGGGCGCACCAACAAAACCCAGTGGATAGATCTGGTAAAAAACGGATTCTTCAAACCACATGCTGTGTATTCCTTTACGTCAAAGATTAGACCCGGGGCTCCCTGGTCACGGAGCATTTCCGGGCGAATTAGAAAGTCTCGACCTCCGGTGCTTTTGTAAAGGAAGAATAGGTTGCTGTCGCGTTCTTCAGATAGAATACTTCAGAGTTTCCATCATCTTCGCTGTACATGCCGCGGAGATTCGGATATGCATCAAGCATGGAAGCTCTGGCATCACGGCGATCATCCTCGATCAGTTCGCAAGCGATGCGGAGCCAGTCGCCATTCATAAATGCGCAAATCTCTGCCTTCGGGTTCGCGTGCAACTGCTTGGAAACCGGCTTTACTTTGCCGGTCTGGATATAAAGTTTTCCTTCAAAAATATGTGCTGTACCAAACGGACGTACTCTTGGCTGGTCACCCTCGACCGTTGCCAGATAATATGTCTGTGCGTCTTTCAGAAACTTACATGCTCTTTCAATGCTTTCCATATTAGCCTCCCAAATAGTTATGGATATATGCGTATCTGTTATAAGATACGTGTATATTTTACATCAAACGGATGATTTCGCATATATCATATAGATTTATGGGAATCCGGGTGTTTAATATATGTGTGATAGATAGTGTAGCTATCGGGTACTTTTTTAATGATTTTTCGTTCGGTCTCAACTCTTTCATATAATCAAGTGACCGTACCATTGATATGATATGACTCCTTTTTCCCGTAGCGGCAAATTGATTCCTATTTACACAAAGGAGGATCTATTAATGGACAAGATCACGGAAGCTTTATTGACAAGGAAGCAGGACCTTGAGAAGGCAATTCATGTCGCAGAAGCTTTTCTCAAGGAAGCGCCGGATGGACAGTTGCGAATCTCTTCATCTCATGGGGTCGTACAGTATTACCACTTTTGTTTGGATCAAGAGGATAAAACGAAGAATATATATCTTCCTAAGTCCGAGGAAAGTATAATCAGGCAGTTGGCACAGAAGGATTACACTGTATTCTTTTTACAAAATGCACGTGCTGAATTAAAGGCTATCACCAAACTGTTAGACAAGGACGTTCTCTTCTCTTCTGATGCAAAGTATGCTCAGCTTCCAGTAGTCAGAAAGAAAATGGTCAAGCCCTATCACTGACAATGAAACATATGCGTACCTCTGGGAGAGAAAACCCTATGAGCCGAATCCAAATCATCCGGAAAACAAGAAGTATCGCACTAAACGAGGCGAGATGGTAAGATCCAAATCCGAGATGATCTTTGCAGATATGTTCTATGACATGGGTATTCCCTACAAATATGAGTGTCCGATCTTATTAAAAAACGGTGTTGTATATCATCCCGACTTCACGCTGCTAAAAAAATCTACCCGTGAAGTATTCTTTCACGAGCACTTGGGGCGTTTCGATGATCCTCAGTATATCATGGACAAGTTGCCAAGGTTTGAGGAATTCAGACGAAATGGTATTTTCTTCGGAAAGAATCTAATCGTCACAGTGGAAACGGAACAAAATCCTCCGGTTTTTCACGAACTCAAGAACACCTTCGCTCAAATTTTTCTTTGAATCGAGCCAGTTGGTCTGGGCACCGGCGTTTACAGAGAAATCCAATTGGTTGATTACGGGTGAATTCGCCATTTTTTCATTTTCACCCGTAATCAGCCCGGCTTCACTGAAACAGATTACGGGTGAATTCGCCATTTTTTCATTTTCACCCGTAATCGGCCAGGCTCCAAGAAAACGGATTACGGGTGAATTCGCCATTTTTTCATTTTCACCCGTAATTGCCTCGGCTTCACGGAAACAGATTACGGGTGAATTCGCCTTTTTTTCATTTTCACCCGTAATCGGCCAGGCTCCAAGAAAACGGATTACGGGTGAATTCGTCATTTCTTCAATTTTCGTAGATATTCTTTCTGTGAATCGCTCACTCGATAACTCTCGCAGGCTTTCCGGATCGTCTTGTTCTGCACCCATCGCGATAGGACTTTCGTCTCCAGAAGTGGAACCGTCGCATCATACTGCTTCGCCAGGGCAGTCGCAAAATACCACGCGATCATCATATTCACATAGTATTCTTCCGAATGGATCTTCGCCACCATCTGAAGATACTTCGGATCGAAATCCTCATCCAGGAAATGGCACATCAGCATACGGATCGCAAAACGCACTTCATATGTTTTCTTCGACTTCATCCAGATACGGATCTGCTTGAGAAGCGCTTCACGGTTCGCTTTCTTTCCGAACACCTTCGGGTTCATCTGATCACAGGTCGCCCAGTTATCTATATAAGGAAGAAATTCGCAGACTTTCTGCACGCATGTATCGTAGTCTTTTTCCAGAGAGATCAGAAAAGCATGAAGCTGATCCTCCTCAAAAAGCTCATGTGGCAACTCAGCCAGAAACTTCTCTGCGACAGGTGTCCCTGCAAGTTCTCTGGCCAGGGCTCTTAGATCCGGTGTGCGCACGCCGATAAAATGCGAAAGCTCAGCTTCGGGGATCAGTTTTGCATTAAAGGCCGCTAACTTCTCATCCGCGAGTGCCATAAGTTGTTCATCGACTGTGCAGGAAGATTTCTTTCTGTTATCGCTTTTTTTCAAATCGACTCCTCCATTCAATTCACAATCTGCACATCGTAGCCTTTCGAATCCACAACCACGATTTTGATCTCCGGTACAGAACTAAGAAGTGTTTCGGAAACATAATTGAGTTTTTCCGGAACTTCTCCTCTTTCCAAGGTTTCGATCAGATCCTGGACACGCGGACCATGGAGAGGATTACACTCGGCAATGCATGAGATCTTGCCCTCTTTCAGATAATTCATAGCCTGCTCGTTGATACCGTCAAAAGAAACGACCATGATCTCGCCTTTGGCAATGTTTGAGCCAACCTTCTTACCAGCCGCTTCAATAGCCTCGATCGCACCGATCGCTTCATTATCGTTCTCGCAGTACACCACATTGATATTGTCATACTCGCGAAGGAACGATGCCATGACTTCGCGTCCTCTGACTTCGGTAAAATCACCATTCTCCTGTGCCAGAAGATCCCAGCCGTATTCTTTTACACCCTCTTCCAGCCCTTTGGTCCTTCCGATCTGCGCCGTGGAACCCAAAGTTCCCTGAATATGAACAATGTGCACATCCTTACCTTCCACTTTGTTCTGCAGCATATACGAATTGATCCAGGAAGCCATTTTGCGGCCTTCCAGTTCAAAGTCCGAACCTACCCAGCAGGTATAAAGGGAATCGTCGGCAACATCGACACGACGGTCAACAATGATGACCGGGATCTTTGCTTCCTGCGCTTCTTTCAGAACAAAATCCCAACCGGTCTCCGTCTCCGGCGCCAGCACGATGTAGTCCACTTCCTGCTGGATAAACATACGAAGCGCCGTGACTTGATTCGCCTGTTTCTGTTGTCCGTTTTTATAGATCAGGTTATATCCGTTCTCAGCCGAAAGCGCTGCGAGCATAGACTCGGTATTGGCGCCTCGCCAGTCGGATTCCGCGCCCAGTTGGGAAAAGCCGACTGTGATGGTCTTCTTATCCTGTCTGCTTGGTTCAGTCGTCTCGGAAACAGCACTACTCCTACAGGCAACCAGAAAGATTACCAGCAGGAGTAGCAAGGTTGCCATATTGGCCGATTTTTTCATCTAAAGCTCCTCACCTCTTGAGGGCTCTCTTTCTCTGCCTGATGACGATACTCTGGATCAAAAGGAAGAGGCAGAGCATCGCAGCGATCGTGATACCAGTCCACCAAGCCTGATCGAGACCCGCTGAAGATACGATATTCTGTATAGTACTCAGCGAAAGAACTCCAAAGAGAGTTCCGGCGATATTACCGACACCACCTGAAAGCATGGTTCCTCCGATAATGGAAGAAGCAATCGCATTCATCTCCATGCCTGACGCATGGCTGGCAGCTCCGGAACCAACATGGAGGAAATAAACATAACCGCCAATGCCCGCCAAAAGACCGCAGATAACATGGGAAAGGAATTTCGTCCTTTTCACGTTGACGCCCAGCATGAGTGCACTCTGCTGATTGCCGCCTACCGCGTAAAAAGCTCTTCCGAGCTTCGTCTTGCGAAGTACTACAAACAATATTACCACAATTGCCAGAGCAACTAAAACTCCGATTTCGACGTAGGCCGGAATGTAGAGTCCTTTTTTGTTATAAGAACCCATTCCCGGAACATTGATCCTGGTCTGCTTCAGTTTGACAAAGTTCTTGTTCTGAACATTGAACGGGGTCGTACTGACGATAGTCGTCATGCCTCGAGCGAAAAACATACCGGCCAGTGACACGATGAACGGCTGGATATCCACGTATGCTACCAGGAATCCTTGAATGACACCGAACGCAAGGCCGATGCCCAGGGCGATCAGCATGGAAACAAAGAGGTTACCGTTTGCTTTATCCAGGAATACGGCGCAACTCATGGAGACCAGAGCGACAACGCCGCCGACGGAAATATCGATTCCGCCCGTGATCATGACGATACTCATTCCGCATGCCGTAATGATCAATCCGGCATTGGCATTCAGAATATTGAAAAACATCTGTGGTTTCTTGAATCCGCTTCCCTGGAACACGATGGCTCCGATATACATGAGAAGAAAGATCACGATGGTGATTGCCATAAGAAGATTGGTGTCACTGACGCGACTGAAAAAACCACCTTTATGTTTCGTCTTATTCATTTGATCTCCTCCTTGCCCGCTAATTTTCTTTTGCCCGCTTTTTTGCTTGCAATTTTCTTGCCTAATCCGGACAGATACTCGCGAACCTTCGGCGCTGAGAAGAATACCAAAAGGATTACGACGACTGCTTTATAAGCGGACAGAGCGTCGGAACGCACGTTAAACTTATAAAGAGTGGTTGTCAGGAATTGGATGACATAGGCACCGAGGACCGAAGCCCAAATATTGAACTTACCACCGGAGAGCGAATTACCACCGAGTGCAACAGCCAGGATGGCATCCATCTCGATATCTTTTGCAATAACCGAATAATTGATCGTTGAAAGGCGGCTGACTTTGATCAGTGCGGCAACGGCCACGCACAGACCCAAGATCACAAAAGCAAGGAATTTGATGAATGTCGGCTTGATACCATTCAATCGGGAGGATTTCTCGTTGATACCAACAGCCTGGGTGTACAGCCCCAGATTCGTAAACTTAAGTACCAGTGCCATTATGATGATACATATCAGCACGATGAATACTGTAGTCGGAATCGGGATCCCGGGGATGAAGCCGCCGAAATAAGCGAATTTCGGATCCGGCACGATGGGAAGTTCATTATTGTTTATCCAGGCTGCGATAGAACGTCCGGCGGTAAAAAGGATAAGCGTAGCGATCATTGGCTGGATCTTGAACACCGAAACCAGTGTTCCGTTAAATGCACCGCATAGCATACCCACGAGACATGCAACCAGGAAAGCAACGATGATCGGTGCCTGAATGGCATCCGGGCGGGAGTTGGATCCGCAAAGAACACGAAGCATTGCGGAGCCGGCGATGGCGATCGTAGCACCCACCGAAATATCCTGTCCGCCTGACGCTGCGGTAACCAACGTCATGCCTAAGGCCAGGATCGCCAGTTCTGAACCATAGTCCAGAATCGTTATCAGAAATCCGGAAAAGACCAGATTGCCTGCATTGTTTTTACCCAGAGTGACTTTGAAGAACCCCGGATCCACGATCAGATTCACCACTACGAGCAGCAGAAGCGCCATCAGCGGTATGAACATCTGATTGCTTGTTATCTTTCTAAAAAAACTCTTGTTCATGACTTATTCTCCTCCTGCGATGGTACTCATGATCTTATTCTGTGTAAGATCCTCACCGGACAATTCACCGACGACTTTGCGGTCACGCATGACGATCAGTCGGGAACATGTGCGGAGCATCTCATCAGTTTCAGAAGAAATGAACGTCACGCTCATTCCACCGGAAGCAAGTTCCAGTACAAGTTTCTGAATATCGACCTTGGTGCCGACATCGATGCCTCGCGTCGGCTCATCCAAGATCAGATATTCAGGGTGCATCAGCAACCATCTGGCAAGAATGACTTTCTGCTGGTTTCCGCCAGATAAGGACTTGATGGGGGTATCAGCTGATGCGGTCTTAATATTGAGTTTCTTTATGTATTCATCTGCAAAAGCGCTTGCCTGAGCTTTGGTAAAGGGTTTGAAAAAACCTTTCATGACCTGAAGCGCAAGTATGATGTTTTCTTTTACGGAAAGATCTCCGATGATACCATCGTTTTTGCGGTCTTCCGGAAGATAAGCAATGCCCTTCTTCATGGCATCCAACGGATTTCTGATCCTTACCGGTCTTCCATTCATTTTTACCTTTCCGGAGATCACGTGATCTGCGCCAAAGATCGCTCGGACGCACTCACTTCGTCCCGATCCGAGGAGTCCCGTAAAGCCGTTTACCTCACCTTTCTTAATATGGAAATTGAAAGGCTTGATGCCGGCATTACTGCAAAGTTTTTCCGCTTCAAAGACCTGCGTATCCGCGTCGGGTCCATCGTACAATGAATGCTCGCTCTTAATGTCGGAAAGATCATCCATTTCCTTACCCAGCATTTTTGCAACAAGTTTGACTCTCGGGAGATCCTTGATCTCATATTCGCCAACCAGTTGTCCGTCACGAAGTACCGTGATCTTGTCACAGACCTCATAAACCTGATCCAAAAAGTGAGTAACGAAAATGATGCCGACACCAAGAGCTTTGAGATCACGCATAAGACCGAAGAGCTTCTCCACTTCCTGCTCATCCAAAGACGAAGTCGGCTCGTCAAGGATCAGCACCTTACAATCCATATCCACCGCCCTGGCGATCGCGACCATCTGCTGCACCGCAATGGAACACGTACCCAGCTGTTGGGTAGCTCTGGCAGGGATATCGAGCTTCTTTAAGATCTTATCCGCGTCTGCATTCATCTTGCGCCATTTGGTGATCACACCTTTTCCACGTCCGATGTACATGTTCTCGGCAACGGTCAGGTTCGGGCACAACGTGATTTCCTGATACACCGTGCTGATTCCCAGCTTCTGTGCATCCTGAGGAGAATGGATCTTCACGTTCTGCTGTCCGTCCAGGTTGATCACACCGTCATCTTTGGTGTATACACCTGTCAGGACTTTGATCAATGTTGATTTTCCTGCACCGTTTTCACCCATCAAGGCATGGATCTCGCCTGCGCGTAGTGTGAAATCCACCTTCTGCAGCGCGCGTACTCCCGGAAACGATTTATTTATGCCACGCATCTCAAGCATTACTTTGTTTTCCACGGGTCTTACCTCTCTCGTTTTGAAAAAAGCGCAGTGCGGTTCGTCCTTACGGACCAAGCCGCACCGCGCCCAAAATCAGTGACTATATGATTAAATACCGTAATTCTCTACGTCTTCCTTTGTGATGGTCGCTGCGTCGAAGCCCTTCTCATCCATGATGATCGTCTTCTGAGCCGGTGTCTTACCGCTCTCGAGATCCTTGATGATGGAATCGATGTAGCTGGCCTGGAACGGGTTGCACTGTCCGTCATAGTTCCAGTCCTTGGAAAGGAGAGACTCCAATGCCCACTTGTTGCAGTCAAAGCCCATTACGATAACGTCTTTGCCTACACCATGGGAGATACCTGCTGCGTCAAGAGCTGCTACTGCGCCCTTTGCCATATCGTCGTTCTCTGCATAGATTACGTTGAACTTCGTTCCGGAATCGATAACAGACTGAACGATCTGCTGTGCTTTTTCTGCGTTCCACTCAGCGGTCTGCTGCTTAACGATAGTCCAGTTGGACTCAGCGGCTGCTTTTGAATCGAGAGCGCCGGATCTGCCCTGCTGAGCTGCGGAACCCATAACACCCTGGATATGGATCACGTTGTACTCGGAAAGGTTCTGGCTTGCGAGCCAGTCAACAGCTGTCTGGCCTTCTTTGTTCATATCGGAAACGATAGAAGCTTCGTAAAGGCTCGGGTCAGCATTGATGGTTCTGTCGAAGAGGATAACCTTGATGCCTGCAGCCTGTGCATCCTGGAGAACGGAATCCCAACCTGCTACGTCAGCAGCGGAGAGAAGGAGATAATCTACTTCGTTCTGGATGAATGTCTGTGCATACTGGATCTGCTCATCGTTCTTGAGGCTGTATGCGAAAGATGCATCGTAGCCGTTTTCTTTGGTGAACATCTTCTTCAGGTCTGCGTCATTTGCTGTACGATAACCGGATTCGTTCGGGTCGTTGTTGATGATGCCGACTTTGATCAGAGAACCGGTATCTTCTTTAGCACCCTCTGTGGTTGCCTCAGTTGTTGTCTCTGCTGCGGTCGTCTCAGCTGCCTTGGTGGTCTCTGCAGCAGTTGTTGCTGCCGTAGTTGCTTTTGTCGTAGTCTCTTCGCTCTTGGAGCAAGCTGCCAGACCCAAGACCATGATAGAAGCCATAATTACAGAAATTGCTTTTTTCATTGTAAACCTCCTTGAAATATCAAGTTGTGGGGTCTTCCCCTCTTTTCTGACTTCATTTTAGGTTTAGCGTGAAAAAAGACCATGAAGAAAAAAACGAAACAAAGTTGGATTTTTTATTTCCTGTTTCCTTTGTTTCATTTTTTTACGATTTCGGTTGATATTTTTCGTGTGTTTTTTTGCCCGTTTCAGGCAAAACGTTTTGCCTTAGGAGATACGCAGATGGTTATTCTTTACTCTGTGGTTTCGGCAGCCGGATGACCACACGGGTGCCTTTATCAAGCTGGCTTTCGATGTGCAGGCCGTACTCTTCACCGTAGTTCAGGCGGATCCTCTCATTTACGTTATAAAGCCCATACACCACGTTCTGTCCGGGTGTACCTTCACGGATCGCTTTACGGACTTCGCGCAGCCTTTCTTCCGTCATTCCTTTCCCGGTATCTTCGACGGTGATGGAATAATAGTCTTTCTTTTCCTCACCGGTGATCGTGATCGTTCCGCCGCCACGCTTATTCTTGATGCCATGGTAAAGTGCATTTTCCACGACAGGCTGAACCGTGAGTTTCGGGATCTGGTATTCGTTGAAAGTCTCCGGAACATCGATCTGAAAGGAAAGGATGTCCTGATAGCGGATCTTCTGGATCTCAAGGTAACTTCGTACGTGCTGCAGTTCCTCATGGACCAGTACCGTTTCTTTTCCTTTATTCAGTGAAAGACGGAAAAAGTCGGAAAGATTGCCGACCATATTCACGACCTGCTTCTGGTTTCCCGCTTCCGCAGACCAGATGATCGCATCCAAAGTGTTGTATAAAAAGTGCGGATTGATCTGAGATTGAAGAAGATCGAATTCTGCTTTTCGGAGTTGTTTCTGCTCCTCTTTTACCTGTTCTTCGATCGGTCTTGTGATCCAGATCGGGCCGATATAGGAAACCACGATCATACTGATCAGGCTGAACACCAGGAGCACACCGGAGATTTCGACAATATCTACGAAAATAGCATTGTTCTCCGCCTGAGTGATCTGGATCTGCTTATTCTCATAATAAATGTACTCATTGATGCTTTCCTGAAGAAGACTTGTCACGATCTGCACGTCGTTTTCCCAGATAAGCATATTATCTTCGTATTTATTCTCGGAACCGAGGTTTTCTTTGATCTGCGCGACATATGTCTCAAGGTTGTTGAGATATTTCTCCGCATATAGCAGACGCTTTCTGTTATCTTCCGTATTGGTATAATCTTTCAATCCCTCGACGACCTGCCGTGCCTGATCCAGCTCTTCGTGAAGCTTCGTCTTATCCGGAGCTACGTTTCCTACGATAAGAAGATACGTCTCATAATCGAAGTCTTCTTTAAACTGCAGACTGAATTCACTTGCCGCTACGACGGAACTGATCATCTCATTGTTTCTTGCATTGATATGCCACAAGTTATAAAAGGCATAGAAAACAAAAACCACACTTGGCAGGAGCAGGATGATATACGAGATACGGATCTGTGTTGCCAGACGGGATCTCTGCTTGATCTTCTGTCTTCCCTCTGTCATTCCTCTGGTTCTCCAAGTCCTTTGTTCCTGTACTGCGTCGGCGTAATACCTTGCGTCTTCTTAAAAAGATACGAAAAATAGTGCGGATCCTTGTACCCCACGAGGATACCGATCTCATTACTCTTCTTCGAAGAACGCCGGAGAAGTTCTTTTGCCGCATCCATACGGAAGTCCGTGAGATACTTGATGAAAGGCTGGCCGGTCTCCTGTTTGAAGATCGCGCTTAAGTGATTCGGCGAGAAATTCACCTGCGCCGCCAGTGTATTGAGCGACAGTTCCTCTTCCGCATAATGCTCGGAAATATAAGTAATTGCCTCTTTCATCACATCGTGGTATCTTCCCAGGCTGTGATCCTGACGGAATGACAACGCCTGCTCCAGAAGTTCCAGCAGATAATCCGATGTCTTGTTTTCGTCAGCCAGCACTTCGCTATTAGGAAGGTCCACTTTCTCGTCCACTTCTTTTCTGGAAAGACCGAGTTCGTTTTCCAGAAAATCCACCACACAGAAATACATATCCATGGCAATGTACTGTCGGAGCATGGCAGACCGGATCGCATTATTCCCGATGTTATTGAGATACTCTTCCAGGAAGAACGTGATCTCGGACGGTTCGCCTCCGCGAAGGAAGCGCTTCACCAGTTTCCGGTCGATATGCTGCGGATCCACTTCCGAGAGAATGCCGGCTTCGTTTTCGGGACGGAGCCCTTCCTCAGAACCTACCAGAAAAGCATTCTCCGAAGTCAGATACATGTGCGCAAAAGCACGGCTCGCCCAGTCAAAAGAAGTATGGATCTCTGTGACTCTGCCGACAGTTTGTCCGATAGCGCCAAAATAGCGGATATGCTTATACTCATCAAAAAGCACCCGCATCTTCGATACGGCCTGGTCGATCTTCTTCTTGATGTCCCGGTCATCGTCGCCTTTAAAAAGCAGAGCGATGCCTTCCACGATAAAATCGAAAAACAGTGCCCCGTTTTCTTCCGCGATCTTCTTGATCCCGTCTTCGATCTTGACTACGCTGTTGGAGAATTCTCCGATGTCGTGTTTACTCGACCAGACACGGAGCAGGATGATGTTATAGCGAAGCGCGGTGATATCGATGTCGATCTTTTTCGATTCTTCGATCAGTTCGGAAGCATGAAGCCCGCCCTTGACCAGTTTATTGAAAAAGTCACGCTTATCGTATAATGTGCGTTCCTGCATTTCTTCTTCGTATCGCTTGGCCGCTTCGCGTTCTGCTTTCTTTTCCTGGATCTTTTCGGCAATCTGATCCACTTCACGGACCAGGCTTTCCCCGTTTACAGGTTTCAGAAGATAGCAGGATACACCGATCTTAATGGCCTCTTTGGCAAACTGGAAATCTTCGTATCCGGTCAGGATGATGATCTCGATCCAGGGGAACTTCTCCTTGATCATCCGGCTCAAAGTCAATCCGTCCATAAACGGCATTTTTATATCCGTGATCACAATATCCGGTCGTTCTTTCGAAATGATCGGAAATGCTAATTCTCCATCGCCGGCCTCGCCACAGAATTCATAGCCGTGCGCTTGCCAGTCAATGTTATTCTTAATGCCCTCCCGGACTACATATTCATCTTCGACCAGAAATACTTTCAGCATACTCTCTCCTAACAGGCACGGGGCAATCTTAGCTCAGCCCCTCCGCATATTATAGTATCATATCTGGTCCAGTCTGATGCAACCACAGTTTTTGATCAAATCAGGACCAACGCTTGCGCCACTTTAGGGGAAGTGCCACTCTGGGTGGTTCCGACATCTCCACAAAAAAGAGCACCCGAACCTTCGTCCGGATGCTCTCTTTCATTTTGTTCTCAAAACCTCTTAGATCGTGCCACGATCGATACCGTACTTTTTACAGATGTTCGTGAACTCCTCACTCTGTCCGAAGAAAGCAAGTACGCTATCTCGCGTCTGTGTGCCCTTGGCAATCTCACCTGTCCAGTAAGCGACTTCGCCTGCTTCCGGTTCTCTGTCCATGAAGGTCTTATACAATCTCTTCACGTACTCGTCGTCCTTGAGTTTGAGGTTGACAAACTCCGTGCTGGTGAAGAATTCCTTTGCCGCGCTGCAGCCTGTCTGTTCAAGGTTAGTAAGTGCCAAAGACCAGTACTTCAGGCCGCCGTCTTCTGCGGTTCTTCCAAGACAGCAAGTATAAAGACGTGTGGCAAAGTTGATCGCGTTCTTAGATGCACGCTCTGCCTTCGCTGTCGGCGCACCGGACTTTACTCCGTAATCCGCACAGACATTGCACCATTCTTTCGAATCAATGAAGCCCATAATGACCTGATCTCTTGTCATCGTCTTATTCTTCAACTGTCCAACCCAGAAGGCCTTACCCTCTGCTTCAGAAGCACGATCGAAGAATGTCTTATAAAGTGTTTCAACGAAGTCTTCGTCACTCAATCCTCTGTTCTTAAACTCAGGGGCTTCAATCAAGAAGAAGTATGCACAGTCACCACCTGTACGGTTACCATCCTCGATTTCTTTGACCCAGAATGCCTTTCCTTCAGGCTCGGAAGCACGGTTCAATGCGATCGTGTAGAGACGCTCTACGAAATCCGCGATAGACGGTTCCTTATCCGGAATCGGAGTAGGTGTAGGATCATCCGGCGCAGTAGTCGGCGTTGGATCACCTGGGTTCGGAGTAATTGTAGGTGTTGGTGTTACCGTCAGCTTGGGAGCTTCTGTTGGCGTAGGCGTAGGTGTAGGCGATACAGTCACATGAGGAGTCGGCGTCACGGTAGGTGCTTTTGTCGGAACCTTTGTCGGTGTTGGCGTGTTCGTCGGTTTAGGTGTCGGCGTATTCGTCGGAGTCGGAGTATTGGTTGGTGTAGGTGTCGGTGTATTCGTCGGAGTCGGAGTCGGAGTATTCGTTGGCGTGGGCGTTGCTTTTAGATCCGGATAATCGTACGAAATGTACAGCTGCCCGTTATCCTCCATGCTTACCATAGAAGGTTTCTTACCATTCAACGTTACAGTCATCTTCTAGACCGGGAAATCAAATACAAAACCTTCTTTTGCCGTCACATTGAGGGAAACACTATACTTTCTTCCGATTTGGAAAGTATCCTGATCCACCTTCATGGTGAATAAGGCTGTCATATCCGTCCATGTGATATCGTTCTTGTAGGTTTCCCCGGAATTCGGCATAAAGTAGTAGTTGACACCGGACGGTATCTTAGCGTCATAGCTGGGCTTTTGGCCACCAAGAGGCTCGGCAAGCTTAATGTCTATCGCTGTGATCTTTTCCGGCAGGATAAAAGTAAGAGAATTGATGTTGCCGCCTCTCAGAATATTGTCGCTCAGTACGACCTTGCCCTGTGCAGAACACTTCTCCGTCCTCTCCGTGCGCTCGTTTTCAAAGTCATACGGAATAATGAAGTCAGCTGTTCCGTCTTTATCGATATCGACATAGGTATCTCCGCTCTTCACCTCCATCTTGATCACGCCACAGTAGGCAGCGTTGCCAAGAGCATTCTTTTGTTCCTGATCGATCTTGGTCCAGCCCTTCTGCAGATCGATCACAACATCTGAATACGGTTTTTTCTCGATTTCGTAAAAAGCACCGGCGTAGTCTGTTTCGTATTTGCTGTCGATGATCTTTTCGGGGAACACATAGACGTGATAATCCACGCCCCATTCGCCGATATCGTCGACAAGGTAAGGTACATAAAAAGATGCTTCTCCTTCCTTAGAGAACGCGCCATCTATCGTCAGTGGTTCATAGAATATAATGTTTGTCATCGGATCGTCCGGATCGCCGTCTGTGATCAGGACGGACAAGCGGTTGGCCTGCTCTGCGTGATCGCCGGTGATCTGATAAGGAACATGCACCTGTCTTTGGGCAACAAAGTCGTAGCGGATCTTTTTTCCGGTAGGAACCGAGAAAGAAAGCGCATCGTCTTTGATCGTAAGCTTGTATTGTGTGTCCATATCACCTGTGTCGCCGTTGACCGCGCTGGCAAGGAGAACATGATCCAAGTCAAGGTTCAATGCCGGGGCAACGCCTTTTTCGGTATTGGAGCCGATCGTTTTACTGAACGCGTGCTCATCACAGTAACCTTGGGGTCTGACAAGACCTATGGCGATATTCGCGATCGGGTTGTTGGAGACTTTCGATCTCAGCCACCACTCCTGGGCTTCGCCTTTATACATCTTCACACGGTTACCCACATCGTGCAACGTGTAGTAGCCGGAAGAACCCTTCGTCCAACCTGAATCCGATGAATAACCGTATTCCGGGTTCAGCACTTCCCATCCGTCCAGAACGAACAGTTTCTCTCCGGTGAGGCTGACGAAGCTCTGATAAGTCTTCAGTTCCCATGTGCCGGAGCTATAGCTTGGCGCGACTGTGCGCTTGCTTTCAAAGATCGCTGCCTGTTCCTGCTCAGTAAAAGCGGTCGTCAAAAATCCGTCGTTCAAATCCGCGCGAAGATCGCTGTCGCTCCATGCTTTGATAGGCGCAGAGTTGACGAAATAATCGTGATAAAGGATCCTGTCGCTATCCAGGAACATGGTCTTTCCGCCATAATCTGTCGTTTCCGGATCCAAAACGCGGAAAAGGATCTGCTCATCGTTGAGTCTGCCGTACCAGACGTAGCTTCCCTTCCAATCCTCATTCGGATCGGTATTTACAACCGGTGAAGCGATCTTGTGAGTACCTAGCGAAGTATTCTCTCTAACCTTCGCCCAGTCACCTCCGGCGCGGACGGCCTTGTTCCCTACAATGCCGGGGATCGCCGTGGCAAGCGGGATTGCGATCGTTGACGCAATCAGCGCAGAAGCGATCCTGGCGACACGCGCTTTCTTATTACGTTCTTTCATACATACCCTCCTCATAATTCAATTATTCCTTACTTTTGAATTATACCAGATATGTATGAGTATAGGCATCCGGATCAGGATGCCCCGGGCAAGGTTGGTTTCGTTCGGATCAATTCGGCACAAAACGCCACTTCCGTATCTTTTCAATCGGAAAATACGATTCTTTCGACTTACGAAGTCCGGGAAGTCCCAGATCTTCTTCCCTGTTCACAAACCTCACTTCCGGGAATTCGTTTTCCAGGACCAGCTTGTTGATCGCCGCATAAAGGCCGTCATACCTTATATCGGCTTTTTCGAAATGAATGAATCCGATTTCTTCTTTTCCGACGCTTCCGATGGAAAAAGCGACGATCTTTCCGTCGATCCGTATCGCACCGCCTCTTGCCTGCAGTTCGTCCCAGTGGTCAAACATGCGCTTGATCATGTAGTAGTCGCTTTCGGACGTGTCGGCGATGTCGATCCCTTTTTCCGATGCCCAGAACCTTACAAGTCTGAGGCATTCATCGAAGATCTCCGGCGAGAGTTGCTCGTAGCTGTAGTCCGGATACGTGCGAAGAAATTTGCTCCAGTGATTTCTTTTCTTCGAGTACTTCTTTCCTGCAAGCGTGCGTAGCAGCTCAGCGTCATAGAAGTAATCGGAAGAATCCTCCTTATAGTCCATTTTCGCCGCAATTCCAGATTTCTCGAAAGTGCTTTTGGCGGAGTCTTCGATATCCAGGATTCTGAACTTCCAGCCTTTTTCGTCAAAGACGGGGCGGACTGCGCGCACGATCTTCTCTATTTTTTCAGATGACAGTTTTCCGAGTGGCATCAGCATGAATGGCGATGAATATCCGCCGCCATCCGATATCTGTACCAGACAGTCTTCCAGGATCGTCCACCGGATCTTAAACACGTTATCCCATGCATAGCGGCAGTGAAACGTCAGGTCGGTCATTTTCGTATCGGTCATCGAGTAGTATTTGTTATATACCGGCAGATCCGCCGGGGTTAATGGATACCATGTCAGATTCATTCTTTGTCTCCTTGCGGAAGTGGAATTATGTCGTAATAAAGTGAAGTGCGAAGCCCGCCTCGGGTCAGGCGGAACGCCCGGTCGTCGGGTTCGGAAAGAAGGATCGCCAAAAGCCGGGTGGCGATGTTATTTCCGCCCAGCGCGGAGACCTGGATGCTGCCCATCGCTCTGGGGTTGATCTCCAGCAGTTTCAGTTCGCCGCCTGCCGTTTCTTTGAAACTGATGCAGCACAGATACTTAAGGCCGAGCACGTTCACGATCTTTTCGCAGGCTTGAAGGATTCGCGGATCTTCGGAAGTCTCGGTAACAGCCGAAAGGCCGCCGAACATATACAGGTTCTTGCGGATCGTGGCCGAAACGATCTTCCCGTCGATCACCAGAAGATCGGCATCCCATTCCTGACCCGGCAGATACGGCATGACCAGTCTCGGCTCATCGAAGCGCAGATTGTCATCCATGTTTTCAATCATTGACGGGCAAAGCACTCCGTCGCTGTTTCCTTCGAGGAATGCTTTTTGCCATGTTTCGTCGAACACCACGCGGTAGAATCCTTCGCGGTTTTCGCCGCGGACCGGTTTGACTACGCAGGGTGTCGTGATGTTTTCTTTCAGTTCGCCAATGGTATGTACGATCTCGTATTCCGTGATATATTCCGCCGTGCCTGGGTCCTCTTGCAGTTTTTGAAGAAGAGCTGCCTTATTGTTTGCGATCGCTATGCTCTCCTGGGAAGATGTCACCACGATGGCTTTCGTTTTCTCATAGATTTCCTGTGCCTTCGAGGCCATAAGTTCCAGGCTTTTCGTCACGATCGGGAAAATGAAGTCCACATGTTCTTTGAGGATCACGTCATAAAGAAAAGGAATATATCCCTGGTCGTCCCAGGATGGTGCGACATATGAACTGTCAAGCATCGCGCGGTGCGCGGCGTTCTCTGAAACGAGGAAGCCGACGATCCTAACGTCCGGGCGTTCGCGTAATGCATGGATCATGCTTGTAAATTCGCCATCTGTCAAAAGTATGGTCAACATGGTTTTGCTCCTTTTACTATTACTGTCATATATATTCTTAAATGTCGAATGTATTTTCGTCAGTTGTTGTCCAGCATTTTATAAAGCAGTTTATAAAGCTGTGCCATTTCTTTTTCGTTTAGAGGAAGTCCGCTGCAAGCGATCTTCTCAGGGATATCCTTACATTTTTCCTTCAGGGCTTCGCCGGCTTTCGTGATCGTTACGATCGTGATACGCTCATCTTCTTTCGAACGCTCGCGTGTCACATAGCCAGCCTTTTCCAGGCGTTTCAGAAGTGGTGTCAACGTGCCCGCGTCAAGATAGAGCGTCGCGCCCAGCTGACCGACATTCACACTTCCATGTTCCCAGAGCACCATCAGGACAATGTACTGGGTGTAGGTAAGACCAAGTGCTTTTAGATAAGGGGTGTACTTACCGACCACCATTCTTCCGCATGCATAAAGCGGAAAGCAAACCTGATTTTTTAGCAGTAACTGTTCATACTCCTGCGCCATCTTCTCACCTCGCGTCTGGTACTCTTGCTGATTCGATCCAATGAGATCCTCTGCAAATCTCTTTTTTGAAATTATATTGTGCGAAATATAATTTGTCAACACACATCGATGCGCAGGCAAAAGAAAACCCGCGCTTTGCTGCTCGGGTCTTCCTGTTTAGAGGGGGTATTATGTTTATTTAGGGTAAGATAGTATTTAGGTGTTTTCATTCATCTCCTTGCTTTGATGTCTTTATCTTACCGATAAAAGGTAAAGTCATCGTCAAACGATTCTTAAGAAAGAATAAAGTTTTCGGTTCTTGCGCGGCTGGACTTGGTCGTGGGGGCCGCCTCTCCTCTGAACTGAAAAAAACAAAAGGAGCCTCGTTTTTAGAGACTCCTTTGAAAATTGGTGCGGATGACAGGACT
>JAFWDK010000008.1 GCA_017513085.1 Clostridiales bacterium | reverse complement strand
GACGGCAAAAGCAGAGCGTGCATCTAAGAATGCATCCGATTTTGCTACAAGACTTTATATCTGCTGTCTCGGAAGAGATCCGGAAGAGGCCGGACTCAAGTACTGGGCGCTCGCTTTGACCAATCTTGAGCAGACCGGTGCAACTGCAGCTAAAGAATTCTTCGGTTCTGAAGAGTTCAAGAATCTGAAGCTTGGTGATGAAGAATTCCTGACCAGACTTTATACAACGTTCATGGATAGAGAACCTGAACCGGAAGGCTTGAAATTCTGGCTGGGTCAGTTGCAGGGTGGAGCCACACGTGAGCAGGTGCTTGCACAGTTTGTAAGCTCGGTCGAGTTCACTGAGATCTGTGCGAAATATGGTATCGAGCGCGGAACCATCTAAGTGTTTTGAAAAACTGTTTTTTCAGCCGGTTGGCGTCAGAAGACGCCGGCCGGCTATTCTTTTGACGTGTTCGCAAGAAGGATCTGAAAGAAGAAAAAAGGCTACTTGTAATTATTCAAAACAATGATATAATTGTTCAGTACGACTTTTCGAGGTGTAGCGCAGCTGGTAGCGTACGTGCTTTGGGAGCATGGGGTCGCAGGTTCGAACCCTGTCACCTCGACCAGGATGGAGTTTGTCTTCTGATTTGAGGACAGACTCCTTCTTTTTTGAAAGCGATTTCGATAGCAGAAAAAATGATTTTCTCTATTTCTGCCGAAATAAACGTAAGTAAATCGTAAAGCAAATTTGTGAGTTTTCAAATGAGTATGGTATAATCAATGCAAATAACGCTTTGGGCGATTTTGGAGGATTTTTTATGGGAAACAAAGTCAATAAGAAGCCGCTGCTGAAGAAGCTGCTGGCGGTTATGCTGATCTCTGCGATCGTGTTTGCTTTGTCCGGTTGTATCCGATACAATGCAACGATGAAGGTAGGATCGGATGGAAGTATCGATATCGATATTCTTTATGCAGTATATGATACAAGTTCTCTTTCCGATTCTGATGACGATTCTTCACTTTCTTCCGGTATCAAAGAGGATCAGGTTGAAGCTCTTGAAGAAGCCGGCTGGAAGGTCAAAGAGTATTCGAAGGATAGCTACAAAGGCTATGAACTGATCAAGAAGGGCATTAAGGCCGCTGAACTGGAAGAAGACGTAAAGTCTGCCGATGTCGGATTCGATAAGTTTTCTTTCACAGAGAAGAAGGGTGTATACACTCTGGATTGGGATGTTTCCAATAACACAAGCGAAGCTTCTTCTTCCGGCGTAGATCTTTCTAAACTGGCTGAATACGGCGGATATATGAAGGTCGTTCTCGAGCTTCCTAACAAGCCGGAAAATTCTAATGCTACGGATACATCCGATGGCGGTAAGACGCTTGAGTGGGATATGTTTAAGATGGATGAGCCGATCCACTGTGAATTCAAGATCACAGGTGGTTCCGGATTCCCGGTTTGGATAATCGGCGTGATCATCGGTGGTGTGATCGTAGCAGCCGGTATCGTAGTTGCTATTATCCTCATCAACAAGAAGAAGTCTTCTCCTGCTGAGCCGGCTGTTGCTGCTCCGTATGCTTCCTCTGTAACACCGTCTCCGGTTAATCCTTTCCCGGCAGCTCCGCAGGCACCAATTGAGCCGCAGGCTCCGGTTGCTCCGCAGAATCCGTTTGCTCCACAGGCTCCGGTTGCTCCGCAGAATCCGTTTGCTCCACAGGCTCCGGAGGCTCCGCAGACACCATTTGCTCCGCAGACTCCGACAGGCTTCCCACAGGTTACACCTCCGGAGAATGACACACCGTCTGATCCGGGCGCACCGTCCGTATAAGGATCGATACATAATGACCTGAAAGAAGGACTGTCTCGTGAGAAGGGACAGTCCTTTTCTTCTGGAAAAGCACTTGCAAACCGTCGGAACTTGTAGTTTCGTGTTTTGCAATCAAGGAAAAAAGAAATGATGAAAAGGAAAAAGAAAACAGAAAAGGAGTAAAGTGAATGACGAAGAAGAGTTCAATGAAGAAGATCCTCGTTTTTGTTTTGGCGTTGGTCGTGATTCTGGCGCTTTCGGCATGCATCCGTTACGAGGCGAAAATGACGGTCAGCGCGGATAGAAAGATGAATATCACGCTTCTTTATGCGGAATACTCCGAGATGGGATCAGATAATGACAGTAAGGCTAAGGTCGATGCCATGGCCGCGAACGGTTGGACGGTCACTGATTATAGCGATAAAGAGTATTCCGGTTGGGAGATGGCGAAGCAAGGCATCAGTTTTGATGATCTTGTACAAGAACTGAAGGCCACAGGATTCGGTTTTAGTAACTTCTCTTTGGAAGAACAGGACGATGTGTATACTCTGACCTGGGATTTCTCCGATAGCTTACAGACGGGATCGACTAAGGCGAGCGATCTTTCCACCATAGGAAACCTTGGCGGTTTTATGCGTTTTTATATCTCGCTTCCGCAGCCGGCGATTGAACAGAATGCAACGACTGTTAATGCGAATGGTGCACGTCTTGAATGGGATATGTTAAAGCTCAGCGAACCGATCATGGTGAAGTTCAGTTTGGATGGCGCGTATGGTCAGGGAACAGTAGGTACAGATGATAACGCTGATCCTTCCGGCGTGACGGATGCTTCCGGCGACCCGGCTGAAGATCCGGCCGATGCTTCGGGTGATCCTATACCTACCGATTCGGGAAGAGCTTCCAGAATACGCAAAGATATTGAAGCGGAAGCTGACGAACATGTATTTGAGTTCGTTAAAGGCATGAGCAAAATGACACTGCAGTGGATCTTGATCGTTTTGTCGGCCATCGTTGCTTTGCTCCTTATTGCAATCGTTGTTCTGATCATTCTCCTTGTCAAAACCGCAAAGAAGAAGGATATTGCTTCGCAGGCAATGATGAAAACGAATGCACCTGCTCCGACTGTAGCTGCTGCATCTTCAGTTTCTTATCCGTCGCTGCCTAATCCATTCGGACAGGGTGGAAGAAATTAAACTGCTTGCAAAGGAAATGGATTTCGTAACATCATATTGAATATTGGCACAACTATCAGATCGACTTGTTTTCGTTGGTAAGAAGAGTATAATGAATCTGTTCAATTCTTTTGGATGAATAATAAAAAATGAACGGATGATTGTTTATGAGTCTACAACGGAAACAATTCGATCTTTTAGTTTGCCTGATGGAGGCGAAGGAAAGCCTCTCGCAGAGAGAGCTTGAGAAGAAAACAGGCTTTTCTCTAGGCACGATCAACAAACTTGTCAAGGAATTATCTGATCTGGAACTGATCAAAGACGGTATGATCACACCCAAGGGCGAGCTGGCTTTAGAACCGTATCGTGTACAGCGTGCAGTGTTCATTGCGGCGGGATTCGGATCCCGAATGGTGCCGATCACGCTGAATACGCCGAAGCCGCTCGTGCGTGTGCACGGCAAGAGGATCATCGACAGTCTGATCGATGCTTGTCTGGCCAATGATATTACGGAGATCTATGTAGTACGCGGATATCTTGCCGAGCAGTTCGATCAGCTTCTTTATAAGTATCCGATGATCAAGTTCCTGGAAAACCCCGTGTATAACGAAGCCAATAACATTTCCAGTGCTTTGGTGGCGAGAAACCTTCTCAGTAATGCGTATGTCTTTGAGGCGGATCTTCTGATCTCCAATCCGAACATCATTACGAAGTACCACTATACGTCAGATTTCCTGGCTATCAAGAAGGATAGGACGGATGACTGGTGCTTTATGGTCAAAGACGGCTTTATCCGTGAGGAGAAGGTCGGCGGCGAGAATTGCTGGCAGATGGTCGGTATCTCGTATTGGAGTAAAGAAGACGGGGAGAAACTTTCTTCGGATATCGGTGCGGTGTATGAAGGCCCCGGCGGTAAAGAGCGCTATTGGGAGCAGGTGCCGCTCGTGTACTGTAGGGACAACTATAAAGTAGCGGTCAGGGAGTGCTTCGAGAACGATATCGTGGAGATCGATACATTCCGGGAGCTTTGTCAGATCGATAAAGCCTATGATGTGTGAACGAAGGAGGATCTAAAACTATGGAACCGGTCAAGAGAAATATATTGTTGAATCCGGGTCCGTCGACGACGACGGATACCGTGAAATATGCACAGATCGTGCCGGACATCTGCCCGAGAGAGAAAGAGTTCGCCGGCCTGATGAAGGGGCTTCGCGAGGATCTGGTACGAGTCGTACATGGCGATCTGGAAGAATATACGTCAGTGCTTTTCTGTGGGTCGGGAACGATCAATATCGATGTGTGCATCAATTCGCTTCTTCCGGAGGAAAAGAAGGTTTTGGTCATCAATAACGGCGCGTATTCGACGCGTGCCGTGGAGATCTGTGAGTACTATGGTCTGCCGCATATCGATCTTCGTTTTCCGGTGGATGAGAGACCTGACCTTGCTAAGGTTGAGGAAGTGCTGAAGAATGATCCGGATATCGCTTTGATCCATACGACGCATAACGAGACGGGTACGGGTATTTTGAATCCGATCCGTGAGATCGGCGCGCTGGCACACAAATACGGCGCGGTCTTTACGGTCGATACGACCAGTACTTATGCGATGATCCCGATCGATATTGCGAAAGATAACATCGATTTTTGCATGGCTTCCGCGCAAAAAGGACTGATGGCGATGACCGGTCTTTCTTTCGTGGTGGGTAAGCGTGCGATCATTGAGAAATCAGCTTCCTATTCGAAGAGAAGTTACTATTGCAATCTTTTCCTGCAGTACGACTGCTTCGAAAAGACAGGAGAGATGCATTTTACGCCGCCGGTGCAGACGATCTATGCCACGATCCAGGGCTTGAAAGAGTATTGGGCCGAGGGAGAAGAGGGCAAGTGGGCAAGACATACGCGTGTGTTTCAGGCAATCAATCGCGGGCTGGATGAGCTTGGCTTCCGTCAGGTGATCAAGCCGGAATGGCGCGCAGGTCTGGTTTCTTCGGCAATCTATCCGGATGATCCGAACTGGAGTTTCGAGAAGGTGCATGATTATTGTTATGAACGTGGATTTACCATCTATCCCGGTAAGATCTCCACGACCAATACTTTCCGTCTTTGCGCACTGGGCGCGATCGATGAGAAAGATATTGAAGACTTCTTTGTTGTGTTTCAAGAAGCTCTGCAAGCGTCTGGTGTTTCGGTTCCGGTCCATTATTCCGAGGAGAAGGGCTACCGTTCCTGAGCGGTAGTGTGCCGGATCCGGCACGCGTGAGATATGTGTCTATTGCGACAAATGCGATAAAGAAGGAGATATAAGACATGAAAACTGTCTATACATGCTTTTGCACGGATGTGATCCATGAGGGACATCTGAACATTATCAATGAAGCAAAGAAGTTGGGAAACGTGATCGTAGGATGTCTTTCCGATCAGGTCTTGATCCGTTATAACAAGTTCCCGACGATCCCGCAGGAGGAGCGTGTGAAACTGTACCGTTCGCTCCCGGGGGTGGAGAAGGTCGTGATCCAGGAGAAGATGCATTATGACGATGTGATCGCCTTGATCCATCCGGATTATGTCGTCCATGGCGATAACTGGAAAGAGGGACCGGAAAGCACGATCCGGGCACATGTGGAGAACCTGCTTGCCGAGTACGGCGGAGAATTGGTGGATATTCCGTATACATTCAACGAGAATGTAAGAAAGATCGATCTGCAGCTTCGCGAGAAACTGGGTATGCCGGAATACCGCAGAAAGAGATTGCGCCAGCTGATCGAGATGACACCGATCGTAAAGACGATGGAAGCGCATAGCGGTCTTACCGGTCTGATCGTGGAAAAGACGGTCGTGGAGCATGAAGGGAAACTCGATCAGTTCGATGCGATGTGGATCAGCTCCCTTTGCGACAGTACGGCCAAAGGAAAACCGGATATTGAGCTGGTGGATATGACCAGCCGTTTCCGCACGATCGAGGATATTACCGAGGTAACGACAAAACCGATCATCTTCGATGGTGATACAGGCGGATTGACCGAGCATTTCGTATATACGGTGAGAAGTCTGGAAAGACTGGGTGTGTCCGCTGTCATTATCGAGGATAAGACGGGACTCAAGAAGAACTCGCTTTTCGGAACGGAAGTGAAGCAGACGCAGGCGAGCATTGAAGAGTTTTCCGCGAAGATCCGTGCAGGTAAGAAAGCACAGCTGACGGATGATTTCATGATCATTGCACGAATCGAAAGCCTGATCCTCGAACAAGGCATGGACGACGCACTGACACGGGCAAGAGCTTTTGTCGAGGCCGGAGCGGACGGAATCATGATCCACAGCAGAAAGAAGGAGCCGGATGAGATCCTGGAGTTCTGCGATAAGTTCAGAGAAGAAAACAAGCATACCCCGATCGTGGTCGTGCCTTCAAGTTTTAATACCATTACCGAGGACGAACTGGCCGCACACGGCGTGAACATCGTGATCTACGCCAACCAGCTCACCAGAAGTGCTTTTCCGGCCATGCAGAAGACCGCGGAAGATATTCTTAAGTATCACCGGGCAAAAGAGGTTGATGACCGTCTGATGTCCATTAAAGAGATCATTACTTTGATCGACGAAATCTAATGTCAAGGAGATAGTAAAATGAAAGTTGAAAAACTGGTTCAGATCATTGGTTCGGATTTTTATACAGGAGTTCCGGATTCCCAATTAAAAGCACTTTGCAATTACCTTATGCATACTTACGGCATTGATGCGCATCATCATGTGATCGCGGCAAATGAGGGCAACTGTACGGCTTTGGCGGCAGGTTACCATCTTGCTACCGGAAAAGTGCCTGTCGTCTATATGCAGAATTCCGGTGAAGGCAATATCATCAATCCGGTGGCCAGTCTTCTGAATGATAAGGTGTATGCGATCCCGACCGTGTTTATTATCGGTTGGAGAGGCGAGCCCGGCATCCACGATGAGCCACAGCATATCTATCAGGGTGAAGTGACCGTGAAGCTTCTTGACGATATGGGTATTGCGAATTTTGCGATCGGCAAGGATACGACAGACGATGAAGTGAAGGCAAAGATGGATGAATTCCGTGAGATCCTTTCTTCGGGCAAAGATGTCGCTTTTGTTATCCGTAAAGGCGCGCTTTCGTATGACGAGAAGGTGGTTTATAGTAACGAGAATACAATGGTCCGTGAAGAGATCATCCAGCATATCGTGGCGGTCAGTGAAGAGGACCCGATCATCTCCACTACAGGAAAAGCATCGCGAGAGCTTTTTGAGACAAGAGTGGCAAACGGACAGAGCCATAAGTATGATTTCCTGACAGTCGGTTCCATGGGTCACAGTTCTTCCATTGCTTTGGGAGTTGCGATCAATAAGCCGAACCAGAAGATCTGGTGTATCGATGGTGACGGTGCGGTTCTGATGCATATGGGTTCCATGGCGGTGATCGGAGCGAACAAACCGAAGAATCTCGTGCATATCGTGATCAATAACGGTGCGCATGAAACGGTGGGTGGTATGCCGACAGTAATGAGCGATGTTGATCTGGTTTCTGTGGCGAAGGCGTGCGGATATCCGTATGCGATCCGTGTCGAGGATTTCTTCGCGCTGGATCGTGAACTGGCAGTGGCCAAGGAGATGGATGAGCTCTGTCTGATCGAAGTTATGTGTTCCATCGGAGCGCGCGAAGATCTTGGCCGCCCGACCACGACAGCACTGGAAAACAAAGAGAATTTTATGAAGTATTTAGAAACATTGTGATTTGCAAATTTCGCCGCTGGTACTCGGGCTTCGCCCTGCGTAATCGCGGCGAAATTTGAAATCACAATGTCCGGGACTGTAATAGTTAGTTCCTGCGAGGATTTCATTTGGTGGGTGAGTTTCCGGTGTAAAGGAAGTAAATCGCCGCTGGTACTCGGGCTTTGCCCTGCGTAATCGCGGCGAAATTTGAAATCACAAACAATGTCCGGGGCAAAAAATAACCTTGTTTCTCTGCGATTTTGCGGGGAAGCAAGGTTTTTGTTTGCGGGATAAGTTTTTGTGTTTTACTTGGTTGTTTTTAACTCTTTGTACTTTTCCGTGATGTAGTCGGCGGCGAGTCTGGCGCCTTCGCCGCGGTGGGTCCAGGTTTCGTCGCGGACGGCGTGGCGGCTTTCTTCGAAGGATTTGTCTTCGATGCAGGTGTCGATCATGTTTTTGATCTCGGAGAAGTTGTCTTTGGTCAGGATCTTGCCGATGCGTGGAATCGCGGTCTGGCCCCAGGGGAGTCTGCCGAGCCACCAGGCGTCGTAAGGTGAGGAGTCAAATTCGGTGTCTGCGCAGATGACTGGTTTGTCGAATACGAGTGCGAATTCAAAGATGACGCCGGAGAAGTCGGAGATCATGATGTCAGAGCGGTTGAGAACATCGAAGTTATCATTGTCTCGGTTCCATTCCAGTCTGTCGCTTTCCGGGAATTCCTGCATCAGCTTGTCCATCAAATCTTTTTCGGAAGTGAAGGACTGCGGGTGCGGGCGGATGATGATATGGTAGCCGGTGTCGAGGAGGCGGCGGATCATATCCCCGCCGTAACGCTTGAGAATGGCACTCTCGCCCCAGGAAGGAGCGAGAAGGACCGTACGCTCATGTTTGGTGTCATCGTCCTTATTTTGCGCTTTGAATGCTTCCAGACGCTTAACCTTCTCGTCGAGGAAAGGAATACCCACGAGGGTGAGTTCTTTTGCCGGAAGATCGCGGAGCTTTTCGAGCTCGCGTGCATCGTCGATCTGGTACTGGCCGGAAAGCATCATGGCGTCATAGTAGTCTGTGCCGAACATGCGGTAAGTGGTGAGCTCGGCCGGGGAGTGCGGAATGTGGATGTAGTATTTTACATCTTTGGAACGCTTCCACTGGTAGACATCCAGTCCCGGTGTGGTCGAGAGCAGCATGGTGGCTTTGGTGAAGTTCAGTTTGGCAAATGCGTGGTTTCCCGGACCGATGCACTCGGCTTTTACGTGAGACAGGTCGGTCTTGAGGCCAGGGTCGTCTTCGGATGCGGTCATATAAACGACGTCGAATCCGCGCTGGTCGAGTTCCCGCAGGATCGGCTCAAAGACGGACCAGTAACGCTTGTCGTCCGAGAAGACGGCGAGCGGGATCACGTCGTTGTCAGCGTCGGTCTTCTTGCCGCCGCTGAAAAGGAAACGGAGCTTGACCCAGAGGCCTTTGAAGAGGAAGCGGCCTACGCCGAGAAGTCCGATGAGTACGGCGAAGAGCATGCTGCCCGTTCCCGGGTCGATGTACAGTCTCACGCGGGGAGTGAGGCATACGAGCTGACTGATCTGTTGAAGTGTAAACATATGCATCCCTCCTTATTGATCCTGGGCTCTGGACCAGTTTTCTTTCTCGAAGATGTTCTGGTTTCTGCAGTTGAACCATACGCATCCGGAGAAGGTGTTTCCGTTATTGAATTCGACGCTCCAGTTATCGGTATACATAACCAGCATCGAGTCTTTCTGTTTTTCTTCCGGACGATTGATCGCACGGCCGGTAAACGGGTTGATCGGTGAATCCAGAAGATCCATCATCGCCAGCGACGGGGTGTCCGCGTTGGTCATGAAAGTGTAGTCGGTCTTGACCGGACCGGTGCTGCCGAAGTCTTTGACGAGCAGGAGCGGGTTGTAACCCATGGCGTCTTCCGGATTGTAATAGGAAGTATCCGCCAGATCGGTTCCGAAGATCATGTTGTCGAAATGACCGAGTGTCCAGCCGTGATCGGCTACGATGATGATCCTGGTGTTGTCGTACACGCCTTGTTCGCGCAGGTAGTCCATCCATTTGCCCATCTGAAGGAGTGCGGCCATGTTGCACTGGTAGTGCACGATCTTATAGGCGTTATCCATCTCGAGCGTCTTGCCGTCAAGTGTGAAACGGTCCTGATGCGTAGATTCGAACTCCGTATTGTCGACTTCTTTTGCCGGGACATATCCGGGTTCCTGAAGCATCATGACGTTGTGGGCGGTACCATTCTGCATCATGAGGAAATTATTCTCGTCACCTTCGGAAATCTTCGTCATGTCAGAAAGCGAGCTCAGCGCGGAGTAGGCGTTCATGAAAGGATTCCATACGCCGACGGACGGCTTGGAAGTTGTGATCGCCTCGGACTGCATCAGAACTTTATTGGTGCTTCCCGGACTGAAGTAGGCGCCGTCCTGGTAAATAACGTACTGGACAGGAAGCGGCATGACCTTCATGAAACTGTAACAGAAGAAGTTACGCTTCCAGGCTTGTTTCCTCAGAATATTACTCTCCGTCTGGTCACGGAACTGGCCGATCTCTGTATTGAAAGCACGGATGTCCGGGTATTCATCGTAGATCGAAAGATCCGGGATCCAGCCGTAGCCTGCATAAGGCGGGTCGCATACGGTGACTTGATATCCGGCCTGATCAAAAAGCACCGGCATAACTTTCAGCGCTTCGTTGTGTTTGTTTTCGAGAAGCTCGTCTGCTCTGGCATTGATCTGGTCCGGTGTGTAATCATACCCGCCGAAAAGCGCCGGCGCCGCGGTGTTGGTTCTTACTCCGAAAGAGAGTGTGTTCGGATACCAGGTGAATCCGTCGAACTGCTTCGCCAGGTCCGGGTTTTCCTGGAAGAAATACGGGACGTAGCAGCTGACTGCACGGTCGAGCATAAAGACGACGACGTTCTTGCCTTTTTTGCTGAACTGGAAAGTGGCGAGCTCGGTGGACTGGTTTTCTACGACTTCGCGTACCTCGTTGATGGACTGCTGGATGCCGACCATGTTGTAGATGGACATGCCAAAGACAGCGATCACGATAAGCGGGAACACTTTCGACACGATCTGGTGCTTCTTCTTCCAGAGGATCGGAAGAATTACACAGATGGCCGCCACGGCTGCCAGATTGATGATGATCTCTTTGGTCGAAAAGGACATGCCACCCTCATATTTCAGATCGGAGGTAAGGGATGTCAGGTGTTTGGCAAAAAGCATGTAGTTGACTGTGCCGGCAATGGACATGATCAGGAGAACGACGCTGAAAACTCTTCTGGACTTCGGTTTGGAAAGGAAGTAGAAGAGACCGCACCAGATCAGGAAGAGACCGGCGGCCATGAGAAATGACAGGAATACGTAGCGGAGCGGAGAATGGAAATCCGTGACCAGTACGAATTCTGCCGGAGAGGAACGGATGACCGCTGCTGGGATGAGAAGTCCTGTCATGATGGTCAGGAATGAAGCGCCATACAGGAAAAGACGGTTGTCTGCTTTCTTTTGTTCGGCTGAGAGCTCGGAGGATTCTTTTGCCTCTTTGGTCTTGGCCGGCATCTTCATGCGGATCAGGTTGATGATCGACGGCAGGTGGAACAAAAGTCCGATCAGAATGATTGCGAGCTTATAATTGTTCGGTCCCTTGTAGCTGAAGAATGCGTAGAAGAAGGCAAGGAAACCGACCAGCGACATGAAGATGCTGACGCACAGTTTCGGGCGTTTGCTTCCGTTTACGATATTCTTCACAAGGGAGAAGACATTATTCAGGGTCCAGTATAAAACAAGACCGGACGGCGAATCGTAGAGAAGGACCAGGAAGATCAGGGCCATGCCGTGAAGCTGGATCTTATCCTTGAAAGGGTGTCCTTTCATATAGATCTCACTGGAGATGACGTTGATGAGCGTCATGAGGATAGGCAAAAGGTTGATGGAGATCCCGGCGATCCTGATCAGCGCATCCGGAGAACTCAGATCGGAAAAGCAGGCAAATCTTGTGCCCTGCAGATCCGGAAGATTCGAAAGAAAATTGTACGCCGAAATGAAGAACGGTACCTGCAAAAGCAGCGGGATCGAGCTTCGAAGGGAATAGATCGGCTTATAGTGATTCTGTCGGTAGTAGGTGTTGAGCATCATGAAGCGCTCATCGCCCTTGAAGGTCTTCTTGATGTGGGCGACGCCGGCTGCCAGTTTGTTCTGCATATCTTTCTCTGCTTTCTGGATCGCGTCAGCACGCTGGTAAAAAGGCAGAAGCAGGAAGTTGACGGCAAGGCTCAGCGGAATGATCGCAGCGCCGTAATCCTGAAGAATATTGCTGGCAAAGTTATAGACCAGCTCATAGATCAGCTCGAGAGGAGCCAGAAGTAATTGATATAAAATCGAAGCAAAAGACATATATTTTTCCTGTTCTAACTAGTTCTTTTTCCTTATATATAAAATCGCCGTAGACAATCTTAACACTAGAATACGAATAACTCAATCATTATAAGGATATATAGAAGCCGTGAAAATAGCGAAAAAACATACTTTACTATTTCTTTAGATTATCTAGACTATGGATTTACCTTTCATTTTTACAATGGTATCGTTAAATAAGCGCTTGGAGAGAAAAAAAGAAGAAGTGAGGATTTTCTATGTTAGAGATTAATGGAGTGACTAAAAAGTTCGGAAAGACACTTGCCTGTGATAATGTGTCGTTTACCTTGCAGCCGGGCAGCCTGACGGTTCTTTTGGGACCGAACGGAGCGGGCAAGAGTACGATCATCAAGTCGATCATCGGTTTTTTGAAATACCAGGGCAGCATTACCGTCAATGGTATGCCGAATAAGACGGTCCAGGCCAGAAGAGTTCTGGGGTATATCCCGGAGATGCCGTCACTTTATCCTAACCTTACCGTGATCGAGCATATGGAATTCATTGCCCGTGCATATAAGATGACAAACTATAAAGACCGTATTCAGATGCTTCTGGATCGTTTTGAACTGGCAGATAAGAAAAAGAAGTTCGGCGATGAGCTTTCCAAAGGCATGCAGCAGAAATTGAACCTTTGCATCGGCCTTCTGCCGGATCCTGATATTATCCTCATGGATGAGCCGCTTCTCGGTTTGGACCCTCATGCTATAAAAGAACTGAAGAACTACATCGAGGAGATGCGTCAGGCGGGAAAGACCATGCTGATCAGTACGCATATCATCGACAGTGTGGACATGCTCTGGGACCGCACGATCATTATGCAGAAGGGAACTGTCCGCGCGAATATCACCCGTCCGGAAATCGAAGGCGCGGGAAAAACGTTGGAAGACATCTTCTTTGAGGTTACTGAAGGCATAGAAAAAGATGACGTCAGCCATTCCGAAGCCGAAGGATCCGACAATTCGAATGAGCAGGTGAAGGGGGAGAACGCATAATGAGACCCTTCCTGTACTACTTTGCCCATTCTTTCATTAATACGTTCAAAAAACTTTTGAAGACATGGGTTGCCTTGTTTCTTGTGCTAATGATCGTGGGTGGATTAATCGGATTTGTGATCGGTAGCCTTATACCGGATTCCGATGATCCCGACGAGAAAGAACAAATCTCGGTTACTATTGGTCTGGGAGAGAAGGATGAAGAAGCCGATTCTGAAGACTCTCAGAATTTCCTCGAAAAGAGAGGGATCGATAAGTACCTGTTTACAGATACTATCATTGCCTTGGCTGCGATCCTGGTTTTGGTATCGAATATCGCCAATTCACAAAAGGCCGGCAATATTTTCCAGCCCGGTGATGTTCCGATGTTATTTGCCGCACCGATCAAACCCCAGTCAGTCATGCTTTTCCGTCTTTTGGGACAGATGGGCCTGATGGTGTTATGTTCCATAGGTATGCTGTTCTATATGCCTCAACTTACCTCAGGGGCAGGATTCAGTATTTACGGAAGCCTTTCGATCATCTTCGCGTATTCGCTCCTTTCGGTCCTGGGTACTCTGATCCAGGTAGCATTCTATACGATTTCTTCGAACAGGAAGCGTCCGGGCAAGAGTATGACGACATATCTGATCGTGTTTTTAGCTGTACTGGCAGGTGCTTTCTTCCTTTATAGAACGCTCGGTTCCGAGAAAGATCTTCTTACTTGCGCATGCCGTTTCTTCGGAAACCGTAACACATTCTTTGTTCCTTTCTGGGGCTGGATCCGTGGTTTCTGCTACTATGCGCTCACCGGTTCTGTGGCAAGATCCTTGATCTTCCTGGCTTTGTTTATCCTTGGTTGCGCATGCCTGGTCGTCTTTATCTGGAAGATGAAAGCAGATTTTTACGAAGATGCTATTGGCGCGGCAGAGAAGAAAGCGGAATTGCTCGACAATGCCAAGAGATCTGCCAATGGTGGTGTTATGACCAGACAGAAAGACAGAAGCGATAAGCTGAATCGTGAAGGTTTCTCGCATGGTTTTGGCGCCAGCGTATTCTTCTTCAAACCGATCTATAACCGCCTGCGCTTCGGTATTTTCAAAGTGCTTTCGAAGACATCGATCGTATTTACACTTGTAGCCGGCGTAGCGGCCTGGCTGGGACGTGACATTGATGGCGCAAGCCCGATCGTGGTACCTGCGATAGCTTTGATCGTGCTGGTATTTTACCGGACATTGGGCAACCCTCTGGAAGAAGATACATCAAGAGAGTTTTTCGTACTCGTTCCGGATTCTTCGTTTATGAAAATGTGGTATTCCATGTTCGGAGGACTTGTGGTTTGTGCAATCGACCTTCTGCTTCCGTTGATCGTGGTAACCGTTCTCCTGATGGAGAATCCTCTGGTTGTATTAGGCTGGATGCTGTTCATCATATCCGTCAGCTTCTTCGGCACGGCAGTGGGTACATTTATCAACGTTTCTCTGCCGCAAAAGACGGGCAGTTCGATCAAAGCAGTGGTTCAGATGGTATTCCTGTACATCGGAATGTTCCCTGCCATTATTGCGGTGATCGTCGGTATTGTTCTTCATGTGATGCTTCCGGCGTTGGTGATCGGAACCGTGGTAAACATTGGTCTGGGTACACTTTTCTGCTGCTTCACTCCACACTTCTTAGAGAATCGCTAAGCAGCGGTATTAAAAATGAAAACGTAAAATATGGATCTCCGGGCGTGCGCGGAAACGGATGGGAAGAGCGCCGCAACCGACACCCTTGGAGATAAAACCGGAAAGTCCTCGGAAGGTAAAAGCGCCTCCGAGGATATTTTCTTCCAGGGCGATGCGGTCATAGCGCAGAAGTTTATATTCCAGCGTGAACGGAAGATGGACCTGACCGCCGTGCAGATGACCGGAAAGCTGATAATCGTAAGGAAGGTTTTTCTTTCCGGTATAGTCCGGAAGAGAATAGATATAATCAGGGTTATGGACAAGAAGAAGGCGGAATCCCGGATAGTCTGAGAAATCTTTCGGGATCTTCGGCCAGACACGGTTTTCCCGCCCGCTGTCGTAAAGTCCGCAAAGCGCAAACCGGGCGTTGCCGATGGTGATCTCCCGCCAGGAATCCTTGAGAAGGATCACGCCCATCTCTTCGAAATATTCATCTTTCATCTGTCCGTCATGGTTGCCGTAGATGGCAAAAAGATCGATATCCTTTGTTTTCAGATCGGATGCGACCTCCCGCAACATGGTAAGATCCGTCGGGTCGACATGATGATGCAGACAGCAATCTCCGCCGAAAAGCACCAGGTCGCAGTTGTGTTCGAGAAATTCCCGGGAGACTCGCTCCGGTTTGAAATGACAGAATTTACCGTGTGAATCGGAGAAAAATCCTATTGTCACGGTTTCTCCGGACTTTTGATCGGACGATCGGTACGCATCGATATCCCGGATGTCGACCTTGAGGTTTCCGGCTTCAAGATAGGAATAGACGAGCAGAATGATTCCGGTCAGGAACCCCAGACCGAGGATACAAAGCAGGATCGTACCGATGTTGAAAGTCATTTTGCATCTCCAATGAAATTGTAGTCAAAAAATATAATAGCATATGTTATAATCATCTGGTATTGAAAGAATTGTCAGGAAATGTCCTGACAGGAAGGCAGGAAAAAGAAAATGGCAGAGATCAAGTCCGAAGTTGTTAAGGAAATCGGTATTTTGTCTACAAGTAAATCTAACTGGAATCGTGAAGTGAATATTATTCGTTGGAACGACGGTAAGCCGAAGCTGGATATCCGTGACTGGGCACCGGAGCATGAGCGTGCCGGAAAGGGTATTACTTTGACTGCTGAAGAAGTTGCTGTTCTTAAGGAACTTCTTGCAGATTATGATCCGTACGAGTTTGAAGATTGATTGATACGGAGTGAAGGCAAGTGCGTAGTGATATCCGTGCATTGATCGTGTCCATAGTGCTTTTCGGATTGTGGGGGACGGTCGTCACGTGTCCTTTCCGTCTTGTCTCCGATTTATTTTTGCAGACGTCACAAGCAGTTGTAGGCAAAATACCATTGCCTGCGATTGCTTGTGCTGTTTTTATCCTTTTTCTGGCCATGGGCGTGACGTGTGTGCTTTTGTGGTTGGGAAAGAGGGAGATCAGTGATTATTCGGCACTGATCTTCTCGATATTGTCTTGTATCCTGTATTGTGTACAGGTGATCCGGACCAGAGATTATTCTTTGGAAGCGGCAATAGTCGCTGTAGTGCTGGCCGGCACGATGGCTCTGGTCGTTTTTCGTAAGACCGAGATCACGAGATATATCTCGGATGCATTTATTATGGCGCTCCCTGTGTGTATGTTCTATGAGTGTGTGATGAATCCGCTTTATCGATTGATCAAGGCGGATATCTACAGTCTGAAGCCTTTCATTGTCGTGCCGCAGACCAGTATTTTTT
Organism: Clostridiales bacterium; assembly: GCA_017513085.1. Taxonomy (GTDB): domain Bacteria; phylum Bacillota; class Clostridia; order Saccharofermentanales; family Saccharofermentanaceae; genus Scatonaster. The sequence goes on along the minus strand of JAFWDK010000008.1, from coordinate 61,354 downwards.
CGAAAGTCGGCAATCTTCTGAACATCCCGCTTTTGGTTTGGGGAGCTTTTTTCTATATCCTTGCACTTCTGCCGGTCATGTATTGTGCCGGAGGCCGCAAGGAAGGCAAAATTCGTAACTGACGAGGAAAACTATGGATATCTGGGAAAGAATAGACTATCTTCGCAAAGAACTGGAAAAACATAACAAACTGTATTATGAAAACGATGCGCCGGTCATATCGGATTTCGAGTACGATGCCATGCTTCGTGAACTGGAGGAACTTGAGGAAAAGTTTCCGATCTACGCATTGCCGGATTCTCCGACGAAGCATGTTGGCGGTCGTGTCAATGAAAAGTTTTCAAAAGTTACGCACAAGAATCTCATGAAGAGTCTTGGCGATGTGTTTTCCAAAGAGGAGGTCCTGGATTTCCTGAAGCGTGTGCGTCAGAGTGTCGAAGGAGAGGATCTGTCTTTTGTCGTGGAGCGGAAGATCGATGGTCTTTCCGTTTCCGTAGAATATGAGAACGGACGTCTGGTTCGTGCTTCCACAAGAGGCGATGGCGCGGTCGGCGAGGATATCACGGAAAACGCATTGACGATCCGTAATCTTCCGAAAACGATCGATCCGTCTATTTCTTATCTGGAAGTCCGTGGCGAAGTATATATGCCTTTTGAAGTGTTCCTGCGTGTGAACGAGCAGGCTGAGCTGGAGGGAGAGAAGACCTTTGCCAATCCACGTAATGCTGCTGCCGGTTCCCTGCGTCAACTGAATTCGAAGATCACGGCAGAGCGGGAGCTTTCCATCTTTGTGTTTAATATTCAGGAGATCCGCGGGAAGGAATTTACCGAACATGCGGATACGTTGCGTTTTCTGACTTCTCTGGGATTTGAGGCCAGTCCGGGATTCATCGAATGTAAGACGGATGAGGAGATCTGGAGTGCGATCGAGGAGATTGGGGAATCCCGTGGAAATCTTTCCTATGGTATTGATGGCGCGGTGATCAAGGTCAACGAGATCGCGCTTCGCACCAAGCTGGGTGAGACGGCGAAGGTGCCACGATGGGCGATTGCGTATAAGTATCCGCCGGAGGAAAAAAAGACACGTCTTCTTTCTGTTGAAGTTACAGTCGGACGTACCGGAAAGCTTACCCCTGTTGCGGTTTTGGAACCGGTCCATCTTGCCGGAACAACAGTTAGCAAGGCAACTTTGAACAATGCCGATTTTATCGCGGAGAAAGATGTGCGTGTCGGCGATATGGTAGTTGTGAGAAAAGCCGGCGAAATCATTCCGGAGATCGTTTCCGTGGATGTTTCTCTGCGCCCGGAAGATGCGGTGCCGTTTACTATGCCGAGCGTCTGCCCGGCATGCGGCGAGAAGGTCTTCAGAAGTGAAGGAGAGGCGGCTCTTCGTTGCCTGAATGAGCAGTGCCCGGCACAGATCTATCGTGCCATGATGCACTTTGTTTCCAAAGATGCGATGAATATCGACGGAATGGGTCCTTCCATGATCAATGTCCTTCTGGCATCGGATCTGATCCATGATGTGGCTGATATCTATACGCTTTCGGAGAGAAAAGAAGCACTTCGTTCTTTGGACCGTATGGGCGATTCTTCGGTATCCAATCTTCTTTCGTCGATTGAAGATTCCAAATCCCGCCCGCTCTCCCGTCTTATTGCCGCGCTTGGTATCCGGAATGTCGGAGTCGTTGCGGCAAGGGCCTTGGCAAAAGCTTTCGGATCTATGGAGAAACTGATGCAGGCGACTGTCCTTGAGCTTGCTGCGCTTCCGGATTTCGGTATGATCACGGCGCAAAGCGTGGAGGATTTCTTTGCCAAGGAGAGCAATCGTCAGTTGATCGAAAAGCTCAAGCAGAATGGCGTGAATATGGTAGAGGAGTCTTCAGGTGAGCAGAATTCTGCGTGGGCAGGAAAAGTATTTGTTCTGACAGGCACTCTTCCGAATTATTCCAGATCGGAAGCTTCAGAGATCATTCTGTCACTAGGCGGTTCGGTTTCATCTTCGGTTTCTAAGAATACTTCGTATGTGCTCGCCGGTGAAGCTGCCGGTTCGAAGCTTACAAAAGCACAGAATCTCGGCATTACGATCCTTTCGGAAGAGGACTTCAATAAGATGGTCGAGGATGCAAGAAATCAAGGTGAACAGGCATGAGCAGCCGGGTGAAAGATCTGGTCCGGAAAGTTCTGCGGGACAGGAACCGTAGGAGTGAAGCGCTTGCCGGCGGATCGGGATCGCCTGCACTTTCTTTTTCGTGGGAGACTCTGTCTCCCGGGTTTGCGGAAAAAATCGTTTCTGCGAAGATGGTCGCGGCGTTTATGCCTCTTTCGGATGAGCCCGACATTTCAGATGTTTTGTCTTATTTTGTTACGCGCGGAGCTTCGCTCTGTTTTCCTAAGGTAAACGGTGAGGAGATGGCGTTTTTTCAAGCGGATCCTTCTTCGTGCCGGGAGATCGGCAGTTTCGGGATCCTGGAGCCGGAAGACGGTTCTGAAGAGGTAAAGATCGCGGATATAGATCTGGTGCTGGTTCCGGCAATGGCCTTTGACGGGAACGGCGTACGTCTGGGACGAGGAAAAGGATACTATGACAAGTGCTTTTCACAAGGAAAGAGCGGCTTTTCGGGTGTTTTTATCGGAGTTTCGGCAAAGAAAAATCTCTTTGGTCATCTTCCTTTTGACGTGTGGGATTTGACAGTTGATGCTATACTGACAGAAGAGGGTCTGAAAGAGACCGGCGAAAAGGAAAGGAGCAGCGGAAAATGAGTTATTTCTGGGGAAATCTTGGCGTGCATCTTCTGATCAGCCTGCTGCTTCTGATCGTGTTTTTATGGGCAACGAAGAATACGCAGCACAATCGCTGGCGTCATGGTTTCTTATTCCTCATGCCGGTCGTGCTTATGGTGATCCTGCTTGTCCAGCTTGCTGTTTTCTCGATTCCGCGTGTTTTGGATACTACGACGGTTTTGCGTTCCACGTTTAAGCAGGAGAGAGGAACAATCGAGAAGGTGTCTTATTTCAAGGATCACATAACGATCAATGGAGTGATCTATTATGTGAATCCTTTTGAATTCGAGCTTGAGAAAGGCGACGAGGTGATGGTCAAGTATACACCTTATGCGCACTATGCTTATTCGATTCAGAAGGCGGAAGAGCTTGATGAGGATAAGGAAGAAGAGTTCGTGAAAAAATAAAAATTGTGCTTATATCATATAGACTTCGTTTTCTGAAGATGTTTTAATATAGAAAAAACATTTGGAGTGTGAAAATATGAACAGTTTCAGCAGAGTTGCCTCTGGGGAGCAGTCTTCATACAAGCACAAGAATCCGAATGAATATGGTTTTTATATTGCATGTGATGATAGAGCGATTCTTAATTGTGTGAATTCCATGCTTCTCAACAATGGAATGGTCGGAATCAGTAGTGCGGACGGGAAAGTGCACTATCTTGTTGACGGCCGTCGTGGCCGTGAATTTGCGGCAAATCAGGTCAATCAGAAAGTAATGAGCATTACCGGTGCCGACCGGCGAAGTGCGCATGCCGACGATGCATATGTTTATTATGCGATCGAGACGACATTGAAGAAGAACGGATTTGATCCGACTCTGGTCGGAACACAGATTTTGCGTTTCCTGATCTATCAGTTGTTCCAGGACCCGTCGCTCCTTCGTGGCGTGGCCAAGCTTCTTTATCCGAAGGCCATGCCTGTATTTCATATGTCACCCAGCCAGGTGGAAAGAAATATCCGTTATGCCATGAAACGACGGGCAAAAGGAGGGGAGGAGACCCGTGTGGTATCCATGATCAACCGGCTCCTGGATGCCTCCATGGAGGAAGTTTTCCGAAGTTACGGAAGATCGGAATATTGATGGGGATCTGAATAACGGCAAAAGAAAAAGACTGCCTCGATGAGACAGTCTTTTTGATCTAACAATCTAACAAAAATTACTTCTTGTTAACCTTGTCCTTCAGGCCCTTACCAGCCTTGAAAACAGGAGCCTTGGAAGCAGGAATGTCGATAACTTCCTTTGTGCTCGGGTTGCGACCCTTACGAGCTGCACGCTTCTTTGTCTCGAATGTACCGAAACCAACGAGAACAACCTTCTCCGGCTTCTTAGCAGCGAGAGCATCGCCGATAGCATCGAGTGTAGCGTTGATAGCTGCCTCAGCATCCTTCTTTGTCAACTTTGTTGACTTTGCAACTGCATCAATAAGTTCTGATTTATTCATAATCAATGCCTCCTTCAGGGCTTTATTAACAATCGTTATTATGAACGTCAAATCGCCTATTGTCAAGGGTTTTTTCGATTTTTCCTTCAAATCTGCAGACAAGCATAACATTTGTATTTGTCAAGATGCTATTATCTTTTTATACTCTATATAATCATAGATCCATATCTTCAAAAGCATTCAGATTTTTGACTGCCGCGACACGATTATCCCCATGCCGGACGAAGAGCATGGTTGTGAAACTCAAAAAGGCAAAAACAGCCGCATACGGAAAGAGGATCTTATAACCGATGTAACGGAGCAAAAAGCCTGCAAGGACCGGCGTTACGACTTGTGCGCTCATGGAAGCGGCATAGTAATAACCGGTGAATTTGCCGGTGTCCGCGCCATTGCACATCTCTACGGCCATAGGCAGGGAGTTGACGTTGATCAGTGCCCAGGAGACTCCGACGATAAAGAAGTCGATATACATTGGAATGATGGCGTTTTCTTTGGCTGATGTCGTGATGAAAAATGCGGCCAGGAAGCAACTGCTGAAGATCAAAGTGCCGGTCAGGATCGATTTCTTCCGTCCGATCTTAGAAGCAATTATGCCTGCGGGGATAAAGAAAAGGATCGCGCCGACATTGGTTACCAGAAAACAAGTTGAAGCAAAGCCTAATTGTTTATCCATGACGATATCCACATAAGAAGTGAACCATGTTGTCAGCGCATTATAGGCGAAATACCAGAGCGCGACGGACATGAGAAGGAAGATCATGGAGCGCAGGACCGGTTTGGGCAGACGGGATCTTTTGTCTTTGGTCTTTTCGGTAAGATCCCATTCAGGATGTGCTTTTTCGATTTCTGAGTTTTCTTTTGACCACTTAGGCTCGCGCACAGTCAGAAACATGATTCCGATGACGACGAACATGAGGGAAGCGATGAAGATGAAAAGCGGCTGATAATTGACATGCTCGGCTGCTTTTGTCTTGGATTCCGGATACATCAGTGCAGAAAAGATAAGGTAGATGATACCGCCCAGCGCGCCCATCAGGTTAACTACGGCATTTCCCTGAGAACGCAAAGGCTTCGGCGTAACATCAGGCATCAGGGCGACCGCCGGAGAGCGGAAGACCGCCATGGCGATCAGAAGGAGTCCGAGTGTTACGATGAAGGAAACCATTTTCAGGTTGCCGGCCGAAGCGTAGTAGCTGTTGTCCAGTATGGGAAGTATGTTGGTAAAGATGATGGCAAGTCCGGTGCCAAACAGGATATACGGCATACGTTTACCGATACGGGTATGTGTGTGATCGGAAAGCTTACCGAAAAGCGGTAGCAGGAACAGCGCCAGAATATTGTCGGAAGCCATGATCACGCCGATCAGGGTTTCATTCAGATGAAAGGTGCTTCTCAGCATGAGAGGAAGTACGTTATCGTACATCTGCCAAAAAGCCATGATGACCAGAAATGCCATTCCGGAGAGAAGCGTCCGCTTATAGTTGAGTTTCATGTATCGTTTCCTCCTTCTGGTTTTCGGTTTGATCTCTTTCCAATATAACATAAACGTATCAAAAACTGAGAAATAAACCTAAGGAATTTCAAATTGCATTCTCTGTCAACTCGTGGTAATGTAGCAGTATATGTTTACAATGGAGGAAATAGAATATGGCTATTACTAAAGATATGATCATTGCGGAAGTATTGAACGAGCACCAGGATCTGGTACCGATCTTTATGAACAGCGGACTGCATTGCCTGGGTTGCGCGATGGCTCATGGTGAGTCGATCGAGGAAGCTTGCGCAGTACATGGTCTGGATTGTGACCAGCTCGTCACTGCTCTGAATGAGTACCTGGAAGCAAACGCGTAAGTGCTTTTTGAACACAAGAGCTTAATGTGAAAGAGAGGACGTCTCGTAGGGGATGTCCTCTCTTTCTTTGTGCCTGTTTTATGTTCGTCTTTGGATCATTCTTCCTCTTCCGGTTCTTCGTCAAAGTTGAACTCGGAGGCGCGGAATACGATATGGAATTCCGATCCTTGTCCTTCTTCGCTCTCGGCCCAGATCTTGCCGCCGTGCTTATCCATGATGCTCTTCACGATGGAAAGACCAAGCCCGGAACCCGTCTTGTTGATGCCGGAGTTTTCGGCACGGTAGAAGCGGTCAAAAACGTAGGGTACTTCGTTAGGCGGAATACCTACGCCGTTGTCTTTCACGATTACTTCCACCGCATTGCCGCCCAGCATGGCCGGATCGCCGTATCGGTGACAGATGATGCGGATAATGCCGTCCTCGCGTGTATATTTCATAGCGTTGACGATGATGTTTTCAAATACGCGCAGTAACTTCTTGGCATCGCCGTCGATGAGCAGATCGTCGTCATCCGGCGCCTCAAAAAGCACTTGTTTTTTCGTTCCTTCGCACTCGGCGTGGTAGAGCGTATATAGATCGTGAACCATCTCTTTGACGCTGATGGGCATCAGATCCAATGTGTCATTCTCCGATTCCAGACGTGTCAGCTGTACCAGGTCGGAGATAAGCTGCTCCATTTGTGTGCTACGTGTATGGATATTCTTAAGATACTGGACTTCCTGTTCGCGGGGGAGGGGTTCTTTTGCATTCAGCATCAGCTCGACATATCCGCGGATCGCTGTGATCGGTGTACGAAGATCGTGAGAAACGTTGGAGAGCATCTTTTTTCTTGCTTCTTCGTTTTCGAGGAGCTTCTCATGGTTACGAAGAAGATCCTGATTAACTTTGGCGATATACTTGGTTTTTTCATCCACCGCACTTTCCAGATTCTTATTATGGAACGAGAGCTTCTCAAAAGTCTTCACATAATCCATGATGAAGTAACTGCCGTAGATCAATGTGAAGAAGATAAGAATAAACGCATGCAGCGTGATCGGGATATAGTACTGTGTCTGGATGAATACCGAAAAGTGAAGGAAGCTGGTTACCATCACGGAAAGTGTATACAGATAGTGTCCGTGTTCATGTCGGCGGACCATGTAGAAGACTTTGCTCATGCAATACAGATTGGTGAACAGAATCAGAATGAAGTTTGCGAATACCGAGGACCGCTGATACAGGAATCTCGGGAAACACCAGTAAGTCAGAATGTAAAGGACCGAAATAAGTGAGAAGAAGATCGACTCGAAATAACGGATCTTATCGTTCAGCTTGCTGGCGCCTCTCGGGTACAATGAAACATAGAAAAGAAATGAGAAGTAATTCATAAAGATCAGGATCGTAACGCGGAGCAGATAGTTCCACGATCCCGGAAGAAGCGTAACCGCCGGATCGAAATTCTCATACAGGATCTCAAACAGGAAGAACAGCATGAAGAAGTAGAACTTGCTCTTTCCCTGGAAGGTCTGGGAGATATAAAGACCGCCGATCAGGAATCCGATCCACAGTACGATGAGTACAGCCAGATACATTCTGGTACTGTACTTGATCAGCTCGATGGAAGAAGTGGATGCCAGACATGGACTGCAGAGAATGCCTCCGTTAGGCGCGGAGAAGTTGGCGCAGTTGATGATGATCTCAACATGTCCGGTTTCTGAAGGCTCTACCTGGATATCCGTGCTGATCTCTTCCGGTACATATGCTGCTTCATATGTGGAAACTATACCGAAATGACGTATGGTTTTTCCGTTGACCCAGATCCTGGCGGATTGGGCAATGTTCGGCAGATTGATCGTAACATAATCTGTAGTGCTGCTGAATACGAGATCGAGGCAGTACGTGCCGAAACCAAAAGATTCCATGGGTTCGGTCTTGCTTCCGTTTCCGGCTTGCTTGAGTGTCGCCGAAGAGCCCAGATCACGCCAGCCTTCGGTCGTGATCTGCACGTTTTCATAGCAATTGTATTCGATTTCGCCGGTGGTGGCTTGCACACGTCTGTCTCTTCTGACATCTTCCGGAGTCAGGAGCTGATGCGGATAGAACTGCCAGCCTTTGCCCAGAATGATAGGGGAACTGTCGTCGTTCCAGTTGCGAAGATCCAGCACGCCATCATCTGTAAAAGAATAATCGCTGCTCCGCCGGTAGTTTACCAGAAGGAAAACTACCGACAAGACAGCGATTGCAAAAATAACTAAGATAAGATACGCGGTTACGGAAAGACGCTTCTTGGCAATAGAGTTGCGATCCTTGGACATGCTTTGTCACGCTTTCCGACTAAGCTTACTCGGCGCGCATCGTATTTCTGATCGGTGGGAAGGTGAAGGAGTAGCCGCTACCCCATTCTGTCTTAACAAACTGAACAGTCGGATCAGCCTTTTCCATCTTCTTTCTCAGATAACTGATATTGACCATTACGAGGTGATTGTCGCACAGACCATCGTCACCCCATACATTTGCATAAATGCGTGCAAAAGGAACGATTACGTTCGGTGTTTCCGCCAGGAGACGGAGAATGTCGAACTCACGATTGGTAAGATGAACAGGTGTGCCATTAAGCGTAACCTCACGGGTCTTCACGTTCATGGTCAGCGGCGGGAATTCCATAAGGAAGCCGTCACGTGCCATATTGCTGCGGATGTGGGCAGCGATACGAGCGGAGAGCTCAGGAAGACTATACGGCTTCGTCATATAGTCAGAGCCGCCGGCACGCAGACCTGCGATCTTGTCTTCTGTCTGATCCTTAGCGGAAAGGAAGATGATCGGAGTATTGCAGTGTACATGGATCTTCGAAGGAAGATCAAAGGCATTACCATCCGGAAGCATGATGTCCAGGACAATGCAATCGTAAGCATTAGTCTCCACTTTTTGCAGTGTCTGGGAAATATTTGTAGCTACGCTGACTTCATAGCCTTCGTTTGACAAAAACGAGCGATTGATCTCAAGAATATCGGTATCGTCATCTACCAATAAAATACGATGCTTTGCCATAAATCCACCATCCTTTGTTAAAAAATGCACCTTCTTCAGGGTCGCCAAATTTACAACAATAAAAAAACTTGTCTATTTGTAATTATACATTTCTCACTTCTAAAATAAAAGCGAAAATGAAAATAAAACATGTCCATTTTGTAAAGTCTGGAGTTTGTTCAAAAAAGGTGATATTATAGTTATAGAAAAACAAACAAACGTTTGATTCCAGCCAAGGAGAGACATAGTGCATAGGGACATTTTACATGTGGATCAGAACTGTTTTTTCGCTTCTGTAGAGATGCGCAGCCACCCGGAGTGGCGCAATATTCCTATGGCTGTCGGCGGGGACAGTGAGAAGCGTCACGGAATTATTCTGGCGAAGAATCCGCTGGCTCAGGCGTGCGGTGTGAAGACGGCCGAGGCGCTCTGGCAGGCCAGGCAAAAATGCCCGGATCTTCTTATCGTGCCGGCTCATTTTGACCAGTATGTATATTTTTCGGAGAAGCTTCGGGAGATGTTCCTGCAGTATACGGATAAGGTCGAACCTTTCGGGTTGGATGAGTGCTGGCTGGATATCACGGAGAGTTCCGGAGGGCATCCTGAACAGATCGCGGATGAGATCAGAAGACGTGTGAAGGAAGAACTGTTTTTGAGTTGTTCGGTCGGTGTCAGTTTTAATAAGACGTTTGCCAAACTCGGATCCGATTATAAGAAACCGAATGCTACTACGATCATCACGGAGGAGAATTTCCGTGATATCGTCTGGCCATTGCCCGTGTCGGATCTTCTCTTTGTCGGGAAGGCGACCGCTGATGCTTTTCACAAGATCAATGTCCGGACGATAGGCGATCTGGCGCGACTGGATCGGGATTATGTAATTTCCGCCATGGGAAAGAACGGGTTCAGCTTATGGGAGCATGCTAACGGGAGAGACGAGGCGCCGGTCAGGGAGGAGTCGTATTCCCGTCCGCTCAAGTCTGTCGGAAACAGTACGACGACACCGAGAGACATGGTTGACCGCCATGATGTGTGGAAAGTGATCGTTGCTTTGTCCGCGCAGGTGGCCGGGCGTCTTCGGAAACATCACTTTCTGGCCAAGACCGTGACGATCTGGGTGAGGGATACGGAACTGAAATCCTATGAGAAACAGCGTGCGCTCCCGTCCGAGACGAACGATGAGAAGGCGATCGCACAGCTTGCCATGGAGCTTTTCGATGAGAGTTATGACTGGCATGCACCTTTGCGTAGTATCGGAGTGCGCACGACCAATCTGTCGGATGAAGGCGGGTACCGTCAGATGACGGTGTTTGAAGATTTTGAGAAGATGCAGCGTGATGATAAAGTCAATACTGCGCTCGATACTTTGCGGGCAAGATACGGGTATAATATCGTCATGCGGGCGACACAGCTGGAAGGGAAGGAAGACCTTTGTCCGGGAGATCGGGAAGACCACCCGCACGGCGGTTTTAAGGAGGACGTATGAGTTATCGCAGTGCCAGCGAACACTATAAGGAGATCTTCGGAGAGAAAGTTTACCGGATCGCGCTGGATGCGGGTTGCACCTGCCCGAACCGGGACGGTACGAAGGGGAGGGGCGGCTGTATATTCTGCAGCGGCAGCGGTTCCGGTGAGTTCGCAGCGGACCGGACGTTAGATGTTCCGGCCCAGCTTGCCCTTGCGAAAACGAGAGTGGAACAGAAGTGCAAGAGCCACAAATATATCGCGTATTTTCAGAATTTCACAAATACTTACGGGGATGAGGAGACGCTGAAAGAAAAATTTGAGGCGGCGCTCTCGGATCCTGAAGTAGTGGGCCTGTCGATCGCGACCAGACCGGACAGTATCAGCGAGAAGATGTACAGGATCCTGGAAGATCTGGCGCAGAAGACGTATGTCTGGATCGAGCTGGGACTTCAGACGATCCATGAAGAGACCGCAGTATGGTTTCATCGCGGATATGATCTTTCCGCGTTTGAACAAGCGGTGGAGCGCCTTTCTAAGTTATCCGGTCATCTGGAAACGATCGTACATGTAATACTGGATTTTCCGGTCGAGACGAAAGATATGATGCTGGAGACGATACGGTATTGCTCGAATCTTCCGATTCAGGGCATTAAGATCGCGAATCTGAATGTTCTGCGCGATACGGAACTGGCAGTGCTTTTTGAACAGAAGCCATTCCCGTTGATGGACATGGATGAGTATATCGATTTCTTATGTACCGTGGTCGAGAACATTCGTGAAGACATCGTTATTTACCGGATGACCGGGGACGGAGACAAGAAGCATCTGATCGCGCCATTATGGGTGGCGAATAAGAGAATGGTCAGAAATCGTATCACGCAGGAGTTTCATTTGCGGAAAATCGAACAGGGCCGGAATTTCCGACCCTGTCCGAAAGAATAGTCAGTTCAGGTTTACTGGATGTCCCTCTTGGTGAATGCATCGTATGCGATAGTGAGCATAATGAGGAGCAGCACCGCCACATAGATCAGAGAGAACGAGAGCGAATTGTTTATCGTATTTTCTGTAATGAAAAAATCGTTGTTATTCAATCCGTTCATCAAATTCGAGAAGGGGAAGACGAGATTTTTGATATCCATGTTTATGGAGGGCAGGAAGTCGATCCATCTCTTACGACCGCCCAGCTCGATCAGGATGGATGGAAGATTCGAGCAAAGGATCAGTGCACTCGATACGGCAACGGAAACACCGGTATTCTTGGAAATGCAAGAAATCATGAATGCAAGGATAAGATAGACAAAGAGGGAAAGGCTGCTTACGAAGAATGACATGATCATATAGATAAGATAGGGAATGCGATGGATCATTCCGCCGGAAACATAAATGTATTCCGGCAGAGAGATATTCCTGTAAAGGAACATCGTTGTCAAAGTCGAAGCACCTACCAGAAGGATCGAACCTACAATACACCAGGAGATGATAGAGAGAAGTTTAGCCAGGAAGATCTTCCATCTGCGTACGGGGGCAATGATCAAGGATTTGATCGAGCCGGTGGCTAATTCCTGGGAAACGCTGGTGCCTGCAATGAGGACCAGGAGTACGATCAGAGCAAAGCGACCGAATGTTATCGCCAGATTGTTGATCTGGTGAGCGATGGTGACTTCTTCTGTGAAATAATTCCCATGATCGAAATGGTAGTTTAGGATAGAAAGCCTGTCACGCAGTCGACTTTTTTCCGTTTGCGTCAAAACTCGCGGAAGAGTGCTTTGGCTTCTGGCCAGGTTGCTATGGAGGTCCTGTTCACATTTGTCGATCTCGTTAAGAAGATCAAGCAAACAGTTTGCTTGATCCGGGGGGAAAGAAGCATCCGGGTCGATCTCCATCAGTCTTTGCAGTGAAGAGATTTCGAAACGGGATCTGCCGACCGTATCCATTAAAACTTCGCCGGAATAATAAGCGTTCAGGTTATTTGAGAAAAGCGCTTCGGAGTACAGATCAAATGCCTGACTGTATAATGTATACATCTTATACCATTCTTCATCACGCTCGGAAAAAGGAGTCAGATTCAAATAGCAGATATCATGGTGAGCCAGCACATAAGACTGTAAGGCGTTTATCGTCAACCAGCTTGTATTGAATCTGTTGGATTCAAAGTTATAGGTGCTGATGAGGTTGTTATAACATATATAGGAACTGTAGTCTGTAGCCTTATCCTCGTCACATTCCAGCCATGTCGAGAATACTTCGTGTGTTTCATTTTGGGTAGTGTACTGAACATTGGAATGCTTGACGAACTCGTTGGTATCTTTCAGAATCTGTGCCAATGAATCTCTTCTTCTGGTAAATTCTTCTTTGGATAAATAGGATTCAAAGTCGTCATACTGATCGTTATAATCTCCGACCGAAACTTTAAATGCGATCGGAGCCAGTATCGCGATAGAAAGCATGATTACCATTACGATCCACACGGAAACTCTGTGGAAGATCTTGATCATTTCGTTGGAATAAAGAGCAGCAATCTTATTCAATTTCAATTCCTCCTCCTGTGATCTGTAAGAAAGCGTCTTCAAGTGAGGTCTCCACTTTCTGCACGCCTAAAATGTCCGAACCGGATTCCACCATTTTGCGGACACATTCGTTGATTTCGGATTCGTCCACTTCGATATCAAAACAGCTTTCCGTAAGATTGCTGACTTTGTAGCTGTAGGTTTCGGATAGAAATACGGAAGCTTTTTTCGGATCAGAAGTCTTGATGCGATATTTGGAAGACGAGGTGCTCTGATCTGTTAACTCTTCGATAGAACAGATCCGGATCAGTTTTCCATGATTGATGATACCGATACGGTCGCACATCATCTGCATCTCAGAAAGAAGATGACTGGAAACCATGACCGCGGCTCCATCTTCGTGAGCATATTTCTTCAAAATATCACGAAGCTGATGGATGCCTGCCGGATCGAGTCCGTTGGTAGGTTCGTCCAGGATAAGCATCCTTGGTTTGTGAAGCAAGGCCTGTGCGAGACCGATTCGCTGTTTCATGCCGAGAGAGTATTTCTTGACAGGTTCTTTTGCACGCTCTTTCAGACCAACCAGTTCCAGGACTTCGTCGATACGTTCTTTTGAAATGTTATCGTGAAGTTTGGCGTACATCTTGAGATTCAGGTATGCAGAGAGATTCGAATACATTTCCGGATTCTCCACAATGCCACCGATGGAAGACATGGCTTTTTCATATTCTTTTTTTGCATTATGACCATTTATAACGATCGTTCCTTTATCCGGTTGGATAAAGCCCATGACGCTCTTGATGATCGTGGTTTTTCCGGCGCCGTTCGGTCCCAAAAAACCGAAAACTTCGCCGGGATAAACATCGAAAGAAACATTGTCGACAGCCACTTTCTTTCCGAATGTCTTAGTAAGATTCTGTATGCTTAATGCTGGATTATCACTCATGTATTCTCTCCTGAAAGGTTAGGACAATATTGGATCGGAATCAATAAATCTCATAACTGACCAGTTGCCATCTGTCGTCTATATACTCAAAGCCGAGCTCGTCGGTAGACGTCATACTATTCTGGGTATTATCAGCGGATATATATTCATTATTCACGCGTATCGTAACTTTGGCAGTGTTGTTGTAATACATGACGCTGGTTTCGTAGGGAATTCTGGAAACCAGACTCTTAATGATCACATTATCATTTACAAATGCGCTTGTAGAAAGATCATTGCCAAGTTCTGAAATTTCCTGGTACAAACGATCGTCCTGGTAAAGATAGGGTTTCAGTATGTCAATATTGGAATAATTATTCTCTTTGTTTTCATTAAAGTCAGAATTATTGTGATAGATAAAAGTGCGTGAATTCATGACGTCGTCAATGTCGCTAACGATTACGATACACTCCTGTGTTTTCGTGATGATCTCAGAAGCAAGAGTGCGAACTTCTTGTTTTTTCTTGTTGGCATCAATTGTCTCGGCAGTTAAGTAGATCAGCACGCCGATGATTGCGATGATCAGAAGGATCAGACCACGATTGAGTTTTAAAAGCTTGACTTTCATACAACACTCCCAATGCTAAACTAAAACAATTATAACGGATTTTTGAGAAAAACCAAGTGACAGTATTGTTAGAAACAGTGGGGAATTATGACCGAAAAGTAAACAATCGTCGCACTTTTTTTGTAGTACGGATACAGAAGCACTTGCTGTGAACCGGTAAGATAAGATGGAGGGAAAGCCGCAAACCGTGATGGTAGCGCAGTTTGAAAGATGCAAGGGTGCTTTTCAAAAACAGCACGTATCGTTTTGTGCATGTTGCACAACGAAATAAAAAAGTTTGCGCATTTCGCGGTGGAAGGTGTTGACATACGTTTATTGCGTGCTATACTTAAATTAGCTCCAGGGAATACGAGTTAACACCATTTCCCAAACGGAGAACCGCCACTGATGAATACACAAGGCGAGGTTGAAAAAAACAGAAAGACCAGAGAGTGGTCAGGAAACGATGGTGGATGCGTTTTTGAAGGCGATCCGGTGAGATCGAATAGGAACAGCAAAAACCGGAACCGTTTGAGCCATAGTAGCAAGCAGTGGAGAGCGGACAGCGATTGACGGTACGCGAGGGCGGACACAAGTCGCGGGTCAGGTTGGAACCTTGATTTAGATGAACCGATGATGATGGGAATCAGCAAGCGGGGAGTCGAGATTACGAAGAGATGGTAGGAGACGGACCATAACTGAGTAAGTTGCAAAAACTGGATCGGAGACCGGATTGGTAGCATGGGGCAATCAGTTCAGGCAGATGCAGCAGAGGTAATGGAAAGGGTGGTTTCGGAGACGACAACATTTCGGGTTCGGGTCGGTTGGAAAGGCACAGCTTCATGTGGTGAGTAATTCCGCGAAGACAGGTTGAGCAGGATCTTGAAGGTTCGCAGATAATAAAGGGTGGCCGTAGGAATTGGAAGTGAGATTGGTTCGCTGGAGCTTTTAATTTGTCCTCAGGCTTTATATAAAAGGTGGTTTCATTATGAGACCACCTTTTGCTATTAGGGAAATAGATTTATTTGTGTTCCAGTTCGGCAATGAAGGGGAGATTCCTTCCTTTTTCCGAAGCATCCATGCCGTATCCGATCAACCAGCTCCGGTCGATCTCGAAGCCGAAATATTTGACAGGAAGATCAATGAGTTGTCTATCCGGATTATAAAGCAATGTGCAGACTTCCAAAGACGCCGGTCTTCTGGCTTCCAGCGTCTGGAGCAGGTAAGCGGTAGTCAGCCCGGTACGGATGATGTCCTCCACTACAATGACATGTTTGCCGGTAATGTTGATATCGACATCTTTGGTGATCCGTACGATTCCGGTCGTGCTGGTCGTATCAGGGATATTACCGACAGCCAGCATGTCCAGTTCGATAGGAAGATCGATCGCGCGGGTCAGGTCCGTGAAGAAGTAGAGAGAACCTTTCAGTACACCGAGAAGAACGAGTTCTTCACCCTGATAATCGGAAGTGATGGTCTTGCCCAGTTCGGCGATACGCCTGGCGAGCTGTTCCTGGGTATAAAGGATCTTCTTATATGTGATCTGCTCCATAGTAGTCCTCTCTTACTTTTCGTTATCGTCGGATGCGGCAGGCGGTGCGTCAAAACTCTTCAGACGTTCCACCAATTCCAGAAAATCTTTCTTGTAAACGATCTTAATGTGTGTGCCGGGATAGAGTTCGCGGACTTTCTTCAGCTTTTTGTTTTTCTTCGTAACATATTTCTGATCCATGGTGGTCAGTTCCAGATAGGTGTCAAATCTTGTCAGATAGAAATCCGGACTGAACGCCAGGGTTACATTGCCTTCGCTGTCCCACTCTACCGGGAAGGTCTTCGGTTCATATTTCCAGTCAATATGGTACATGTCGAGAATGCGCGCAAATTCGGCTTCAGAAGGATTCTTAAAAACAGGAAGATCTTTCTGGTGATCGTACGCGCCCTCTCTTTTGGTTTCATCCTTGATACGGACACGGAGCGCATGCTCGTTGTGGGTAGCAAGGATCGCTGCCACACATTCGTCTACGGAAAGATAGGCAGTATTCAGGACAAGGTGATAAAGTGACACATCGGAAGAATCAGCAGAGAATACGTGCGAGACAAAACGCTTGTGTTTTCTGTCCGTTGATTCCAAAAGCGCTTGCGCGGCTTGTTCGGTCATGTGAAACTGTCTTTGTATCCTGCTGAGACGGACGTCATTCGGCGCGACGATGCGGACGTTGAT
This sequence comes from Clostridiales bacterium, assembly GCA_017513085.1. GTDB lineage: Bacteria > Bacillota > Clostridia > Saccharofermentanales > Saccharofermentanaceae > Scatonaster. Next base: position 44,542 of record JAFWDK010000008.1, on the reverse strand, counting down.
GGCGCTGTCATAGTCTGAAAAGAAGATCTGGGAACCGAATCCGAGCAGTACTGCAGATTGATGCTGCGCCAGATCAAGAAGAGAGGACTCCAGTACTTCTCGGAAAGTCTTACCGTCTTTGTATTCGGATAAATAGAATTTCGCGCTCTCTGCAAGACTTTGCCTTTGCTCCGGATTGCTGTCCGGAAAGAACCGCTCCATAAGAAGGTCTCTTGTGATCAATTCCCAGCCAAGCTTACTGGAAAGAGCTTGTGCGACTTCGTCGCCGAGGCTGCCCATCTGACGGGAAATGGTAATGATCGGCATGCATCAGACCTCCTTTGATTTCTTCTTCTATTATAACATTCTTTCTTAATGTAGCCTGTTTGATAAGGAAAGATTTGTGAATATGATTACATTGTTTTTTTCTTATATCTATGCGAGAATAAACACGTTTAGAGTGAAGCTTAGAAAAGCACAGGAGGCGTACAAAGATGGGCGTAGTTTATTATGGTGTAAGATCATTTAAAAAAGTATATGGACCTAAAGGTGAGGTGAAAGAGTGTTCTTTCTGCCACAAGGCTTACCAGGAGACATATGTAAAGTTTAATAAGTGGGGACATCTTGACTTTATTCCGTTGATCCCGCTGGGCGCGGACTATTACCATTTCTGTCCGGTTTGCTTCAACGGTGATAAGTGCATCAAGGACGCTAAGAAAGAAGCGAAGCGTATCATTAAAGATTCGACTCCTGTTACTACAAATCTGGTTCCTCGTGGAGTTCATCACGCAGCGACCAAGACATATGATCTTATCCTTGAGGATAAGAATTCCGGTGAGAGTATTACGATTCAAAGCGGAATGAAAAAGAGTGACTATAAGGCGCTTAAAAAGAACCGTTTCTATAAAAAGATCGAAGAAGTTGAAGCGTAAGAAAAGACTTGATATCGATTACGGACCTCGTAAAGAGGTCCTTTTGCATAGAGGAGTAAAGCATGAAAAAATCAGTGAAGATCCTGGCGGGAATCCTTTCTCTCAGCATTCTGATGGCATCTTGCAGTAAGAATGAGGAAGAGACGCGTTCCACGCGCCGTACGACTGAACGTGAAACTTCGGAAGAGACATCGGTTACGACTGAAGAATCTTCATCTGAAGAGACTTCCACTTCAGAAACGACAGAGGCGACTACCACCGAGAATACGACGGAGGAAACGACCGAGGAGACGACTTCGGAAGAGACCACCACGGAAGAAAGCACATCGGAGACCACGGAGCTGACATCCGAAGAAACCACCACGGAAACTACCACAGCACCGGGGAATACTGACAGTGCTTTTGACAAAGGAACGGCAGAAAAGTATTTCAACGGGATCACGTTTGACGGCGTAGCGCTCGTTTCGCAGAACCGGGAAGTAGTATGGACGAAAGAGTCCGGATTGGCGGATCGCGAGCAGGGGATCCCGAATAAGATGGATACGGTTTTTGAGATGGGCTCTATCACGAAACAGTTTACGGCTGTTGCAATCATGCAGCTCGTGGAGCAGGGATTGATCTCGCCGGAGGATACGCTTGATAAGTATATTCCGGAATATTCACATGCCAAGGAGATCACGATACATCAGCTTTTGAATATGACTTCCGGCATTTCGGATTATCTGGAGACCGGGACGCTGGGCTTTTCCATGACGGATTTTTCCCAGATCGATTTTACGAAGCTGGATGCTCTGGAACAGACGGTCCGTGCGGTGGTAACCAAACCGATCACCGGTGATTGGCTGATCGAGCAGATGTCGTATTTTGATCTGGAGTTTACTCCCGGTACGCAGTTTAAGTATTGCAATACAAATTACTATTTCCTCGGTATTATTATCGAGAGATTGACCGGTATGAAGTATGATGAGTACATCAGAAAGAACATCCTTGAACCGCTTGATCTGACGGAGCTTTATCCGGATATCGATCATCTGACTTCTAAGGGAAGAACATCGCTTTTGTTCTGGAATTTTGATTTTCCTTCACAGGATCCAAGCATCAGCTATGCTGTCGGCGTGATGACGGGAACGGCGGAAGGCCTTCTGAAGTGGGAATATGCTGTTCTGGATGGAAAACTGCTTAAGAAAGAAAGCTGGGACAAGATCTTCGACGGCGGTGCTTTTGGATACGGATACGGTTTTTATGTGATTGGACCGTGTATTGAGCATTCCGGCATGACGCTGGGATATAACACGAATGTGTTCGTAAACCGGGAGACGGAGGACATCATCATTGTCCTGTCCAATGTTCAGACGTTGGGATCTGTGCCGACACAGCCTCTTTCCGCGAATATAAGTGAGTATCTGCAGAAGCATTGCTTCGGCTGATTGTTTTGAAAAGGTGGTACTGACGTGAAAAAAGAAAATAAGACAAATGCGATGAGAATCCTCGATAAGGAGAAGATACCTTACGAAGCGGTGTATTACGAGTGTGACGAGTTTATTGATGGCGTACATATCGCGGATATGCTGGGACAGCCGTATGAATCCTCTTTCAAGACTTTAGTCATGCAGGGCAAGTCGAAGAACTATTTTGTTTTTGTTCTTCCAATCGCAGAAGAGGTGGATATGAAGAAAGCGGCCAGAGTCGTCGGGGAGAAGTCTCTGGAGATGCTGCATGTCAAGGATATTCAGGCTGTAACGGGGTATATCCGTGGCGGCGTGACTTCTATCGGAATGAAGAAAAAGTATCCGACAATTATTCATGAAACGGCGCAACTTTTTGATACCATTATCGTAAGCGGAGGAATGCTGGGAACGCAGATCCATCTCAAGCCGGATGATCTTTGCAAAGCGGTATCCGGACAGTTTGCGGATATCGTTGCGGATTGATCATCTCGGGCTATAAGATGGAATAGTTCTGATCAGCACTGTGCAAGTACCAATGCCCAGTATACGGTTCCGTCCGGAGCAACATAACGTCCCAGAGCAGCGCGATTATAAATCGGGTTGAGAAGATTTTTACGGTGACCCTCGGAATTCATCCAGGCTTTGAGTGCCTGATCCAGATTATCCATGCATCCGCCGGAACCGGCTGCGATGTTTTCTGCGCTGGCGCCGAACTTGATGCCGAGGTTGCGGCCGACTTTATCATACTTAGAGCCGTCTTTTCTGTAGTGAGAGAAGTAGGTGGAGATCTCAAGAACACGAGTGTCTGCCCACTTCTGCATCAGATCAGTGGTCTTAAGTTTCGGAGCACCATTTTCTTCGCGGAGCTTATTGATGGCTACGATACGGGCATAGACCTCAGTAGTAGGAAGGTTCAGAGAACCTCTGGTAATACCGTACGTCTTGCAGATTTTGGTGAACTCAGCGGAATGGATAAAACCATTGAAGATCGCTTCACGTGGCGCGCCGACCTCGATCAGGGAGAGCCAGTAATCCATGCCGGCCTGATCCGGTTCTCTGCCCATGAAAGCACGATAGAGACGGGAAACGAATTCTTTGTTGCTGACTTTCAGGTTCTTGAATTCTTTGCTGAAAGCAAACTGGAGTCCGAGGGAAGCGCCGTCGATCTTACCGGTGAGTAATTGCTCTGTCCAGAAGAAAAGTCCATCGCTCTCGCTCTTTCTTCCGAGAATGATCTGATACATGCGATCTACAAAAAGAGCTACGCTTGTATTCTGATCAGGCGTGTGATTCGGATCGTAATAGCCCTGGAGCATGCCATAGTCCTGGCAGATCTTGCGGAACTCTTTGGAATTGACGAAGCCGACAAACAAAGCCTTCTTCTTGGCGTCTGTATTCCACTTCTGACCCATGTAATTTACCCAGTACTCGAGGCCGCTCTTTTCGGGATCACGCCCCATGAAAAGCTTGTAGTGGCAGGTAATATACTGGGTGCTGGTCATTTTCTCCTTGGAGATCCTGTTTTGAAATTCTTTTCCGAAAATAAACTGAAAAGCAAGGCCGCCTGCTGTGATCTTTCTATCCGTGACCTGCTTGCACCAGTATGCTAATCCGTCTTTGTCCGGTTTTCTGTTCAAAGTGATCTCGTACATTCTGGTAACGAAACTCTCGACCTTCGAAGCCTCGGTCTGATAACCGGATCCATCCGCGATGGAATCGTCGGCAAGACAAAGATGACCCAATGATGCAAATAGCATGCAAAAAACAAAGATAAGCGGCAAAAAGCGCTTAAGTGCGATATTCTTCATATTTTTCATCCCCTAAGTTTTTAAGCTCTATACATATTATACGGGAAAGAAAAGTGCATGGCTATAAGTTTTTAATGGAAAATGTCGTGGAAATGTTCGATTTTTTTGAGATGCAAGTGAAGATCTGCCGCTTCCGAAGAAGTTTCAGGTCATGTCTTGTACAGCTTGGCATAAGCGCCGTTTTTCTCAATCAATTCCTGGTGCGTGCCGCTTTCTTCAATTCCGTTTTCGGATAGTACAAGGATCCGGCCGGCATTTTGAATCGTAGTCAGACGATGTGCGATGACCAGCGTGGTCCGATCTTTGGCCAGTTCTTCCATGGATTCCTGAATGACTTTTTCGCTTTCGTTATCCAAAGAAGAAGTGGCTTCGTCGAAGATAAGGATCGGCGGATCCTTCAAAAATACACGGGCGATGGAAAGACGCTGCTTCTGGCCGCCGGAGAGCTTGACTCCGCGTTGGCCGATATCCGTGTCGTAACCATTCGGAAGCTCCATGATAAAATCATGAGCATTCGCTCTCTTTGCGGCTTCCACGACTTCTTCCAGAGAAGCGCCGGGCCGTCCGTAGCGGATGTTTTCCAGAACAGTGCCTGAAAAAAGATAGACATCCTGCTGAACGATACCGATCTTTCTGCGCAAAGAACGCTGGGTATACCGGTCGATCGGAGTTCCATCGATCAGGATCTTTCCGTGGGTCGGTTCGTAGAAGCGGGGGATCAGGCTGCAGATCGTGGTCTTGCCGACGCCGGAATGTCCGACAAGCGCAACATATTCACCGGCGTCAATATGAAGGTCAAGATGCGAAAGCACTTGCGATTCGGAGGTGGGATTGTCTCCATAGGAGAAGGACACATCCTGGAAATCGATATTGCCCTTAACAGTTTGAAGCTCTACGGCGTCCTTGGCATCCTCGATATCAGGTTCGATGCAGATCATCTCATAGAAACGCTCGAAACCGGACATGCCGTTTTGAAACTGTTCGGTGAAGTTGACGAGCTTGCGGATCGGCTCGGTGTAATTATTTACGTAGAGCAGGAATGCGATGAGATCTTGAAGTGTCAGGGAATCGTGCCCGATCATGATGGAGCCTACGGCAATGACGGCGACAGAGATCAAGCCGGTGACGCACCAGAGCACCGCATGGTATATAGCCATATAGCGGTAGTTGTCACGCTTGCTCTGGAGAAACAGATCATTGCCTTCCGTAAACTTATGGATCTCGGTGTCTTCACCGGCAAACGATTTGACGACACGTATTCCGGAAAGACTGTCTTCCATGCGGGTATTGATCTCGGCGATGCGCTCGCGGTTTTTCTTGAACGTTCGCTTCATCTTGCGGTTCAGGATCGTGGCGAAAACGACCATAAAGGGGACCGGCAGAAAAGCAACCATGGCCAGACGGAGGTTGATCATACAAAGGATCACAAAAGATCCGATAAGCTTTATGATCGAGATCAAAAGGTCTTCCGGTCCGTGGTGGTATAGTTCAGTGATCTCAAAAAGGTCGTTGGTCACTCGGGACATGAGGCTTCCGACTTTCTGATTGTCATAAAAGCGGAAGGAGAGCTTCTGGTAATGCGTGAAAAGCTCATTGCGAAGATCGTATTCCATCTTCGCGCCGACCATGTGTCCGACATAGGCGATAAAGTAATTGCAGCAGAATTCCAGAGCAAGGAGTCCCAGCATGACGCAGGAGAGGATCAGGATGGTTTTGGAGGCGTTAGAAAAACCTGATTCCAGCACGGTGCCGGTGATATAGCGGGTGATAAGCGGAATGACGAGGGATGTTCCGGCGCCGACTAATGCGAAAAACATATCCGCGATGAAGCCCTTCATGTAGGGACGATAATACGAAAAGAATTTGCGCCACTTTGCATTCATGTATTTGCCTCGTTTTCAGTCAGTTCTAGGAAGTCATATCTATCAAATACATTGGTATTCTATCAGAATATCCGTTGACTTTCTATCTGAAAACAAGCGATAATATTAGCGGTATAAATTCATATTGGCGAGGTGAAAACTATGTCTTCAGAAAAAATCGTATTTGATAGGACAAAAGATGGCAAAGCGGTAGACGAATTTGTTATTACAAGACCTAACGGAGAGAGCTTCTCCGTTCTGACATATGGTGCTCTGATCCATACTTTGAAAGTATTTGATAAAAACAACAAGCTGGATGATGTCATGCTTGGTTTTGATACCATCGATGCATATATGGCAAGTGGTTCCGGACACGGATCTATTATCGGAAGAACTGCAAACCGTATCAAGGGCGGTGCTTTTGAAATAGACGGCGTGAAGTATCAGATGCCGAAGAATGAAGGCGAAAACAACCTCCATGGTGGTGCAGGAAACTTCCAGAACAGTTTCTGGGAGGGCGAGATCATTTCCCGTGATGAGGCTCAGGCTTTTATTTCGGGGCTTTCGATCGGAAATGACTGGACGGTCGAGACAGAGGGTGTATTGCTTTCTTTCCTGTTGGCGGATGGCGTATGCGGTGTTCCGGGCAACATGGACATGAAAGTGCTCTATACTTGGACAACGGATGGAACTTTGGTCATTGCTTATAAAGCTAAGTCCGATAAGAAGACGATCTTTGCGCCGACGAACCATTCCTACTTTAACATTGATGGCCAGGCGGCCGGCCGGATCGGCGAGCAGCTCTTGTGGATCGATGCCGATCAGGTCACCGAGAAGGATATGGACAATGTACCGAATGGTAAGTATATCGACGTTGCAGGTACCGAATTCGATTTCCGTACACCTTGTCCGACGGAAAAAGTACTTGTTAAGACTTCTTCCAATCCGCAGCTGAATTGTTCCAAGGGCGCGGATTCCAACTATGTTCTGAAAACCTCGCAGGATAAGGTTTCTCTTGTTGCTTCTGTTTCTTCGGAGAAGACGGGAAGAAAGATGGAAATGTTCACGAACTTTCCGGGTGTCCAGCTTTATTGTGCGTGCAATCTGGATGAGGACGGAAAGGGCGGTGTTCACTACAGCCCGTATGAAGCGATCTGTCTGGAGGCACAGATGTTCCCGGATGCGATCCATCACGAGAATTTTGCCAGCGCAGTCATTGACAAAGACGAGGAAAAGGGATATCTTTGCGGATATCGTTTCTCTGCCCAATAAGCGGAGCATGTCTTGAGAATGAGGATGGTCGCGCGTCGTGACGAATAAACAGTTATTTACCAAAGGACTTCGGGATGGACTGCCGATATGCATGGGATACCTCTCGGTGTCCTTTGCTTTTGGCATTTTTACAGTGGGTTTAGGCCTTTCTGTCTGGCAGGCGATCCTGATCTCTATGACCAATGTGACCAGCGCCGGACAGCTTGCCGGTGTGCCGATCATGGTGGGTGGCCTTCCGCTTGTGGAGATGGTACTGACGCAGTTTGTGATCAATCTCCGTTATTCCTTGATGTCTGTCTCCATGTCGCAAAAACTCAGTAAGCGTGTACGCTTTCTCCATCGTTTTGTGATTGCTTTTATGGTAACGGATGAAATCTTCGCGGTTTCTATAAGCCAGAAAGAAGACTTGGAGACGCCCTATATGATGGGCCTGATCGTTACTCCTTTTCTCGGATGGGTAGGAGGAACGGCGTTAGGTGCTGTAGCGGGTGATGTGCTTCCGGCATCAGTAGTGTCGGCACTGGGACTTGCGCTCTATGCTATGTTTGTTGCAATCGTGATCCCTCCGGCAAAAAAGAACAAAGCGGTAGCAGGCTGCTGTCTTCTGGCAGTGGCTTTATCCTGTATGTTCTATTATGTGCCACTGTTTAAGGACCTTTCGAAAGGTATCGCCATTATTGTGTGCGCGGTCGTTTCCGGAGTGATCTTCGCGATCGCCTGCCCGGTCAAGGATGAGCAGGATAAGAAAGCAGAAGGGAAGGTGCAGGCATGATCGATACCGGTACATTCTTTTTGTATCTTGCCGTAATGGCCGGAGTTACATATCTGATCCGTATGCTGCCACTGGTCCTTTGCAAGGAAAAGATCAAGAATAAGTTTGTGATATCCTTTCTGTATTATGTACCGTATGCCGTGCTTTCAGCTATGACGATCCCGGCGATCTTTTATTCCACGTCGTATCTTGTGTCGGCAATTCTTGGACTTTGCGCGGCTGTGGTCTTGTCTTTGTTTGAAAAGAAACTGCTGACAGTGGCGATCGGTGCCTGCTGTACGGTGTTTGTTGTAGAATATATCATGCAATGGATCGCGTAAGTGCTTTTGCAGCGCGGCGATCCGAGAAAGAGAGGTCTGGTTATGGAAGAGATCCGAGATCTGGAGTGGGCAAGAAAAACATTTGCGAATGACCGGTTTGCCACAGATGCGGCCGGTGTGGTCATTGAAGAGGCGGGGGATAAGATCTGCCGTTGCTCCATGAAGATCACGCCTATCCACCTGAATGCGGCGGGCGGTGTGATGGGCGGTGCGATCTTTACGCTCGCGGATCTGACGTTCGCGGTGGCGGCCAATTTCGGCGGGCGCATGACGGTATCGATCTCGAGCAATATTTCTTTCATCGGAGCCTGCAAAGGTGAGGTGCTCTATAGCGAAGCGCACTGCGTGAAGTCGGGGAGAAGTACCTGCTTTTACGAGATCGAAGTGAAGGATGATCTGGGAACACAAGTCGCGATCGTAACGATCACGGGCTTTGTGAAGGATCAGTCTTTCTGAACGTTCGATCCGAAAAAGTCTTGTCAGGTCCCTTCAAGCCCGCTTTGCTACATCAGGCAGTCGTAATGGCAGGGAAGTGCTTTTGAGCCCGTATTTTCAGCCCTGTTTTACACCAAAAGTCGGTCATGTTTCGACAAATCAACGAAAACGCCTGCCTTTCTCAAAGAAAAAACTCGAAAACCACCGATTTGTACGGGCGAAAAGCACCATGGCGCTCATTCCGACCGACATTCCCCATAAAAAAGAGCACCTGAACTTTCGTCCAGATGCTCTCCTTCAATCGTTTTACTGTATTAGCAGCACTTCAGATCAGATGGTTCCTCTGTCGATACCATACTTCTTGCAGATGTTCGTGAATTCCTCACTGCTTCCGAAGAAGGCCAGAACGCTGGCGCGAGTCTGTGTGCCTTTCTTGATCTCGCCGGCCCAGTATGCGATTTCGGAAGCTTCCGGCTGACGATCCATGAAGGTCGTGTACAATCTCTCGATGTAGGCATCATCCTGCAGCTTGAGGTTAACGAATTCGGCAGAAGTGAAGAACTCCTTTGCCGCCGAGCAGCCTGTCTGCTCCAGGTTGGTAAGTGCCAGAGCCCAGTAGTCCAGACCACCCTGTTCCGGGGCTCTTCCGAGACAGCAGATGTAAAGACGTGTCGCGAAGCTGAGGGCACTCTTTGAGGCAATCTCTGCCTTGGCATTCGGAGCACCGGACTTAACGCCGTACTTCGCACATACATTGCACCATTCTTTCGAATCGATGAAGCCCATGATGACCTGGTCTCTTGTCATGGCACCGTTCTTGAGCTGACCGACCCAGTATTCCTTGCCGGCCGGTTCGGATGCACGATCGAAGAAGGTCGCATACAAAGTTTCAACAAACTCTTCGTTGGTCAGATTCCTGTTTCTGAATTCCTCTGCTTCGATGAGGAAGAAGTGAGCACAGTCACCACCGGTACGGTTACCATCCTCGATCTCTTTGACCCAGTAAGCTTTTCCGGCTTGTTCGGCAGGTCGTCCCAGAGCGATGGTGTAGAGACGTTCTACAAACTCGCCAACAGAATGCTCCTCGCCCGGATCCGGTGCAGGAGTCGGCGTCGGAGTAACCGGTTTTTCTCCCTTGTACGAATCGACTACTTTCTGCATAAAATCCAGGAAGATCTCCGGTTTGCATGCTTTGTACGCCTTCTGATAATCATTCCAGGTCGATTCAAAGTTGTCGGAGGCAACAAGCTTCGGGAGATATTCTTGCTTGCAATCTGTCATTCTCAAGAAGGAAATACCTTCCTCTGTATCTGCATGAAGATTATTGGAAACTCTAAGGAGAGGGAACCAAGGGTAGATCGGCTGGTTCGGTTCAGTGCGCAGGAACTGCCAATACGATGTGAAACCATAGGCCTCGAAACACTTTTTCAGCGGTTCTGCCATGCCGAAGTAAAACTCCGAATCAGAGTCTTCCGGCTTCATGGGGTTGATCCCGTCACGTGACATACCGCCGTACTGCGGGAAGTATGTATACTCACAGGCGTGTGAAGTAAGATAATCCTGTGATTCCCATTTTTCGCGCATCTCTGCTGTTCTGTAGTATACTCCGTTGCCATCTGCCAGGTAGTCGGTACCTTTTACTCCCCAGAAACGAAGATCGTGAATATCCTGATCAAGAAGACGGTTCAGGAAACGGAATGCAAGATCGGGGTCCGGACAACTTGTTGTTACGGCAATTCCGGTGTATATGTTGTACTCATCCAGCGTTTCGTGTGATCCGGTGTAATACTGGTTTGTCATGCCGTTGTCGATCGTCAGACCCAGTGGTACATAGTTGCATCCCTGTTTGTCTAATCCTTGACCTGCAAGTCGATCATTTATCATAGCAAAATCCCACCATGTGTCACTCATGCCGAGAACTGCACCTGAAGCCAGTTTGTCGATATACTCGTCGTAGGTCTGAACGGCAAATTCCGGGTCAAGCATTCCCGTGTGGAAAATGCTGTTGAGTTTTTGCAGATATCTCTTGGTGGTAGGTGTGTTGTTATAATCAACAACTGTCGGATTGGTGGCAGGATCCTTAACGATCACGCATCCGTCATTCGGGTATCCGTCAAGGTACTGACCTGCACTTTCAAGACAGAAATATCTCCAGTCTTCCGACAAAACGGTATAGGTGATGACATTGCTGCCGTCTTCATTTTTCGGATGTGCCTGAGTATATCTTACAAGAAGATCAAAATACTCATCCAGTGTCTCGATTACCGGATAACCGGCCCACTCGAGAACACGTACCTGGATCCAAAAAGCATAGTCGTTGTAATAGCGATTTGCCGGGATTCCGTTGAAACTGTTATTAAACTGGTTTGCCCAATAGATCTTTCCGTCGCTCTGCCTGAACATATCCCATTCTTTATCCGAGTACATCTCTTTCAGATTGGAGTACTCAGGCTTAGCAAGATACTCATCCCAGGCCACAAGCATCCCGGCATCGTACAGCATCTGGGTTCCATCGCCACCATCGATGAAATCCGGAGCCTTACCGGAAGCAATGATCGAATTGATGGCGTCAGAAGGCAGCTCATCCGGAGCAAGCCAGTGCTCAAAGACACGGACCCCGGTCTTTTGAGCGATGAGTTCCCGAATATCATTGTCTTTCGCGAGCTGCACTCCGTAATTAGCGGCAAATGAAGACATATCCAATATGTTGTTTTGTTGTTTTCCCTTGCCGGAAAAAGGACTTGCCGCCAGAAGACAAGCTGTAGTTAAAGCTAATGCTTTTTCTGAAAACATATCATAACCTCCCTGATCTTGATTTTACGGGACCGCCTCATGACTTTCGACCCCGTATTCTTAACCCTTATACCTGATAATAGATATATCCGTTACAGGTGTCAATGTCTCTTGAGGAAATTGTCGGTTTATCGCATCAGGATGTCGGATTTCTGCGCCAAAAGCACTGTAGTCAGGGCATCGGCGGACATGTCGTAATTATCTTTCAGATTTTTTTGGAAATGTTGTTGACAACTCCTACTCGTTTCGGTATACTCTTTCTTGCGCTTCAGAAGTGCACCCGGCAAATGGTGGATATGGAAGATTAGCTCAGCTGGGAGAGCATCTGCCTTACAAGCAGAGGGTCACAGGTTCGAGCCCTGTATCTTCCACCATTACGGCGCAGTAGTTCAGTTGGTTAGAATGCCAGCCTGTCACGCTGGAGGTCGAGGGTTCGAGCCCCTTCTGCGTCGCCAAGATAATCGGTCCATTTTGGACCGATTATCATTTGCCCAGATAGCTCAGTCGGTAGAGCAGGGGACTGAAAATCCCCGTGTCGTTGGTTCGATTCCGACTCTGGGCACCAAACAAGGATCGGTTCTTACGAACCGGTCCTTTTTGCATTCTCCGTGTATTTTATTGAGAATGGATGTTGTATTTTGCTGAATATAGCAAAATTCATCCTAATAAGTATCGGGTTGGTGCTTTTACTTGAAATCTTATTGTGTTATATTTTGTACGCACGGTTAGTGCACATTTAGGAGGTAGGATCATGAATCATCCGTTTTCAATGAAGAAAGAAAGTGTGATCGACGAGCTTAAGACAAACGTGAAGAGTGGTTTGTCGCAAAGCGAAGCAGAAGCCCGCCTGGTCAAGTACGGCCCGAACTCTTTGGGCGAAGAAAAAAAGACTCCGCTGTGGAAGCGTTTCCTCGGACAGTTTGCAGATGCGATGGTCATCATTCTCATCGCGGCGGCTGTCCTTTCTGCTGTCATGGCTGTTCGTGAGGGCGGATTTGAAGGATGGATCGATGTTATCGTTATCCTTGCCATTGTTATTATCAATGCGATCCTGGGTGTTTATCAGGAGGGTAAAGCCGATGAAGCGATTGCTGCTCTGAAAAAAATGAGTTCGCCTCAGGCTAAGGTCGTTCGTGATAATATCCAGAAAATGATCGACTCTGATAAACTGGTTCCCGGTGATGTAGTGGTTCTTGATGCCGGTGACCTGATCGCTGCCGATATCCGATTAATGGAAGCCAGCTCGCTTAAGGTTGAAGAAGCTTCTCTTACCGGTGAGTCCGTTCCTGTCGATAAAGACGCAGAAGTGGTTTTGGATGTGGATTGCGGTTTAGGTGATCGCAAGAATATGCTGTATATGGGTACTGCGGTAACATATGGCCGTGCCCGTGGTGTTGTTGTGGAGACCGGTGGAAATACGGAATTGGGTAAGATCGCCAATCGTCTTTCCAACATTGACGATGAAGAAACTCCGCTTCAGAAGAACCTTACTAAACTCGGAAAGATCCTTGGCGTCGTTTGTGTGATCGTCTGCGTGATCGTTTTCGTGGTGAATGTTCTGGTCCAGGGTCAGCCTTGGGAAGACGGCCTGATGACAGCGATCAGCCTTGCCGTGGCAGCTATTCCTGAAGGTCTTGCGGCTGTTGTAACGATCGTGCTTGCTTTGGGCATGACAAAGATGGCCAGCCGGAAAGCGATCGTACGTCGTCTTCTTGCTGTTGAGACACTCGGATGTGTGGATGTGATCTGTACTGACAAGACTGGTACTCTTACACAGAACGAGATGACTGTCCGTAAAGTATTCGACGGTCAGGATTCTTTGGATGTTACCGGTATCGGTTATGCTCCGGAAGGACAGATCCAGGATGCTTCCGGTAATAAAGTGGAGCTTAATGCGCGCCTGACAAGACTTCTCCAGTCCTGCGTCCTCTGTAGTGACGCGGTAACACCTAAGGGAGAAGACGGCAGATATTCCTGCATCGGTGACCCGACAGAAGCGGCTTTGATTGCTCTGGGCGCTAAGTCCGGACTTCCGAAAGAAGAAACCAATAAGAATTTCCCGCGTATTGCGGAACTTCCTTTTGATTCGGACAGAAAGATGATGACTACTTATCATCCGAATATTATTGAAGGCGCGATCGTTTCTTTTACCAAGGGTGCGCCGGATATCGTTCTGGATCGCTGTGTCGAGTATTTTGACGGTGAAAAGAATGTTCCGATGACGGAAGAATTAAGAAAGAAGATCTCCGAGATCAATCATGGATATGCGACGACAGCACTTCGCGTTCTGGCTTTTGCTTATCGTTCTTTTGAAGGAAAAACAGAGATCGAAGCCGATTTTGAACACGAGAAGGATATGTGCTTCCTGGGTCTGGTCGGTATGATCGATCCGGCAAGAACCGAAGTTAAGGATGCTATGGCGGTATGCCGCAAAGCCGGTATCCGTGCGGTAATGATCACCGGTGACTATAAAGATACGGCTGTTGCGATCGCCAATGATCTGGGTATGATGGATGAGAATTCCGGAAGTCTTTCCGGCGCGGAACTGGATAAAGTTTCTGATAAGGATTTCGAAACAGTGTGCGAGACGACTAATGTATATGCCCGTGTTTCTCCGGATCACAAGGTACGTATCGTTACCGCGCTTCGGAAAAATGACCATATCGCTTCCATGACCGGTGACGGTGTAAATGACGCTATGGCGCTGAAGTCTGCAGACATCGGCGTTGCTATGGGTATTACCGGTACGGACGTTGCAAAGAATTCTGCGGATATGATCCTTATGGACGATAACTTCGCAACGATCGTTTCCGCTGTGGAAGAAGGGCGTGTGATCTACAGCAATATCCGTAAGTTTGTCGGCTTCCTGCTTTCCTGTAATGTAGGTGAGATCCTAATCATCTTCCTGATCTCCTTGATCCCGACAAGCCTTGTCGCAAATATTGCTACTCCGCTTACCGCGATCCAGCTGTTGTGGCTGAATCTTGTAACGGACAGCTTCCCGGCTCTGGCGCTGGGACGTGAGAAGGGCGAGCCCGGTATTATGAACGAGAAGCCGAGAAAGAAATCGGAATCGATCATCAACAAGTCCATGAAGATCAATATTCTCGTACAGAGCCTGGCAATCTTTGCTACAGTCTTTACATCCTTTATCCTTGGTTTGACAGTGTTCTTTAAAGATGCTGCCGCCCCGATCGAGGGAGCAAGGACCATGGCATTTGCCACTTTGATCCTGGCAGAGCTTTTCCGTGCGTACAGTGCACGTTCCGAGAAGGTCAGTGTCTTTAAACTCGGCCTTTTCTCCAACCGTTTCATGAATATCTCGGTGATGGGTTCCATCGCGCTGCTTATGGCAGTCATCTATATCCCGGGTGTGAACCATATCTTTGATAATGTGGCACTCAATCCGCTTCTTTGGATCCCGATCGTTCTTCTGGCACTTATTCCGTTTGCTGCCAGCGAGATCCACAAGTTATTCAAGAAACAAAAATAACAGTTGATTCTGCGAATGTCTTGTGTTAATATCTAACAGTTAAAATATTTGAGAACAGTCTTGGAGGCTGATATAATGAATACATTAGCAATTGTACTTACATGCGTAGATATTATAGTTTGCATCGCTTTGATCATTCTGGTTATGTCCCAGGAGGGTAATGACCAGGGTATGGGCGTTGTCGGTGGCAGCGGCACGAATTCTTTCTATGAGAAGTCAAAGGGCAGAACTCTTGACGAGAAGTTGAAGAAGATCACATTGCTTGTCGCAATTCTGTTTGCTGTTTTGACCGTAGTTCTTTTCCTGATCTTGGCAAGAGGCTTCTGATCCGGAAAAAACATTTACAGATGTAAACCAAGGGCTAAAGTTCGAATCGGACTTCAGCCCTTTTTTTCGCATAGTATGTGGAGGGAAATATGGGCAGACAAAAGAGAAAACATATGAAGATTCGCCCGGTGGCGAGCAAAAATCTGGTCAAGCATCCGCAGGAGCGTGAAATTACTGTGGCGGACACGGCGCCGAGAGGACCGCAGGCTTTGGAAAACCAGTGCGTGGGCATCCTTCAGAAAGGTATCGATAATGGTGTGGTGGTTCCGGATCCCGGCTATCCGTCATCCACATATGGACGTATTATTATCCGTAAGAATCAGCAGAATGGTGCGCCGTTCGGTATGAAAGTCGTCTGTGAGATCTTGAATCCGAGTGCGAAGAAGGGTGATTACGAGGGCAGGATTATCGAGGTGCTGGGAGATCCCGGAAACAACGATGTGGCGATGCTGTCGATACTTCGGCAGTTTGGACTGTCTTCTTCGTTCCCGGTTCCGGTACAGGAAGAAGTACAGGATCTTCCGCTGACTCCTGAGGATAAGACGATTGAGGAGGCTTTGCTGCAGGGAAGAAAGGATCTTCGCCATCTTACGACCATTACGATCGATGGTGAAGAGGCCAAAGACCTTGACGACGCGATCTCTATTGCCAAGCTTGATCATGGCCGGTACCGTTTGTGGGTGCATATCGCCGATGTTTCTGAATATGTCCGTGAGGGGACGGCACTTGATAGAGAGGCGGCCCTGCGCGGAACTTCCGTGTATCTTGTGGATCGTGTTATTCCGATGCTTCCACCGAAGCTTTCCAATGGACTTTGCAGTTTGAATCCGCATGTGCCGCGTTTCTGTCTGACTTGTGAAATGGTTATCGACGGTTCCGGAAATATTATCGAGGATTCCGTATATGAGAGTCTGATCGAGAGTAATGCAAGAACCTCATATAACGAAGTCAACCGGGTGCTTTTTGAGAATGAAGAGATCGAAGAGTATAAGAACCTTAAGGGAATGTTTCAGACTATGCTGGATCTGAAGCGGATCCTGAAGGAGAAGCGGAGATTGCGCGGAAACATCGATTTTGTTTTCCCGGAGACGCATGTTGAACTTGATTCCGAGGGAAAGCCTGTGGATGTGTATGCTTATCCGATCAATGAGATCCATGGTGTGATCGAAGAGTTTATGATCGCAGCAAATGAAGCGATCGCGGAGCGCTTTAACAAGATGGAATATCCGTTTGTCTACCGTATCCATGAGGAACCGGATGATATGAAGATTGCGGAATTCCTGCATGTCGCACGGCTTTTCGGTGTGCATAAAAGACCTTCCGGAAAAGTTACGCCGAAGTTCTTAAGCGAGGTGTTGGAAGAGATCAAGGATCGGGAGTGTGCGCCGGCTTTAAATCAGCTTTTGCTCCGAAGCATGGCCAAAGCAAAGTATTCCGAGATGAACTGCGGCCATTTCGGTTTGGCTTCGAAATTCTACTGCCATTTTACTTCGCCGATCCGTCGTTATCCTGACTTGTATATTCACCGGATCATCAAGAGTTTCCTGCACCAGAAGCACCAGAAGGATCACTTTGCCAAATTGGTTGCTGAGGTGGCGTATCACAGTTCCGAGATGGAAAGGAACAGTGCGGATGCCGAGAGAGCTTCGGTGGATTACAAGTGCGCGCAGTATATGCAGGAACGTTTGGGTGAGGAGTTTGATGCTGTGGTATCCGGTGCCTGCAATGCCGGTATCTTTGTACAGTTGGAGAATACTATAGAAGGAATGGTGGCTTTTCATTCTATTAACGAATACTTTGTTTTCGATGAGCAGAAACTTGAAGCGAGGGGGTCGCGGGGAACGGTGTACCGGATCGGGCAGAAACTTCGAGTGAAAGCCGTTGCGGCGGATCCGCTGATGCACCATATCGATTTCAATCTTGTTGAATAATCAAAAAGGACTACCTTGATGGTAGTCCTTCGCTTTATCTTGATTTTCGGTTCCCGTCGGGGTGATCTTCGGAAAGATTACTGATCGTCAGTGCGGAAAGGAGCCAATGCTTCGACCAGATCGTCGCAAGTGTTGCTGTGGATCTCAAGGTTAATGGCGCTCTGGAGCTCAAGGCTGAAGATACCCATGATCGATTTTGCATCTACGACGTAACGGCCGGATGACAGATCAACATCATACGGATAGGAATTAACTATCTGTACAAACTCCTTCACATCGGAGATGGACTGAAAACGGATTGGAAAGCGAACCATATTGCTCCTCCTTGACTATTAACGTATGGGAATAGTTTATCACAGGTGTTTTGGATGTCAACGATGTCGAAAGAAAACTTTTCGATGCTATGAAACTTCCGTGAATATGGGTATAATAGTCTCGATTTTACGACGTGAGGTTGTTTATGGCATACAAAGTTTTCTTTCTGACATTGGGCTGCAAAGTGAATTCATATGAGAGTGCGGCCATTGCCAAACTTTTATCCGGCGAGGGTTTTGAAGAGACGCAGGATCCTTCGCAATGCGATGTGTATGTCGTGAACACATGCGCTGTTACTGCTGAAGCTGACAGAAAATCGAGGCAGATGATCCGCAAAGCCAGAAGAGTTGCCCCGTCCGCAATCGTTGTGGCGATGGGCTGTCATACGGAAATGTGTAAAGATGAAGAGGGCGCGGACATCACGGTAGGCACCAGTGATCGCCCGAAACTCGTGCCGCTTCTTTTGGAGAGACTGCAGATACGAAGCGCGGAAAAAGAAAATGATCTTTATGATGCAGGCGGGCGTTTCTTTGAGTATGGTGCGGTGCTTCTTCAGGAGGGAACACGTGCGGTCGTAAAGATCGAGGATGGATGCAATAATTTTTGCACCTACTGTATCATCCCTTATTCCCGCGGCCGGGTAAGAAGCCGGAGCCGTGAAGCTGTGCTGGAAGAGATCCGGGATCTGGCGGGCAAGGGGTATAGCGAGTTCGTCATTACAGGTATTCATCTTTGTTCTTATGAAAAAGAACTGGGGCATGGGCCTTCGGCTCTGGGTGAGCTGCTTTCTGAAGTGGCCGGTATTGATGGTGTGGAGCGCATCCGACTTGGGTCGTTGGAGCCATATTCCATGACCGATGAGCTGATCGGTATGCTCAGAGATAATGGTAAGATATGTCCGCATTTCCATCTTTCACTTCAAAGCGGATCAGATTCGGTGCTGAAAAGAATGAACAGGAAATATGACACTGAACTTTTCCGGGAAGTGGTACGGAAACTGAGAAGTGCTTTTCCGACGGCGAGCTTTACTACTGATATGATCTGCGGCTTTCCGGGTGAGACGGAGGAGGAGCATAAGGAGTCCTGTGCCTTTGCCAAAGAGATCGGATTCACGCATATCCATGTTTTTCCGTTTTCTCCGCGCGAAGGTACCAAAGCGTTTTCTATGCCTGACCAGGTGGATCCTTCCGTGAAGAACCGAAGGACTGCGGAGCTTCGTGAAATATCGGATGTTATGGAAGCGGAAAGAGCCCGTGAAATGGTCGGGGCAGAGGTGGAAGTACTCGTGGAAAAAGTGCCTGAGCCGGGACTTTTCGAAGGATATTGCAGGGAGTATATCCGTGTTTTGGGTACTTGCGATAGCGACTGCCTGAAACCCGGCATTTTGCTCTCGTGCAGGGTGGGATCCGCAGACGGCTTTACGCTGCGCGGCAAGGGTTTTCCAGTGACGGGCTCTTAGAGTTTTCAGAAATTTTGATTTTTGTTACAATATTCTTGTGATTTATTGATTTTTTGTGTGGTAGAATATATCCATTGATGTGGATGTTTAAATGAAGGAGGTGCGTCGACAATGCAGGATTCGGGCACAGCTAGATTTTCTTTTAATATGGATCGCTCCGAGGATGCGAAGGAACTTATGATGCAGGTTCTCGATGCATTACAGGAGAAGGGATATAATCCGATCAACCAGCTGGTGGGTTATTTTATGTCCGGTGATCCGACTTACATTACCAATTATAAGGGAGCCAGAGGCATCATCCGCCGTATGGAGAGAGATGAGCTCCTCGAGGTGATCGTGCGCGATTACTGCGAGCGTCTGGCGGACGAGTAAGAGTTTTTAGGAGAAGTGTACGTCGATGGGTCGAGTCATGGCGATTGATTTTGGTACGAGAAGGATCGGGGTAGCGCTCAGTGATCCGCTCGGTATCATGGCACAGGGTTTTGAAACGATTTCCTGGAATGGTCAGGACAGTGAATACGCATTGACAAGACTTTCTCAGATCGTAGAGGAGAAACAGGTGACTACCATCGTGCTGGGTAAGCCGAGCCGTACGGATGGTACAGTCAGTGAATCCGAAGAAAAGGCGGTTGCTTTTGGAGCCGAACTTAGTCAGAGAGTCGGAATCGAACCTGTTTTCCGTGATGAGCGCTTCACCACGGTGATCGCATCCCAATATCTTCGGACAACTGGTGTTTCAGGGAAAAATAAGAAGAAAGTCGTTGACCAGGTAGCCGCGGAGATCATCTTACAGGAATATTTGGATATGCATCGCTAAAGCGGGGATATTCATGGTATAATAATTTATTCGTTGCAAGACGAAACAGTAACGGAGGTGCTTTATGTTATTTAATTGTGAAAAGAATTGTGATGATTGCAATTTGAACTGCGCAGAAGGCTCGGAAGAGTGCATGAATGAGGACGAAGCAATCATTACGATGATCGATGCAGATAGTGGCGAAGAGTATCAGTTTGCTTTGGTGGATGATTTCGAATATAAGGATCAGTCCTATTGCGTACTGGTTACTACCGATGAGGAAGAGCCGGAAATGGTCATTACCAAGGTTGTGACGATGGAGAACGGCGAAGAAGGTCTGATGAGCCTTGATGAGTCGGAAGCAGATGAGATCTATGCTGAATACGACCGTCTTTGCGATGAGGCAGAGCTTGAAGATGAAGAAGACTACTCAGACGAAGAAAACTAAATCCAAGATCGCAAGTAATGCAAGAACGACGCATCATTCTCCGAAGGAGGGTGATGCGCTTGCTGTTATCCGCGATGCTTCCAACGGGAAGGAATACTATCTTTCCATGATCGATACGTTTTCGATCGAGAACATCGAATACGTAGTGATGTATAACTATGAACCGGACGATGGAAATCATGCGGATCCGGAACTGGTGATCATGAGAACGGAATACGCCAAGAATGGTGATCAGTATTTCTACTCGATCAAGAATGAAAGCGAGCTGGAAGCTGCGTTTACAGTTTTCATGCGCAGGTATGCATCGGATAAGAGCGCCAGAAAAGTCCGCAGTGCGCCGAAGGCGAGACCACGTAATGTGGAGGAGTCATGAGCAAAGTCGGCCGGGTCATCATTCAGTATGTCGTAGTTCCGTTAGCCTGCATGATTGCTTACTATCTTCTTATATCGATCTCGCTTGAGACGGTGCGTGCTTTTGCCGGAGAAGATGTGATGAAGTATGACTATGCGATCTATACTCTCGAAGGTATAGTCGGCATCATCCTTTGTCTTTTATGGTTCCGCGCCTACAGAAAATATGGTTTCGGGCAGATCCCGTACTCGAAAGGCAAGTCGGAAGATTGGTTGTTGGCGGTTTTTGCCGCGCTGGCGATGCTGGGCATATCGGCATTGTATTTTACAGCCATCAATAATATCCATACGCCGTACATTGAACGATCCATGCGTGAATATAATGAGATGATGGAAGTGACGTCTTCTTCAACTCTGGCGGTTGCTCTGAATCTTCTTTCGAGTTGTCTCCTGATCCCTGTGCTGGAAGAGATGATCTTCCGTGGCGTGGTTTTCCAAGGGATGCTTCAGGTAAGCCACCCGGTGCCGGCTATTCTTGTGAGCGGTTTTTGTTTTGGCGTCATGCATGGCCAGGTGATCCAGATCGGCTATGCGTTCTTATGCGGAATCGTACTGGCCGTCGTGTATTATGTCTCGAAGAATCTGGTCATGTCTATCGCGACGCATATGCTTTTTAATTTTGTCGGAAGCGGGATCTACGAAGTGTTCAATCCTTCAGAAGTGATCCAGTATATTCTGGAAGTTGTGGAGTATGCGGCGATCCCGATTTTTATCATCATGGTTATCCTGCTTATCCGGTTCAAGAAGAAACAGGATAAGAAATCGAAAATGACAGTGCCTGTAGAAAGTAAAGGAGAACAGTAATGTTCAGTCGGATCCGTAATCTGTTTACACGAAAAGAACGCGTCCATAAACGGCCGTTTGTTACGGCGGTTACGGTTTCCGTTATTTTTCTTTTGATTTCGTCTTTCCTTTTTGTCAGCTTAGGATTATTCCGTATGGGATCCGATTATCCGAAAGTCTCGGTTTCTCAAAACAGAAATGGTATTGCATCTTCGGGACTCGGACTGAATCTCTCTTACATTCCTTCCACAAATCTGGTTTGGGATGCTTCTTTTGAAAATAACTATGTCGAGGATGTGTTCAGCGTGGCAGAGGCGGAGGGAAATTCGGTTTTTCTTCATCACTCCTCCTCGAAGATCGAGAAAATCCTGCAGTCTTATCACAAGAGCGGAAAACTCCGCATTATGGCTTATGATGAGGATGGACGGATGAATCAGATCCTGGATGCCGGTGTCGTGGATTATTCCAAAAACCAGTTAGGCATTTGGAAGCCGATGGAGAGCGAGATCAGCCGCGCTGAGGAAGTTAAGAAGATCTGCAGTAATGATGAGTATTCTGCGGCGATCATGGCGAATGGCGATATGATCACGTATATTCATACTTCCACGCAATTTGCCATCGAATCTCCGGATGAGAATGATCCTTTTGTGGATTCGTTCAGCTTCGGCAAAAGAGATTATGCGGTGACCAGACACGGACGTTTCTTTTCTTCGTCCGGAGGCCGGTTGTGGAGTGAGCTGGGTGGCAATGCGGAGCCGAATGAAGATACAGATATTCGTGCTCTCACGGTGATCGGGCAGACTGTCATTGCGTGTGGCGGCCAAGGAAAAGTACTTGTGCATGAAGGAAATCGGGTCATCGAGCCGAAAACAGGTGAGGAGAGTTCTTTTTCCACGGCGGTCAGTGACGGAAAAAGAGCTCTGCTGTGCGCGGAGAATGGAACCGTGCTGACGACGTCCAATGGAACGGTTTTCCGGGCTCTGGGTCAGGATGAACTTTCATGCGAGAGTGAAGATTCCTGGATCCTTTCTTCTTTTGATAACGGAAAGATCACGCTTTTGGACGCAAAGGGACAGATGGCGATCGGTTCCTTTGATGAAGAGGCGCAGAAGTGGTCTTTTACAAGATATACGGATTCCCTCGAGAAAAACTATTCACCGAAGCAGCTTGTCTGTTTTTCAAATGGAGATGTTTGGATGCTGACTTTCGGCGGATATATTTATTCTTACTCGTTTGTGGAGAACAAGTGGGAAAGATTGAATGACGAGCGTAATAGTGAGATCTCGGCGATGGGCATTACTTCCGACGAGAACCTGCTTTTTGTCAGAAAAGGTACGCTTTATACATCGTCGCTGTTTACCAAAGTGACGATCGATCGTGAAATCGGCGATGCGTTGATTCAAAACGGCGATGTTTGTTACCTTACCGTAGCGGTTCCTTCCATGAATCAGGAGGGCATGAGTGCCTGGGAGGTTTTCGGTGAGGATTCGGTGGTCCAGAATGCGCAGAATGCGCCGAAAACAACCGGCGAGCGTTCTCTGCATCTTTTTTCTTCCAATCCTGATGTGGAAAAAGCACATTTTGTCTCTCAAGTAATTTCCCGTGATGAAGTCAGCCCGATGAAGGATAAGGCATTTTATCATGTGCGTTTATGGCTGAAGCAAGGTAATCTGACCGGTGGCCGCGTCATGGTATGGCTTTCGGGACTTTCGGAATCGATCGGCTCGACTTTTACTGAGGTGAGCAGCAGTTGGAGAGAATATAGTTTTACATTTGCATGGCCTTCCGGATATGTTCCGTCGGAAGAGTCACAGATACGTTTGAATATCGGTTTTTATGGTTCCGGCGAACTCTACTGCGACGGTGTCCGTCTGGAAAGAGAAGGTTTTTCCGATTCGGAGATCGAACCTCAGCTGGTTAAGCTTTTGGAAAATAACCAGCCGGAGTATATCCGGTTGGATAATCTCGGATTTGGTAAACTCGGCAGTACTATTCAGTCCAATCTTCTCCTGAACGGAAATGAAAGACTGAACATCGTTGGAGAACATGGGGTTTCCGGTACCGGCGTGATCTCGCTGGAGTCGACGCTCCGTCTTGTAAAACAAGTCAACGCGAATCCCTGGTTAGTGATCGATTCCGCTTTCAGTAAAGAAGATTCAGATGTTCTTCTGAGTTATCTTTGCGGAAGCATCACGGAACCGTACGGTAAAGTCCGTGTGGATAATGGAACCGCGGTCCCGTGGGCGAGACAGTTTGACCGTATCCTGATTGAAGTGACGGACAGTAACGGGCTTTTTGAGACGGATATGGAGCGGGGTTCTTATGTGGATTATGTGATCTCGCTGATCCGAAATTCGAAATACTATGTAGATATAAAAGATAAGATCGTTCTGATCGATGGTATGCAGTATGTAGGTGGAACCATGAATTCTCAGGCGGATTACCATGCTTCAACCTTACATATTTCTAACGATGCTGCCAATAAGGAGATCCAAAACGGAGATCTTTCTTCGCTTCTGGATTCCCAGTATCAGGATTATCAGGACGCTATTCCCAGGATTCCGGCGTCATATATTCAGGAAACAAAAGGTGAGTGGGTATCCGACCTTTCCGTTTCGATCATTACGCGTCAGGTGTATGACAATGAAGTGATCACGGTCGAACAGCCTTTGACTGCTGCGAATATTGCCAGATGCATGCTTGAAGACCTGGGAGAGCATACAGCATTTGTGACGGTCGATCTTCCTGTCAGCCGGCTGGACGGAGATGCGGATGAAGACTTCTTCTTTGCGAGAGATGATGACAGACTGCAAAACAGATATACGACATCTGCGAATATGGAGACAGCGATCCATACTGTCGGCGTGCTGCATTCGATCTCGAAAGGATATCGTGTGGACACCAATTGGACTGTGCCGCTTTCTAAGACGAATGAAGAAGGATATCAGGTGGAGCTGCTTTCTTATGCTTTTACTTCCAATGGAAATACTTATCTGATCGTTGTGAATCCGACTCCTGAACAACAGCAGTTCCTGATTGAGGCGGATGTGCCGGTGCGTGACATTGAGGTCTTCCGCTATTCTGCGAATTGCAAGAGCATCGGGTTGGCATCGACCGGTAATATTCTGCGTCTGAATGAAAGAAGGTATACTCTTCAGGCCGGACAGATCTGTATAGCGATCATTCCTTCTGAGGAGAAGACATAAGTTTTTTGACAGTGCTTTTGTAGAAGAAGTAGGAGAGGATCGTTCCGACGGTCCATCCGATCGGCCATGAGCACCAGATTCCGTTAGCGCCGAGGTTTGTTTTCGAGAGCGCGAAGGAAAGCACGACGCGAAGGATCAGGTCTGTAAATGTGGCGATCATGAATTCTTTCAGGTGATTGGAACCGCGCAAAACGCCATCGGATACAAGCTTGATTTCGGCGACGAAATAAAACGGTGACACGATCCGAAGAAACATAATGCCTGTCCGGATGGCTTCTCCGGTCGGGTTTTCCATGAAAGGCAGGAGAAGATATTTCCCGAAGACCAGATACAAAAGCAAGAACGGCAGGCAGAGCAGCCATTCCAGGTGTATGCCGACGCGGTGTCCTTCCGGGATGCGTTCCGGTTTTTGGGCACCGATATTCTGCGAGGTGTAGTTTGAAATACCATTTCCAAGGGTAGTAAAAGAAGAGACCATAAGGTTGTTGAGCTTGATCGATGCGGAATAGCCGGCCATGACAGCGGTTCCGAATGCGTTGATGATGCGCTGCAGAATAATGTTGCCGACTGAAATGAAGCTCTGCTGGAATATGCTCGGTATGGCGATGGCCAGGATCTGTTTAAGAAGGGGCGCCGAGAAAAGCGCTGGTTTATGCTCGCATTTGATCCTTTGGAGTGTATGAAATACGACGGTCATGGATAAGATGCAACTTATCCCCTGACAGATCAAGGTTGCCCAAGCTATCCCGGGGACACCGAGGTGCAGGAATTTCACAAATACGTAGTCCAGGATCACGTTTGCCGTTGAGGATATGGCGAGAAAGAGAAAGGGCGTGCGGGAATCTCCGATCCCCGAGAAAATGCCGGTGGACAAATTATAGAAAAACATGAAGGGAAGACTTGCCGTATAGATCAGAAGATAATTCCGGGAGTCCGCGAAGATGTCTTTCGGTGTGCGAATCAGTTGGAGAAGAACGGAGTTCCCGATAAAACCCATAGACATGAGAAACACACACATTACGATGACCAGAAGAATAGAAGTATAGACGGCCGTCTTCATCTGTTCATGGCGTCCGGCACCGAATAACCTGGAAACGATTACGGAACAGCCGATGTTGGCGCCAAAAGCAAAGGCCAGATAGATGAATGTGATCTCATAACTGTTTCCGACTGCAGCCAAAGCATCTTCTCCGATCAGTCCGCCGGCAATCAGGCTATCTGCTATGCTGTACATCTGCTGAAAAAGCATGCTGGCAAAAAGAGGAAGACAGAAGCGCCAGAGCACAGATGATGGTTTGCCGGAGGATAAGTCGTTCTGCATATTTTTTCCTTTCAATAAAAATTGTTAAATAAATCTCTAAACATGATATAATAAATCGAGTCTTGTTAAACAAGTCAATTCATAGATTTTTTGGGGAGGGTACGAATATGATTTGTCCAAAATGTGAATCTTCATTGCCGGATGGCGTAAAGTTTTGTCCGTCATGTGGTGCCAGCGTGGTTGCTGAAGCAGTGCAGGGAGCTGTTTCGGATGCGGTAACGGAAGCACAGTCGGCGCCGGAGGTAATTGAAGAGAAAGCAGAAGCTGCGGTTGAAACGTTGAACCAGGAAGTAGATGATCTTCCGAGTGCATCTTTTGATCCGGGTGCCCCCATTGCTATACCGAAGAAAAAAGAAGAAGTTGTAGAAACAGTAAGCGAGACAGTAAGTGAAGCTGTTCCGGAAGTTGCTCCGGTTGCTGCTTTTGCTTCACAGCCGGTCGATCAGCCGATCATTCCGAGTCCTGTTCAAAATCCGATCCCTTCTCCGGCTCCGGCATTCCAACAGCCGGCTCCAAGTGCGCAGACATCATCGGCAGGCGTTGCGCCAATTCCGGTGCCGGCACCTCTGACACCGAATACATTTGCCCAGCCGGCCGCTGCACCGGTTGAAGAGAAGAAAGGAAAGAAGAAGGACAAGGTCTACGGAGAGCCGGTCACAGAGTCCAAGCCGCTTTCTACCGGTGGTGCTTTCTGGTTACTGTTCCTTTTTGCTATTCCGGTCGTTGGCTTGATCAGTTCCATTATTTTCTCTGTTTCCGGCAAGAAGCAGAGCCGCAAGAATCTTTCCCGTGCCGTTTTGATCTGGAAGATCATCGGCATCATCGTGGCCCTTGCAGTCTGCATTCTGTTGTACTTCCTCATCAGACCTGCGTTTGAAGCAATTCTGGAAGGCGATTATAACGGATTTATTGACGAGCTTTACGACGCTTTCGGTCTTTAATACTTCTTACATGCCTGTTTTTCCGCCTGAATTCAAAAGGGAACGGAATTGCTACATGACTGTTTAGAAGTTGTAACATTGTCTCTTTAAAATGATAGCTGTGGATGTTTCTATAGGAGATGTCCGCAGCTATTCTTTTGTGAGGTGAAAAAGCCATGTTTGAAAATGAAGAATTGATTTCTAAGAAGCAACTCTTGCGGGCGGCACGTATTTCTTATGGAACACTTTATCGCTGGAAAAGAATGAAATTGATTCCGGAAAGCTGGTTCATTCATAAGGCTACGGCGACCGGACAGGAGACGTTCCTTCCAAGAGACCGTGTTCTGGCTCGTATTGAGAGGATCCAGGATCTTAAGGGCGAACTCACTGTTGAACAGCTCCAGGAGATCTTCTCTCCGAATGTAAAGAGTTTCTGTATTCCGATTGCAGATTTTGTCAATCTCAACCTTGTTTCCAAGATTGCTATGACTGTTTTTTCTTCCTGCTTCCCGGAAAAGAAGAACATGATGTTCGATGATGTTTTCGGCGTCTATGTTATTGACCATCTGATGCGTCTGTCCGGTATTTATCTGGAAGATGCCAAGCAGGTCCTTCGCATGCTCAGCAAGTATCTGGCTAATCAGCCAAGTAAAGAGTATCAGCTTTTGCTGCTTCGTAAGCTTGGTGTACCGATGACGATGCTGGTGAAGGCTGATGAGGATATTCTGTTGGAAGATAATACGGAAGTTGTTGCTTGTGCAAATTTGTCTGATTTTGAAGAGGCTTTGAAAGGACAATTGATTGCGTGATCCGAAGGGGGACATATGGTGGATTTTAGTGAATATTTTGCCGTTATAGGCGATTGCACCAGAATGCAGATATTACATTCGCTTGCGGATGCAAAAAGCCTTAGAGCAAAAGATATTCTGGCTCATGTGGAGATCTCGCAGCCGACATTGTCCTACCACATGCGTGTATTAGTTGAAAAGAAGATCGTCAAAGCAAACCGGATCGGACGTGAGTGCTTTTATAGTATAGATAGTGACACGATCGAATCTTTGATCGATGAACTGAAGACGATTCAAAATGCTCCGGAAAAAGTGAATGATACTTTAGCTTCTGAAACGGTCGTCGTGAAGAAGAAGAATAAGGCCAAGAAAGAAGAGAAAGAAAAAAAGAACAAAAAAAAGAAAAAAAAAGATAAGAAGTGATGCTTCATTTTTCTTAGGGTTTGTTATAATCACAGTTAGAAACAATTGAACGGAGGGTTTGTTTATGTGGAAAGATTTTAAAGCATTTCTGTTGAGAGGAAACGTAATCGATTTGGCTACTGCTGTAGTTATCGGTGCCGCTTTCGGTAAGATTGTAACTGCTCTTGTGGACAACATCATTATGCCTTGCATTGGTGTTTTGACTTCCGGCGTGGATTTCGCAAACATGAAGTATGTTCTTAAGGAAGCGGAAACGAATCTTGTGGGTGAAGTTGTGAAAGAGGAAGTAGCTATCGGCTATGGCGTTCTCATTAATGCGGTTATTCAATTCATAATCATTGCATTCTGCATCTTTATTGTTATTCGTATTATGAATAAGGCTAAAGAAAAGCTTGCCAAGAAGGAAGAGGAAAAGGAAGAGGAGACACCAAAGGATATCGAGCTCCTTACCGAGATCCGCGATCTTTTGAAGAAAGAAAAAGCTTGATTATTTAATTTGATTAATAAGACCCGTTTTCGACGATTGTATTTCGTTGGAAGCGGGTCTTTTTTTGCTAGAAGTCATTGTAGTATCATTATTGTCAGCACCATCATATTTTTTTATAATATACAAAGAATTTGTGAGGTTGCCTAAGAATGTATGATGCATTTTCAGGTTCTTGTAAGAAGGAGGAAAAAATGAAAAGAGGAAAACGACTATTTGCAGCCTTTTTGTCGTTAGCTACGACTTTGGCTTTGATTCCGAGTATTGTATACCGGCCAAGTGTTCAGGCTGATGAGGAACAGTGCCTGGATACGGCTTCGAATTCGTATGTAATTGAGGAATCTTTTCGGGAAGAATCTGCTGACAATGAACAACTGTCTGCTCCTACGCCGACAATGTTTGGTGTGAAGATGCCTGATGTGGTCGGTAAGAATTACCATGATGCCGAGCAGGAGATCAGGGAAAAGTTTAAAGAAGAAGGGTTTACAGCTGATCTCGAAATTAGAATCTGTTGGGTACATAATAATGATCCTGAATTGACATGTAAGGTCAAAAGCCAGGACCCGGAAGCCGGTAAGTGGGTATTGGGAAACGAAAGACATACCTTTACTCTTTATGTGGCTGAGCAGGGGATCACCCCGACGCCGTCAGAACCTACCGATGTTCCGACGCCGACAATGGCTTGTGTGAAGATGCCGGATGTAGTGGGTATGCGGTATGAAGAGGCCCAAAAAGAAGTAGAGGATAAACTCCGTGCAGGTGGTTATACCCATGAAATCAGATTCAGTATCACATGGGTCCACAACGTAGATCCGGACAAGACATGTACGGTCGTTCAGCAGGATCCGGAAGCAGAAACGATTATTTACAACAACAAGGATCTCGTTGTGAGTTTCTGCGTAGCAGAGCAGGGCGTCACCCCAACACCTGTGACCCCGACACCAGGTGATCCGACTCCCGTTACACCTGCACCGGTTACACCTGCCCCGGTTACACCTGCCCCGGGTGATCCGGCTCCTGTTACACCTGCCCCGGTTACACCGGCCCCAGGAGATCCGACGCCTGTAACACCTGCCCCGGTAACGCCTGTTCCGGGTGATCCGGATAAGGAACCTTCTATCGCAGATTTCGTTGAGCGTCTTTACACGATCGCATTGAATCGTGAGTCTGAACCGGAAGGAAAAGCTTTCTGGGTCAAGGAGATCGAAGATGGGAACCGTACAGGTGGTGATTGTGCTTACTTCTTCCTGATCGAAGCACCTGAGTTCAAGAACCGTGGCCTGGGCGATGAGGATTTCGTTGAGACACTGTATAAGACGTTCTTCGAACGTGCTTCCGAAGCAGAGGGTAAGGCATTCTGGGTAGGTCAACTGAAGAATAAGACGATGACCAGAGATCAGGTCATCATGGGATTCATCGACTCGAAGGAATGGTGTAATGTCTGCGCGACATACGGAGTAAAGTCCGGAGCGCCGACAGCGAAAGCAGAGTTTGCTTCTAAGAACGCGATCAACTTCGCTACACGTCTTTACACCTGCTGTCTTGGAAGAGAAGCAGAAGAGGCGGGCCTGAAGTACTGGTCTTTGGCACTTACCAACCTTGAACAGACAGGTTGTTCCGCTGCAAAAGAATTCTTCACCAGCCAGGAGTTTGTTAACCTCAAACTTAAGGACGACGAGTTCGTGAATAGACTGTATAAGACCTTCATGGATCGTGAACCGGAAGCAGGCGAAGTTGCTTACTGGACAGGTGAGATCGCAAAGGGAACACAGACAAGAGATAGCGTGCTTGCTTTCTTCGGACAGAGTGAAGAGTTCACGAACATCTGTAAAAAGTATGGTATAGACAGAGGAAATATCTGATACTTGTCAGAACCTGAAAAAAGAACAGGGTTGCTTCTTTTGAAGAGGCAACCCTGCTTTGTTTTTGTACGATCTACAAAGATTCGAAGCAACTCTGTTCCGATGAAGTGCTTTTGACGTAGAGAGCCGAAAGGAAGGAGGCGATCCTGACAAAAATGGCAAAATACATAGAAACTAGAGTCAAAAACGTTCAGATTCGTAGCCTTTTGCGAGGTTGATTTTACAGGGGGGCAAGACTATAATTCATAATACGCAATAAAATATCAGGAGGGACATATGGCTAAAGTATCTTTTCAAGAAGATTTGTGTAAGGGCTGCGGCTTATGTGTATATGCCTGCCCTAAGAAGATCCTCGTGCTTGACAAAGAGCGCTTGAACAGTAAGGGCTATCATCCGGCTTCCTGTGTAGATCCTGATCAGTGCATCGGTTGTACTTTCTGTGCGACACAGTGCCCTGATTCGGTTATCACGGTGGAAAGGTAAGGAGATTGGTTATGGCAAAGAGAGTTTTAATGAAGGGTAATGAGGTTATCGCTGAAGCGGCGATCCGTGCCGGCTGCCGTCATTATTTCGGTTACCCGATCACACCTCAGACAGAAGTCATGCACTACATGGCCAGAGAAATGGTGAAGCATGGCGGTACATTTGTACAGGCAGAGAGTGAAGTGGCTGCAATCAACATGGTTTATGGTGCTGCTGCAACAGGAGAGAGAGTTCTCACATCTTCTTCCTCTCCGGGAATTTCTCTGAAGCAGGAAGGTATTTCCTATATTGCCGGAGCTGAGCTTCCGGCTGTTGTCGTAAACATTATGCGTGGCGGTCCGGGTCTCGGTGGTATTCTCCCGTCTCAGGGTGACTATTTCCAGGCTACCAAGGGCGGCGGACATGGTGACTACAAGAATCTGGTTATCGCACCTGCTTCCGTACAGGAGCTTTATGAGCTTACAGTAAAATCTTTTGATCTTGCTGATAAATACAGAATGGTCTGCATGATCCTCGGTGATGGTACCATCGGTCAGATGATGGAGCCTGTTGCTTTTAAAGAGAAGGAAGATACTGAAGAAGTAGCTAAGCCTTGGGCAACAACAGGTATGCATGGCCGTGCCAAGCACAACACGATCACTTCGATCTATATTGATCCGGATGAGCTGGAGGCTAAGAACAGAGAACTTCAGGAAAAATACCGTGAGATCGAGGAGAAGGAAGTAATGTTCGAATCCTCGAACCTTGACGATTCTGAGATCGTGATCGCTGCTTACGGTACTTGCAGCCGTATCTGCAAGAACGTTATCCGTCAGGCTGCCGAGCTGGGTATCAAGGTCGGTATGGTCCGTCCGATCACTTTGTGGCCTTTCCCGAGCAAGGAATTCTCCCGCGTTGCGGATATGCCGAGCGTAAAGGGCTTCCTCGATGTCGAGCTTTCTTCCGGTCAGATGATCGAAGATGTTCGCCTTGCCGTTAATGGCAAGAAGCCGGTCTACTTCCATGGTCGTATGGGTGGTAACCTGCCGACTCAGAAAGAGATCCTGGATGAGATCGTAAAGATTCATAAGGGGGAGATGTAAGATGGCAGTTGTATTTCAGAAAACAAAAGGTCTGACCGATAAGCCGTTCCATTACTGCCCGGGTTGTATGCACGGTATCATTCACCGCTTGATTGCGGAAGTAATGGAAGAGATGGATATCATCGACAAGACCATCGGTGTCGCATCGGTAGGATGCACATACAATAACTACGATTATTTTTCCTGCGATATGGTTCAGGCAGCACATGGTCGTGCTCCGGCTGTGGCAACAGGTATCAAGCGCTGTAAGCCTGAAGAAATGGTATTTACCTATCAGGGTGATGGTGACCTGGCTTCTATCGGTACTGCTGAGATCGTTCATGCTGCAGCACGTGGTGAGAAGATCTGCACGTTCTTCGTTAACAATGCCGTATATGGTATGACTTCCGGTCAGATGGCTCCGACAACTCTTCTTGGTCAGGTTACAACAACCTCTCCTCTGGGACGTGATGCAGAGACCCGTGGTTATCCGATCAACGTCAGTGAAATGCTGGCTACTTTGACCGGTGCGGTTTATATCGAGCGTGTCGCACTCTTTGATTTCAAGCATATTCAGGAAGCTAAAAAGGCAATCGCTAAGGCTTTCCGTGTTCAGCAGGCCGGTCTTGGTTTTGCGATGGTTGAATTCCTTTCTACATGCCCGACCAACTGGGGTAAAGAACCGATCGAGGCACTCGAGTGGTGTAAAGAGAAGATGGTTCCACAGTATCCTTTGGGCGTGTTCAAGGGTAAGGATCTGGAGGTGTAATAACATGATCGATTTTTCTATCATTCTCGCCGGATTCGGTGGACAGGGTGTCCTTTCTGCAGGTAAGATGGCTGCAGAGTCTGCTTTGATCGAAGGTAAAGAGGTTTCCTGGTTCCCGTCATATGGTCCGGAAATGCGTGGTGGTACAGCTAACTGTTCCGTTGTTATTTCCGATGAGCCGATCGGTTCTCCGGTCATCAATGAGCCGGATGTTTTGATTGCTTTGAACCAGCCTTCTCTGGAGAAGTTTGAAGATACACTGAAGCCGGGCGGAATCATTATCATTGACTCTTCGCTCGTTAAGGTATCTCCGAAGCGTACGGATATCCGTTTTATTCCAATCAATTCTTCTGAGATCGCAAGTGAGCTTGGTTCCATGGCATATGCCACGATCGTGCTCCTAGGCTGTGTATCTGCAGCAACAGGTGCTTTTACCAGAGAGTCTTTTGAGAAAGCTCTCTATGATGTTCTTCCGGAAAGAAGACATCATATGATCCCGAACAATCTCAATGCTTTTGATAAGGGTGCTGAATTCGCGAAATAACGTAGAATCAGCGCTTTGCGGAGAAGTTCACAAAAGTTTTACAAAATGCGCCTTTTATTGATATTTGAGGGCAAAATAGTGACTTAGTATAAAAGAGAGCCGAGAAATCGGCTCTCTTTTGTTAAAAGTGCTAGGAAGAATAAAAATCTTGCGCTATAATATCTATATGAAAAAATATGGGGTACCCATGCGAGTAGGAGATTTTTTTCATGGATCAAGCGTATCTGTTTAATACGGGTAAAGATTATAAGAGTTATAATCTTCTCGGTTCGCGTCCTCACACGTCGGAAAGTGGAGAAAAGGGGTTTATTTTCCGGGTTTGGGCGCCTAATGCGCGCGCGGTATCGGTAGTCGGAGATTTCAACGACTGGAATACCGAAGCGGCTTATATGTATAAGAATTCTAATTCAGGTATTTGGGAGATTTTTATTCCCGGTGCGAAGCAGTGGGACCGATATAAATATCATGTGACGGGTGCAGATGGATCTGAAGTGAATAAGGTCGATCCTTATGCGCGCCATTGTGAGACTCGTCCTGCGGATGCATCGATCCTTTATGATCCCGACGATTATCAGTGGAAGGACGAGAAGTATACCTCGGCCAGAGTGCATGCCTGCGCGCCACGACCAATCAATATCTATGAAGTGCATCTTGGTTCCTGGCGGCGTCATGAAGACGGTAATTTTATGAATTACCGTGATATCGCCAAGGATCTTGCCAAGTATTGCAAGAAGATGGGGTACACACATATTGAACTGATGCCTATTCTGGAACATCCTTTGGATGACTCGTGGGGTTATCAGGTGATCTGCTATTATGCGGTAACCAGCCGTTTTGGTACGCCTGCAGATTTTAAGTTCTTTGTCGATCATCTTCACAAGAACAATATCGGTATTATCCTTGACTGGGTGCCGGCACATTTTCCGAAGAACAGTGAAGGTCTTGTAAAGTTCGATGGTTCCGCTTGCTATGAATATAAGGATCCAAGGATCGGTGAACATAAGGAGTGGGGAACTTTCGTATTCGATTATTCGAAGGCGGAAGTTCAGTCTTTCCTTATTTCCAACGCGGTTTTCTGGATCGAGGAATTCCATATGGATGGTATCCGTATGGATGCTGTTTCCAGTATGCTTTACCGTGATTACGGCAGAACGGAGTATATTCCGAATATCTATGGTGGTACCGATAATCTTGAGGCGATAGATTTTATCAAGAATCTGAATACGATCGTTTCCGAGAACTACCCATATGTCATGATGATCGCAGAAGAGTCTACTGCCTGGCCGAAAGTCTCACACCCTGTTTCCGATGGTGGTCTTGGTTTTACTCACAAGTGGAACATGGGCTGGATGCATGATACGTTGGACTATTTCCAGACGGATTCCTATGCAAGAGAGTGGCATCACGATCAGTTCTGTTTTTCGATGATGTATGCTTTCTCGGAGAACTTTATTCTCAGTCTGTCTCACGATGAGGTCGTACATGGCAAGAAGAGCCTGATCGATAAAATGCCGGGAGATAATTGGCGTAAATTTGCTAACCTCCGGCTCTTATATATGTATATGATGGCTCATCCCGGTGCTAAGCTGATCTTTATGGGTTCTGAATTCGGACAGTATATCGAGTGGCGCTTCTACGAGCAGCTGGAGTGGTTTATGCTTCAGTATGAGTCGCATAAGCTTCTTTCCGATTATGTCGCGGATCTGAATCAGTTCTATATTAAACATCCGCAATTCTGGCAGGATGATCACTCCTGGGGTGGTTTTGAATGGGTCGATGCTTCGGATGTGAAGAATAATGTATTTATCTTCAAGAGAAAAGGCGTGGCCGGTCAGGAAGACGTTTATGTCGCGTTAAATATGGTTCCGGTTCCACTGGAAAACTATAATATCGGTGTGACAGAACCCGGTAAGTATAAGATCCTGATGAATACGGATGACATGAAATATGGCGGAAGCGGTTATCCGGATGGTTCGGATGCCAAGGGTGTGTTCACGGCTTCGGAAGAAGGATGGAATGGAAAACCGCACCATATATCCGTAAATCTTCCGCCACTCGGAGGAATCTATTTCCAGAGAGTAAAGACAGCAAACAGGACCAAGACAGCCGAAAAAGCAAAATCAGCTGCGAAGACGAAGTCTAAAGAGGCAGTAAAGACCAAAACAAAGACGACTTCGAAGTCTGCTTCTGCAAAGCCGGTACAGTCTGCTGACAAAAAAACAACAAAGAATACGAAGAAAACGACAAACAAGAAATAGAGAAACGAACGGAGGTTCTTATTATGGCGAAAGCGCAAGTAGTCGCAATGATTTTAGCAGGGGGACAGGGCTCCAGATTAGGTGTCCTGACGAAGAACATTGCCAAGCCGGCTGTACCTTTTGGCAGCCGTTACCGCATTATCGATTTTCCTCTGTCTAACTGTGCAAACTCGGGAATTGAAACTGTTGGTGTTCTGACACAGTATCAGCCGTTGGCACTGAACACATATATCGGTAATGGTCATCCTTGGGATCTCGACCGAAATAACGGAGGAGCTTTTATTCTTCCGCCTTTCCAGAAGACCGGCAAGAGTGACTGGTATAAGGGCACAGCCAATGCTATCTATCAGAATCGTGATTTCATCGACGATTGTGAACCGAAATATGTATTGATCCTTTCCGGTGACCATATCTACAAGATGAATTACGCCGAGATGCTCCGCCAGCATATCATGAATCAGGCGGATGCAACGTTAGCTGTTCTCGAAGTTCCGTGGGAGGAAGCTCCTCGTTTCGGAATACTGAATACTAAAGAAGATGACGTGATCACGGAGTTTGTCGAAAAGCCTGCCAAGCCGGAGAGCAATCTGGCTTCCATGGGTGTTTATATCTTTACCTGGGATGTTTTGCGCAAAGCTCTTGTTGAAGATGAGGATAATCCGAAATCCAACAATGACTTTGGCAAGAATATCGTGCCGATGCTTCTTGAACAGGGAAGAAAGTTATGCGCGTTCCGATTCTCCGGATATTGGAAAGATGTTGGAACCATCTCTTCTTTGTGGGAAGCCAATATGGACATCCTGGACCGTCCGCATGAGATCAATCTTATCGACCGTTCATGGAGAGTTTATAGTAGAAATCCGGTCAAGCCTTCCCAGTTCCTGGGCGATAGTGCTGAAGTGCGCGGATCCGCTCTTACGGATGGCTGCCAGATTTTCGGTTCTGTCCAACATTCGGTTCTTTCCAACTCGGTTACAGTGGAGAAGGGTGCTTTTGTTAAGGACTGCGTGCTTTTCCCGGGTGTTACCGTTAAGTCCGGCGCACATCTGAACCGTTGCATTGTTGCTTCCGGTACGATCATCGGAGAGAATGTCCGGGCCGGATCGGATGTTACCGGAAAGAGTCCTTACCTGAACGAGAAGATCTGTTCAGATGGTATCGTTGTTATCGAGGGCGGTCTAAAGATCAAGGACAACGCCGTAATTCCGGCGAACTGCCAGGTGGACAAGGATATCAGCGTTCCAAAAAAAGATGACGTGATCGAAGAGATCTTTCGCGTGTGATGGGGAGGAGAGACGAAAATGTTTATTGATGCAATGGGATTGATCTTTGGTGATAATAAGAAGATTACACTTGGTGAGCTTTCCAAACCGCGTGCTCTGTCAGCGATTCCTTTCGGCGGACGTTACCGTATTATTGACTATATGCTTTCCAATATGGTGAATTCCGGTATTAAGAATATCGGTATCCATACCTATACGAAGTATAAGTCTTTGATGGACCATCTGGGAACCGGCGCGTCTTGGGATCTTGACCGAAAGAATTCCGGTGGCCTTCATATCCTGCCGCCGTACGTTAATTCCGAGGCGACTTCTGTACAGGGTGACGAAGAAATGGCCGGACTTTTGGATTTTGTCCGATCCAGCAAGGCTTCGTATGTGATCATGGCTTCGAGCAATGTGATCCTCAATACGACATTTACAGACTTTATCGAAGACTTTATAGCTTGCGGCGCGGACATCTCTGTTATGTATAACCGTGACGGTACGAAGTTCGGCGGACCAAACTATATTCTGGATATTGACAGAAGAGGCTGGGTCAAAGATCTGCTTTATAATCCGGAGAAGAGTTCTTTTACTAAGAGCAGCATGGGTATTATTGTGTTGAGAAGAGAACTTCTTGTCGATCTGATCGCGGAGATGATGGCTCGCGGTACCAATCATGTCGGCATCCATTCGTTTGTAAAGAAGTTTGATACTTTGCGTGTACATGCTTATGAATATAAGGGATTGGTATTGCGTATCAATACTGTTCAGTCCTACTTCAATTCGTCCATGATGCTTCTGAATAATCAGATC
Source organism: Clostridiales bacterium (assembly GCA_017513085.1). Lineage (GTDB taxonomy): Bacteria > Bacillota > Clostridia > Saccharofermentanales > Saccharofermentanaceae > Scatonaster. The sequence goes on along the minus strand of JAFWDK010000008.1, from coordinate 6,761 downwards.
CGTTCAGATCTGTTCTGGAATGGCATGCCGATCTTTACAAAAGTTAAGGACGAAGCGCCGACTCTTTATTCAGATGATTGTAAAGTGAACGATTCGATCGTTTCCGATGGCTGCCGTATTTCCGGTCAGGTCATTGAGTCGATCCTGTTCCGTGGTGTGGCGGTTTCTAAGAATACAGTGATCAAAAATTGTGTTATCATGCAGGATGTGCATATTTCAGATAACTGCTATCTGGAGAATGTTATCCTGGATAAGAATTCTGTAGTCCGTCCGGGTATCAAACTTGTGGGTCACAAGGATTATCCGGTTGTGATCGGAAAGGGAGCTATCATATGAGTACTATTAAAGTTTTGTTTGTTTCGTCAGAGGTTTATCCTTTCGCGAAAGTAGGAGGTCTGGCTGATGTGGTGGGTGCTCTCCCGGTAGAACTGCAACATCACCATTGTGATGCCAGAGTCATCATGCCGCTCTATAAGAGTGTAAAACAAAAACAGACACATAATCTGGATTTCATCGGCTGGAAGATGATCAAGATGGGCTGGCGTTCTCTTTATGCCGGACTTTACACTCTGTCGATGAATGGCGTGAAATATTACTTCGTTGATAATGAGTATTATTTCAATTTCGATCAGGTTTATGTCGAGTACGTATTTGATATCGAGCGTTTCTGTTTCTTCCAGAGAGCCGTCCTTGATTTCATGGGCGACTTCATGGGCTTTGAACCGGATGTTTTGCACTGCAATGACTGGCAGTCCGGTATGATGCCGCTTCTTCTGGATGCGCACTATAAGAAGTACGGATTCCATAATGACGTCAAGACGGTATATACGATCCATAATCTGAAGTATCAGGGTATCCATGGTATCGAGGTCATCCAGGATCTTTTGGATCTTCCGAGCGAATACCTCACGGATGAGCTTTCTATTAAGGATGGCGCGGTCAACTTCATGAAGGCCGGTATCGTATATTCAAATTCCGTCACGACGGTCTCGCCAACGTATGCATATGAGATCATGACCGATTATTATGGCGAAGGATTGAATCATACTTTGCAAAGATATGCCTACAAGGTTTCCGGATTCCTTAATGGAATCAATGCGGAAGAGTATAATCCGAGTAAAGATGATATGATCCCTGCGAAGTATTCGATCAAGAACTACAAGACAGGTAAGGCGATCAACAAGAAGTCTGTTCAGGAGCAGCTGGGTCTGGAAGTGAACCCGGGTGCGCCGCTTTGCACCATGATCTCTCGTCTGGTCGATCAGAAAGGCCTGGATCTGTTACTTCGTGTTGTGGAAGAGATGCTTTTCGACGGCATGCAGATCGTCGTACTCGGAACCGGTGATGCATATTATGAGCATGCATTGGCAGATATCGCTGCACGAAATCCCGGAAAAATGTGCGCATGTATCTCTTTCGATAATGGATTGGCGCATACGCTTTATGCCGGTGCGGATATCTTCCTGATGCCGTCTCTGTTTGAACCATGCGGACTTTCCCAGTTGATCGCCATGACATATGGTACGATCCCGATCGTTCGTGAGACCGGCGGACTTCGTGATACAGTCATTCCTTACAATGAATTTACCGGTGAGGGTAATGGTTTCTCGTTCGCGAATATCAATGCGCATGAGTTCCTGTTTGTAACGAAGTATGCTTGCGATCTGTATCGTCACAACAAGGATGTTTGGGATAAGCTGATCAAAGAAGGCATGAAAGCTGATTATTCCTGGAAGCACTCTGCAGAAGAGTATGCGGGTCTCTATTCTTTCATTACCGGTATTTCTATTGCTGAAGAACCGAAAAAGAAAAAAGCGCTTACGGAAGAAATCCTTGATCTGAATAAGGATAAAGAAGAGTCTTCTGAAAAAGCACCCAAAAAGAAAACTGTGGCGAAAAAGCCTGCTGTGAAGAGCAAGTCTTCTGCAAAGAAGACTAAGACAACGAAGAAGGAAGAGCCGAAAAAAGCTGAGAAGACTGAATCATGAACGCTCATATAGCCAATTTCTCGAATAGTGTGATCCATTGTTCGAGATCCACGGAGTATCGTTCGCCGTTTGGCGCGCAAAAGACAGGAAGTTATGTGGATCTGGCGATAGATGTCTATTGCCATGTCGATGAAGTGGTCTTATGTTATGCGTATGGTCTTTATTCGTTATCTTATAACGAAATGCGTTGTGTAAAGAAAGAAGCTGACGGAGTAAGATGGCATGCCAGATTGCGCATGCCGTCTGAATCCGGGCTTCTTTTTTATTGGTTCTGTCTGCGGAGTAAGAACGAGGATATAGAGAAGATCGTTGATAAAGAATACCATGATCTTCTTTACAGAAAACATGAAGAAAACCGTACTTATCTGTACTACGTAGCATCCTGGGAAAAGAAGGATGGACAAGGTAAGTTTGCCTTTTCCGCACCTCGTGTAGGCGCAAATGAGGATAAGTATCCTCATGCGTTTCAGATCACAGTGTATGAGAAAGACTTTACAACTCCCGATTGGATGAAAGGAGCGATCATGTATCAGATCTTCCCGGATCGATTCCATCGTGACCAGGCGTTTTCTTTTTCCAAAATGAAGGATTCCGAAAAAGAACGGCCGGAGAGGATCTGTCATGAAGATTGGTATGAAGATGTCGATATTTACGGCAAAGAGTCCACCGGTTATCTTGCTTGCGATTTTTATGGCGGATCATTGCAAGGAATTGCAGAGAAGATCGAATACCTTAAGAGCCTGCATATAGATGTGCTCTATCTGAATCCGATCTGTGAAGCCAGATCCAATCATCGATATGATACAGCCGACTATATGAATGTGGATCCTCTGCTTGGCGGTATCGCAGGATACAAAAAATTCTCCTCCTGCATGAAAGAGAATGGCATCCGTTATATACTTGACGGCGTGTTCAGTCATACCGGAGCGGATAGTAAGTATTTTAACAAGCTCGGCCGCTATGAAGGAAATGGTGCCTATAGTGCTTTTGCGGAAGGAAAAGAAAGTCCGTATGCTTCGTGGTATTCTTTCTGGAGACATGAGGATGGACAGATCGACTACGACTCGTGGTGGGGCTTCCCGGATCTGCCGAATGTCCGTGAAGACGATCTTTCTTATAGAGATTATATTTTGGGACCGCACGGCGTAGTGAGCAATTGGCTCCGTGGCGGCGCCAGTGGAATTCGATTGGATGTCTCGGATGAACTGCCGGATTCTTTCCTTCGCGAGATGCGTTCCTGTGTCAAAAGCGCTACAAATGGCGAGGGCCTTGTTTTAGGTGAAGTCTGGGAAGATTCCACGACTAAAGTCAGCTATGGCAATTATCGTGATTTTGCTTTCGGACGTACGCATGATACGGTCATGGGCTATCCTTTCCGTGAAGTGCTTCTCGGATTTTTAAAAGGGGACATTGATGCTTTCGAGTGGGCCTTGTCGATGGAGAGGATGCGTGAGAATTTCCCGGATGAGATGTTCTTTTGTATGATGAATCTGATCTCCAGTCATGATGTGCCGAGAGCAATCACTGTACTTGCCGGGAAACCGGATCCGGGCGACAGGGAGACGCAGAGGAAAACACCATTAACACCGGACGAACTGAAAAAGGGTATGGATTTGATGAAGCTGGCGTTCTTTGTCCAGATGACTTACCCGGGATGTCCTTGCATCTATTATGGTGATGAGATCGGAATGGAAGGATACCGCGATCCTTTTAACCGCAGGACCTATCCTTGGGAAAAAGAATCTGCCGTTCAACTCATCCAATTAGATGAATATCGGAAACTCAGCGGTCTCCGCTCGGAGCATGAAGTCCTTAAAAACGGTGATATCCGTATCCTTTATGCAAAGGGGGATGTGCTGATCTATGAAAGATATCTGGATGAAAAAGGAAGAGATCATTTCGGAAGGATTTGTCAAGGGTCGAATAATGCTTTGTGTATTCTAAATCGAAGTGATAGAATGTTTTTGTTGGTTGATCATGACCCTGTTTCGGGAGTTGTTTCTGTTTTGGAAAAAGAGATTTCTTCCTTATCTGAAGAGGATAAAGCATCCAACTATGAAAGTATTGTATCTGAACAGACAGATACTAGGGGTAAGATAGTAGTCGCACCAATTTCATATAAAATAATAATACAGGACTAAGAGGAGGAGAACATGGCTGAATTTGACGAGAATCAGGTAATCAAGAATGAGAGAACCGAAGACGTAACCAATAAGAAGTGCCCGAATTGTGGCGCTACGGTTGTTTTCGATCCGGGTACAGGAGGAATGCTTTGTGAATTCTGTGGTTACCAGACATCCCTTCCAACTCCGGAAGCAGGTAATAGTATTTGCGAATTGGATTTTGAGTCGGCTACTCAGACAGCTAGTTTTGAATGGGGAGCAGAGAAGAAGTCTGTTGTTTGTAAGCAGTGTGGTGCTGAGACGATCTATGATGCTCTTGAGACGGCTGCTGTATGTCCTTTCTGTGGTTCCACAAGCGTAATGCCTGCCAATTCTGAGAACTCCATGGCTCCTGGCGCTGTTGTTCCTTTTGCCTGCACGAAAGAAAAGGCCGGACAGAACTTTACCAGATGGATCGGAGGAAAACTGTTTACTCCGACCAAAGCAAAGAAGAGTGCAAAACCGGAATCTTTCCAGGGTGTATATCTTCCGTATTGGACTTATGATGCGCAGACTACTTCTAACTTTAGTGGTCGTGCCGGTTTTGACCGTAGAGTAAAGCGTGGCGATACTTATGTTACTGAGACGACATGGCATCATGTATCCGGCGTATATCAGGAATTCATCGACGATGAGACTGTATTGGCATCCAAGAAGAATTCCAATGCTCTTGTGAAAACATGTGAACCGTTTGATTTTTCCAAGCTGGTTCCATATTCTCCGCAAGTTGTTGCCGGTTTTATCGCAGAGAGATATTCCATCGGATTAAAAGACGGTTGGGAGATTGCGCAGCAATCGATCAAAGCCAGATTGAATTCTAATATTCATAATTATATTAGAAGAAACTGGCACTGCGACCGTGTTGATTCTGTTCATTTCTCAACGTTGTACAGTAATATTACTTACAAATATCTGCTTGTGCCGGTATGGCTTTCTTCCTTTAAGTATAACGATAAGGTATATAACTTCGTAGTTAATGGACAGACCGGTAAGGTAGGCGGTAAGGCACCTATATCTGCATTGCGTGTATTTATTGCGATTTTGATTGCTATTGCTGTGATCACCGTATTCTACATGCTGACACATTGATAACTTCGAACAAATTATTACAAAATCTTGACAAATGGAGAGGCTGTGATACTATTTCACGGCCTCTTTTGTTATGAATTGTGAAAAAATTGTGAAAAATTGTTCATTTTGCACAAATGAAACCGGTTGAAATTATTTCACAATATAGGTAGAATGAAAAAGGTTAATTAGCGTGGATTAATGGGGATGATCCACAGTACTTCTTAATGGAGGGTTGTAAATGACAGACGTAAAGACACACCAGGGCGCTCGCGGTCGGAGCAGATTCGGTCGTTGGGCAAAGACACTTTCAGGAACTCTCGTTTTAGCATTTCTAGGAACACAAGGTATTGCAGCACTCCCATCCGGTACTGCCACAAATCATCTTCTTTTTGATGCCGGCTCCGGATTGAATGTTCAGAATCCTTTCAACTATGTTCTTTACACATTCGGTGATTTCACCATGGGTGAAGGACAGGGTCAGCATTCTACCGGTGCAATGGCAATCGGTGGTAATGCCAACTTCGGCAATTATTCTTTTGCCGGAACCGGAAATACTGCACCCGGTGAGCTCGGACTTCCTCAGCTCGTAGTTGGCGGTGATTTAAATTTCACAACGCTCCATACCATTCGTGGTGATATCCAGATCCAGTCCATGGCGAATATGCACGGTAATGCATATGAGTTCTCCAGCAATGAGTATGGCATTAAGCAGGGCGTAACACTTGATTTTGCCGGTAAGAAAGATTCAATGATCAATCGTGCTAACATGGTCAATGAAACTGCTTCCAATTCTGCTAATGCAGTTGCTAACGTTCAGGGTGGAAGCGGCTGGAAAGAAGTTGCTCTTTCTACACCGAACGGATTCGATAAAGAAAAAGATGTTTTATATTACAACATGCCTTCTGATGTTGATATGATGTATGTCCCTGAAGGCGTACAGGTCGTAATCAATATTAAGGGCGGTTCCGTTAACAAGTTCCCGCAGCTTCGCTATGGTACTTTCGGTAGCTTCGATACTCCGAATGATGGTGGCGACGATCGTGACCGCAAACTGATGTGGGTTTGTGCGAGTGCGACAGAAGTAAATGTTCCGGATAACTTCGCTTTGCATGGAACACTTCTTGCTCCTAAGGCTCACGTGAAGAAGCTTGGTGGTAACTCTAACGGATCTATTATCTGTTCTTCTTTCTTTGGTACTTCTGAGTTCCATTGGATCCCGAACAGAATCAATTTTACAACCCCGACACCTAAGCCGGTTACACCTACACCGACTGAGACCCCGACTCCTACACCGACGGAAACACCTACACCGACTCCGACAGAGACACCTACTCCGACGGTTACTCCTACAGTAACTCCAACTGTTACACCGACAGTTACACCTACTCCTTTTAAAACGAATGTAGCGATCAGCAAGACGAACATTGATGGTTCTCAGGAACTTGAGGGCGCTTTGATGACACTTACCGGTGTTGATGCAAATGGTAAAGCAATCGTTATCAACAAAGCTGATGTTGTTCTCGGTAAGGGCGCATCTCTT
>JAFWDK010000007.1 GCA_017513085.1 Clostridiales bacterium | reverse complement strand
GTCATCATGATCGCCCACAGGCTTTCCACCGTGGTGAACACGGACAGGATCGTCACCGCCCGCACGGAGCGCGATCCCGCGCCGGACGACGCCCGCGAAGCGTCCTTCACCATTACGGTCACGAACCCGCTGTCCTTCGGTACAGACGTCCGCCTGCGGATCGGTCTTCAGGGCTCCGCGGCCGTGATCGGCGCGCTGGCATCAAGAAAGAAACTCCTGCCTCGCGCAGGCAGGCCGAACTGCTTCCGGAGATGCTTGTCAAGGGCAGAAAACAAGGTTTGTCACTTGCACGGAGACTTCTTTGTATCAACAACTAAAAATGTGCGATTAGTCTAGTCAGATGTACTAGCACAATCCTCCCGAATTGTGATATGATTTAATGAAATATTTTCTAGTGTAATCATATGTACAAAAGGGAGGATTTCATTTATGGCGAAGATCTTTGAGCAAGAATCACGTACATTCAGTGAGTATTTACTGGTTCCGAATCTCACGACAGAGAAGAATACACCCGATCAGGTCGACTTATCTGCTCCTATCGCGAAGTATAAGAAGGGACAGGAGGAATCCAGGCTCAAGATAAATATCCCTTTGGTATCTGCGGTCATGCAGGCCGTCTCCGATGACGGTATGGCGATCGCACTGGCACGTTCCGGCGGTATGTCTTTTGTTTTCCAGTCACAGTCTGTGGAGTCACAGTGCGAGATGATCCGGAGAGTAAAGAAGTACAAGGCCGGAATTGTTGTTTCGGACAGCAATCTTACACCGGACAACACCATGGAAGAAGTGGTCGAGCTCCGTGAGAAGACCAACCACGGTACATTCCCGGTAACCGAAGACGGCAAGGCGAACGGCAAGCTCCTCGGTATCGTAACCTCCCGTGACTACCGTGTGACCCGTATGGATCCGAAGACCAAGGTCGCCGAATTCATGACACCATTTGAAAAACTTATCGTAGCCCGCGAAGGCACCACGCTCAAAGAAGCCAACGACATCATCTGGGATCACAAGTTGAACCAGCTCCCAATCGTTGACGAGAATGACTGCCTCGTGGGTCTTGTTTTCCGTAAGGACTATGAGTTCCATAAGGCTAACCCGCTCGAGCTCCTCGACAAAGACAAGCGTCTCATCGTTGGCGCCGGTATCAACACCCGCGACTACGAAGAGCGTGTCCCGGCTCTTATCGAGGCCGGCGCGGACGCACTTTGCCTTGACTCTTCCGACGGATTCTCCGTATGGCAGTCCAGAGCACTTACATGGATCAAGTCCAACTATCCGGACGTGATCGTCGGCGCAGGTAACGTCGTAGACGCAGAAGGCTTCCAGTATCTGGCAGAAGCCGGCGCAGACTTTATCAAGATCGGTATCGGCGGCGGTTCCATCTGTATCACCCGTGAGCAGAAGGGTATTGGTTGCGGCCAGGCTTCCGCGGTCCTCGCAGTGGCCAAAGCTCGTGACGAGTACTTCGCAAAGACCGGTGTGTATATCCCGCTTTGCTCCGACGGCGGTATCGTACACGATTACCACATGACACTCGCACTGGCCATGGGCGCAGACTTCATCATGCTGGGCAGATACTTCGCAAGATTCGACGAATCCCCGACGAGAAAACTCGTGGTCAACGGCGCATACGTCAAAGAGTACTGGGGTGAGGGCAGCAACCGTGCCCGTAACTGGCAGCGCTACGACGACGGCGGAAAGGGCGGAAAGATGGCTTTCGAAGAAGGCGTTGACTCCTATGTACCGTATGCCGGTAAACTCAAGGACAACCTCGACTCTTCACTCGCTAAGATGAAAGCCACCATGTGTTCCTGCGGATCTTCCTCGATCCCGGAACTGCAGGAGAAAGCACGTCTCGTAGTCGTATCCTCTACATCCATCGTCGAGGGCGGCGCACACGACGTCATCACGAAGAACAACGACGCACCACGCTGATCAGACTGATCCGGCGCGCCGTATACTAAGCGTACAAAGCCTTTTTGTCCGAAACACTACCACGATCGGGCACAAGCATGTACAATAGGACAGGAAAAACGAAAACAAGTGCCCGCGCCGAGAATGGCGGGGACACTGGAAAATAAAACAGAAATAAGGAGTTAGTAAGATGGCAGAAGAACAGAAACTTCAATTTACAACCGAAGGTCTTGAGGAATTAAAAGCCGAACTCAATAAGAGAAAGACCGTCATCGCCGGTGAGATCGCGAAGCAGCTCGAAGAAGCACGCGCACAGGGCGACCTTTCCGAGAACTCGGAGTACGATGAGGCGAAAGATGCACAGGCTAAGAACGGTGCGCGTATCCTCGAGATCGAAGAGATCCTCAAGAATGCAGAAGTAATCGATGATTCGGAAATCAGCAAGACGAAAGTATCCCTCGGTTCCATCGTCGTTCTTCGTGACGAAGAGACCAAGGAAGAGACACAGTACGAGTTGGTTAACGCAATCTCCGCAGATATCTTCAGCAACAAGATCTCTCAGGATTCTCCGGTAGGCAAAGCCATCATCGGAAAGAAAAAAGGACAGGTCATCGAAGTACAGACCGCGTCCGGTTCTTTTAAGTATAAGATCATGAAGATCGGCAAGAAAGAAGATTAATAAGGAGTCCTATCATGGCTGACGAGAAGAACAATAACCAGGCACAAGAGCAGGACCTGAACCAGCTCCTGAAGATCCGTCGCGAGAAGCTTTTGGATCTGCAGGCTGCAGGCAAGGATCCTTTCACCATTACCAAGTACGACGTAACTGCGCATTCCTTATCGGCAAAAGCGCAGTACGAGGCGCTCGATAGCGAGCTGAAATCCCAGATCGATGCTTCCCTTTCCGAGGAAGAAGCGGCCGAGAAGCTCAAAGAGCTCCACGAAGGCAAGAAGATCGAGATCTCTGTGGCCGGCCGTATGATGCTCAAACGTGTCATGGGTAAAGCTTCTTTCGCCACGATCCGCGACCTTGAGGGTGATATCCAGGTCTATGTGACCCGTGATGCGCTCGGCGTGGACGACTACCAGGATTTCAAGAAATACGATATCGGCGACATCATCGGCGTGAAGGGTTATCTCTTCCGTACCCGTACCGGTGAGATCTCCGTGCATGCCGAGGAACTCAAACTCCTCACCAAGTCCCTCCAGATCCTTCCGGAGAAGCATCACGGCCTGACCAACACCGATATGCGTTACCGCCAGCGTTATGTTGACCTCATCGTCAATCCGGAGGTCAGAGATACTTTCATCAAGAGAAGTAAGATCATCAAGGAGATCCGTAACTTCCTCGACGGCCGTGACTTCATGGAAGTCGAGACCCCGATGCTCGTAAGCAATGCCGGCGGCGCGGCAGCCCGTCCGTTCGAGACGCATTACAATGCACTCGATGAGGACGTCAAGCTCCGTATCTCTCTCGAGCTTTATCTCAAGCGTCTGATCGTAGGCGGCCTCGAGCGTGTCTACGAGATTGGCCGTGTATTCAGAAATGAAGGTGTGGACACCCGTCATAACCCGGAGTTCACTCTGATGGAGCTCTATCAGGCATATACTGACTACGAAGGCATGATGGAACTGACCGAGTCCATGTTCCGTTACCTTGCCGAGAAGGTCTGCGGCACCACTCTCATCAAATACGGCGATATCGAGATCGACTTCGGTAAGCCTTTCGAGCGCCTGACCATGAACGACGCGATCAAGAAGTACTGTGGCGTAGATTTTGACACCGTGAAGTCCGATGATGAGGCAAAAGCACTGGCCAAGGAGCATCATGTGGAGTTTGAGGACCGCCACACGAAGGGTGACATCATCAACCTGTTCTTTGAGCAGTTCTGCGAGGAGAACCTCATCCAGCCGACCTTCATCATGGATCACCCGGTTGCGATTTCTCCGCTCACAAAGAAGAAACCCACAGATCCAGAGAAGGTAGAGCGTTTTGAGCTCTTCATCAACACCTGGGAGATGTGCAATGCCTACTCCGAGCTCAATGACCCGATCGACCAGCGCGAACGCTTCGCTGCCCAGGACGCAGCCTTCGAAGCCGGCGATGAAGAAGCCAACCACACCGACGAAGACTTTCTCAACGCCCTCGAGATCGGCATGCCCCCGACAGGCGGCATCGGCTACGGCATCGACCGCCTGATCATGCTCCTGACCGACAGCCCCGCAATCAGAGATGTACTTCTTTTCCCGACGATGAAGTCGTTGGAGAAGTAAAGCCCGAGATTTCAGTGGTTTTGAGGTTTTGGAATAGCTTAGTGCATCTTTTAGTGCATCATTTATTCCAAACCGGGTGCATGATAGCACATGAACATGCAAAAATCTTTTGTACAATTTGAGTAAATAGTCTTACAAGACTTACAGACACTTTCTGCGAAATAGAACCAGAAAGTGTCTTTTTTTGTCTCAGCGATAATGAATCAATTTGTATGGAGGAAACAGCAATGCAGAATTTTGCAGAGGTTCATCCAGAGCTGCTCAGCGAGTGGTCATCGGAGAATAAATGGAGACCGGATCGGGTTTCCTATGGATCCAACAAGCTGGTCGTTTGGAACGGATCTTGCGGCCATACGTGGACGGCTTCCGTGAAAAACCGGGGAAACCACCACGGGTGCCCCTACTGTTCCGGGAACAGGGTTCTTGTCGGGTTCAACGATTTCGAATCAGTACACCCGGAAATAGCAAAGGAATGGTCGGAGAGGAATCTTCCAGCCACTCCCCGACAGTTCACCGCTCGCTCAGATAAGCCATTCTGGTGGAAGTGCAGTGAATGTGGGAATGAATGGAAGGCAAGGATCGCCGACCGATCTGAAGGCCACGGATGTCCATTCTGCGTTACGTTTGCCGCTGAGAAGCGGAAGCAGGCTCGACTCGATGCGAAACGGGCAAGACTTGCTGAAAAGCGTCAGAAGCGGCTGGAACTATCCAGAGAACAACAGATATCCAGAGATCTTAAGGACAGTGATTTTCGAATCGCTGTAATCCGCTATTACTCGGCATTGACAGGTTTTTCGGTCGTATACGACCAAATTGGTCGCAAAATCGGAATTCCTCTCCAGATTTTCTTTCCAGAGAAGTGTGCAGCTATAGAGCTCACTTCACATTTGAAGGAAGGCTGGAAGGACTGGCGATATGAGAATGCGAAGAACTGGCTCTGTTTGAACTCGGGCATCACGCTCATTCGGATTATCCCACAGACTGGGTATAAATTCGAAAACTGCAAGTGTGTCCGACTCAAAAATGATTCAGCACAAGCTCTCAACTACACACTGACACAGGTCTTTAAGAGACTGAAGATCCCGATGGATATTGATGTCTTAAGAGACTACGACAAGATAAGGAGGTACACAGAGTGTTAATTCACAAGATGCTCGATGGCTTATAGCGGAAACTCCGCCATAAGGCTTTAAGCGCTCGTTTCGTTCTCTACAGAGAACATAACGGGCGCTTTTCTATTCTGACGAAAAGACAAGGAGGAAAATGCATTGGCAGTATTTAGAGTCAAAAAGAACGAAAACTTTACATGTATGTCGAATCATTCCCTTCGGAATCACAATCTCTCGTTGAAAGCTAAAGGCTTGCATGCGCTGATGCTGTCTCTTCCTGATGATTGGGATTACACGTTAGCGGGACTGAAGCATATTTGCAAGGAATCGATCGGTTCCATCAACGGAGCTGTTCAGGAACTGGAAAAAGAAGGATACATCGTTCGTTATCAAGATCGAGACGAAAAAGGTCGAATGACTTCTTTTGTCTACACGATATTTGAAGAACCGCCGAAAAACGCTGGAAATAAAGCATCTGATCCGCATGTTGAAAAACCGCATGCGGAAAAACCGTTTACGGAAAAACCGCATGCGGAAAATCAGTCGCAAGTAAATACTAATAAACAAAATACTAAAAGACTAAGTACTAAAGGACAAAAAGATGCTTACTTGCTTACTTCGCGTGCGCGTGAGATGGAGCAGGCGATCGACGAACTGAGAAACTTCATCGAAGAGAGAATTGGTCGTCCACTCTGGCATGCTGAAATCCGGATCTGCACCAGTTGGGTGAAAAACAATGCGGATATGGACATGATTCACTTGGCTGTAGAGGACAACCTCTTCCGCAAAGACAACTTTGATCTGAAGTATGTGCAGAAGACACTCGATGAGTGGAAGTCTTACGGTATCGACACACCCTTGAAAGCAAGAAATCACATTCTTGATTCTCATGTTTCAAACATTTCAATGATGGCTGCAGAGATTGCAGAACGAAACCACAGCGATGATTTGAGAGAGAAGATCCTCATGGGAAATGAGATGACGGATCTTCAGGGAACACGTGATTATATGATCGAGCTTTACCAGCAGAAGCGTTACGACATGCTTTTGTCGGTGGCTCATACCACATATCACAAGGATATTCTCGATTACCTCCCCGACGAGGTTCGTGAATTCATACTTAAATACTCAGTTTGAAAACTGAAATACTAACACGAAAGGATTTACAACTATGAAAAACGTAATTAGACAGATTGGAACAGAAGGCAGAACAACAATCCCTCAGGAGCTGAGAGATGCAATGGGAATTCACGATGGAGACTTCCTCGCGTTCGCTCTCGCACCGGATGGCCGTCACCTTGTGGTGACTAAGGTTGGAATGTGCCCTAAGAGCATTCCGCAGCCACCGCCAAAGTGCAGAGAGCCACAGCCTCCGAAGAAAGGATCAGAACCGCAGATGCCGGAACAAGGCGTTATGGTAACGGCAATCGTTCCTGACATCGCACCTGAAGACATGGAGAAAGTGCT
>JAFWDK010000006.1 GCA_017513085.1 Clostridiales bacterium | reverse complement strand
TTCATCGACGAGATTGAATTGTACCCTGAAAGACAGGAAGACGGACGCATCTTAAAGCAGCTGCATTTAGGATTTCCGGTGTTTTATGAAGGTTCTGAGGGCGATACAATTCGGTTGCTCAAACAAAACACAGTCGAGACGTGCGTCTTATTGGGTTTGAAAGATGTCGATGAGTATATCTACATAGATTATGAGCCTGACCACCATCAGAAGAAGCGTGGGAGAGCTACATATCAGCAGATTAAGGAATATGTCATGAACACGCATGGACTTCATGTATCGAGTCTTGATATTGCACAGATAAAAGACAAGTGCGGATTTGAAAAACGGGATAATTACAATAAGGGTAAAGAGGGACATAGGGTTCCGATATGCACGCCAGAAAAAGAGCAGGCAATAATGGATGCGTTTAAGCATTTCAATATGCTGTAAAAAAAAAGCCTATGGAAAAACATGATGAAGCCTGGATTGCCTCATATAATGATTTTGCCATTAAGCTTGAAAATGGAATGACGATTTCTGAGATAGTGGCTGAGGGTAATATCAGTACCAGAACTGCATATCGCTATTTGGCATATTATAGGGAACTGCAGAAAGTAGTTGATGGTTCACAAAATGTTCGGAAGTGAACACTTTACAGATAATAATTTGGAGGTTCGTATGGCGAAGACGATAAAGAAAGAAACGATACACGCAGCTGGTATCGATATAGGAATTTATACAACAGACTTCAAAAATGAATTTATATCATTGACGGATATAGCCAGATATAAAAGTATTGATCCGAGAATCACAATTCATAACTGGTTGCGGGGAAGAGATGTAGTTGAATTTTTGGGATTATGGGAGGTTTTACATAATCCTGATTTTAAACGTATCGATTTCGATACGTTTAAAGAAGAGGCGGGGACAAACGCATTTGTATTTTCAATCAAGAACTGGACTGACGAGTTAGGTGCAATAGGGCTGTTTACAAAATCAGGAAGATATGGCGGCGGAATTAATATGCACACAGATCATAGAATATCTGATCAATGACGCAAAAGAACGCGGAACAGAAAAGATCTTTCTGGAGAGCTCGGGTGTTGCTAAGAAGCTGTATCATGAAATCGGTTTTGCGGATATGGAAGACTATATGAAGTTAGAGGATCAACAGTATGCAGATCAAAGAAATTGATGTTAAAAGTGTAATGACGAAATCCAACCTTCCGGTGTCGGATTATTCGGTCAATCCTTATGTGGGATGCAGCCATGCGTGTAAGTATTGCTATGCCAGCTTCATGAAGCGGTTTACAAATCATCCGGAACCCTGGGGTGAGTTTGTTGACGTGAAAAACTGGCCTGAGATCAAAAGACCGGAGAAATATGCAGGCAAGGAAGCATTCTTTGGCTCTGTGACTGACTGCTATCAGCCTTGTGAGGCAAAGTATAAGAGAACCCGGTCACTGCTGGAGCAGCTGCAGGGGAGCGGAATCAGTATCAGCATAGCTACCAAGTCCGATCTGGTGCTCAGGGATCTCGACCTGATCAGGACATTTCCGAATGCCAGGGTCTCTTTCTCAATTAACACGCTGGATGAGGATTTCCGCAGGGAGATGGACCGTGGCGTCAGCATAAAGAGGCGTCTGGAAGCCATGAAACAGTTTTATGAAGCCGGAGTACAGACAACGTGTTTCATTTCACCGATTTTTCCGGGAATCACAGACCCGATTGAAATCATCGAACAGGCAAAGAAACAGTGCAACCTCGTATGGCTGGAGAACCTGAACCTTCGCGGTGACTACAGAGTACGCATTCTGGAGTGGATCCATGAACATCATCCGGAGCTGGATGATCTTTACCATGAGATATACAGCAAAAAGAGCCGCGCGTACTGGACTGAGCTTGATCAGAAGATGAGGGAGTATACCGCCAGGGAGTCCATGCCATATATGCGTGATGATGATCAGCATCGTTCGGAGTTTGGAGATCCGCCTGTTGTTGTAAATTATTTTTATCATGAAGAAGTGAAAAAATCGGCGAAGAAAAAGCAAAATTGATCATGAGAGAAGAAATATTTAAGTATGTGAAAAAGAAATACGGCACAGAACCGGATTATCCGCTGCCAACGGCACAGGGTTTTCCGGTTCTCCGCCATGAGGATAACCGGAAGTGGTTCGCAATCATCATGGATGTCCCGCGTGAAAAGCTGGGGCTTGAGGGAACAGATCGTGTCGATGTTCTCAATGTGAAAATGGGGGATCCCATGCTGGCCGATATACTGACGCAGCAGACAGGATACTTTCGAGGTTACCATATCAGCCGCGGGAACTGGATATCCATCCTCCTGGATGGCACTGTACCTTTTGAGGATATTTGTAAATGGATCGATGAAAGCTATGTCGTGACGGCATCGAAGCTGAAAAAGCAGAAGATCCGGCCGCCGAAGGAATGGATCATCCCTGCGAATTCGAAGTATTATGATATCGAACATGCCTTTGACGATGCAAAGGAAATTGACTGGAAGCAGGGAAACGGTGTCCGGACAGGTGATACCGTATATGTGTATGCAGCGGCTCCTGTCTCTGCCATATTGTATAAGTGCAAGGTCACTAAAACAGGTATTCCCTATGATTACCGGGACGGAAGCCTGACAATTACAGCGCTCATGAAGATACGGCTGCTGAAACGGTATAAGCCGGACAAATTCACATTCGACAGACTTAAAGGCGAGTATGGGATTTATGCAATTCGCGGTCCACGCGGAGTGCCGCATTCGCTGAGTGAGGAACTGAAAAAGTAGGAGATTTGGATATGGCTGGATTTACCGTGTTTGACGTTGAAACGCCGAACCGTATGAGCAACCGGATAAGCGCGATCGGTATTACCGTGATAGAGGATGGAGTGATCACAGATGAATTTTATTCTCTGGTTAATCCGGAAACTTACTTTGATCAATTTAATACACAGCTTACAGGAATCAGCAGGGAGACGGTGAGGAATGCACCGACCTTTCCTGAGCTCTGGACAAAAATAGAGCCATTGATGTCGGGCAGACTTTTGGTGGCACATAACGCTGTATTTGATATGAATGTGCTAAAAAAATGCCTGTGTGATTACGAAATAGAGTGGAAGCCATATGCACGGTATATTTGCACAGTACAAATGGGCAGGAAGATTTTGCCTGGGATGAGCCATAAGCTGAATGTCTTGTGCGACTATTATGGTATCTGTCTTGATCACCACAAGGCTGACAGCGACAGTCGTGCATGTGCGGAAATACTGCTCCGATATCTGGAGGGTGGAGCGGATATCCGGCAGTTTATCAGAACATGCTCCTTCAATAAATAGTTTTGAGAAAGTGAGGTGACCTCCATTGCACGACATATGGAATCCATGGCATGGCTGCAGAAAGTGCAGTGAGGGCTGCCAGAACTGCTACATGTATTATCTGGATTCTCTGAGAGATAAGGACGGATCTGAAATATACAGGACAAAAGCAGGATTTAAATATCCGCTTTCCAAATACCGTGACGGAACATTTAAGGTTAAAAGCGGAGAAATGATCCGGGTCTGTATGACTTCAGATTTCTTTCTGGAAGAAGCAGATCCCTGGCGTGATGAAGCCTGGCAGATTATACGTCAAAGATCTGATGTAAAGTTCTTCCTGCTGACAAAACGGCCGGAACGCGTGGCAAACCATCTTCCGTGGAACTGGGGTGATGGCTGGGAAAACGTAATGTTTAATGTTACCTGTGAGAATCAGAAGAGAGCTGATGAACGGATCCCGATCCTGCTGGAGCTGCCGTTTAAGCACAAAGGGATCATGTGTGCTCCCTATATCGGTCCGGTGAGCATTAGAAAATATCTCCCTGCGGGTCAGATCGAACAGGTTCTTTGTGACGGAGAAAACTACGGAGGTGCCCGCCCGTGTCATTATGAATGGGTAAAGTCGCTGAGGGATGAATGCGTAGCGTATGATGTAACGTTTGTATTCTGCGGCACCGGACGTAGATTTGTGAAGGACGGAAAGCTTTATAAGTTGGAAGGAAGCATTCAGAGTGAGCAGGCGTACAAATCAGGGCTCAGCTTTGAAGGAAGGCGGATGGAATGGCACCTTACCGATGAATGGGGATATCCGCTTGAGGAGGAAGGACTGTACAAACCGTATTTTGGAGAACGCTGCACGAATTGCGGAATGAGGCTTGTCTGCAATGGATGCAGCAGATGCGGGAAATGCGTAAGTAATTGAGATTATAAACTGAATCATGAATCTTTATCGAGCCTGTGGGCATTGGGAGAAATCCCGATGTCCGCAGGCTTTTTTTCCTGAAAGTCAGAAAATTGGCGTGGAAATCTCCTTTGAACAGTAGAAGGAGGTGCCTGATGCATGGAAGGTTATGTTCTGGTTGACAACGGCTGCCTAACGGAGAAAGAGGCAAGGCTGAACATGGAGCAATGCGCGGATTTTCTGGCGCGTATGATCCAGAAATACGGTTCGGAGATTCTGGCGGAACTTAAGGAAAAGGATGCAAAAGAATCCGGGGAATGAATCCGATGCTGTTGGCGGCTTTCAGGGCTGTCGGCAGTTTTTCCATACAAAGCGCACAAATAAAAATCTATATGCTTAATAAATCTGAGTATAGCAATGGTAAAGACTTAAGGAATAGATATTTGCACAGTATTTATCCTCAAGATAAGGAACAACATTTCAATGATTACATGAAACTTAAATCTAAAAATGAATTATATTGCTTGGTTGATGAGAATTTATTTCTGAATTTGATAACACGCATCAAACGTTTATGAAAAACGTATATTACAAAAGTTATTGTAAATTTGCTAAAGCAATAGGTACTCTCTATTATAAAATGGATGGTAGTGAGAAGCATGAATTACTTTCTATTCTCATCAAGGAAATCAACATTTACGAGAACAAGCAACCTAATGGGCAGTGGCTAAAGCAGATAGTGTTCTCCCTGCCGATAATTGGGGATGAGGAACTATATATGAGTTTGGACAATGAAAATCCCGTCGAGACGGTAGTTTGTCTTTATAGATCATCTCTTACTTAGCATCTGATGATTTACTTCAGGATCGCTGTAAGTTTCGGATCTTCTTTGATGAGTTTCTTGGCAAGTTCTCTATATTTTTCTTCGTGCAAATACGTATGCCGGTGCGGCTTCATCTGAGGAGCCATATCGACTGCGTTGCAATAATCTGAAGCTTTCAGATCCAGTGTGGCGCAATAGTCCCAGAAGCCGGTCTTGGTAAAGACAGTATCGATCCGCTGGTAACGGTGATTGCAGATCTTGCACATGATGTAAGTCGCTATGCCTACCTGAACGCCGTGAAGCTGCGGTTTT
Source organism: Clostridiales bacterium (assembly GCA_017513085.1). Classification (GTDB taxonomy): domain Bacteria; phylum Bacillota; class Clostridia; order Saccharofermentanales; family Saccharofermentanaceae; genus Scatonaster. The sequence goes on along the minus strand of JAFWDK010000006.1, from coordinate 68,315 downwards.
TCCAGGATCTGATCCAATGCATGGGAAATAAGATGTTCGCTGCCGGATGTCGGTGCGGAAGAACCGCAGATCTCGTTGGCAATTCCACTCATTGCGAGAGAGTCCAGAAGTTCCTTGAGAAAAAGATCTTCATGGATGGTTTCAAAAGGTGTACGGACAAAAGAGTTGACGGCTTTCTTGGCAATCATGAAAGCAAAGTCGTTTACTTCCGTATATCCGAGATCTTCTTCGTGCTGCCAGTCGTAAGTCGAGGAGATCTTGGCGACCATATCTCCGATGCCGGAATAAAGGAACCTTACCGGGGCACTCTTGATCACTTCTGTATCCACAAGGATCCCGAAAGCCAGTTTGGCCGGAAGTGACCTTCTGTGACCTCCGATGGTCAGCGAAGCACTTGAGCTGGAAAAACCATCTGATGAGGAGCTGGTCGGCACACTGATAAACGGAATGTGAAGAATGTAACCGATATACTTAGCCGCATCGATAACCTTGCCGCCACCCATTCCGATTATGGCTTGCGTCTTGTTGGGAAGCTGGAAGGCAAGATTGGTAATGTCATTAAATTCCACCGTATCCATTTCCTGGTGGTGAAGAATGTTGACGCCGGCATCTTCGCAGGACTTGAAGACCTTCTCGCCGAACATCGAAATCAGACCATTCCCGAAAAGAATGGTGACCTCGGTCAGATCTGCGTCTTTGAGATATGAGCCGATCTTGGATGTGACACCTTGCTCGATCTTAAGTATAGATGGAATGGAAATATGATCTTTGTTCATTTGAGGACCTCCTTGACGACTGTGGTCAAATCACTGAATTTCTTTATCACGGGGACAGATGCATCAATGCTTCCGAAGCCGTAAGTAGCGTGAATGAAAGGAAACCCGGCTTTTATGGTGGCATCGTAATCACTCTGGATATCTCCTACATAGCAGGCAGAGGTCAACTTGTTGCGCTCGGCAAGAAGTTTTATATTCTCGTCTTTCTGCAGGAAATTATTACCGTAGCACTCGATGTCTTCAATGAGGCAGGATGGCTTTCCCCATTCGATCTTGTAATACTCGAGAAAGGCTTCGATATATCCGGCCTGACAGTTGCTCACGATGTAAAGGTGGTAACCGTCTATTTTGAGTGCTTCCCATGTCTCGATCACATTCGGATAAAGGATCCCGCCGTGTTTTCGGAGATATTCGTTTTCGTTGTTTTCACAAGCCTCGCGAAGAGCATTTCTTTGCTTACCTTTACGGGTAAAGGTAAAGAGAGTATCCGCGATCACGTCCATCGGTTTTCCCATGACACTTTGAATGTCACTTTGCGTGATAACTTTGTCAAATCCTGCTTCACGGACTTTTTCTGTCCACGATCTGGCTACGTTTTCGGAGCTGTCCCAGACGGTTCCGTCCATATCAAAGATGATTCCTTTTTTGCTCTTCATAATGTTCTCCCGATTCTTCTGAAATACATATAAAATCATACGACATAAATACGGCCGCTTCAACTGAAGAGGCACCGGGAATCCTTGCGTGGTTATCTCTAAAGGATGTGTTATACTGTTTTCGGGTTAGCTGCGCTTCCGGATCAGTATGGTTCGAAAACGGCGTCAGCATATAGTGAGGAGTGGGGTTCGCGTATGAAAAAAAGGACGATATTGGCATTGCTGCTATCTGTAGCGATGTGCTTTTCTGCTTGTGATATCGAGGATTGGGAAGATTCGGAATCCACTAAAACGGAAGAGACGCAGATCGATACGAGTCGTACGACAAAAGAGGATACATCGCAAGAGTCCGAAGAAGAAAGCAAGGATCCTTCGAAAGATGCCAAGAGCGACAGTAGTAGCGGTGATTCCGGCTTTACCATGTCCGTTGACGGATCCAGCGGTGATTTGAGTATAACCCGTGCCAAAAAGAAAGATGCGCCCATGGGGAATACCGGAAGCTGGACGATCTTTGTTTACCTTTGTGGTACGGATCTGGAAAGTGAGGATGAAAACGGAATGGCTACCGATGACCTCGATCAGATGATCCAGGCCAAAGGAAGCGGCAATGTACGTTTTGTCGTGCAGACCGGAGGAACCTCTGAATGGATGAACAACGTGGTTTCCAATAAATCCTGTGAACGCTATGTTATCGCGAATCAGAATATTGAACGGGTGGATGCCGTGCCTCTGCGAAGCATGGGTGAATCGTCCACGTTATCCGACTTTTTAACTTGGGGAGTAGAGAACTATCCGGCCGAAAAGATGGGTGTGGTGTTCTGGAATCATGGAGGCGGAAGCATTACCGGCGTCTGCTTTGATGAACTGCACGACGACGATTCTCTTTCTTTGCTGGAAATCAATCAGGCCCTCTCCAAGGCCTATGAAAAAATGAGTGACCGATTTGAATTTATCGGATTTGACTGCTGCCTGATGGGAAGTGTGGAAAGTGCGAATATTCTTGCAACCTATGCCCGGTATTTTTATGGCTCCGAGGAAATGGAGCCCGGTTCCGGATGGAATTACACAACGATCGGAAGCTATCTGGCTGAGAACGATCAGGCGGATGGTGCGGCATTAGGAAAGGTAGTTGCAGATAGTTTCTATGCCGAATGCGAAGCGATCTGGCAGGAAAGTGAATGTACGTTTACGGTCGTGGATCTGGACAAGTTTGATGCATTTGCCGTAGCGTTCAATGACTACGCAAAAAAACTATACGAAGCAGCTTCCGGTGATCTGGCAGGCGTCGTAAGAGGAGCACAGAGTGCAGATAACTTCGGCGGCAATAACCGGTCTGAAGGTTACACGAATATGGTGGATGTCGGAGGGATCATAGAGAAGTGTTCCTCTTATGCGGATGGCACTTCGGCGCTCGAAGCACTCAAGAACTGTATCGTATACAACAAGAACGGGGAAACGCATGCCGGTGCATCCGGGCTTTCGATCTACTATCCGCTTCAGGTGCAAGGTTCCAACGAAATCGGCATCTTCTCCGGTGTATGCATCAGCCCTTACTATCTGTCTTTAGTGGATATGGTGGCAAGAGGTTATTCGGATCAAGGATACTCGAATGACGCGTTCTTTGATGATGAGGGAGACTGGGTCATCCATAACGGTTCCAACGATTATTTTGATGATTCGTATTTTGATTATGACTATGGAGATGAAGAAGAGAGTGAACTGATCTCTTTTGCACAGGAACCGTCCAGCACCCAGGACGGATTCGGTTTTGTACTAAGCCGGGATTCTCTGGAATATACATCTTCTGTAGTGGCTTATGTTTTCTATGAAGTGGACGACGAAACTTTGATCTGTTTGGGTGAGACAGATGATATTTACGCTGACTGGGATAAGGGCGAATTCCGGGACAATTTTGACGGATACTGGCTCTCGCTTCCCAGCGGAGATCTGCTGACCATGTTTGTCGCGGACTGGGGTGACGACTATACGGTTTATACATCTCCGATCCTGCTGAATGGCGAACCGACGAATCTGCGTGTGCGACAGTATCTTGACTATTCGACCGTGGTGGAAGGTGTCTGGGACGGAATCGACGATAACGGCTGTTCCGACCGCGAGATCCGACCGCTGAAAAAGGGAGATAAGATCGAGCCGGTATACTATCTTGACGACGATTCGGAGATGTATGGCGACAGTTATACATGGAAAGACGGAGATCAGCTGGATTATGCATTCTTGCCTGAAGGTGTCTACTATTACGGATTCGAGATCGATGACTGTTATGGAGACTATTTCATTACCGATTGCGAGATCTTCACGATCGACAGGAAAGGAAACATCTATTTCGGTTAATGAACAATACTTTCGGAGCATTCGTTCCGGCTTTCTGCAGCTGGTCAAATACTATTTGCAGGTTCAGTGAATTCTTGTTTGGAAAACCCTATTTCACAGGCGTAGGTATGTTATAATGTGTATGCGCCGGAGAACGGGTGAAGTTTCCCGTGGAATCAGGACTTCGGACGCACGGAGACGAATGAATATGAAAAAACGCAGACTAGCTTTGTTGATGACAACGGTTTTCCTTTTCGGAAATGCATCTGTAGGTTGCAAAAGTAAAGACGAGAGTACGACACAGACAGAAAATACATCGCTGATCGTTGCTTCGGGAAGTGAAGCAAGTACTTCTTCCAGTAGTTCGGAAGAAACCACCACCACGCTCGAAACTGCTATGTCGACCCGAAATGCCGATGACGGCACAGGACATAAGAATCCATCAATCCTTTATGAAAACGTGAATAATCCGATCGATCGTGTGGAGTGCATCCGCGAGTATATGCTCAATGACGTGGCGTACTATAACTCACTGAACAATGTGGCGGAAGATACGTGGTGCTATATCCTGAAGGATAACCATGAGCAGTCCGGATCCTACGAATATTTCAATATTTCGGAATATAACGCCTTTTATGTGGATAAGAACGCCAAGGACGACGACAAGGTCGTATATCTGACCTTCGACTGCGGTTTCCCTTCGAACCGGACGAAGAATATTCTTGATACGTTGAAAGCACATAATGTAAAGGCAAACTTCTTTGTGACCAAGATGTATCTCGAAGAGTGTTCCGATTATTGCGTCCGCATGAAGCAGGAAGGACACATGGTATGCAACCACACGGTTTCGCATACTGACCTGACTGTCCGGACAGTAGAAGATATCATTGCCGAGATCCTTGATGTGGAGGAGTATTTCTACGAGAAGACCGGTTATGAGATCGACAAGTTCTTCCGTCCGCCGACGGGTTCTTATACCAAGCGGTTGCTCAGTATTGTCCGCGATTGCGGCTACACAACAGTGTTCTGGAGTTTTGCGCTTTACGATTACGATCAGAACAATCAGCCTGACCCGGCAGATGTTCTGGCCAGCTTTAAGAGAAGACACCATAACGGCGCAGTGATCCTGATGCACAATGATTCTTCGGCCAATGAAGCGGCGCTGGATTCTGTTCTGACATATCTGGAAGGCGAAGGATATCGCTTCGCCCTTCTTGATGAAGTGAAGATGGACTAGTGCTTGGACCCCAAGATCAGACAAGATAAACGAGGGAGGATACAACATGAAATATAAGATGACAATAGCAGGTCTGGAGAGAGAACTCCCTCTTTGTAAGATTGCCGATGATCTTTATATCGCCGCATTTATCTGCTTTGGCGATGCGCAGATCACGGAAGCTTGCGGCAGGGAACTTCTGAAACTGATGCCTCATGAGGAGTATGATTACATATTTACGGCGGAGGCCAAGGGTATTCCGCTTGCACATGAAATGGCAAGACAATCCGGATCGAAAAAATATTTTGTAGCCAGAAAAGGTCTCAAAAACTATATGCCGGATCCGATTTCGGTCGAGGATACCTCCATTACCACAAGAGGTGTGCAGAGGCTTTATCTCGGAAGAGACGATGCAGATCTGATCCGCGGAAAGCGTGTGCTTCTTGTGGATGATGTTGTCTCGACCGGTGGTTCTCTTCGTGCGATGGAGGAGTTAGTCAGACTTTGCGGTGGCGAAGTGGCCGGACGCGTATGCGTGTTGGCGGAAGGTGACGCGGCGAAGAGAGACGATATCCGATACATTGAAAAACTCCCGCTGTTTAACGGAAAAGGCGAGCCGATCGGAGATTGATCTGTCGGCGCTCCGGTATTCCGGATGCGAGGGGATACCGGATACGAAAGGAAGGTATTCTTATGTCTGTCCTGGCTTCTTTTATGGTTCCCCACCCTCCGATGATCGTCCCTTCAGTCGGACGTGGAAGTGAAAAACGAGTTGAAGAAACGATTCGTGCGTACGAGCAGGTTGCCGGAGAGATCGCTGCCCTTTCGCCGGACACGATCGTGATCACCAGTCCGCATGCGACACTCTATGCGGACTATTTTCATATATCCCCCGGAAAAAAAGCGAAGGGCTCATTTTCTTATTTCCGTGCACCGGATGTGAAATTCTCCGAAGAGTATGATGAAGAACTTGTGGATAAGATCAGTGAAATCGCGTATCACGAGAACTTTTCGGCAGGAACCATGGGAGAACAGGAACCGGATCTGGACCACGGCACGATGGTGCCGCTATGGTTTATCCGCAATGCATACAAGGGAGGAAAGATCGTCAGGATAGGCCTTTCCGGACTTCCTCTGGCCGACCATTATCAATTCGGTACGATCCTGGCACGGGCGGTCAATGCGCTGAACCGTAAAGTCGTGATCGTGGCCAGTGGTGATCTTTCCCACAAACTTCAGGACTATGGGCCATATGGTTTTGCGCCGGAAGGACCGGTGTACGACGAGCGGATCATGGATGTCATGGGGCGCGGTGCTTTTGGCGAACTGTTCGACTTCGAGGAAGCATTCTGCGATAAGGCAGCAGAATGCGGACATCGTTCTTTTGTCATCATGGCCGGCGCCTGGGACGGAATCGACGTAGAGGCCAGGGCGCTTTGCCATCAGGATGTTACCGGCGTGGGGTACGGTATCTGTACTTTCTATCCGAAGGCTTCAAGTGAAACCCGGGAGGAACGACGGTTCTTGAAGATTTATCTTTCTGAAAAGGAAAAAGCACTTGCCGATAAGCGTGCCTCGTCGGATGCGTTTGTGCGCCTGGCAAGGCTTTCTTTGGAAAGCTATATCCGGGAGAAAAAGAAACTTCGTGTTCCGGAGGCGCTTCTGATCCTGGAAAAAGAAGGTGTTACGATCCCGCAGGAGCTTCAGGATACAAAGGCCGGTGCTTTTGTATCGATACATAAACAAGGCATGCTCCGGGGATGCATCGGAACGATTGCGCCGACAACGCCAAGCCTGGCGCAGGAGATCATTAATAATGCCATCAGTGCGAGTACCCGTGATCCGAGATTCGATCCGATCCGGGAGGAGGAACTGGCCTGGCTGGAGATCAACGTGGATGTTTTAGGTGAGGCGGAACCGATCGATTCAAGATCCGAGCTGGATGTGAAGCGATACGGTGTTATAGTGTCGACGCGTGATGGAAGACGAGGCTTGCTTCTTCCTGATCTGGACGGTGTGGATACGGTTGATGAGCAAGTTTCGATAGCGATGCGCAAAGGCGGTATTGCGGAACATGAGAACTACTCGCTGCAACGCTTCGAAGTTGTGCGCCACGTGTGAGGGAGCAGAGGAAAAAGTGACGAAGTGCCAGGTTTGTTTCCGACATTGTGAATTGAGCGAAGGACAATATGGAGTCTGTGGCGCTCGGGTTGCTTCGGGCGGGCAAGTCGTGGCGAAGAATTACGGCCGCATCACTTCGATTGCTCTTGATCCGATCGAGAAAAAACCATTACGCCGTTTTATGCCCGGATCCATGATCCTGTCGGTAGGCAGCTATGGCTGTAATCTCCGTTGCCCGTTTTGTCAGAACAGCGAGATATCCTGGGGAGAGGGAGTAGAGCGCTGGGAGGAATCGGCGGATGTGGTCGAGCCGGAGCAGCTTGTCCGGGTTGCTGAAAAATATCAAAACGAAGGAAATATCGGCATAGCATATACATATAACGAGCCGCTCGTCGGATATGAGTTTGTGCGCGATACGGCGAAGATTGCGCATCATAAAGGACTGAAGAATGTTCTGGTGACAAACGGGACGGCGGAATTATCCGTCCTTCGGGAGATCGGTCCCTATATCGACGCCATGAATATTGATATCAAGTGCTTTTCGGAAAGCATCTACAAAGACGTGCTCGGGGGAAGCCTTGCCATGACGAAGGCGTTTGTTTCCGAGGCGGTAAAGATCGCTCATGTGGAACTGACTTGCCTGGCTGTGCCGGGAATAAGCGCGGAGAAGGAAATGATGCGCGAGATGGTGTCCTGGGTCGCATCTTTACAGGATGGAAACGGACGGGTCATAGGAGAGGAAGTGCCGTTTCACGTATCGAGGTTTTTTCCGAGATTTCAAATGACGGATGCAAAAGCAACGGCAGTTAAGGATGTCTATGCGCTAGCCGCTATAGCCCGGGAAAAACTAAAATACGTGTATACCGGGAATTGCTGAGAGGGTCATTTTCTGGAAGGCAGTTTCACCATGGCGACAAACCCGATGAGAACGCCGATTGCACAGACGACCGTGCCGGTGATGAGCATGGGGCGGATGCCGAAATGATCGAGGATCACGCCACTGATAAGATTTGAGAATACTCCGCCGATGGTAATGCAGCTGGTCACAAAGGCCTGACCTTTGACCTGATCATGGTCGGCCATGGTTTTGCTGACGTAATACGCAGCTGCCGGTATGAACACGGCATAAGCCAGAAGCTGGAAGCATTGGCTGAGATACATGTGTCCCATATTGGATGCAAAGATCAGGATCAGGATCTTCACGAAAAACGCTACTCCGGAGAGAAGTAAGAGGCTCTTGGCGGAAATCTTCTTTAGGATCAGACCGATCATTGCCATGACGGGAAGTTCCAGAATCGCCTGAAGGAAGTTGGCATACCCCAGTTCTCTTTCACCACCGCCAAGATTTCTGATGATCTGGATCATGAAATCGTTGATCATATTATGCGCGAAGAAAAAACAGATGACTCCGACAAGAAACAAAGAGAAAGCAGGATAAGCGCGGATAAAGGAGATAAGGGAAGTGTTGCCGGAAGACTTGGCAGACTCGGGGTCCGAAGCGGACACTTCGTTCTTCGGTTTCCAAAAAGTAAAGATCAGGATCGCGGAAAGAAGCATGACAACGATATTGATGTAAAGCAGGATCGTGATCCCTTGCTTCTCGATCAGCCCGCCGATGAAGGCTGAGGTAATGGCGAAACTGGCTGAGCCCAAGCCGCGCGCGAGGCCGTAGACGATCGGCGCACCCGCTTTTTGATATTCAAAACAGAGCGCGGTCATGACAGGCTGGTAAGCGAACTGAATCATATAGATCAGGGCAAAGACAGGGAAGATCACCGCTTTGTTGTTTGCGGAAAACAAGAGAAGGACCGATCCGGATAAGATCGTTAAGACGGATATCAGGATGAAACGCCGGTTCGTCAGCGCGCCTTGCTTATCGATGATACCGGCAATGACCGGCTGAACGATTGCGGAAATGATGTTTGCCACAGCCAGAAGCACGCCGACTTCCGTGTTCGAAAAACCATTGCCGAGAAGAAACACGGCGGCGCATGCGTGGATCGTGCAGAATGCGGAGAAGTATGTGGCATTGATCAGCGTATAACGAAGAGTCCAGAGAAAAGAACTTCCTTTGGTTTTCGGGGAAGAGACTGAAGTGGACGGTGTTTCTGAAGACATAGAAGAAACCTCGGAATTTCGTATTTGATGACTTGATTATATCATGTTTTTTAAGCCGGGTCGGAAACGGAAAATCATAGTTCGGCATGAAATACGGTTTTTGGTTTAAATGCCGAATAAAAAGTGCTTTTGCCATGGAATTTCGTCAGATATTGAAATGACAGTATGTAAAAGAGGCATTATACTTATAGCGTAGACATTTTGTCACAAGGAGGATATATATGAAAAAGTTATTATCAAAGATCGTATCGGTTGGATTGATCTTCTGCATGGCGGGAGCAATGGTTGGCTGTTCGAAGTCTGAAGAAACGACCAAGGCGGAGAGTGCTGCAGATACAACAGTAGCTGCAGAAAAGTTCACTGTTCAGGAAGGCAAGCTGATCATGGCTACCAATGCTTTCTTCCAGCCGTACGAGTATTATCAGAACGAAAAGATCGTCGGTATCGATGCAGAGATCGCTGAAGCTATTGCGAAGAAACTCGGCCTTGAACTGCAGATCATGGACGTAGAGTTCGATTCTATTATCGCCGGTGTACAGAACAATAAGTATGACTTCGGTATGGCCGGTATGACGGTTACCGATACTCGTAAGAAGGCAGTAAACTTTACTACTACTTATGCTACAGGTATCCAGGCGATCATTGTGAAGGAAGGCTCCGAGATCGTGGATATCGACACTCTCCTGGGCGGCGACTACAAGGTTGGCGTACAGCAGGGTACGACCGGTGATATTTATATGTCTTTTGACCCGGCTGATGGCGGTGTCGGTGAAGCAAGGGTCGTACGTTATTCCAAGGGACCGGATGCTGTTCTGGCTCTCTCTGCAGGTAAGGTCGATGCTGTAGTTATCGACAACGAGCCGGCGAAGTCTTTTGTGGCTGCGAATGAAGGATTGAAGATCCTGGAAACACCTTTCACGGTTGAAGATTATGCTATGTGTGTAAACAAGGACAACACTGTTCTTCTTGATAAACTCAATGCCGCGCTCAAAGAACTGACTGATGATGGTACGATCGCTGCTATCATCGAGAAGTACATTCCTTCCAAGGGCTGATCGCAGGACTCGTTCTGACAGCATTTATTGCTTTCCGGACGAAATGGAAATGAAATGAAAAAAGAAGGCGTGAAATACTTTATTTCCGCCTTCTTTTCTTATAAAATAGTAATCTCGAATAGAAGATGATCTGGAGGGTGTTATCATGTTATATTCGCAACAGGGATACCGGGTTCTCCTGGGTTTGACGACCTGGTGGGAAAAGTGGAAGGACCGCTTATATACCAATTTGATCGAAGATGGTCGATACAAGTACCTTTATAAGGGACTTTGGATGACTATGAAGATCACGTTCTTCGCGCTGCTCCTCGGCATCGCACTGGGTGTGATCGCTGCCATTGTACGCGCGACGCACGACAAGACGATCAAGGATATGCGTCCTGGTATTAAAAAATTTCTTCTGAAGTTTTTCAATACGATCGTGAATCTCTATCTGACCGTGATACGTGGAACGCCTGTGGTCGTCCAGCTCATGATCATGTACTATATCATCTTTGCGGCCTCAACCAACACCTTACTTGTTGCTTCTTTAGCTTTTGGTATCAACTCCGGCGCATATGTCGCGGAGATCATCCGATCCGGTATCATGAGTATCGATAACGGACAGTTTGAAGCCGGCCGTTCTCTGGGCTTCAATTACGTGCAGACCATGATCTATATCGTCATTCCGCAGGCCTTTAAGAATGTTCTGCCGGCGCTGGCCAATGAGTTTATCGTATTGATCAAAGAAACATCCGTTTCCGGTTACGTTGGCATCATGGACCTTGCCCGTGGTGGTGATGTTATCCGAAGCCGCACTTATGACGCGCTTCCGGGTCTTATTGCTGTAGCAATTATTTACCTGATCGTCGTTATCTTCTTTACCAAGTTAATATCCATACTTGAAAGGAGGCTGAGAAACAGTGAGCGCTGATAATTCCAATAACGAAACAACGAAGACGATAAATAACGGTGAAGTCCTTATCTCGGTGAAAAAACTGGCCAAGCATTACAAAAGCAAGGCCGGTGAGATCCATGCTCTGGACGGGATCAACACGGATATCAAGAAAGGAGAGGTACTGGTCATTATCGGACCGTCCGGTTCCGGTAAATCCACGTTCCTCCGTTCTCTGAATCTCCTCGAGATGCCGACAGAAGGTCAGATCACCTTTGAAGGAGTGGACATCACTTCTCCGAAAAACGATATTAACAAACTCCGTCAGAAGATGGGTATGGTGTTCCAGCACTTCAATCTTTTCCCGCATCTGACGATCCTGGATAACATGACGCTGGCGCCGAGAAAACTTCTGAAGATGAGTCGGGAAGATGCGGAGGCAAAGGCAAGAGAACTGCTCAAGAAAGTAGCGCTGGAGGACCGTGCGCTTGCGTATCCCAGTCAGCTTTCCGGCGGCCAGAAACAGCGTATCGCGATCGTCCGTGCGCTTTGTATGTCTCCGGATGTGCTTCTGTTTGACGAGCCTACTTCTGCACTCGATCCGGAGATGGTCGGTGAAGTTCTGGATGTTATGAAAGATCTTGCCAAGTCCGGAATGACCATGGCGGTCGTCACACACGAGATGGGATTTGCAAGAGAAGTCGGATCGCGCGTGATCTTTATGGATGAAGGAAAGATCCTCGAGGAGGGCACGCCGGACGAGATATTTAATCATCCGAAGAACGAAAGACTTCAGTCTTTCCTGGCGAAGGTGCTTTGAGTGAATATCGGTTGATCAACATATGACTAAACGAAGCGGTTGTCTCATGGTTTTGAGATAACCGTTTTTTTGTACATAAGGATTACACATCGCCGCCCTATACTGAGTTTGAAAGAGAGAGGGAACGTAAGACAGATTCTTCTCGAAACAAAAAAAGGAGTTGCGATATGAAAAAGCAAAACATCAGTATAGTTTTCATAGTATGTACAATACTCAGTCTTTTTTCAGGATGCGACAAAGAAAAAGGAGAAACGTTGAAGGTGCCGGCGTATGCGGTTCCTTCCCTGTATGAAAGGACGACCATTCCGGAGAATGAACCGGAACCGCCGAGAAAAAAGGAAGAACTTAAAAATTTAGCATCGGAAACAGATGAGTACGGAAAGACGATAAGCAAATGGCCGTCGATCGAACTGAGTGGAGATCCGGAAGAAGTCGTCGAGATCGGGCAGGATTGTCTTTATGAAGATGATAGATTCTTCCTGTTCTTCCAAAAGGGTGTGAGTATTCGTGGTGATGTGGCGGTGCACATGGAGCGGATCATGCGTGAACTGGAAGAAGAGTTGCATCTCTCATTTGATCGCGATCCGGTGAATAGTGAGATCAATTGGAGATTTTTGTATTTTCATAATGCGTTTTCCGATGTGAACCGGGATCTTTCGAAAGTGAATATCCTGATCCTGAACACTCCGGAAAATGATGAGATCGAGTGGGCGGCAGAGAATGTGGCGGTTCTTTTTGACAAGGATGTGTTCTCTCCGCAGGCAGATCTGAGTGTGGCGTATCACGAACTGGCACATGTCCTGCAACTGCGTCAGTCGAACTCACTAGGGACGGTCCTGACAGAAGGGATCGCTACATATGCCGAGTATAAACTGTCGGTCAAAGAAAACCGACCGGCAAGGAGTTGTGCTGCCTATGTCCGTGATGAACGGAATCTTTCCTTGTATGACGAAAGCAGGTTTTATGATGATCCGGTGGCTGCTTTTATAGAAGATTCCGAAATAACAGGCTTTCACGAGGATAAACCTTACCAGTGCGGGATCCGCTTTGTAACCTTCCTTGTAGAAACCTATGGCGAAGATGTGCTCGATAAGATCTGCAGGATCTCGTTGCGGTTTGAATACGATGAAACCTATACGGATATGATCATGCGCGTCATCAAGGACGCAACCTCGGACGATGTTTTTGAGAGATTCGGCCGGTGGCTGCCGGACGGCTGGAAACGTTATGGAGAGGAATATGCCCGGTACATGAGTCAATTTGAACCGAGAAATCAAGAAGATTCTTCACAGGCCTGTGCCTGAAGAAAAAATGTATATCATAAGGAGGAAAGAATCATGAGGGAAAAAAGAATAGTGTGTGCAGGGATCCTGGCTGCAGGGATCCTGGCTGCGCCACTACACATTACAGGACAGAAAGTGCTCCGTGCGGATGCTGATCGGGAAGGATCAGATCAGCAAATCATTACACAAGGAGAAGTCGGAATTGATGAGAAAAATTTTCCGGACAAAGTGTTCCGGAAATATGTCTCCGATTCGTTTGATATAAATCGGGATGGACAGCTAAGTCAATCGGAGATCAAGGCGGTGCAAACGATCGATTGTACCGAAAAAGAAATCTATTCACTGGAAGGAATCGGGTTTTTCGCAGACATTGAATATCTCTTTTGCAGTTATACGAAAGTGCAAAGACTGGATCTTTCCGCAAATACGAAAATGAGAGAACTGCTTTGCTGTGAGACAGGACTTTGCGAACTGAATGTCTCGAAAAATGAAGACCTGGAGTATATCCTGTGTGGAAAGAACCAATTGACAGAACTTAATGTCTCGAAGAATGCCAAACTTACCGGCATCGAATGCTACGAAAACCAGATTGATAAACTTGATCTGACACATAATCCGGAACTGGTCAGAATTGATTGCTACGGGAATAATATCAGAACTCTGGATACAAGTAAAAATCCGAAACTGGAGTATCTAAGCTGCGGTTTTAATCCAATATCAAAAGTGGATGTGAGCACCAATCCGAAACTGAAAGAATTCTGGTGTTATGGCGGCAATCTTTCCAAACTGGATCTGTCCGGACATAAGGATCTGTATTACTTAAGTCTGGTGGGAAATCCTCTTCCGGAGTTTTATATATGTGACTGCACGCGCCTTTTCGAATTGATGAAGAAATACCCGCTTCAGAAAGACTCGGATTCGCATGCCGGTGACGCGATCGTCTTTAGTGAGGGAGAATTGGAGATCGATGGACAGATGACAAGATGCGCGATATTCTTTAACGAATCGTCAACGATGATCACAGACCGGACGAATACACCGGAACCGTCTGTAACACCGACCCCGGAGCCTGTTACACCGATCCCGGGTGATCCGGTAAAAGAACCGGATTTTGAAGATTTTGTAGAGCGCTTATATGTTGTAGCCCTGAATCGTGATTCGGAAGAAGCAGGCAAAAAATTCTGGGTCGAAAAGGTGAAAAAGGGTGAATACAATGGTGCGGACTGTGCAAGGTATTTTCTGGTCGAAGCACCGGAATTCATGAACCGTAAATTGAACGACAGCGATTTCCTGGAGGTCCTGTATAAGACTTTCTATGACCGGGCTTCTGATAAGAGCGGTAAGGAATTCTGGATGAACAAACTTAAGCAAGGAGCCGGCAAAGCTTCTGTCGTGAATGAGTTTATTGAGTCAACCGAATGGTGCAATGTTTGCGCGACCTATGGTGTCAGATCCGGAGCGCATTACCATAAGGCCGAGTTTGCTTCCAAGAATGCGATCAAGTTCGCAACCCGCCTCTATACATGCTGTCTGGGAAGAGAAGCGGAGGAGGAAGGACTTCAATACTGGAGCCTGGCATTGACCAATCTGGAAAAGACCGGATACGGCGCAACAAAACAATTCTTTACCTCGGAAGAGTTTCTGGGTTTCAAGACTTCTGACGAAGAATATGTGAAACGCTTGTATAGAACATTTATGGGAAGAGACCCTGAAGCAAGTGAGGTGTCTTACTGGGTGGAAGAAATACATGCCGCCCGTCAGACAAGAAACAGCGTGCTGCAGTTCTTCGGCGGAAGCAAAGAATTTACCGGAATCTGTAATCAGTATGGTATCGAAAGAGGCGAGATCGACTGACGAAGAAAATGCGATTTACAATACGTGGATCAATGAGCAGATCTTAACAGAATAAACAAGAAGAGAAGGGTTTCCTCTGATATAATGAACGTGACCATATAAACGGATCAGTTATCGATATTGGAGGAAACCCTTATGAATAGAGAATCGGCTAAAGAGAAAGCAAGAGAACTTCTTTCCCGGATGACTACGGAAGAAAAGGTCGCGCAGATGATTCAAGTTACCTATACGGATGGCGGCAGGGAAGAGGCACTGAAGTGGGCAAAGCTCGGAGCCGGTTCTTTTTTGCATGTTTTAGGAGATGATGCAAGAGAACTGCAAAGAGAAGCAATGAAAACGAGACTGGGGATTCCGGTGATCTTTGGTATTGATGCGATCCACGGACATGGATTGAATAACAAGGCGACGATCTTTCCGTCGCAGTTGACCTGTGCTTGCAGCTGGGATCCGGAAGTGGCAAGAAAAATGGGTGAGGTGACTGCCCGGGAAGTTGCGACTGACGGACTTCATTGGACATTTTCCCCGGTGCTTTGCATCGGGCGTGATACACGTTGGGGCCGTGTAAATGAGACATTCGGCGAAGATCCGTATCTGATCGGAGAGATGGGGGCCGCGATCATTGAAGGTTATCAGGGTGATGATCTTGCGGATGATGCGCATATCCTCGCTTGCGCGAAGCACTATCTCGGTTATGGCGAAGCTACCGGAGGACGTGATGCCTACGATACGGAAGTAACAGAACGAAAAGTCAGAGAGCTTTTCCTGCCTCCATTTAAGAAGGCGGTGGATGCAGGCTGTGCTACGATCATGACGGCATATGGCTTCCTGGATGGAACTCCGCTTACCGCGAACCGTCGGATCCTGCACGATGTTCTTCGTGATGAATTGAAATTCGATGGTTTCGTGATCACGGACTGGGACAACACCCAGAGTCTGGTATGGCTGCAGCATATTGCGGCGGATATTTCCGAAGCTTCGATCATGGCGGCTTCTGCCGGTAATGACATGATCATGACGACCAAGGGTTTCTACGAAGGAATGCTGGCTGCTTTGAAAGAAGGAAAGGTCGATATCTCTGTTGTGGATGAAGCCGTGCTGCATATTCTCACGATCAAATATGAGATGGAACTCTTCGACAAACCGGAGAAGAGAGGTGAACCCGACTGCTTCGGAAAGCCAGAACACCTGGAGGCTTCTTTGGATGCGGCAAGAAAGAGTGTAACGTTGCTACGTAATAACGGCATGCTTCCTTTGTGC
The DNA here is from genome assembly GCA_017513085.1 of Clostridiales bacterium. Taxonomy (GTDB): domain Bacteria; phylum Bacillota; class Clostridia; order Saccharofermentanales; family Saccharofermentanaceae; genus Scatonaster. The sequence goes on along the minus strand of JAFWDK010000006.1, from coordinate 51,954 downwards.
GGAAACGTGAAGAAAGTGGCGGTCATTGGTGAAAATGCGGACAATGTGCGCGCCCAGTATGGCGACTGGACGTACTTCACACATCCTGTTCCGGATCCGACGAACAGTCGTCCTGCGATCCGTCCGTATGTAACATTATGGGAAGGCGTGAAGGATATTTGTGAAAAGAACGGTATCGAAGCTGTATATGCCAAAGGCTGTGCCGTGAAGCCGCTGGAAGGTGTGAACGAGGATGCGGATCTGGCTGAAGCGGTACGCGTGGCTTCTGATGCGGACGTAGTGATCTATGCCGTTGGCGATGTGATCCCACAGTTCGGTGAGTATTCCGACCGCGCGGATCTGGATCTTTCCGGACGTCAGAACGAGTTGTTCGCCCGTCTGAAAGAAACAGGAAAAAAGATCTGCACAGTCCTTATTGCTTCGAAACCACTCTGCATGGGAGATACGGCGGAGAAGGCAGACGCGGTAGTGTGCGGATTTAACGGCGGCATGTTTGCAGGACAGGCGTTGGCAGAGGTGCTCTTCGGAAAGATCAATCCGAGAGGACGTCTTCCGATCTCATTCCCGAGACATTCCGGACAGATCCCGGTCTACTACAATCAGATGCCCGGATGGCATGGCGGAAAATACAACGACCTGCCACAGGCACCGCTTTTTGCATTCGGAGAAGGAATGGGGTATAGTGCTTTTGCATACGAAAACTTGTGCCTGGATGAAGATCTGATGCTCCGTGTTACAGTGAAAAATACCGGCGCACGGGACGGCGTCGAGACCGTGCAGATCTATCAGAATGACTGTGTGTCCAGTGTGTTGACGCCTGTCAGAAGACTGATCGCTTTTAAGCAGGTCGAACTGTCTGCCGGTGAGTCGAAGGACGTGGAGATCAGGTTGAGTAAAGATGATTTCTCTTTGATCAATGCCAAGTGCGAGAAGGTGCTGGAGCCGGGAGAATTCATTCTTTATGCCGGACACAGCAGCAAAGAGGAAGACTTGATCTCGATTACGATCAAGCTGTGAAACTATAGAAAAAGAGGAATATTGAATGAGTAATAAAGCTCCCGAGCGAAAGACGATCAAGGGACAGAATTTTGATGAAGAGCGGGCACTGTACCATACAACGTGCGCGAAAGTGGAATGTTGCACTTTTGCAGGTCCTAAAGACGGAGAATCTGCGCTGAAAGAATCTTCGGATATCAAGGTGAAACAGTGTACGTTTTCCCTTCGGTATCCGTTATGGCATGTTGTCGACTTCACTGCGAATGAGGTCACGATGGAGGAGACATGCCGGGCACCGATCTGGTATGCCAAGCATGGCAAACTGAAAGATTGTGAGATACGCGGCGTGAAGGCGGTGCGTGAATGCGAAGACATTCAACTTGTCAATTGCACGATCAACTCTACGGAGTTCGGATGGAAATGTGATGGCCTCTCTCTGAAAAACGTCACGATCTCTTCGGAATATGTATTCTTCGACAGTAAGAATGTTTCGTTATCTGATGTGACTTTGAACGGTAAGTATTCTTTTCAGTATGTGGATGGACTTGAGATCAAGAACTGTAATCTTAATACGAAAGATGCTTTCTGGCACAGCAGGAATGTGACGGTGAAGAACTGTGTAGTCAAGGGAGAATACCTTGCATGGTTCTCGGAGAATCTGACTTTGATCAACTGCAAGATCATCGGCACGCAGCCGTTCTGCTACTGCAAAAATCTCAAGCTTGTAAACTGCACGATGGAAGGGTGCGATCTGGCTTTCGAATATTCGGAGGTCGAAGCAGATGTGAAGGGACGTATCGATTCGGTGAAGAATCCGAGATCCGGAACGATCATCTGCGATGAAGTGGGAGAGATCATAACCGGAAATGCAGTCATGGAATGTACGGGAAAGGTTCAGATCCGATAAAAATGGAGAATGAAGATCTTCAACTGAACAGAAGGACTCATTGGAAACTCAATAGGAATCAGCTCAAGTATTTGCTGATCATAGCGATGCTTGTTGACCATATTGCGTCGGCATATGTGCCGACGACAAGACTGCTCGGACAGTGCATGCACGTCTTCGGAAGACTGACCGGCCCGGGGATGGCTTTGCTATTGGCGGAAGGATATCAGTATACAAGAAACAAGAAGAAGTACGCGATTCGGCTTTTCGTTTTTTCGCTGATTTCATGGGTCCCGTATTCGCTCCGCACATTCAACCGTTTTCCGTATTTCGGGCTGGATATGTTCGGCGTGATCTGGACACTCTTCCTCGCTTTCATAACGATATGGATGTGGGATAAACTCAAGATCCATAAAGCGATCAAAGTTGTTCTGGTAGTTCTCTTTTGCGCCCTGTCTCTTTTCGGAGACTGGAGTATCTTTGCCGTGCTGTGGGCGCATTTCGCATATATCAATCGGGACAATGAGAAGAAGAAATGGATTTCATTCGGCATCATTGCAGCTGTGGAATCGATATTGGCAATGGTTTTTGCAGGCGTTTCGGATGGGCGGTTCTGGCTGGAGGCGTACCAGTTGGGCGTCGTGCTGGTACCAATCGTATTTATCTTCTTCTACAACAGAGAACCCGGAAGCCGGCATCCGTTTCATAAATGGTTCTTCTATGTGTTCTATCCGTTGCATATACTGGTATTGTATCTGTTGCGGTTTCTATAAGAAAAGCGATACCATTCCGATATCGCTTTTTTATTCGTATATAAGGACTGGCGTGGATATCAATAGCCCAGATCGTCATTTACCAGGATCACGGAGATGCGTCCCGGATGACGTGAGTAGCGGGTGATCAGGAACTGGCAGCAGATGGTATCCGGGGACTTGCAGTCGAAGCAGGAACCTTTCTTGGAGCAAGGTGTGTCGAGACCGAAGCGCTGGGCGTTGATCGGTGCGGCAACGTTTCTGGCACGCTTCATGGCACCGTCGAGATCATCGCAGACCTTGTTCATACCCACGATGAAGAGAACATGTTTCGGACCTTGCGCGATCGCGGAAACGCGGTTGGCGTTGCCGTCGATATTGACCAGGATGCCGTCGTTCGTGATGGCATTACAGCTGGAAAGGAAAAAGTCGGCATCGTAAGCCAGAAGCATGGCCTGACGCTTATCCTCGTAAGCATCGCGGTCGATAAAATGGTAATCGCCTTCCTTCAGTGCCTTGGAAAGACCGATTTCATGGACGCTCATGGCGCCACCCATGGAGATGGAGCTGCCCTTCGGGATCAGATCCAGTGCGATCTTGAGTGCTTCTTCTTTATCTTTGGCAAAATATCCTTCCATGTTTCTGGACTTTAAGCCTGCGATCACAGTGGAAGCAAGCAGTGTATTGCGCTTGGAAATATTGGCGTCCATAAGTGTTCCTCCCCTAGGAAAATCTGATGTTTTCATTATACCATACGTCTATTGCCAAGTGCCGCACCTCGTGATAGTATCGAAGTAATAGGGTGCGAGTATTTTGGCTGATACGGACGCTCCGGAATTTGAAAGAAAGAGCGCGGTTTCGCGTGTGGGTAGACCAATGAGAAAGTGATGATTTGGGAAGGATACACATTGAATGGTAAAGACCTGAGACGAGGTCTTCTTGTGTGCGCTTTCATGGAATCATCGCGACATTGTTTCTATCTTTTAAGAAGAAAGATCGTGTGAGTCTGTTTCTGCGTGCGTAGGAACGGGCTTTTTTGTTGGCTTGGCGGTGGCAGAAGGACTTGCACCCGGGACCGTGGATCCTCAGGCAGAAAGAGGCATATATATGGCACAAATCAGAGTAAACGATCTTTCTTTCTCTTATGAAAGCAGTTTCGATCCGATCTTCGAGCATGTTTCTTTTACTGTGGATACGGACTGGAAACTGGGGTTTATCGGGCGGAACGGCAAGGGAAAAACCACATTCCTGAATCTTCTGCTCGGAAAATATGAATATAGCGGAAGTATCAAGAGCGATGTGCGTTGCGATTATTTTCCGTACAAAATCAGCGTGCAGGAACAGGCGAAAACGGCGGATGAACTGATGGAGATCTGGAAGCCCGGAGTGGAAAACTGGCGCGTGATGTGTGAGCTTTCGGAGTTAGGCGTAGATGCGGAACTTCTGTACCGGCCTTTCGGGACGCTCAGCTTCGGTGAAAGGACGAAAGTCATGCTGGCGGTGCTTTTTGCCGGGGAAAATGATTTCCTTCTGATCGATGAGCCGACGAATCATCTGGATCGGGAAGCCAGAGAGATCGTGAAAGGATACCTGGCCGGGAAGAAGGGTTTTATCCTGGTGTCGCATGACCGGGATCTGCTGGATGCGTGCGTGGATCATGTGCTGGTCCTGAATCGTACGACTATCGAGGTGCAGACGGGAAATTTCAGTTCCTGGTGGGAGAATAAAGAGCGGGCGGATGCATTCGCCAGAGCGGAAAACGAGAAGCATCTCAAGGAGATCGGACGCCTGAAGGGCGCGATGGATCAGAGCCAGCGGTGGGCGACAAAGGGGGAGAACACGAAGATCGGGTTCGACCCGATCAAGGAACATGACCGGAGCATAGCTACCAGATCGTATGTTGGTGCGAAGACGAAGAAGATGGAAGCGCGAGTCAAGGTCTTCGAGCAGCGAATGGAGAAGAATATAAGGGAGAAAGAAGGACTGCTGCAGGATGTGGAACAGGTCCGGGATCTTCGGATCCAGCCGCTTGAGCACTATAAGGAGAGACTGGTGGAAGCGCGCGATCTTTCTCTTGCGTATGAGGACGCTTCGGAGCCGGTTTTTACAGGCCTGAATCTGGAAATCAAGCAAGGGGATCGTGTGTTTCTCAACGGTGGAAACGGATGCGGAAAGACCAGCTTGATCAAGGCGGTGCTGCGGGAAGCGGGATATCCGGTCGAGGACGATTTCGTGATTTCTGGGAGACTGGAAGTGGCGAGCAATCTTGTGATCTCATATATGAATCAGGATACCTCGCATCTTCATGGGGATCTTCGGATGCATGCCTTTGAGAATAAAGTCGACTATAGTCTTTTCCTTTCTGTGCTTCGCTGTCTGGCGCTGGAACAGGCGCAGTTCGATAAGAAGATCGAAGAGTTTTCGGAAGGACAGAAGAAGAAGGTCCTGATCGCTACGAGCCTTCTGACACCGGCACATCTATATATCTGGGACGAGCCGCTCAACTATGTGGATGTGTTCTCGAGGATGCAACTGGAGAAATTGATTTCGACGTATGCACCGACCATGCTGATCGTGGAACATGATGTGCGGTTCCGGGAGAAACTGGGGACTAAGGTAGTGGAGATGTGACAGTGGTGGAGCGGCTCGCTCGGTATGTTGCAGAAAACTGTTGCCGAAACGTGGTTCAGGCACTAAAATTATAGGGTCATCTCTGACAGCACGAACGAAGCGAGGTAGTTTTGTAACATGAAGATCATCGACATCCTGAATAAGAAGAATATGTCCTTATCTTTCGAAGTGTTTCCGCCGAAGAAGGAAACGAGTTTCGAGAGCGTGAAGGAGACTACCGAGAAGATCGCCGAGAGTAGGCCGGCGTTCATGAGTGTGACGTACGGTGCCGGTGGAGGTACCAGCCGCTATACATTGGATATTGCCAAGACGATCGAAGAGAAACATGGCGTGCCGACGATGGCGCATCTGACCTGCGTGTCCAGTTCGAGAGAGACTATCCATGCCAAGATCGAAGAGATACATAGCCTGGGGATCCAGAACATCATGGCGCTCCGGGGAGACCTGACGCCGGAACTCGAGCAGACGGATCGTTCCACATGGGACTACCGTCATGCGGTGGAGCTGATCCGGGAGATCAAGGAAAGCGGGTACGATTTCTGTATTGGCGGCGCATGCTACCCGGAAGTGCATCCGGAGAGTCCGAACCAGCACGAAGATATTCAGCATCTGAAGGAGAAGGTCGAAGCCGGCGCAGATTTCCTGGTCAGCCAGATGGTCTTCGATAACAATCTTTTCTATAACTTCCTGTACAAGATCCGCGAGGCCGGTATTATGGTTCCGGTCGTTCCGGGGATCATGCCGATCACGAATGCGATCCAGGTGGAGAAGGCGATCAAGCTGAGCGGCTCCTTCATGCCGCAGCGATTCAAGGCCATCGTGGATTATTTCGGACAGGATCCGGAATCCATGAAGCAGGCCGGCATTGCGTATGCAACGGATCAAATCATCGATCTGTATGCAAACGGTGTGACGAATGTGCATGTGTACTCCATGAATAAACCTGATGTGGCAGAAGCGATCATGAACAATCTTTCCAATATTCTCTGGAAAGATTATGGCATCAAGTAAGGATCTTCTATGGACCGGACCACGATTCTTGAAGAGGCACTGACCTCGGAAACAAAGACGATTCCACAATATCTCGATTACGAAACTCCTTCGGTCAACGTGACGGAGTGGCTTCGTTATTCCTGTATTCCTGTCTATGAACAGGAGAATGCGGCAAAAGATCCGGAACTTGCTGATTCTATGGAAAAAGCACTGTCTCTGGTTTCCGGTGTGCTTTCTTTCCGGGTGGGATTTGTTGTCGTGCCGCTTGAATGGGGAGAGGATGGTTTCCCGATCCTTCCGTTTGAACAGAAATCCGAAAAATTGAAAAAGAATCTTGAAGGGGCTTCGAAAGTAGTGCTCTTTGCCGCGACGATCGGATCCGGGATCGACCGCCTGATCCGAAGATACGAAAAAGCTGACCCCAAGCTGGGTCTTCTGCTTCAGGGACTTGGGGCAGAACGTGTAGAATCGCTGTGTGATGCTTTTGACGCGGAAGTAAAGGCATGTGCGGAAAAACTCGGTGGAAGTACAAACTGGCGTTATTCACCGGGATATGGTGACCTTCCTATTGAAGTGCAGCGTGTGTTTCTTCCGCTTCTGGATGCCGAAAGAAGGCTCGGGATCACACTTTCCGAGTCTTGCCTGATGGCGCCAAGTAAGAGTGTCACGGCGATCATCGGGATCAAGAAATCATCCCTCATCCAAAGAATTAATATATGACAAATCTCTTAGTGCTCGTTCCACGTTTTTAACATAAAATAAAAATGGGAAATGTTGGTTTGAGAGGAATAGTTATGAAACGATTCACGAAGAGTATTTTGGCACTAAGTATCAGTCTTGCGGTGATCCTGTCTTCGGTTGCATGTAAAAAAGGCGGAAAAACAGACGATCAAGCTAAGACAGCAGCAAGGGACGCTGTGCGGTCTGCCGTGGCAAGCGGGCAGGTCATTCAGGAGAGCGATCCCTTCTACGAACTGGAAGAATTCCAACTCGAGATCCCGCTGGAAAAAGACAGGATACTTGTGGGTCGATGGATCAACAATATGTATATTTCCCAAAACCGTATTTTCGCATATTTCGATGATTCTTATGCAATCGACGATGAGACCGCAGAAAAGTGGAAATAGCATATCCTTGGTAAGAAGAAACTGAGTGACGAAGAAGCGGAAAGAATCGAGAAAATCGTTCTGGAAAAAGACGTGAGCATGCTGGCTGCCTTTGACCTGAAGGGAAATCTCGTTACGACAAGAAAGGCCGGTACACAGTTCGAACCGTCGTGTGTTTTCGAAGGTCCGAATGGACAGACAATGGTGCTGTACGCGGAGGATTCCGTGGCGAAGATCAGTGAATTGTCGGATTCAATGGAACTGTCCAATACGCTTACACTTTCCGATCCTAAGGAACTGGTCAACATGCTTTCTTTTGAAGAGGAGATCCAGTATGTAAGTAACTGCATGTACACGCCGAATGGAAATCTGATCCTGGATGGCGCCGGATTTACATGTCAGATTGGTTCGGACGGAATTGTGACATCTTTTTCACGGTCACATGATAGGGGCGGTCAGTATAAAATCGATGGAAAGTTTTATCGCTTGACGGAATCTATGTCCGCGGGCAATCCAATCAAATATGAATTCAGTGAAATTGATCTGGATACAGGTAAGTACCTGGAAGGTAAATATGAATGGCCTTTCGAATATGGCGAGCAAGAGAATATTATCCGCGGGAAAAACGACATATACATGAACACAACGACCGGATTAAGCAGGATCGATCTCCAAAGCGGAGAGTATACCGTTGTCATTCCTTGGAATCAGACGGATTGCTACCGCGGAGAGATCCTTTCGGATTCTTTGAAGATTGTTTCGGATGATGAATACTATTTTGCTGTCGAGATGAAATTCGATGAGGATCAGTCGCCGAAAGCGGAGAGTTTTCAGGAGGTCTACCGCTTCTATGTACAGCATCTGAAGAAAGCCGCGAAGAATCCTCATGTGGGTAAGAGATACCTTTCTGCTATGGGAATCGACACGGACAATGATGCTCTCTATAATTCCATCGTGGATTATAACAGGGATACGACAAAGAAGAGTCGCATTTTTCTGACGGACTTTTCCATCTCGTGGCTGACCACTTTCGCGAACAAATACAACGGATCGGTTTCGGCTATTGAAGATCAGGTGTATATCGACCTGGTAAACGGCCAGGGTCCGGACATCCTTATTAATTTCGGATCCAGCCTCCAGTACGAGAGAGATAATGTATTGCTGGATCTGAACACACTTATCGATAAAGATAAGGATATCGACAGAACGAAGTATTTCGATAATATCTTCCATGCCGCGGAAAAGAACGGGAAGCTTTATCGCCTTCCGCTTATGTTCGTCTTAACCGGAATGGAATATAATAATCAATTCCTGGAGGAAAAAGAAAGCATGACATGGCAGGATATCTATTCGGCCATTGCCTCGCTTCCTCAGGATGTGCAGATGCTGCCGGAAACAGAACGCACAATGTTGCTCTCTTCGTTCTTGGCAAGTAGCATTACCCGTTTCGTGGATTACGAAAAGCAGGAAGTTCATTTCGATACCGATGAATTCCGGCAGATGATGGAATTTGTGAAGACATATGCGGTGAGTATGGATCAGATGCCGACGATGTATATGGATGATGCAGATGCTCCGGTCAGTCAGATGCTTCCGGAAGCGAAATTGAAGAGAGGTCTGGTCGCCATGATGGAGACATCGGTGGAAAGTGGTGAAAATTATGTATCTCATCTTTCTATGGGGCAGGATCATCTCAGACTGTGCGGATATCCGGAGTCCGGCGAGGGTATGTTGATGGATACCCTGGTCTCCGTGTCGATCAGCAAGTGCTGTGCCTATCCGGAAGAGGCGTGGAGTTTCGTGAAAAGTCTTCTTGATGAGAAGACCCAACGAAATATGCCCCCGGAATATACCGGTCAACCGTGAAGCTCTGAATAAGAATATTGAGAAGGAAATAGCCGACTTTGAATCTTCCAAAAGCCTGGGGGTCACAGGTACCGCCGGCTTGGAAATGGATCGAATCAAGGATTTCCCTGCATTCGTCGAAAAAGTGCAGACAGGTATGAAATACGATACAAACATCATGGGTATCGTAGTGGAAGAAGCGAACGCCTATTTTAACGGACAGCAGTCCCTCGATAAAGTGATCAAGAATATCGAGAAGAGGGCGAAACTGGTGGTTCAGGAAAGAGCGTAATGTACACGATGCCTATAGTTTTTCGGAACAAGATTCTCTTTGTTTATTGCTGTGACACTTTGCAACTATATTGACGCTATTTGTGGTACAATTTCCGCATAACGATCTCATAGGGGTGCGCGGCATGAATATTCTCGACTACATGAAAGACCATTTTCTGTTTCTCGATGGCGGTATGGGTACGCTTCTTCAGGAAGCGGGACTTCAACCTGGAGAACTTCCGGAACGATGGAATGTCAGCCGTCCGGAGGAAATCATCCGGATCCAGAAATCCTACTACGATGCAGGTTCAAATGTCGTTCTCAGTAATACTTTCGGTGCCAATGGTCTGAAATTTGATGACGAAGAACTGGAAACCCTGATCAAGGCGGCCGTGGAGAATGCCCGCGAAGCGGCACGGCAGAGCACAGGCACACAGGAAAAGTTTGTGGCGCTGGATATCGGTTCTCTCGGTAAGCTTTTAAAACCATACGGTGATTATGAATTCGAAGACGCGGTGGCGATGTACAGTAAGACCGTGTGTTTCGGTGTGAAGGCCGGCGTAGATCTGATCTTCATCGAGACCATGAACGATAGTTACGATACGAAAGCCGCGCTTCTGGCGGCGAAGGAGAATTCGGATCTTCCGGTATTCGTTTCCAATGCATATGGCGCGGATGGAAAACTGATGACCGGTGCCTGTCCGGCAGCCATGGTGGCCATGCTCGAAGGCATGCATGCGGATGCCATCGGCGCGAACTGTTCTCTTGGTCCGGACCAGCTTGTGGGCGTGATGGAAGAATACCTCGAATATGCTTCCGTTCCGGTCCTTCTCAAACCAAATGCGGGTCTTCCGAGAAGTGAGAACGGAAAGACCGTCTATGACGTGTTCCCGCCGGAGTTTGCCGAGTCGGTCGGGAAACTGCTGGAAAAGGGCATCCGTATTGCGGGTGGCTGCTGTGGCACGACGCCGGACTATATTCGCGCAGTTGTGGAAAAGGCAAGTACGATCACACCGGTTCCGGTTACGGAGAAGAACCGTTCATTGGTGTCTTCCTATACTCAGGCTGTGGAATTCGGCGGAAGCCCGATCCTCATCGGCGAGCGTATCAATCCGACCGGTAAGAAGCGCTTCCAGCAGGCTCTGCGTGAAAACGATATCGACTATATTCTGAGTGAAGCTCTGAAACAGCAGGATGCGGGCGTGCAGCTCCTGGACGTAAACGTAGGTCTGCCGGAAATCGACGAGCCGGCGTTTCTCCTTCGTGCGGTCAAAGAACTGCAGGCTGTAACGGATCTTCCTCTTCAGCTGGATACTACGGATCCGGTGGCGATGGAGGCAGGACTTCGTGCGTATAATGGCAAGGCCATGGTCAATTCTGTTAATGGTAAAGAAGAAGTCATGAGTGTCATCTTTCCGCTCGTTGCCAAGTACGGCGGTTTTGTCGTAGCTCTGACGATCGATGAAGGCGGTATTCCGGATACGGCAGAAGAACGTGTGGCGATCGCCGAGAAGATCATCAAGCGGGCGGCCGATTATGGTATCGCAAAAAAAGACCTGATCTTCGACCCGCTGGCGATGACGATCTCCGCAGATACGACCGCGGCCCTGGCCACGATGCAGGCGGTGCATAAGATCCGCCACAATCTCGGGGTCAATACATCATTGGGTATTTCCAATGTTTCTTTTGGACTTCCGAGTAGAAACATCATCACCTCGACATTCTTCGCTTTATGTTTGCAGGACGGATTGTCCGCGGCGATCATGAACCCGTATTCGCAGGAGATGATGAATGTCTACTATGCTTTCCGTGCTCTCCATAACATGGACGAAAACTGCATGGACTATATCAGTTACGCACAGAATCTTCCGGCACCGACAATGGCGGCTCCCACAGCGGGTGCAGCACCTGCAGGCGCTCCGGCAGCGGATGCGTCTTCCTCGGGTGGCCCGGCTTCGGAACTGCAGAAAGCCATCGTACGTGGATTGAAAGAGAAGACAGGTTCTCTTACCAAAGCGTTGCTGGCCGAGAAGAAACCACTGGAGATCATCCAGGAAGAAGTGATCCCGGCCCTCAATATCGTGGGTGAGGATTTCGAAAAGAAAAAAGTGTACCTGCCGCAGCTCCTTATGGCAGCAGAAGCGGCAAAGGCTGCTTTTGAAGAAGTGAAGAAACTGATGGCGGAAGATGGCGGTGACGGGCCGAAGAGATGTGCTTTTGTCATCGCAACGGTCCACGGCGACATCCATGACATCGGCAAGAATATTGTGAAACTGATCCTGGAGAACTACGGATTTGCCGTCAGCGATCTGGGTAAGGATGTGCCTGAGCAGACCGTAGTGGACGAAGTGATCCGTCTCCATGCGCCGATCGTGGGTCTTTCCGCGTTGATGACCACCACTGTTCCGGCGATGGAAGAGACGATCAAGCTTCTTCGCGAGCAGGCGCCCTGGGCGAAAGTCTGTGTCGGAGGCGCCGTACTGACGCAGGAATATGCGGATGCCATCGGTGCAGACCGATATTGCCGCGATGCAATGGAGACTGTCCGTTATGCAGAAGAAATCGACCAGGCTTTGCAGGGTTGATCTGATTTGGGGGAGAAGATATGCATTACAGCGTTCTGATCGTGGACGATGAACAAGAGCTTTCGGAGTATACCTGTAAGTATTTCAATATGTCAGGGGTATCGGCGGCGTATGTGCTGGATCAGAAATCGGCGCTGGAATTCCTTGCTGAAAATACTTGTTCTCTGATCCTTCTGGACATCAATCTTGGAGAAGATTCCGGCTTTGAATTGTGCCAGATGCTCCGCGCAAAAATGAATGTCCCGATCTTTTTCATCAGTGCAAGACAGGCGGAGGACGACATGCTCCTGGCGCTGTCTATCGGCGGGGACGATTATATCTGTAAGCCCTATTCACTTGGTGTGCTTCTGGCAAAAGTGAAAGCGGTGCTCAAGCGTTACGAAGAATCGAAGAGCAGTGTGGAAAGTGAAGAGCCGAAGAATCTTGTGAAACTCGGAAAAGTCACGATCGATCTTTCAAAGGCGGTCGTGATCCGTGACGGAGAGAAACTGCCGCTTAAGGCGATGGAATTTCGTCTTCTGGTCTATATGCTCAATAACAGAGACCGCATCATCAAGAAAGAGGAATTCTTCGAGAAGATCTGGGGATCGGAGTTTGTGGGGGATGTCACACTTAACGTTCATATCCGCCATCTGCGTGAAAAAATCGAAGAAGATCCGAGTAACCCGGTCCACATTAAGACGGTATGGGGAAGCGGATTCATCCTGGAGGATGTACCGTGAAACTCCGATCTTTTCTCCTTTATATTGCATTCTTTCTGACCCTGATCATTCTGGCCGGTGTGTACATCGGTAATCTCGGCGTACGCGAGATCGATTCCTATCCGACGGAGATCAACCGTCTGGTGATTGCGCTCGGCAAGAACTGGGATGAGACGAAACTTCACAAGAAGGAAAAGATTGAGAGTGACCGGCCTTTCGACTATGCTGTCATCGATGACGAAGGGAATCTTCTTGTTTATTCGAAAGAGAAAATGTCTACTTCTGTTTCGGCGGCCACGACCCATTATGATGCGGTCCGCGATATCGCGACAGAGGACGGCAGCGTCGTGGGAAAACTCATCGTACATAACAACTACCAGGAACAACAGGTCCGTAGAAACCGCACGATCGCGATGCTGGTAGGCGGATTTCTCCTGCTGATGCTGGCGGTTTCGGTCGTGTATTTTCTCTATCTGAAAAAGCGTGTCGTGGATCCTTTTGACAAGATGAAAGACTTCGCGACGGAGGTCGCGGCCGGTAATCTGGATGCTCCGATGAAAATGGACAAAGGGAACGTCTTCGGTGCATTTACGGGTGCTTTTGACATCATGAGAGACGAGCTTCGGGCAAGTAAGCTTCGTGAGGCGGAAGCGGTGCAGGCGCGAAAAGAACTCGTGGCGCAGCTTTCGCACGACATTAAGACTCCGGTGACGTCCATCAAGGCGATGGCCGATGTGATGGAGCTTTCGGCAAAGAGCGAAGAAGAGAAGACGACGATCCGCAGCATCAATGCGAAGGCCGACCAGATCGACAGTCTGGTGTCGAACCTTTTCCATGCGACTTTGGAAGAATTGGAACATCTGGAAGTGAAACTTGGTGAGGTGACCTCAAACGACATTTCTCATTTCATTTCGGAAGCCGACCATAAACATAAAGTAGGGAGGTTCAAAATCGAGGATTCTGTGGTCCAGGCGGATCCGCTCCGCTTAAATCAAGTCATCAATAACATCTTTTCCAATTCCTATAAATATGCGGATACGGAGATGGCCGTGACCAGCCGGTGTGAAACGGGAATTGACGGCGTACGTTTCCTGGTGATCGAGATCGGGGACAAGGGCGGCGGCGTGCCGGAGGAAGAAATTGAGACGATATTCGGAAAATTCAAGCGCGGTTCGAATGCACAGGGAAAGGATGGCACGGGTCTGGGACTTTATATTTCCCGCTATTTTATGGAGAAAATGGGCGGTGAGATCACCTGCCTGAACCGCGACGGCGGAATGGTCGTTGTGCTCCGATTAAAACTTTTGTAAGACACGATTAAAGATCTGACAAAGATTTAAAGAATCACCTGAACTATACTAAGACCGTACAGAGAAAACTGTGCGGTCATTTTCGTGTTGGAGAAGACGGAAGGAGACATCAAGTGGAGAAAAAAGTCATCATCAAGACAGATAAACTTAGTAAGAGTTTCTCGGTTTCCGGGAAGCAGTACCATATCATCAAGAATCTGGATCTCGAGATCTATGATGGAGATTTTACCGTCATCATGGGCTCGTCCGGTGCAGGGAAATCCACGCTTTTATATGCACTGTCCGGTATGGATAAGCCATCCCTCGGACATATCGATTACGCGGGATCTGAGATCACGGAAATGAACGACGATCAGCTTGCGGTCTTCCGCAGGAAACACTGCGGTTTCGTCTTTCAACAGGTGCATCTTGTGGACAGTATGAGCATCATGGACAACGCGATCTCCACGGGTATGCTGGTTGGACAGAAACAGAAAGATCTGAAGAAAAAAGCGACAGCGCTTTTCGAACGTGTCGGGATCAGTGAGGAAATGACCGACAAATTCCCGGCACAGCTCAGCGGTGGTGAAGCCCAGCGTGCCGCGATGGTACGTGCGGTGATCAACGATCCGGATGTCGTATTTGCCGATGAGCCGACAGGTGCCCTGAACTCGGCAGGTGTCGAGGCGGTGCTCAATGTTCTGACGGACATCAATAACGAAGGCCAGTCGGTCGTCATGGTTACCCATGATATTAAGTCCGCAAGACGCGCAAACCGTATCCTGTATCTCGAGGATGGCGGTATCAAGGGCGAGTGTAACCCGGGAAAATACGTAAGCGGCGATAAGAAGAGACATGAGATGATCCGTGGATTTCTGGAGGAGATGGGATGGTAAAACTGATTCGAGCCAATATGAGAAAAGACCGAAACGTACTGGTAGCGTTTCTGGCTATTTTGATCCTGTCTTCGTTGCTTCTGCATACCGGATTCTTTATCGGTCAGTATAGTTCGATTTACGATGAGAAGGTGGAAAAAACAAATGAGGCGGATGTTCTTGCGTATGTCGTAGGAACAGATGAAGAGATAACCCGGGCGTTGACCGGAGTGAAAGAGATCTCCGGCTTTTCCGTTCAGGATATGATAAGTCCGGGTACCATGAAACTTTCTGTGAATGGAGCAGAGGAACTGGATCTCGACGGTGGAACGATCACCAGGATCGGAGAATATGGTTTAGCGGAAGAATATGCCTTTTTTGACAGGGATGAATCGTATGATGGACCAAAGCTGTACTTAAACTCGTATTATGCGGCTGTGAATAACATTCGGGTAGGTGACAAGGTTCATATGCATTCGCCTACGGTGGGAGAGAATGATTTTACGGTTGCAGGCATTTTTGAGGCGCTTATAGGTGGAAACAGCTACGGCTGGATGGAGATAATGGTGGATCCGGATTCGTTTTCGGAGATGTCCTCTTTTGGCGAGCAGGCATTCTTGGAAATGAATTTCGTTTCTAACAGGAAGATGGTGAAAGTCTATCAGGCTGAAGGTGTCAGTAGCGGTATGTTGCTTCAAGCAGTAAGAGATCAGTTCAGCAGTTCAGGAATCGAATATTACGCGTATGAACGAAATCTGGCTAAAGAAGGCTATGTAGCGGTGGCGGACATTATCTCCGGTCTGGTAACGGCATTTTCCGTTGTCGTTCTTGCTGTCTGCCTGATCATGATCGTGTTTACGATCAATAACAACATCGACAGAGATGTGAAGAATATCGGTGCGCTTCGGGCTGTGGGCCACACGATCGGACAGCTCCGTGCGGCGATGACTCTCGAATATATTATCGTTGGTTTGACCGGTGGTGTGATCGGATGCGTGATATCCTATTTTACGATGCCGATCCTGGATAACGTCGTGTTTCAGAAGATCACGGGTGTATCCTGGATACTCCGTTTCTGCCCAAGTACCACGGCTATCGTATTAGGAGGAATCGCGCTTGCCATGATCGTTGTCGTATTCTTGTCCACGATCAAACTCAAGCATCTGCATCCGGCTACGGCATTGCGTTTCGGTTTGAAATCCAACAGTTTCAAAAAGAACTATCTTCCTCTCAAAAACACGAATGGAGGATTGAATCAGCTTCTTGCACTGAAAAGTATGCTGCAGAGCCAGGGACAGAATATCATTCTGCTGGGAGTAATGAGTGTCGTGGCATTTATGATCATGTTCTCCGGGATCCTTTTTTATAACAGTAAGATCGATCCGACTGAATTCATGAACCTGATCCAGGGTGATAACCCGGATGGCTATATCAACGTAAATACTGATACGGAAGAGACACATCGGATCATCGAAGAAATCAGTCATGTAGAAGGGATCTCCGAAGCGTACGGATATAACTTTGCCAATATCAGCATCGAAGGCAATGAGACATTCGCTTTCTATACCGATAGACCGGAATACCTGCAGTGCGGAGTTTACGAAGGAAGTTCTTTTCGAGAAGCCAACGAATGCGTGATAGGAAAGATCATCGCAGAGCGGCTTGGTGTTTCCATCGGAGATGAGATCGAGGTAAGAAGCGGAAACAATTCTGTCCGGTACATTATCACAGGCTACCAGCAGGCAGTCATGAATCTTGGTGAACGTATCTTTGTGAGCGAAGAAGGCGCGAAACGTCTCGGTATCGATACGAACTACGAGATCATCCGTTTCCGTATGGCAGATCCGAGTGTGGCAAATGTCGATCGTGCTCTTTCTGACATCCAGGCACTGCTCGGTGACAAGTGTATTGCGACGGGAAACTGGTACGATGTCGTACACAGTGGTGAAGGCAACGAGATTTCAGCGGTTGCGTTGATCGTCATGATCATGGTGGCGCTGAACCTGGCGATCATCCTTCTGGTCATTAAGATCCTTCTGAAGACGATCTTCATCAAGAAGGAAAAAGAATTCGGTATCAAAAAAGCCGTCGGGTTTACCAGCAAACAGTTGAAACTGCAACTTGCAATGTCGCTTATGCCTGTCACGATCCTTGCATCGGTGATCGGCGCGATCGTCGGATTTTTCCTGGTCAACCCGCTTCTGACAGTGATCCTGTCCGGGTTCGGTGTGGAAAAAGTGGACTTCTTGGTGTTCCCGATGCTGATCCTTCTGACCATTGCCGTGATCGGTGCGATCGTTTTCGCCATGACCTATGTGATGTCCCGCGGGATCAAGCGGGTCTCCGCGTATGAACTGATTTCAGAATGATGTCCTGACACAGGATTTCCTCATAATACCCTCTAAAGCATTGCGCGTGTCCGATCCCTAAAGGCACGCGCAAATGCTTTTCCCACAAATGAAAAAGTGCTTTTTCTTCGGTGTTCCGGTCTGCTATAATAGGCTTATCATGTGCATATGAGGAGAAACGGTTCATGAAAACTTGGAACGGATACCAGAAAGGTATCAATTTAGGCGGGTGGCTTTCGCAGTGCGATGACACCGAAGAGACCTATAGCAATTTTGTAAAAGAAGAAGATATCAAGACGATCAAGGAATGGGGCATGGATCATGTCCGCGTTCCGTTCGATTATGAGTTGATCGAGGATGAGGAAGGAAACCCTGTTGAGAGCGGCTACGGACATATTCAGGACGTGATCGACTGGTGCGGAAAGTACGGACTCAATATGATCCTGGATCTTCATAAGACAATGGGATATTCTTTCGACCCGGCTTTCGGCGAAGAAGGTTTTTTCGACAGCGAGAAACTTCAGGAACGTTTTTATCTTCTCTGGGAGAAGGTGGCGGAGCGTTTCGGCAAATATGAAGACCGCCTGGCTTTTGAGCTCCTCAATGAAGTCACGGATAAGTCCTATTGTGAACTTTGGAATCAGATTGCAGAGAACTGCATCAGACGGATCCGCAAGATCGCGCCAACGATCAAGATCCTTGTTGGTGGATATTGGAATAACAGCGTGGATTCCGTTAAGGATCTGGCTATGCCGTACGATGAAAACATCATCTACAATTTCCATTGCTATGAGCCTTTGATCTTTACCCATCAGGGCGCGCCATGGATCCCGACGATGGATACATCCTTCCGCATTTCAATCGATGCGCCGTACAAGGAGATGGACGTGGCAGGGGAGAAGATGCTTCAGCAGGTAACCACAGGGTTTGCCGGCTTCTCTTCGGACACAACACTCAGCAGTGCTTATTTCGAGAAGATCTTTGCCGAAGCGATCGAGGTCGCCGAGAAGAGAAATGTTGCGCTCTACTGTGGCGAGTATGGTGTGATCGATCGGGTCGATCCGGTGGAAACGGTGAAGTGGTATGCCATGATCAATCAGGTATTTAGAAAATATGGCATTGGCCGTTCTGCATGGAATTACAAATTGATGGATTTCGGAATTGCCGATCCGCGTATGGACGAGGTTCGCCAGGAACTTCTGACATATTTATGACGTTTGTTCCGGAAGCATAAGTGATGAAGACGATTTGACAAAAATCGTCATCGTGATACACTAACACTAGTTTCATATGGAGGAATAGTTATGAGAGGAAATAACCCGCAAAAATCGAAGTATAGTACCGGAGTAAGATTTCTTGCTATCTTACTGTCGATCATGATGCTTTCTTCCATCATTATTTTTATTGCCGTTGCGCTTCAGTCTTCCTGATCATATCGGTCAGAACTAAATTGCAGAAAATAAGGGATCTGTCTGATGCAGGCAGATCCCTTTTGTTTTATTTCCGTAAGTGTTTGAGGTCAGGATGGTACATCCTTGATATAGTCCAGACCATCCTGATGGAAAGTGTATTGATAATCTTTCAGTTTTTCACTGATGAATCTCTGGTAATTATCCATACGGATGAAACTATTGACACGGTCATACCATTCCGGATTCGGAGAAGCTTCCACATAGAAGAGGATCACGATCTCTTTGTCGTGCTGGATCATTGTTTTGTCGCCGGGCTTTCGCTGTGAGTCGAAGATCCATTCATCAAATTCAGGATCGCTGTTCCCCGGAAACAACGATGCCTGCTGCACCGAACGCATGGACCCTTCCAAAAGCTCGTCTGCGTAAGTAGTATCAAGAGTGATCATGCTTGCTTCATCTGTTACGCTATCGAAAATAGTTTGGGAAAGCGGAAGAATGTCGGATGCCGGTATGCCGGGCTGTTCAGATTCTTCGTCAGCAAGATTGATATAGAAGAAACGCACATTGCGCAGAGGCTCTTCCTGACGGACACGTTCAACAAAACAGAAGATGATCGGGAAGCCGTATACATCTTTGAAAATCGTACAGTCGCCGGATTGTCTGGATGTATCGAAAAGCCACGCGCGCCACTGGTCCTCTTCGACTTCGCTATAGCGGACACGTTTCTGAAGTGTGGAATCCGGTACCAGAAGCTTCTGCTGTGCTTCACCCGAAAAATGCTTCGCGGCAACAGATTCGAACTTGGACTGATCGTGGTCGATCGCCTCGATGATCTTTTGCGCATGAATATTCGCGGTGGTAACATAGCTCTCCTCTCGGGCCTCGAAAGTGATTCTCAGCACGCGATAAGAGACAAGATCGTAGGAGTTCCTGGAATCCTGATAAGCCTGCTCGGCCTGTTCCTGTGTTGCTTTCAATTCATCCAGTTTCTGGTGAGCGGAATAGTCCTCGGTAAAATATACTTTCGGAAGCACATCCATGATCAGATCTTTGTTTACGAGAGGCCCGAAGGTACCCTTGATGTATGTATCCAGATCTACATGGATCGCGCCGGCCTTGCCCTTCAGCCATTCAATATAAGCTTTCGCACGATCTTTGTGTTCCTGACTGATGGAGTAGCCGTGTGCGACAGCATCGTCATAAAGCATATATACTGTCTGGATCTCTTTTGCAGTGGCATCCAGAAAATAATCACGATAAGAGGCAAAACCGTTTTCACCCGGTGAAGAGAGCATTTCTTCGGTTTTTTCTTTGAAGATATCCACGCCGTTTTCCAACAATACGTAATGATACATAAAACTGAATTCGGCATTTGAAACATCTTGATTTCCTACGGTCAAAGGACTTGCCAGACGTTCGGAAATGTTGCCCAGGGAAAAGACGGACCAGGCCAGTATGATCAAGGAGATCACGGCCATTACGATCAGGAACATGCGTGGTTTCAAATTCATTTTCTTTCCACGAGTGGTCACTGTAGCATCGGATCTCTTGGTAGAAGTTTCAACAAATAAAGGTGTATCCGGATCATCGTCGTCCACGATGGTATTGATGTCGTGAGTAGAGAGCTCCATCGGGATCGGATCCAGATCCTCATAAGAAATGCTATCTTCCTCTTCATCCGCCGATTCTTCGGCAGAGCCTTCTTCCGGCAAAATGTCAGAAGATGCAGCAGGCAGATCTTCGTCGGCCGATATATCCTCATCAGGATCAGTGGACGCATCATCTTCCGAATCCGAAACGGAAGTATCCGGGGAATCCGCATCAGGATCAACGGAAACCTCGTTCTCTGTTTTTTCTGAATCCGTCGACTCGAGTATTTGTTCATCTAACGGTTCTTCATTTTGCTTGTGTTTATTCTTCTTCATTTCCTGTACCTTTCATCAAATCGCGTAAACCCTGGAGAGAAATGACTCTATGCCCCATCCTCTGAAGGAACGATCAGTGTTAATGCTTGAGGGAGGCACTTGACTGTGATGGGAAGAAGAGGACCTTCTTCACCATCGAGATCCAGACGTACCTCCTGATCACCGATGGACGCAATGTCCAGATGATCGGTTTGAAAGTAAAGTACGCTATCGTCAGACATATGATCACCAACGATATATTTTCCGATAAGAGGCAGAAACTGCCCGGGTTCGAGTTTACTCAATATCAAAACATCCAAAAGACCATCGGAAAGCTGCGCCTTAGGGAAAAGCTTTCGGATGCCGGCGACGCTCCTGCTGTTCGAAATCAGGAAGACCAGGACGTCTTTTCTGTATTCGTTGCTTGAAGTGGCAAAATAGAGCGGGATGCTCTTGAAAAGATTGCCGGGAGCTTCCTTGGCTCCCTCGATCACGTAGGCCAAAGATCCGAGAGATGTCTTGGCAGAGGATGGAACTTTGTACGCGACATCGGTCATCAGACCGCCGGCCAGCACATTGAGAAAATAGTAGTCTCCTGCCTGACCGACATCCACTTTCATCCTGCTTCCGTCCATGAGCATTCTGGCAAACGCCGAAGGATTGGTCGGAAGATTTAATGCGGTGGCAAAGTCGTTGACTGTTCCGCCGGAAAGGATCGCGAGTGGAGTTTTAGAGCCTCCCACCATTAGTCCACTGACGACCTCATTGATCGTACCATCTCCGCCGACCGCGATGACCATGTCAAATTCACCTGGTTTCAAAGATGCGGCGCAGTTCTTGGCGTCATCCTTCGTAGCCGTGTAGAAAACATCTGCGCGCTCAATGGCGTCCGCTTCGGAAAGATAGTGCAGAATATCTCCCACAACAAGGCCATTGGCCTGCCGCCCGGAAGAAGGATTAAATATGATTTTGATCTTCAGTCTGCTCAATTTTCCCTCGCAAGAATGACTATAAATATTCAACTTATACTGTAACATAATTGATTTGATAATTCCATTTCTGTAAGGTTACAAGATTTTCGCCAAGCAGGAAAGTGCGTAATCGTAGACGATGTGATACAATAAGCAAGCAATTATAATACATTATTAAAAGAACTGGGGAAAAAGATGATGCGTTCAAGAAACAAACTGTTTCGGAAATACTGTGAAGGACAGTTTTATATTTACTCGTTTTTTATTCCTGCTTTCATCATGTTTATTGTCTTTTTGATCTTGCAGGTCCACCCTCTGGGCGCGGGAACAAATATGGTCCTTACGGTTGACTGTTACCATCAGTATGCACCGTTTCTTGTAGAACTTAGAAATAAGATCCTTTCCGGAGAGAGTCTGTTCTTCTCTTGGAACGTGGGTATGGGTACGAATTTCTGGGCTGTGTTTGCAAACTATTCAGCCAGTCCACTTAATATTCTGGCACTTTTATTTCCTCCAAAATATGTTGGCGACTGCATAGCGCTGATCGCCATCATCCGTGTCGGACTTACAGGTCTTTTTATGTCGATCCTTCTGAAGGAGTTCGATAAGAAAAGAAAGGACCTCCTTCTTGTCGCATTTTCTAGTTCCTACGCTCTGTGTGGCTGGGTAGCCTCTTATTTCTGGAATATCATGTGGCATGATGCAGTCATGCTTCTGCCGCTGATCGTATACGGCCTGATCCGTATGATGAGAGATAAAAAACCACTTCTGTATTGCCTGACATTGGCTGTCTGCCTGATCAGCAATTTCTATGCTGGCTATTTCGTCTGCCTTTTCCTTGTGTTTTATGCGCCGATCCTTTATGTTAGCATTACTGAACGTATCACGATCAAGAATTTTTGGGCGGCAGCATGGCGTTTTGCCGTATACTCCGGTATCGCCGGAGGAATCTCTGCATTCCTGACGCTGTCGACCTATTTCACTCTTCAGAAATCCTCGGCAACCGGTGGCACCTTCCCGAAGGAATTCCAGGTCACGAATGACATGTTCGATTTCATCAGCCGCTTCTTTGTCGGCTCGAATCCGAATATCCGTGATGGAATGGCCAATGTATACTGCGGTATCCTCATCGTTATGCTGTTGCCTCTCTATTTTCTTTGCAAAAAGATCCGGCTCAGAGAAAAGATCGCATACGGTATCGGTCTGGCAATCATGTATATCAGCTTAAGCAGCCGTATGATGACTTATATCTGGCACGGCTTCCATTTCCCGAACCAGATCCCGTACAGACAGGCATTTCTGATTTCTTTCCTGGTCGTTATCATGGGATACAAAGTTCTCCGTAACCTCAAGAGTTTTTCCAAAGGAGAACTCATGGTTCCGTGTTTGAGCATGATCGCGTTCCTGATCCTTTACGAAAAGATCGGAGAAGGTCAGGAAGGTTACATTGCCATGGGCATTTCCATCGTTTTCATCATCGTATATACCGCGCTTCTGAGAATGATCGCCAACGGCAAAAAAAGCGCGATGTTTCAGCAGATCGCCCTTTTCTTTGTACTGGTGGCCGAGATATTTACAGCTACGGCAGTAACCGTCAGTCTGGTTGCAGCACATGAGGGTTTCACCGGCTGGGACTTTTACGGTTCGCACTACGATGAGATCCAGACCATGCTCAAGGAATCCGAAGCGCAAAGTCCGTTTGGATTCGAGCGTTCGGAGATCTATCCGGCTTATATCTGCAATCAGCCGGCGCTCTATAACATGAAAGGAATCTCGATATTTACTTCGACGGCAAGAGAGAGTTTCGTGAAATTCATCAACAATCTCGGTTTCCATAACAACGGTATCAACAGTATGCGTAATTTCGGACTGACTGAGGTAACCGGCACACTTTTCGGTGTAAAAAACATGTATGACCTTTACAAAACGTCTCCGATCCCGGTTTGTTTCCAACAGGTGGAAACCGGCTCGGAACTTCGTCATTTTGTAAACCCCGACGCGCTGTCTGTAGGTTACATGGTTGATCCGGGTATACTGGAATACCACATGAATCAGACATCTGTTCCGTTTTTGTCCAACAATGCTTTTGTAAACAGCATGGGTATTGAGGGCAACGTTTTTGAACCGATGGAAGTAAACATTAATTCGGCTACCGGTGTTAAAGATGGCGGCGGCAACGAGCGCACCGGATATAAATACACATTTGAAGAGAGCAAAGCCGAGATCATGCTGACGGTGAAGGATGCAAAGCCCGGAGACCATCTGTATCTGTATGTGGTGGCCAACAAAGCTCCGCAGGTGGTCATCAACGATCAGCTCAAGCATTCCACCGATGTTTCGGAAACGAAGTATACGGCGAGAACTTACCAGTTTATGGATCTCGGCTATTGCGAGAAGAATACCAACAAACTGGTTACTTTGAAATTCAATGACAGCAAACTCACAGGCAACCTCTGGATCCAGTGTGCCAGAGTTTCTGAAGATGCATATAAGGAAATGGTGGAGAAACTGAGTGATGAGCAGATGAAAGTCTTAAGCTATGATTCCACACATATGGAAGGTGTGATCACAGCGGAAAAAGACGGCGTGCTTTTCCTTACCATCCCGTACGACGAAAGCTGGGTGGCTACTGTCGATGGCCAGAAAGCAGATATCGAGAATGTTGATAATGCCTTTATGGCGCTCCGCCTCTCTGCAGGTACGCACAATATTTCTCTGAGCTATCACCCGGCGCGCTTTACATTCTGCTGTTATATTACCTATGTTGCACTCGGCGCACTGGTTTTCTTGACGATCTGCCGCAAGATCCTGGAGTATATCGATCTGAAAGAAAAGTATGCTGAAAAAGAACCGGCCCACGAAGTTGACGCCGCGGCGTCTGCGTCAGATTCCGAAGCGGAGAATGTGCCGGAAGATGTGGAGAAAGCGCCCGAAACTGAAGCTCAGACAGAAGCTCAGACAGATGCGGAGGCGAAGCCTGAGGAGCCGAAGGAAGAATGAGGTCACTTTATAAAGATAACCGCATAACGATTTCTTCGCCACAGGCCAAGGCCTGTCTTCTTGCTGCCTTTTTTCTGCCGGTACTGATCCTTCTTTTTGCCGCATGGAGACTTCATCTGGCTCCATTTACAGATGTATACTATATGCCGAATTCCATGCAGGAGACGTATTTGCCGGTTATTTCCGAACTTTGCCACAAAGTGAAGAACGGTGAGTCGATCTTTTTTACCTGGAACAATGCCGGAGGCACCAGTTTTTGGAACCTGATCGCATGTTACGCCGCCAGCCCGTTCACGCTTTTGTATCTGTGCTTTTCCGAGGCCGATATACCGAAAGTGACACAGGCCGTTTTCGCGTTGCGTTGCGCATTTGCATCCTTGACGTTTTGTGTTCTCCTGTGGAAAAAGGAAAAAATACTTTCTCCGGTCACGGTTGCTTTTTCCACTGCATATGGTCTGTCTGCCTATATGCTTGCTTTCTATGAGGAGCCGTGGTATCTGGATACTTTGATCTTTCTGCCGCTCCTGATCCTCGGCATACATTATCTCCTTCAGGGCAAGAAAAAATGGCTTTTCACATTTTCTTTTGCCATGATCATCATCAGCTCCTGGCAGGCGGGAGTATATGTTCTCGTGTTCGCCGTTGCTTTGTTCCCACTGTTGATGATGGAAGAAAGAAAGAAGAAGATCGACATCCGGAAAAGAGCGATCAATGTCAAGGATTTTGCGCTAAGCATCCTGATTGCACTGGGAATGACACTCATCTTCTGGTTCCCGGTATTAAAAGGTATCCTGCATTCTTCTTTGACCGATCTTAGCTTCCGCTTTCCGCAGGACCTCAATACCAACATAAAGATCTGGGATACATTCGAAAGATTTTCTTTTGATGCGTGTTTTTATTCACTAAGTGATTCCACACAATATCCCAGCGTGTACTGTGGTATCGTTTCTGTGATGCTGGTTTTCTTCTACGGTTTGTCCGAGCGGATCCCTTTCAAAGAGAAGCTCTATTCTTTCAGCGCTTTGCTTTTCTTCTATGTGATCATGGCCAACCGCTTACTCTCGTTCTTGTTCAGTGGCGCGCACTATCCGATTTCAAGCACATACCCTCAGGCCTTCCTGATCGTGTTCCTGGTCATGTATTTAGGCGGAAGAGCGCTGGGACACGGTGCTTTGACCGAAAATCACAAGAATCTCCGAATTGTGACAGCCCTGCTGCTTTCTTTCCTTGTGATCAACTGTGCCATCTCAACATCAGTAAACTATTCTGACCACAAAGTCTATTACGTAGTTTGTTTTATTGTAGTCTATTTTGCGGTCATCTCACTTCTGGAAAAGAAAAACACCAAAGAGCAGAACCGTTTCCTTTCTTTGGTTTTTGCGGGAATCCTTCTGGTGGAAGGCACGATTGCGCTGTATCATCCGCTGAAGGATCGGTATATGGTTCGTTCCATGAAAGATGCAATCGTAGATCCTGAAGAAAACCCGATGCCGGAAAGTATGAGAAAAACACTGTCGACGAATCAGAAGACAGAATGGGTATACCGCTTAAACTCTGCGGTAACGTATCACAAGCCGGATGAGCAGGAAGTGGCTCGAGTTCAGGAATTGGTCCAGCAGAAGGAGCCATATGAACGAGTGGTGTTCGATTCGACGACGGAGAAAAACATAGGACTGATCTATCATGTTCCTTCTTTGGATTCGGCATACTTTATCCAGTCGAAGGCTTTTGTTTCTGCGCTAAAAGCACTTGGCATGAGCAATGCTTCGGGTAAGATCAAGGTTGTGAAAAACGTTCCTTGGCTGGAGAAAATGTTTGCGGTTTCCGGAAGAGTCAATGACGAAGGTGTGGAAAAGGGGCAGGAGACGGGAAGTATCGGTTACTTTACATCATCCGAGATGGTCTACGAATCACTAGATGGAAAACTCCCGGCATTTGAAAACCAAAATCAGTTTACAGGGTTGTTCTCAGAAGGCAAAGTCCTAGAGAGACTGGATTATTCTATCGAAAAACTGACAAATGTACAGGATCTGAAAGAGGATCGTTTCAAGGTCGTCTCATCTCCGAACATGAACGAGGCGGAGTTTACTGTTAAAGCCGACTTTATATCTCCTATATATATTATATGTAACTGTGAACAGCAGGTGATCCTGGAAGTGACACAGTATGATTCCGATGGTGGAGCTTTGAATTCCGAAAGCATAACCGATGCACATAAGCGCGTATTTGTGTTGGACTCTTTCGAAGAAGGAGCGGATCATCTATCCATACACCTTGAGTTCCCGGAAAACAAAACGGAGACGATTCGTTTTTCTGCGTCTTCTTTAAACAGAGAGAATTTAGAAAAACTCGAGCAAACTCTGGGAAAAACTTCATTCCGCATCACTTCGTTTTCGGCGGCTCAAGTCGAAGGAGACATCAGTGCGCCTTCTTCCGGAAACCTTCTTTTTACCATTCCCTATGATAATAGCTGGAACATTACCATAGATGGAGAGAAAACGAAACCTTTTGCAGGGTGCAAAGCTTTCCTGGCCGTTCACTTGACCGAGGGTGAACACCACGTTAGTATGAAGTATGAACCACCACAATATAAAACCGGTCTGATTTCGTTGGGTGTCTTTTCCTTACTGGCGGTTTTCGTAGCTTTGCCGGGAGGAACACTTGGCCGAAAGAAAAAAGACCTGAACACAGTGCAGACGGAAGAGCATGAGAACGTGAAAGGAAATGACAATTGATGAATAAAGATGAAATACAATTTCCCATCACGTTTGTGGTATTCGATATGGAATGGAATCAGCCGATATCGTATATGCCGGCTCCTGTCAATCCCAAGGAACTCCCGGGGGAGATCATCGAGATCGGCGCGGTGAAACTGACCATGGATTCCGAGACGTCTTTTTCCTTGTCCCGGCCTTTTTCAATTATAGTCAGACCACAGTTCTATAAAATCATGAACCGTCAGGTATCCCGGGTGATCAACAAAAGTACTGATGATTTAAAGAGAGGTGTTACTTTCCCGGAAGCCTACCAATTCTTTGCAGACTGGTGCGGAGATGACTATATTCTGTGTGCTTGGGGAGATTCTGATATTTCTATTCTGAAATCCAACCTTAAGATCCACGGACTGTCTTCAGAAGTGAACGAGCGCTTTTTGGATATCCAGCCGCTGTTTGGTCGTGTGGCGGAAAACACAGCTCAACAAAGAAGTGTCGCTTATGCGGTTGAGTTTTATCGTATTCCTCAAACCGATGATTTTCATAGCGCAGATAAAGATGCGTATTATGAAGCCAAGATCTTGAAAGAAACACTAACGGATTATTTTGCCATGAAGAGAAACCCGGACAAGCAAGATTCCTCGGATCTTCCAAATTTGCGTCAGTACATTTCCAATCCGAACCTGAATACGCAATTTAAATGGAAAACCGGAGTCTTCCCGAATGAAAAAGCAGCCGTTGCCGTGGCTTTGAAGGAAAAACTTTTCTGTCCGATCTGTTCAGAGACTATTGAAGCGACACTGGAGTGGTTTTCATCCGGGCACACTTGGATGTCATTGTGGCAATGTTCGGAACATGGACCGTTAACAGCTAAGATCCGTGCAAAGAAAACGCCCCAGCAGGAATTTTATGGCACCGGACAGCTGAAATTTGTAAATGGTAATGCAGCTAGATATGTTCAGGAAAAGTGGGAAGAAAAACTAAAAAAGCAGAAAGAAATTGCGGAATTTCCAGAAAGGTGCGATGAAAACGAACAAAATTGTGAACAAATGTGAACATTCCGTACGAGAGGGTTTATTTTTGCAACTATCTAAATATAATGATAATTAAGTATAACCAAACATAACAATAAACCGAACTGACACAAAGATTTATTATGGAGGCAATTAAGATGAAATTCTTACCTACAAGTAAGAGACATCAGAACAACAAGAAGGGTGGTATGTTGCTACTCGTTCTCGTAATCTTCGGTATGTCCCTTATTCTTATTTCATCCGCATTGACGATTACCATTGCAAGTAGATCTCGTTACTATGTTGACGCCGAGTTGAGCCAGGAAAGATTGACTCTTATCAGTGCAGCTGAAACCGTGATCGATGCAATTGAGAATCAGGAAATTACTGATAAGATGATCCAGGGTGCGGTCAATTCCACATTGACGATCCGTGGAGCAAACACAACTTCACCGAGTGCTTCTGCCGGTGCTACAAGCGGTTTGAATATCGCTCCTGGTCTTGCAGGATCAACACAGAGCAGCACAACTTGTGAAGTTTCTAAAGTTGATGGTAGTGAAGATCTTTACTTGGATTTCCACACTATCATTGATGTAACCACTCTTGACGGAAATTCCGAGAACCTGCGTGTTCGTCTTAAGTACACACCGCCGGCCCCGACTCCGGAAATCTGCACAAACATGGTTACAACAGGTGAGGATGGCGTTATGAATAATTCTCCGAAGCTCTTCGTAAACGACCCTCGCTCCTTTACAGTATTCCATGGTACAGCTAATGTATCTAACGAATCCGCTTCCTCTTTCCAGAACCGTGTTGTTTACACAGGTATCGTAAAGGGTGGTCAGGGTGCTCTGTACTACAACGACATTATCTTCTATGGCCCGAACGCTGGTTATGACATCCAGTCTACAGGTAATGGTCTTGAGATTCGTGGTAATCACTCGTTCTATTTCTTGGGCGTTCCGTATGAAGGTGTTTCCGGAGTGCAGCATGTTCTCCGTAAAGCTGATGGATCGAATGCGACCAATGAGAGTGGTTTGAACATGAAAGCACATTCTGCATATTTCTATAATGCAGATATCACGATTAATGCTTACACAATGGGTAATGGCTATTGCACATATATGGTAGCTGATTCCGGAAGTAATATTAAGATTAATCGTAACTGGGGCGGTAACGTAATTATTAACGATGGTGCTACAGTTAGTGCTAACGGTAATACAGTTATCCAGAGAAGTGCTCTTGCAGCCGGTTCTGTTGAAGAGGCTGAATATAATAACCTGAAGTTTACTGGTGCAGACTACATGGCAAACAATGGTGAGATCATGAAGGCTGCCGGCAGACAGGTCCCGACTTCTGAGGAGATGGAAGCTTATCGAGTATCCGGTGGTGAGCAGCTTGCTTCCGGTGGTTACGGTGGAGCAGTTGTTACTAAAGATGGTGGTAAGAACTATCGTATGTCCGGTACATATAGCACCGGTGTTATGAAGATCGATCTTTCCAAGGGCGATTGCACAATTACAATGACAGGTAATACAACTTTCCACGATTTCTATATTCAGGTATCCAATGAGTTCGATAATGAACTTAAGATCGTATTGAATAAGGGTGTCAATTTCGTAATGGACGATCAGTGTGGTTTCGTTTACATGGGTAGAACATGCGGTATCGTTTCTACACAGCACGTAAGTGAAGACTGGCACCAGGCTGAGCACCAGGCAGCAGTTAAGGCAGTTAGCGGAACAAAGCCGGCAGCTTACATTCTTGGTATGGGTCAGAACTTTGTATCAGCAGCTCGTGCTTGCGTAGTTGATGCTTATATCTGCCTCGGTGGACGTGGAGCAGATGCTAGTACATTGGAACTCAAGGACAACGTAAACTTCTATGGCCGTTTCGAGGCTGTAAAAGTACTGCAGGGCAGTTCCGATAATCTCAACATGGCATATTGCCCGGGTCCGAACGATGGTGATACAGGTCCGAAACCGTTGACATCTTGCTACTCTGCTGAAGATTATCAGTTCTATTACAACTAAGATCTACTGCAAAGATAAGTGATTTATTTGGGGGGCTCGAAAGAGCCCCCCTTAATATTCTAAAAGTTAAAGGGCAAAGGACCCTAAACTAAAGCCATATATGAAAAGAGCGCACATACATATTTTGTGCGCTCTTTTCATATGCAACGTATAGGATCATTAAAGGTGAGAAGAATAAGACAATATAAGATGAATAGAGGCTTTAAAGCACACATACATATAGAAGAAAAAAAGAAAGAAGTAACTCCACAAACAGATGTACAGCAAATTTCACGCAGAATGGTGCAAATTCGCTTGAGTAGGCACGAAATGATATTGGTATCATTTTGAATGCAAAAAGATGAAATATGGGCATTTATAAGCAAATCCTTGGATCCAGGGAAAGATGAAACCACTGAGAAAAAAATAGACAAGGCAACCAGCCTCCATGGCGCCTTGTCTAATAAAACGTGAATATTAAAAACGAAGTGTCGTAAAATGTGGGATCAAGTTTTACCGGTACATGCGGAGATCTGAACCGCAGCATTGTCGATAATATCATTATGCTCTTGCAGCTTGCTTTTAGCTTTCTTACTGGCATTTAGATAATCAACTACACTAAAGAAGATAACGATTGAGATAATTGCGATAATGGCAATAACGATTACCATTTCAAGCAAGGTAAAGCCGCACTTGTTCTTGTTTAACTTAATCATAAAACACCTCCTGGATTTTCACAGTTCATTCACATTTATGACATAATTATATTCCCACAATTTTTAAAAAGCAATAGCAAATGCTGAAATTTCAAAGAAAATTCAGTGGCAATAGAATTCTGAAGAAATCTAAGAAATGCAACAGAAGAATGAAACAAAAAAAGACCGCTCAAAGAGCGGTCTTTCAATACTTAGCGACTAATTATGTTATGTTATAACCGGTTCCGTAGAGAATACGATCGAGTTGGCATTGGTAATATCAGACATTTCTTTACAGCCTGGGCAGTATACTGAAATGTTATCAGTATAAGCAAGAGCGTTGCCTTCCTTAGAATCGTATAATTTAATCGTTACATAAACCATCTTACGAGCAGAATCAGTAGTAAAGGACAAACCTAAGGCCCAACGAGCACCATTTGCATTACCAGGATACTGTGTATAGGATGGAAGCAGTTTGTTAGAATCAACAACTACATGATTTCCACTAGCTACGCTGATAGTTTTACCGGTCGATCCAACAGAAGTAGCATTACAAAGATTATTCGCAATAGCCTTCAAATTCATGGATGCGTAGTCATGCAAATCGTTAATCATAGCGGTTCCGGTATGACCTTTTTCAATAACCTGGAAGGTTGCAACCAGATAAGTGAAGAGCATCAGCATAATCGCCAAAACGATAACCATCTCAAGGAGTGTAAATCCGATTCGACGGGAATTAGACTGTTTTTTACTTAATCTAACCATATTTACACCTCCTTATCTAATTACGATGGAATAACCACACTGAACGCCAGCATCCTTATGAGGGCACTTACCAACGATATTCTTTCCACCGTGACCATCGTCAACTTCGTAATAGGAAAGAGGTTCATTGTGTGTAGGACAACCACGGCAAACATAATAGAAACCATGTCTCTTTGTCGTAGCTGTGAACTGAGGATCCTGCATCAGAGAAGTACCGGTCAGGTGAGAAGCACCGGCATCACCGGTCAGCGCCTTAACCATGTATACATTATTGATTCCGCCACCATCAATGTAAATAGCAGCGCCTGAATCAACTGCAGCAACCTTTGCACCATTAGTTACATCACTTACATTCTCATACATTGTCTGCTGGTTTGTATTACTCATTCGATCAGCAAGAGCAGTATCTGCAGCGTAGCTGAGAACAGTCAAAAAACCTTCATAAACAACGAGAGAAACAATCAGTAAGAGTGCAACAGATAACATAGTCTCAAGCAAGGTGAATCCTCGCTTAGAGGCTTTATTCTTTCGAAACATGTCGACTTCCTCCTTAATAACCGATATTAACAAAACTATCGTTGATAGCCGAGTTATTAGCGATGGAAGCGGCCCGCTTGGAACTTAATTGTTCAGAACCAGCGTGAGCATTAGAAATATACTCAGAAACGGACAGTCCAGTAACAGCGGCTAACAAAACAATAATTGCAACAACAATTACAATTTCTACAAGCGTAAAAGCGCGTCTGTTTTTATAAATTTTATTCATAATTGCCTCCAAGTATAACCAAGATAATTATAACACCACTGAACTGAGAATCAATAACTAAATTGTAAACAAATTGAATCCGGAAATTAAGTAATACCAATAGCTTCAAAGATAAAAAAAGGGGGGACTTTTAAAGCCCCCCCCGATAATTGCTACAAGATTGAAATTACAGGTTAGCAGAGATATCAGCTGTACCAGCAGCGATAGCGCTGTTGTGCTCAGAAAGCTTGGATGTAGCGCCCTTAGCAGCGTTGAGGTAATCAGCTACTGTAAAGAATACTACTGCAGCTAGGATAACGATAATCGCGATAACGAGTACCATTTCAACCAATGTAAAACCTTTTCTGTTCTTCTGAATCTTCTTCATAATAAGTTCCTCCTAAATGTTTTATTGAGTTTGTAATTACATTATAGCATGTGATTCTGAAAATGCAATACCAATTTTGAAGTTTTTTCACATTTTTGTGAAAAAAATTTTTTGGCCGTCACAATTCATGGCATAATTGAATAAATCATGAACTCGTTTGATATAATAACATGAAACCTGGATCCGCGTCAAATGCTTGTATTTCAGTGCTTTGCAGACGATCCGGTCAATTGGATGAAACGAGGATATATTTATTTACAATTTGAAATTGTGTATAACGTTACGATTTTAAATTGTGACAAATTGTGTCTAAATTCACTCAGGACACTATATATAGGTTTAAATAAGTATTATATACAATGCTTGAAGAATTATTGAAGTTCTTTGATACGGTGTTTTTCCATAATATGCATATTAAAATCAAGTTGTTTGATCCAAGTGTTTCGCCAGAACAGTTCTGTTGCAGAATAGCGCTATAACAAGAATTAGCATCTTATCGGTTCGAGATGGTGGTTTAAAACGGATTATTCTACTGCAACGGATGAGAAAGGTAGTAGAAGAATCGAGATCTCGGATATCGGACACATCACCTGCTCCATCGGGGTCAAGGAGATCTTTTCTGTGGCGGAGCGACTGAAGATTATTCATTTGTGTTGATGAGAAGAATAGTTATACTTTGAAACACGATTCTTTCCTGCTGTACGAAACGAAGAAACGACAAAAAAAGGGAGCTGTCATTTTTGACAGCTCCCTTGATGATTGAATCAATTGTTCTTATGTTGCCGGTGTAGTATTTGCGTCAGGGAGTGTTGCTCCATTCTGAAGCTCAACGCCGGAACCAATGATCAAAGAACTCAGTTTTGTGTATTCTTCCATAGTGATCATACCAAGCTGCAACTGAATGTCGAGTTCGAGCAGCTGCGGATTCTTGTCTACGCCTGCATCGAGAATCGGCTTCAATGTCAGCCATTCATAACCCCACATGTTCCATGCTGCGAACGGACGATCAACATTGAACTTGAAATCTACAAGAGATACATAGTGGTTGTACAGAGGAGAATCCTCGGAAATACTGTAGTTCGGGCTACTGAGTGTGAAGTAGTTCGGAAGACCAACCAGACCACCTGTTGCAATATTTTCGGAGCCGACCCACTTCATGTAGTTCATACCCTTCTGTTCGCTAGCATCAGAGATACGGTTAACCAGTTCATAAGAATATACATTAACAACAGCTGTGAAATAACCGAAGCCCTGACCCTGATCCTCAAATCCAACGCCTGTGATCTTTACATAATCCGGAGCGTCAGCCTGGATCTTCTGGATAGCTGCCATGAATTCCTTGTAGCCAACATACTTTTCACTTCTCAGTGCTTTTACGTCAGCGATACCAGCTTCAGTAGCGGACTTGTTCGGTGTTGTAGCACCGCCATTTGCATTCTGACCGCCAATACCCATTGTCTGATCCAAGATGGACTGCTCATAGAACACTTCAAAAGGAATCTTGTCGCCTTCATCGTGTGTCAGCAACCATCCGTCTGTACCGGAAACTCTAATAGTGTAGCTGGAATATGCAACTCTATCAGGGCTGGAAGTTCCATCCGGAAGTGTAACGGATTCATACTTCTTCGCGTCGTTAGCAATCTCTACGTAGTAAGGAATGCCAGCTTCCTCGAAATGCTTATACAGTTTACGCTGAATTGTCTGAGTAAGAAGCTCCGGAGGAAGCTTTTTCTCTTTAGCAGCGATAGAAGCCTTCAACTCCTCACGTACTTTGTCCAATTCCTCTGCCTGAGCGATAATCTTATCTTTCTCAGCTTTTTCCTGCTCAACGATCTCCAAATCGATCTTTGCCTGGTTGAGCTTATTTAATGATCTCTTGATGACGAACATATAGCAAACTGCACCGATCACCAAGACGAGAACAACAAACAATAAGAATGTGTCTCTACCACCTGTTGTCTTCATCAGGAAGCACCTCCTTCACCTTCTGCAGGCGCAGTATATACAAGTTCGATATTCATCGTTGTAGCAACTTTGCCCTTAAGTTCGTTTGTAGCAATTGCTTCAGCCAATGTAGCTGCGGATACCGGAGCACCATTGATCTTGATGTTTGTAAGAGTATAGTTGACACCCTCTGTCTGGTATGTAGCAACGCTCTGAATCAGGTAGTCCTTACCTGCGTTGTAAGAATTTGTAGAAACCTCTGTCAAAGGTGTAAGTGTCGGACCATCAAGGAAACGAGCCCATGTAACAGCATAGTGACCTTTGAGAGTGCACTTGAATACGAATTCATAACGCATTTCAGCCATAATCAGAGATTTTTCGGTATAACCACCAGCAATCGGGTCGAAAGGCTTGATGGAATCTTCAATAAAGCTGAACAACTCTTTGTCTGAGAGAGTCTTGAGAAAGTTGAGCGGAGACTCGGAGTTAATACTTGTTCCGTGGATCTCAACAGTTCCGTTTGTATCATCGTAGAAGGTGAGAACTGTGTCGTTCGGGAGAGCATCTACAACAGATGTGAAAGTCTCAGCAGCAGCAGTAGTAGTTCCGGAAACTTTTACTTCCAGTGTGGAAATAACGTAACTATACTGTCTTAACTCTTCAACCTCAGCCTGTGTCTGATCCTTTCTGGACAGCTTTTCGAGATACTCAGGAGAGTTCATCGTAGATCTCAACTCGTTTGCTCTGTTTGTCTTCTTCATCGTAGAAACGCTGCAAGCAATCCAGATGATCAATGTCACAATAATAATACCGAGCGCGAACAGAAGAAAGACCGGTAATGCAGACGAAAAATTCTGAGAAGCACCTGAGCTGAATTCAGAGAAGAAGTTCATATCTCTTTTAGAAAAGTCATTCTTTGATTTTGCTAAACTCATAATCTCGCCTCCTTTCAATTGTCACGAATGAGTGCGCCGCACGCATTCACATAGTCTGATAAGATAAAGTCTTTCGGTCCCTGAACTGTGTTAAGGGAACCGAGAATTTCAACCTGAGTACCAAGCTGACGAGAAAGCTCTTTGTCCATCTTGCGATACTTAGCGCCGCTACCATAGAGGAAGCATGTGCTGATCGCATCCAAGTGATACTTGGAAATGGAGAACTGAGCAGTTCTGGAAATAGCATCGGTCAAGCTCTTGAAGTATGCAGAAACTGCACTGTTCAAGGAAGGCTCGTCCTTAACTGTCTCGTGCCATACATCGATATCAGAAACATCAACGTTGGAAATACCTTCACCTTTAACGACCTGAAGACGTCTTGTCAGGATGGAAGACTTGTTAGCAGAATTGCCCTGAACCTTCTTAACAGTCTCAGCAACCTGGCGCACATTGGAGTGACCAAACTGCAGACGACGTGTCAGTACCGGGAAACCTTTATCCAAAACAGTGATATTTGTTGTCTTGGAGGACAACTCGATCAGCAACAAAGTGTTGGATGCAATGTTGGTTGTTCCGTTGATCGTTCCGCTTTTGAAAAGCTTACGGATAGCATTCGGATTAACATCCAGCGCGATCGGGTTCAAAGCACTTGTCTTCATCAATTCACGGAAGTCATTGGCAACATCCTTCGGAATTGCTGTAGCACGTACTTTGTACTTCTGCTGCTTGGTTTCTTCGTCAAGTACTTTGTCATATACGATATATTCAACGATCATATCGCGGTTGTTTGTGCCCTGACCCAAGATCTCGTAACGGACCATATCACGGAGCTGTTCTGCTTTTACTGCAGGGAGTTCCAGGTCTCTTGTGTGAAGATAACTACCCTCAACTGTCAAGATCGCACGCTTGTCCTGAATATTGGACTTAGCCAGTGCATTTTTCAGCGCCATTACTACACCAAACTGGTCAGAAATGACACCATCAGCGATAGTATCAGACTCGAGCGGGACGATGCCGAACTTATCGATCTGAACCGTTCCAGTCTTGCGGTTGTAGCCGCCGACTACCATTTTCATGTTTGAGCTAGAGACGTCAATCGAAATCTCTTTGCTGCTTCCACTTCCTAAAGCCATAATTTATCTCCTTTCGAGTTATCATCACAAAATGTTACTGGACATTGTGAGTACTGGTAGACCACAAGCACCAACTACGAGAAGAACGACACCAGCCATGATGATGATCATGATAGGCTCCAAAGCTGCTGTCATCTTTGCAGTAGCTGCATCTGCCTCATCCTCGAAAAAGTCTGCTGCCTTGTCAAGGATGCTATCCAAAGTACCAGATTCTTCACCGATAGCTGTCATAGCGTAGATCATAGGAGGGAATTCCTTGATACCACGAATGGAACGGGAAACAGAAGAACCTTTACGGATTTCATTTCTGGAATCATAGAGCTGTGTTTCCAGCCATTTGTTTCCAAGAGTGTGACTCGTGATCTCCATAGAGTCCAGTACGCTGATACCGCTTCGGAGCAATGTAGCCATGGTACGGGTGAAACGTGCAGCAGCGGTTGCTTTTTGAGCTTTACCGAAAATCGGAACCTTAAGCACGAACTTGGACCAGGAAAGGCTACCTTTCTCTGAATGCTTCCACATACGGAACGCTACGATGATACCAAGAATTACAGCAAGATAGATGTACCAGAAGTCTACCAAGCTGTCACTGAAATTCATGACTGCCTTGGTGAGGCCAGGGAGCTCACCACCGAGGGAGTTCAATGTTTCAGCGAATTTCGGAACTACGAGGGTCATCAAACCGACAGTAATACCGAGAGTAACAACGGCAAGAATAATAGGATATACCAAGGCGGCACCAACTTTATTCTTCAACTTTTGCTCTTTCTCAAAGTGAGCAGCCAATCTTGCGGTTACTTCGTCAAGACGACCGGATTCCTCACCTGCAGAAATCATAGAAATCATGATCGTAGGTAAAGCCTTGGATTGTTCACGGAAGGCTTCCGACAATGTTTTACCGGATTGGATCGACTCATAGATGGAACCGATAACTGCCTTCGCCTTCTTACTTTCCATTTGCTGATACAACATATCCAAAGAACGGATAACTGTAATACCGGCACTCAGAAGAGAAGAAAGCTGTCTCGTGATAATCATGAGATCTTTTGTCTTCAGCTTTGGACTTCCGACGTTCATTGTCAAAAGACTTGAGCCATTGTCTTGTTCAAGAGAGGCAATGAAACGACCGTCAGCACGGAGCATCTTCGAAGCATCTGCCATGGTAGCGGCTTCTATGACACCTTTGCTTGAACGTCCACTTGCGTCGACTACTTCATATTTGAAATTTGGCATGAAGCAAACCTCCTTCTTTGTTTTCTATTTATTAGTACTCCAACGAGTTAAATAGACCATTAGATACAGAATTCGCAGTGCCGGCGGAAGCGAGGTAACGGCGATATTCATCCGGATCCTTACAACGGGAGATAGCAGTCTCACGTGTGATCAGACCCTTCTTAGTAAGCTCGGCAAGATAGTAGTCAAGAGAACACATACCAAGTTTGAGGTTAGTCGCAATGGTATTATCGATCTGATATGTCTTACCTTCACGGATAAGGTTACGAACAGCGTCATTTGCGATCAGGATCTCAAATGCAGCTACTCGTCCTGCACCATCCGCACGGGGAAGAAGTGTCTGAGAGATAACCGCAACAAGAACTGTACCCAACTGAACACGGATCTGATCCTGCTGATGCGGCGGGAATACGTCGATGATACGGTTGATCGTGTCGGCAGCACCACTGGTGTGGAGTGTGGACATAACCAAGTGACCGGTTTCAGAAGCTGTGATAGCTGTACTGATCGTATCGAGGTCACGCATCTCACCAACCATGATAACGTCCGGGTCTTCACGGAGAGCAGCACGAAGAGCATTAGCAAAAGAGAGGGTATCTTCGTGAACTTCACGCTGGTTGATCATCGACTCACCATGACGGTGCAGATACTCGATCGGTTCCTCAAGAGTGAGAACGTGACAACGGCGGTTCTGGTTGATGTGACCAACCATGGCGGCCAGAGTAGTTGATTTACCGGAACCCGTAGGACCTGTTACAAGAATCAATCCACGCGGTTTCAGAGCCAGATCCTTAAACAATTCAGGAAGTCCGAGACGCTCACATGTCGGAATTTCTGTTGTGATAGTACGTGCAGCCAGAGTATAACTACCGCGCTGCTTAAATACGTTACAACGGAAACGGCTGTAATCTCTAACAACGTAAGAGAAGTCGATCTCACCACGCTCATTGAGATACTGCTGTCTGGACTTGTCCAACATAGATTTGCAGAGATATTCAGTGTCACTCTGTGTCAAAATGTTGGAATTGAGGGGCATGAGTTCGCCGTGTACGCGGATCATAGGTGGCAGACCAACTGTGATGTGCGTATCGGACGCCTGGCGACGAACAGCCTCTGTGAGAATGGCATCCATACTTAATGTAAATTCTTCCACTTTCTTTCCTCCTTAACCGTCAATGGAATATGTTACTTTACTCATCTCTGCAACGGTTGTAATACCCTCCAGTACTAACTGTGCAGCAGAATCAGCCAACATCAATGTTCCTTCAGAGATTGCCAATGCACGCATCTCATCTTCTGAAGCACGGCGCTCAAGAAGCGCTCTCATCTTTTTGGTCATAATTACAACTTCATGGATAGCAATACGTCCCTTATAACCCTTCTCGTTACACTCGGAGCAACCGGCGCCACGATAGAGTTTCTGTCCGGGCTGCAGTTTCAAAAGCTCGACTTCATCCGGACCCGGTTCATATTCTTCACGGCAGTTCGTGCAGATACGACGAACAAGACGCTGAGCAACAACGCCGATAACAGCTGTCGAAACCATGAATGGCTCGATACCCATATCGATCAAACGGTTGATGGAAGAAACAGCATCGTTGGTGTGGATCGTGCTGAAAACCAAGTGACCGGTAATAGCAGCACGCATTGCGATCTCGGCAGTCTCACCGTCACGGATCTCACCGACGAGGATGATATCCGGGTCCTGACGGAGGATAGAACGAAGACCACTTGCGAATGTCATTCCGGCCTTGGCGTTAACCTGTACCTGATTGAGACCTGGGATCTGAATTTCTACCGGGTCCTCAACAGTTACGATATTTGTTTCTGGAGTATTCTTTTCGGAAAGGAGTGTGTAAAGAGTAGTTGTCTTACCGGAACCGGTAGGACCGGAGATAAGGCAAACACCCTGAGGAACTTTGACGATCTTGTCGATCATCGCGTTGTTGTGTTCACTGATGCCTAAGTACTTACGATTAAGATTTGCGTCGTTCTTAGCAAGGATACGGATAACGGTTTTCTCACCATGTACCGTAGGGAGAACGGATACACGCATGTCAACAGGCTTACCGTTGATCATGGTCTGTACACGACCGTCCTGAGGGATACGCTTCTCGGCGATGTTCATGCCGGACATGATCTTGATACGTGTGATGATCGCGTCTTTCGCGGCAACCGGGTTATTCATGATCTCGGAAAGCACACCGTCGATACGGATACGGACTCGAACACGATCTTCCATCGGTTCGATGTGAATATCGGAAGAATTTGCTCGGATAGCGAAGTCGATCATGGAGTTAACGAGCTTAACTACAGGAGCGTTGTTTACTTCGTCTGTGATCTCGTCAGCCAGATTCTTCATATCCTCGAGATCAAGATCGGCAGCAAGTTCATCAGAAGCCTGCTTAGCAACTTCTCTACCATAATTCATCTTGATCGCGGTGAGGATCTGCTGCTTCGGAGCAAGGAGCGTAACGATATCGTTACCTGTACGGAAACGGAGGTCATCAGTTACAAGAATGTTCAACGGGTCATAGATAGCAACGACCAGTTTGTCCTGGTCAAAAGCAACAGGAATAATCAAGTTCTCTTCGCAATACTGCTCAGTAACGACCTTGGTTGCTTCCTGGTCAATGTCAACTTGCTGTAAGTCGATAATCGGAATTTCATACTGGCTCGAAATTGCTCTAAGGATATCCAGTTCGGTCAGAAGACCTTTCTCAACAATGATTTCACCCAAACGTTTCTTGGACGGAGAAGATCGCTGTGCCTCAAGAGCTTCCTGCAATTCTGCCTGTGACAAAAAGCCACTGTCGATAAGAATGTCACCTAATCGCTTCATCAAACCCTCCCAAACTGATGTACGTTTTAGCATAAAGAGATATGGACCGACGTCTCGACCCAAATATCTAATTTTGCTGATAATAGTAATGTACACCCAAAACAGGGCGTTGTATAGACTAAAAGTGAAATCAAATAATTACAATTCGTTCTCACCCAAGAACAGAATTGTCATCTCATTGTAACCCTATAAGCCAACACAAATACTCATCAGTTTTTCTCAATAAATATACATGGAAAACAACGATTTTGCAACTGATTATGAATATTTTAGAACGGAATATCGATATTTTGTTGAAATTACACAAACGCCTAATGGTAAAAAGAAAGTGGCAATTGAAATAATTCTTTTTTTGTAATAATGTTAAATGGATAGGAGTGTGAACGAATGAACGTTGATTTGGTGTTTACGATTATCAATATAATCATGGCCGGCATGTTTGGTGCCGTTATTGGCAGTTTTACGAATGTTTGTATATACCGTATACCGGAACACAGGACCATAGTGAAAGGTCATTCCATGTGCATGACATGTGGTCACGAACTCGGAGCGCTTGATCTGGTACCGATCTTCAGCTGGCTTTTCCTTGGAGGAAAGTGCAGATACTGCAAGACTCCGATTTCTTCCAGATACATTAAGATCGAGAGTCTGACAGGTCTTATGTATATTCTGATGGCAGTTACCCATCTTTCCATGTTCCTGGATCCTGTTGACCCAAAGAAAAATCTTTTCCCGTTTATAGTGCTTTGTGCACTGTTTATTATGATCAATATCGTGATCGTCGAAATGATGATCATGAAAGATACCGGTTCGTCCATGTACAATCTTTCGGTAGCACTTCTGATCGATCTTGCGGTGCAAGTGCTTTTCCGTGCGATGGGTCCGGCTTTGTCGGACAAGCTCGGATGGACTGTGTCTTCATCGGATAAGAGTACGGCCGGCCTTTTTGCGGATATTCTGATTGAGATTTTGATTGCGGCGGCTATCGGACTTTTGGCTGTGGTGCTGGCGATAATGATCAATAGCTTGTCTAAGAAGTCACAATCCTATTTCAAAAGTGATAAGATGAAGGCGCTGAGAACGTCGGATCTTTTTGCGATCATTCTTTGTGGATGCATCGGAGTGGTCCCGGCTATCGTGTGTGCGGTGGTTTATCTGATTTCCCGGTGTGCAATCGGAAATGGAAGAAACGTCAAGTATTTGGGTACTCTGTTGGCTACGGGTGCCGCAGTCGGATATTTCGGATATGCTTTTTTCAATATGCTTTTCGGGTAAGTTTTCGGAAAAAGCATATAAAACGATCAGTTGGCGTATAAAACAATAGATGATATAATATCGTGTACTATTTTTTTGGAGGTTTTTTATGTCCGGACATTCCAAGTGGAATAATATTAAAAGAAAGAAAGAAGCATCGGATGCGGCAAAGGGTGCCGTTTTTACTAAAGTAGCCAAGGAGATCATGGTGGCGGTTAAGGCCGGTGGACCTGATCCGGAGAACAATTCCAAGCTGAAGGATGTTATTGCGAAGGCTAAGGCGGCCAATATGCCGAACGACAATATTAACCGTGCCATCAAGAAGGCGGCTGGTGCCGGTGAAGGTGATGAGTACGAAGAAATCGTTTATGAGGGATATGGTCCGGGTGGAATTGCCATTATGGTGCGTGCGCTGACTAATAACAGAAACCGTACGGCAGCGGATGTGCGTCATATCTTTGATAAGTATGACGGAAACATGGGCGTTTCCGGAAGCGTTTCCTTTATGTTCCAGGACAAGGGTACGATCCTGATCGATTCCGAGGAATTTGATGATGAAGAACAGGTCATGATGGATGCTTTGGATTGCGGTGCTGAAGATTTCAGCGCGGAAGATGGATATTACGAGATCCTGACTGATCCGGCAGCTTATTATGAAGTTAAGGATGCTCTGGATGCGAAAGGATATACTTTCGTAGATTCGACACTTGGCCCGGTTCCGTTGAACTGGTCTAAGGTGGAAGACCCCGACATTTGTTCCAAGTTGGAACTGATGCTTGAAAAGTTTGAAGAGAACGATGACGTTCAGGAAGTTTTCAATAACTGGGATAACTGATACTTATTTATAAAGGTATAAAGGTAGAAGTATGGAGTTGCCAAAACCGAAGGGC
Source organism: Clostridiales bacterium (assembly GCA_017513085.1). Taxonomy (GTDB): domain Bacteria; phylum Bacillota; class Clostridia; order Saccharofermentanales; family Saccharofermentanaceae; genus Scatonaster. The sequence continues at coordinate 8,824 of JAFWDK010000006.1, read as the reverse complement.
AAGGATCAGGCTGAACACCTTGAGGAAAAACAAGGTGCGTCCCGTCGTGGCGTTTTTATTCCGGAACTTCGGGCAACTCTTCGCCGTTTAGAGAAAAACGTAGATACGCGTGCGCATCTGCGTACGGAACGACAGATCGAAATTGCCGCGAGCGATGAACAGGAAATGCGTGACCTGCTTTCATCGATCGCGGTAGTTGCTTTTGTAGGACCGTCCGGAACAGGCAAGAGTACCAGAGCAATCCGTGTCGCCAAGCAGAATTCGATTAAGTACATCATTGATGACGGACTTCTGATCAACGGAAGCCGTATTGTGGCCGGTAACTCTGCGAAAAAAGCACCGACAAAACTCGAGTCGGTGAGGCAAGCGCTTTTTGAGGATCCGAGCCGATCGGCGACAATGAGAAGAGCACTTGCGGAAAACCTTCCGTCCACGCTCATGATCCTTGGTACGTCTGATGCCATGCTACAGAAGATCTGCAACAATCTTTGGCTGAATCAGCCGGCCATGCTGATCCGTATCGAGGATGTCAGTTCGGAAGAGGAGATCACTCAGGCCAGAAATACGCGAATGCGTGAAGGCATGCATACGATCCCTGTTCCCAGCATGGAAATCAAGCACGAGTTTTCCGGATACTTCTCGGATCCGTTGAACCGGCTTCGCAGAAGATGGGATAAGGAACGTGGCGTGCAGCCTGTAGCGCCGGATACGGAAAGAACGGTCGTGCGTCCGACATTTTCGAGTTTGGGCAGTTATTCGATCTCGGACGATGCGCTTCTTGATCTGGTTAAGATCATCTTGCGGAAAGTTCAGGGCGTTCACGATGTTGTGGGCTTTCGTTCTGAAAAGCGCGTCTACGGCGTCGTCTTGAGCATCGATCTGGAGCTTTACTACGGGTTTAATGCGCAGGAAGTGCTTCTTACGGCGCAACAGAGATTGGGACGTTATATTGAGGAGTACTCTTCGATCAATATGGTAGCGGTGGATGTCCGGGCGAAGCGTCTGATCCACGAAGATCCGGCTTAGGAGGGAAAAATGAAAGTTGAAAAGATATACACGATTCCGGTGAACGATGCGTATTCTTCCAGTTGCGCCTGCCCGCTTTGTGCTTTGAAGCAAAAAGTGGAATCCGATGCGCTGGACTATTATCTCGGGCCATCTCTGATGGAACCGGACACAAGAGTACTGACGAATAAGTCCGGCTTTTGCGGAGATCACTTAAACAAGATGTTTGGTCGCGAGATCAACCGTCTGGGAATGGGATTGATGCTTCATACACATATTCAGGACGTGAAGAAAGATACTGATCCGATGTGGGAGAAAGCCGCACCGGAGAAGAAGACACTTCTGAAAGGAAAAGATGCAGAGTACAAGAAGAGATTGACAGCACTGGCGGATAAGATCGATGAGCGTCTGAATTCATGTATTATCTGTGACAAGATCAAGACAACGATGGATCGTTATATGGAAGTCATCATGTGGCTATACTTCCAGGATCAATCGTTCCGAGATACTTTTGCTACAAAGACCTATCACTGTCTGCCGCATGTTGCGGAACTGCTCCGTGCTGCTGCAAAAGAACTGAGCCAGAACGAAGCGGCGGAATTTGTCAGTGCTTTGGCCGCGACGCACAATCAGGGCCTGGATGAGATGATCAAGGATGTGGAGTGGTTCACATTGAAATTCGATTATAGAAACCAGAGCAAGCCGTGGGGAAACAGCAAAGATGCTGTTCCGAGAGCTATCGCCCTGTTGGGTGGTGAACCTGCGGATGCACCGAAGGAAAATAAGGAGAAAGCATAAGTATGGAGATCGGAGGATTCCGCAATCAGGGAACGACAAAGGTTGAGCCGCAGTTTGCTCTTGTGGGACAGGACGAACGGCCGAAGAGAGTCGTGCTTGTCATCGAAGGAGAGATAGTCGGCGATAACAAAGGAGATGCAGACTCAGAAGAACATGGCCGGGAGTTGATGCTTCATTCCCTTAAGAGTCTGGCAACTGCTAAGGCTGTACCGGATGAGATCATCCTGTTGCACGACGGAGTGAAGCTTCTGTTGCCGGAAAGCGAGTGTTTCTCCTGTTGGAAGGCGATCCTGGATCGTGAGATCACAGTGAAAGCATGTAATGAATCGTTGTTTTATCTTGGAAGAATGCCGGAGGATGCCCGGATCGTTTGTGACGATATGGCATCGCTTTTGCAGAGCATGCTGACAGCAGATCGTATAGTGAGGCTCTGATGGCGACAGTTAAACGATATAAAAAAGAAGATTTTGAGACATATTGCCTGGGGGCTACGGTGAGCATGGAATATCTGAATATCCGCCCCAAGAATGTTTCCAGAGTATATCTGCATAGTGCTTTTCATGAATCGGAAACAAAAGAGAAGATTGGGAGGATATGTGAAAAATATGGTATTCCGCTGGAAGTGAACGATAAAGTCTTTTCTATTCTTTCTCAGAAAGAGAACTGCTATGTGATCGCCATGGTAAGAAAATACCGTTGTGAACTGGATCCGAAAGCTTCCCATGTGGTTTTGGTCAATCCTTCTAATGCAGGAAATGCGGGAACGATCATACGAAGCGCGGTAGGATTTGGTGTACCGAACATTGCGATTATCCGACCTGCAGTGGATTTTTTCGATCCGAAGGTGATCCGGGCATCCATGGGAGCGCTTTCACGATTGAACTTTAAATATTTCGACTCCTGGAAAGAATATATTGAAAATAATAACAAGGAAGAACGGCACTTGTATCCGTTCATGCTTGACGGAAGCAAACTTTTGCATGAGGTGAAGATCGAGAAACCATTTTCGCTGATCATGGGAAATGAAGCAACCGGACTTCCAGAGGCGTTTTCCAGTATTGGGCAACCTGTGCGGATCGACCACGGAGACGGGATCGACAGTCTCAATCTGCCTATTGCCACGAGTATAGGTTTATACGAAGCAACAAAGGGAATGTGGTCGAAAGAGTGAGTGTTTGCAAAGAAAGATGGTAAAAAAGTAAAAAACTCTCGAAAATGCTCTTGCATCGATGAATAAACCATGATAAAATATCTCGGTGTCTAATTGAAGATAATAATGATGGAGGTGAAGGAAATGCCGAATATCAAGTCTGCATGTAAGCGTGTTAAAGTTACTGAGAAGAAGACTTTGGCCAACAAGATGAAGAAGAGCGAGATGCGCACCATTGTCAAGAAGGCAACGGCTTCTATCGCCGCATCTGATGATAATTCCGCAGCGCTCGTTAAGGACGCTCAGGTTGCACTCGATAAGGCTGCTGCTAAGGGATATATTCACAAGAATGCAGCGGCTAGAAAGAAGTCCAGAATGGCTAAGGCTGCTAATGCTGCCAAGGCGTGAGTTCTGACTCGGTTTCGACTTTACAAGATCCCGAAAGAGAAATCCTTCGGGATCTTTTTTGTTACGTGAATATCACGAAAGAAAGGATTATTAAATTTTTATTTCGGATTGATGGAAATCTTATAAGTTTACAATTAAGTCAAAAAATCTGAATTGAATTGGAACACTTTCCATTTAGAATATAAAATTAAGTAATTATAACTGCCATGATGTGGTAGTCGGGTATGAATTTGGCAAAAAAGACAGAATGAAGGAGACAGCATGAAACGACTTTTCAGAAACAAAAAATTCCTTGGAGCGACTAGTTTGGTTCTCGTGACCTCGTTGGTGGTTGGAACGATGGCATTCAAGAGGTCAAACAAAGAAAAAGGCTTGAAGAGCCTTTATGTTCCGCAAGTTGCCGCGGATGCCGGCGTGTCGGATTTCGATTCGGCAAGCCTAGTCAATTACAGTACGATTTTGGAGCGTGCTGTGAACTATGGTATTGTGAGTGGCGAAGAATTGCATCTGGTCGGTCATATGGAGACGACCTTTGCGACGAAGCTTTACCGCATAAATGCGGATAAAAACTGTGACGTCGACCTGGCTGGCGCAGAACCGGCTCAGTTTATCATCGCGGATATCGCACCCGGATCGAAGGCTATTTTCGGCCAGACCTATATTGGCGGAGATGGAATGAAGTTCGTGTTTGATACTACCAAGGAACTGGTTGAAAACAATCGCTTTCAGTATAATACCGACTTCAAGGGTGTTCCGGTCTATAGAACTTATGAAAAGGCGGACCTGGAACTGAGTATTGATACCATGCTTGTCAATATCAAGCGTCAATCCGATACAATGCTGACCAAGAATGCCTTTGATGGTGACAAGATTGCTGCTTTCTCTGATGGAGAGCATGCGACGATCGATCTTACCGACCCGTCATATAAGGATGCAACGATCTATATCAATGTACCGGGAGATTCCAAACTTCAAAACGTGATTGGGACAACAGGCGGTCTTACGATTAAGAAGGATCCGAGTACTGTAGTTGTGTTCAATCTACTCACTGACGGTTATACCAAAATGTCTAAATACCGTGTTGAGACAGCCGGAAAGCAGATTGATACGGATACAACTTGCAAAGGTGATGATTCTGATCACAATAAAGATGTTGACAAGTATATTGCCAGAAGTATCATTTGGAATATCCCCAATGCATCTAGTGTAGACTATGATATTACTGCGGGTCTCTTCCTGGTTCCGAACCCGAGAACAACAGGTAATGTTGTAGGTTCTAGTGCAGGTTGGATCGCGGCAGCAGGAAAAACGATCGTGACAGATGGTGAATTCCACTATATTTATCATGACCGTGAAGATTTTGAAATCGACAATGGTGAGAGTGACCTGCATTTTGCTGCTCGAAAAGCTTTTACCCAAAACAAGACAGGTGTTCCGGAAGAAGATAACAGCATTCAACTTTCTGCCGGAGATTATACTTTTACTTTCCAGGAAACAGAGAGCGACTATCAGAAAACGATCGGTACTGCGACCACTGTTAAAAATGATGCCTTTAGCAAAATTACTTTCCCGACACTGAAGTATAAGGCCAGCGATATCGACCCGGTCGTGGGAGAAACACATTATTATGTGATTAAAGAATTGAAAAAAGAAGACGGCCTCGATAATGTGTTGCTCTCTGATGGCGAAATCGATATTCAAGTTGATATTACCAATTTTAATGGAAATATCCACTTTGTCGTTACAACAAAGATGTATCTCTCCGCTGAAGATAAAGCAGCAGGTAATGCGTATGGCGGTGAGGATCACAAGGATATGTCCGGTGCAGAATTCTCACTGGGTGCTTTTTTCAATGAGGTCAAAAAAGATCAAAAAGCTTCTTTACAGTTAACAAAAACGTTGGATGGTGAAGATCCGAACAAGACATATAAGGTGGCTGTGAAAAAAGGCCAACAGTATGTTCAGGACTATAACGGAACCCTGAAAACCAAAGAGCATTATTTCGAATTGAGTAAGGATCGGACGATCCAGATCAGCGATCTGAAACCCGGTGAATATACAATTGTTGAGGAAGAAGGCGATATTCGCGGATATTCGCTGACAGCGACTACGATTTCCGTCGATGGCGCCCAGACTTCGCTGGATGCAAACAGTGATTATCCGACTGCGACAATTGCCTTGAATAACCAGGATAATAAGAATGTTGTTATCAACAATACTTATGAGAAGGCAGATCTGGATAATACCACACAGATCACCGTTACGAAGAAAATTACGATCGATGATCAAGAACCAAGCACGATCCCGGATGCTTTTGCCGGAAAGAAGATTCAGTTTGCTTTAAGAGATAACAATTCGAATCAGTATATTGTCGATACAAATGGTAAAACCAGTACTACGAAGCAATATCTGTCCGTTGGTATCGGAGAAAGCCTAACGATCTACGGATTGAAATTGAACACTCTCTATGTTATTGAAGAGAATGGACAGTCTGCCGAAGTTCCAGGCTATAGTGTGACATTCACAGGTCCGCAGGTACTGACCTCTTCTAATCCTAACGAGAATAGAGATGTTTCTCTGGAGAATAAATACACACGCCAGAAAAACAATTTGGAGATTCGGAAATATTTCTATAACCAGAATAACAATGATATCCTTAATCAGATCGGAGGTCTGGATAATCTTTCATTTACGGTCACAGGACCGGATGACTTTACTACGGTTACGCTTAGTTGGGCTGATTTTACGAATGGTGTAAAGCGTTTCGAGAATGTTCCTGTCGGTGAGTATACTATCACGGAGACGGGTGGTGATAAGACAGGAAGCGACAGTTATGTTTTTAAAGAATATACGGTAAAAACCCAGAGCCCTGTCAAGCAATATGAAACCGGCGTTTATATCATAACGAATACCTATGATCAGGTTTATAAGCAACGCGTAGAAATTATTAAGAATGTAGAAGGATTGGATCCTTCCTACGCGGATAAAGAATATGAAATTGCAATCATCAATTCTAAGGGTGAGTACTATACAGAACGAAACGGCACAGTAACTTTTGAAACTACACCGTATTATATTAAAGTACGTGCCGGATATCAGAATAGATTCGTTTCTGAGCTGATTCCAACAGGTGTTTATCATTTAGAAGAAAAAGATTCTGCGAAGATTCCCGGATACTCTTTTGCTGTCAATTATGAGAATGGACAGACGTTTACGTTAAATTCCAATTCGATGGCAAGTAGAACAATTAAAAATGTCTATACGCGTTACGCGTTGAGTGTTAAGAAAAATGTAACCGGTACCTATCCATATACAAATACTGTATATGCGTTTGCTGTACTGAATACGAATACGAACAAATACATCAATACTGCCGGAGAAGAGATCAATAACGGTATTGATCCTTACTGCTTCACCATTACAGATGGTGAGACGGTTGAGGTTGCCCTCAAGAATCCTGGAAATTATAAAGTGGTAGAGAAGAACGAGAATGTTTCCGAAAACGTTCACTTCGATCTTGTAACTACATATGAGGTTACGGGCGATCCGACAAAGTCTGAAGTCGCGATCAACGACACCACTAAAACAGGTGAGATCACCATTACCAATGATTACACATACAAGCACGAGGGTAGCCTTGAGATCGTAAAGAATATTACCGGTGACGGATATGATCCGGATAAGACATATCCGATTACAGTAGAGTTTGACTCGCCGGTTGCTTATTCTGTGAATGGTGCTGCTCCTATTACAAAACCAAGCACGACGTATTCTACTTCTATCAAAGCAGGTGCGGCGAATAGCGTTACTTTGTCTAAAATTCCGGTAGGAACAAAGTGCCGTGTCATTGAAGGTGCTTCTGCACTGACCGATGGCTATTCTCTGGTTAACATTGAGTATTATGATGGAAACACCAAAATCGGAGAGGTATCCTCTGATTATGATCAGGCTTCAGCATTTATCACTCTTACCGGAGACGGCGTAGAGCATAAAGCAGTTGTAAATAACAAGTATGAGAAAGCTAAGATCAACATTACAAAGACGATCTATGGCGTGCTGTCTAATCTTTCAACTGCAGATAAGAATAATCTGACTTTTGTTGTAAATGATCAGGACGGAACAGAGATCTGGAGAGGAAATCTCGGTGACACAAGTAAGTTCACTATCAGTGATCCGGGCAATGGTTATTATGTGAGCTACAAGTCCGTAGATATTCCTGTTACTGATCTGTCCAAGTCATATACTGTTACGGAGATCCTTACTAACGCTTCCGGAATGAATATATTTGTTGTTTATACGATTAACGGAAGTGATGAACAAGTAACAAGACGTAATGAGACTAACCGAGATCCTATTAAGACCAAAACGTTTACTCTGAATCCTGGTGAAGTTAAAACTATTGAGTTTAAGGATACTTATCATGTTTACGACGTTAAGGTCGTTAAGCATGTTGAGGGTACGGACGCAAGAGATCAGTTGTTTAAGATCGTTGTAGAGTTTACTCCACCCACAAATGGAACAATCGATTGGGATTCGGTACTTATCCTCAATCCTTATGAACGCGATGGAGCTTCTTATACTGTTGACAGGAATACTAATACAGTTACCTGCTATCTTAAGGGTGATCAGTATATCAATATCAGAAGACTTCCTGTTGGCGCTACGTATGATGCGCATGAGGATCTAACAGGTATCAGCAATTATGTGATGTCAAAAGAGATCGAATACTGTGATTCAAAAAAGAAAGTTGATGATCTTGACTACGGTCCGGACTGTATTGATGTCTATAACAAATATGAGGAAACTAAGTGCAACGTAACGATCAGCAAGAAGGCCCTGGATGTAGCAGGAAATGAGCTTCCTGGAGCAACGCTGACACTGACAGGCGTAGACGGAACAACAGCCATCGACCTGAAGTCTCTGGTAACAAGTGGCGCAGTGACTGTTGACTACGGCACAGGCGCAGCTGCAACGACCGGATACACAGGCAACGGAATCCAGTTCAAGTCCGGTACTAAAGCGACAGAGATCAAGAACCTGCCGAATGGTACATACACGCTGAAAGAAACAGCGGTACCGGAAGGCAGCGATTACGAAGTATCTACAGATATCGTATTCACGGTTGAGAATGGAAAGATCACAGACGCAACCGTACAGGGTAAGAACAACGTAGATAAGGATTCAGGTCTCATCACGATGGTTGACGACCTTGCAAAGACCGGTAACTTGAAGGTCACCAAGACCAAGGCAGCAGGCAGTGATGAGATTGCGGCAACAGCTAAGTTTGAGATCACGATCGACCTGACAGTTCCTGCAGGTAAAGATCTGAGCAAGGTAACCGTAACAGGCGGAACCCTTAGTGGTACGAAGGTTACAGCAAACCTGGCAGTAGGCGAGAGTGTAACGATCGAGAATCTGCCTGAGAACACAACGTATGCAGTAAACGAGACTGCAGTAGCAGAT